>NZ_RWKW01000187.1 GCF_003970795.1 Aquibium carbonis | reverse complement strand
TACCGGAAAGCGCCGATGACCACCGCGCTACCCAGCTACACCACGTCCAGGGACGTCACCTTCGTTGATGACGGTCGCATGGTTTGTCCACGCGGCTAGTCGATCGGGCTTGCGTCCTTCGAGGCTCGCCCGCCATCGGCTTGCACCCGCCTGTTGACCACCTTGCAGGCTTTCGGGGCGAGCTACGGGTCTCGCCCCGAAAGCCCGCACGACCTTCGCAATCGCAGGCGAAAAACCCCGGCGGACAAGCCTCGAGGGACGCATGAGGCCGGCCGCTACGAAGCGCGGCGCTTCAGGGTCTGGACCGCCGCGCGTGGCCTCGGCGGCCGTTCCGCATCGCCCATCGCCGCCAGCGACTGCCGGAAGAGCCGGCATCCCGCACGACGTTCGTTCCGTCAGTCCCCTGGATCGGCCATGCCCCAGCCATAGAGCCAGTCGAAGTCGCGCATGGTCCGCTCCGGTCCGCGCAGCTTGAGCACGATGTCGCGGCCGAGCGCGACCGGACCGGCTGCGTGCCAGACGAAGCGGTTGAAGGCGCCGCGCCGCACGACGCGTTGGACCCG
>NZ_RWKW01000186.1 GCF_003970795.1 Aquibium carbonis | reverse complement strand
CGCTCCTGGCCACCGCCACCCATGACACCAAGCGCGGCGAGGACGCCCGCGCACGGCTCTATGCGCTGTCGGAGGCGCCGGCTCTCTGGGGCCGTTCGGTCGAGCGCTGGCGCGCGATGCACCGCGACGCGGTGGTGGCGCTGCCCGACGGCCCCGCGCCCGAACCCTCGACGGAGTGGCTGCTCTACCAGGCGCTCGCCGGCATCTGGCCGGGCGATGGCCGGCCGCCGTCGGCTGGCGCGCTGGCTCACCTCGAGACGCGCTTCCTGCCCTATCTGGAAAAGGCACTGCGCGAGGCCAAGACGCGAACCAGCTGGACCGAGGTCCAGGCGGACTACGAGGAAGCCGTCGCCTCCTATGCCCGGCGGCTGTTCGATCCGGCGCGTCCGGAATTCCTCGCGGACTTCTCCGCCGTCCTGCATCCCTTCGCGGCGGCGGGACGCGTCAACAGCCTCGCGCAGACCCTGGTCAAGCTCACCGCCCCGGGAATTCCCGACATCTACCAGGGCAGCGAAGCGGAAGATTTCAGCCTCGTCGACCCCGACAACCGGCAGCCGGTCAACTTCGCGGCGCTTGCCGATCGGCTCGACGAGCTGATCCCGGAGGCGCCGGGCGCTGAAACCGTCGGCGAGCCGGCGCGACTCGGCCGCCGGAAACAGGCGCTGATCGCCGGCGTCCTCGCCTTTCGCGCCTCGCAGCCGGAGCTGTTCTCGGACGGCGACTACCACCCTCTCACGGTCGAGGGGCTTCGCGCGCGCCATGCCATGGCCTTCGCGCGCAGGCTCAACGAACGCGTCGCGATCACCATCGTGCCGCGCCTCGTCCTCGGCGCGGTCGATCTCGACACGGACCAGGTTCCGGCATCCTGGTGGGGCGACACCATGGTCGCGCTCGATGGCGATCTGGCGGACCGCCCGCTGCAGGACGTGACCACCGGGCGGCACCTGCGGGCGGGCGGGCATCTGCCGCTCGCCGACCTCCTCTCCGCGCATCCGGTTTCCCTGCTCTTCGGCTAGGAAGAACCGCGGGCCGGGTCCCCGCTCGGGTCTCGTGCGCCGGGGGTGGAACCATCCCTTTGGCCGTGTGTTGACGCGAATGGACGGAGCGCGCGGGCCGCGCACCACGGTGTTGGCGGCTGCGCTTGCGGCATATCGCTTCCGTTCGAGGAGGGACAGGGCATGATGGGCGACGAAAGCGGCCGGCGCGGGTTCGGCTACTGGTTCACGGCAGCCGTCGGGCTTCTCCTGGCGGCGCTCGGCGTCGTGCTCGGCGCGGGCGGTGTCTGGCTCGCGGTGCTGGGCGGCTCCTG
>NZ_RWKW01000002.1 GCF_003970795.1 Aquibium carbonis | reverse complement strand
CCGCGGCGACCATGGTCGTCGGCTTCGTCTGGGGCGGCTGGGTGACCGGCGGCACGGCGCGCGATCAGGCGACCGCGGCAGGCAATGTGGCGCGCACCGAGCTGGCCAGCAGCATCTGCGTCGAGCGGTTCAATGCCGCCACGGATTCCGAAGCCCGCCTGGTGGAGCTGAAGGCAATTACGGGGGCTTCGGCCCGGCGGCAATTCGTCGAAGCCGGCGGCTGGGCCACCATGCCGGGGCAGACCAGCCCCGACAGGCGCGGCTCGGAAGCCTGCGCCGCCGCCCTCGCGGCGTGAGGCCGCCTGACCTGAAACGCGACGTGTCGGCACAGGCGTGCCGGCATATCCGCCGATGAACCCGAGCCGAGAGCAACATCGATGATCGTCTTCAAGAAGAAAGCCCCCGTTCAGCCCACGCCGAACGAAGGCGAGGAGAACCGCTTCGATCAGGTCCGCAAGTCGGCGCAGGATGCGCACCTGAAGTCCGACGCCGACAGCACCCGCCGCCGCGCCGACAAGAAGTCCGAGGATGACCGGCTGCTCTGAACTGGCGTCTCGATGCGAAGGCTGGGCAGGTTCGAGGGGGTTCGTCCGCTCCGGCCCCACATTGCCGTGCGGCGCGCCGTTCACCAGTGCGGCCCGTGACCCGGGCAAGGTCGCTTCTGCCGCTGAACGCTCGAAGAACGTATATTTACGCTATTGAAAGCGCCGCCGAGCCGGTTACACTCCAATCGCCAGTCAATGGCCAATGGCGAAAAAAGCCACCGGAGGAGACAAATGGGAATATTTGGCGCGCGGCCTTCCGGCCGTGATGCGGAGCGCACCGTTGCGGTAGGCTCCTTGCATTCATGAGCGAGGACATCATCCTCCAGGCATCGGGCCTGACCAAGGAATTCAAGGGTTTCGTCGCTGTATCCAATGTCGACCTCACGGTTCGACGCGGCACGATCCATGCATTGATCGGACCCAATGGCGCCGGCAAGACCACCTGCTTCAATCTCCTGACCAAATTCCTTCAGCCGACCGGCGGCGTTATCCGCTACAACGGCCAGGACATCACCGCCATGCAGCCGGCCGACATCGCCCGTCTCGGGTTGGTGCGCTCGTTTCAGATATCGGCGGTGTTTCCCAAGATGTCGGCGCTCGAAAACGTCCGCATCGCCCTGCAACGGCGGCGTGGCGACAGCTTCGACTTCTGGCGCTCGGAAAAGGTTCTGGCCGGATTGAACCACGAGGCGGCCGCGCTTCTGGAGGACGTCGGCCTGACCGATTTTTCCGCCACGCTGGCGGGCGAGCTTCCCTATGGCCGCAAGCGCGCTCTGGAAATTGCGACGACGCTGGCGCTCGATCCGGAAATGCTGCTGCTCGACGAGCCGATGGCGGGCATGACGCAGGAAGACATCGATCGCATCTCCTCGCTGATCCGCCGCATCTCGGCGAACCGCACCATCTTCATGGTCGAGCACAACCTGTCGGTCGTGGCGTCCCTGTCCGACCGCATCACCGTGCTGGCGCGGGGCGAGGTGCTCGCCGAGGGCGACTATGCCACGGTGTCGAAGGATTCGCGCGTCATCGACGCCTATATCGGAGTCGGACATGGCTGAAGTGGAACTTGCCGGTCGTCCCGCGCCGGCCGCATCGGCCGAACCGCTGCTGAAGGTCGAGGGCCTGGAGGGCTGGTACTCCGAGAGCCACATCCTGCACGGGGTCAGCTTCGACGTCCGCGAGGGCGAAGTGGTGACGCTGCTTGGCCGCAACGGCGCCGGCAAGACCACCACGCTCAAGGCAGTGATGGGCATCCTGGCCAAGCGCTCCGGTTCGGTGATGTTCGAGGGCCGCGAGACGATCCGGCTCCCCGCCCGCGCCATCGCCCGGCTGGGCATCGCGCTGTGCCCGGAGGAACGCGCGATCTTTTCGTCGCTGTCGGTCGAGGAAAACCTCATGCTGCCGCCGCAGGTGCGGCCGGGCGGGCTCACGGTGGAGCAGATCTTCGAGCTGTTTCCCAACATCAAGGAACGCCTGTCCAGCCAGGGCACGAAGCTCTCGGGCGGCGAACAGCAGATGCTGGCGATCGGTCGGATCCTGAGGACCGGCGCCAAGCTCCTGCTGCTCGACGAGCCGACCGAAGGTCTCGCGCCGGTGATCGTCCAGCAGATCGGGCGGACCATCGCGCGTCTCAAGCAGCAGGGCTTCACCATCGTTCTGGTCGAGCAGAACTTCCATTTCGCCGCCGTGGTCGCCGACAGGCACTACGTGGTCGAGCAGGGGCGCGTGATCGACACGATCCCCAATGAGGACCTCGCCGCCAATACGGAGAAGCTGCATCGCTACCTTGGCGTCTGAGAACGAGAAACGGCGGCATGACAACATGCCGAAACAGGAGGAGAAGACTATGAAGAAGACAGGTTTCATCGTGGCATCGCTTGCCGGCCTGCTGATGGCGGGAACGGCCTATGCCCAGACCACGATCAAGATCGGCGTGATGAACGATCGTTCGGGCATCTATGCCGACATCACCGGCGAAGGCTCGGCCGTCGCCGCCCAGATGGCAGCCGAGGATTTCGGCACCGACAAGGGCATCACCGTCGAGGTGGTTTCGGCCGATCACCAGAACAAGCCGGACGTCGGCTCCAACATCGCCCGCCAGTGGTACGACACCGAGAACGTCGACGTGATCGCCGACGTGCCGACATCGTCGGTGGCGCTCGCCGTCAACGACATCACCCGCGAGAAGAACAAGATCTTCCTGAATTCGGGTGCGGCCACGTCCGACCTGACCGGGTCGAAGTGCTCGCCCAACACCGTGCACTGGACCTATGACACCTGGGCGCTGGCCAACGGCACCGGCGGCGCGATGGTGGCGGCCGGCGGCAAGACCTGGTTCTTCGTCACGGCCGACTATGCCTTCGGTCACGCCCTCGAGCGCGATACGTCGGCGGTGGTCACGGCCAATGGCGGCGAAGTCCTCGGCGCCGTCCGCACGCCGTTCCCCGGCACCGACTTCTCGTCCTTCCTGCTCCAGGCGCAGTCCTCGGGCGCGCAGGTCATCGGCCTCGCCAATGCCGGCGGCGACACGATCAACTCGATCAAGCAGGCATCCGAGTTCGGCATCACCCAGGGCGGCCAGGCGCTCGCCGGCCTGCTGATGTTCGTCAACGACGTGCATGCGCTCGGCCTCGACGTGGCGCAGGGCCTCGTCCTCACCGAGAGCTTCTACTGGGATCTGAACGACCAGACGCGCGAATGGTCGGCCCGGTTCGAAGAGAAGACCGGCAAGAAGCCCTCGATGATCCAGGCAGGCGTCTACGGCGCCGTCACCCACTACCTCAAGGCCGTCGAGGCTGCCGGCTCGAAGGATCCGGAGGCGGTGATGGCCAAGATGAAGGAAATGCCGACCGACGATCCGCTGTTCGGCCAGGGCGTCGTTCGCGCCGATGGTCGCAAGGTCCACGACATGTACCTCTTCCGGGTCAAGAAGCCGGAAGATTCGCAGGGTCCCTGGGATCTCTACGAGACGGTCGCGACGATCCCGGCCGAGAACGCCTTCCGTCCGCTCGCCGACGGCGGCTGCCCGCTCGTGCAGTAATTGCCCCCGGACGACGCGCCGGCCACCCGGCGCGTCGTTCCCCGTGCAAGACAGGGTCCTCACATGTTCGAACTGCTGGGTATTCCGCCGCAGGCCTTGTTCGGCCAGCTGCTGCTGGGCCTGATCAACGGCTCGTTCTACGCTCTGCTGAGCCTTGGTCTTGCGATCATTTTCGGCCTCCTCAACATCATCAACTTCACCCACGGCGCCCAGTACATGATGGGTGCGTTCGTGGCATGGATGCTGCTGAACTATGCCGGCGTCCCCTACTGGGGCGCGCTGTTTCTCGTGCCCGTCATCGTCGGCGCGACGGGGGTCGTGCTGGAGCGGGTGTTCATTTCACGTCTCTACCATCTCGACCATCTCTACGGTCTGCTGCTGACCTTTGGCCTGGCGCTGATCATCACCGGCATCTTCCGCAACCAGTACGGCATTTCCGGCCTGCCCTACGCCATGCCCAAACAATTGACCGGTGGCCAGAACCTCGGCTTCATGTTCCTGCCGAACTATCGCGGCTGGGTCGTCGTGGTGTCGGTGGTGGTGTGTCTCGCCACATGGTTCGTCATCGAAAAGACGCGGCTCGGCGCCTACCTGCGCGCGGCGACCGAAAATCCCACCATGGTCGGCGCATTCGGCATCAACGTCCCCCGCCTCATCACCTTGACCTACGGCTTCGGCGTCGGGCTCGCCGCCTTCGCGGGTGTGCTCGCGGCGCCGATCTACTCGGTCAACCCGAACATGGGCGCCGACGTCATCATCGTCGTCTTCGCAGTGGTGGTCATCGGCGGCATGGGTTCCATCCTCGGCTCCATCCTCACAGGGTTCGGACTGGGACTCGTCGAAGGCCTGACGCGCGTCTTCTATCCGGAGGGCTCGGCCGTGGTCATCTTCGTGATCATGGCGATCGTTCTTCTCGTCAAACCCGCCGGCCTCTTCGGAAGGGAAGTCTGATGGCAACGCAAGCCTCGCCCCTCGACACACCCCGGGCCGCCAGCCCCGGAACGGCCGGCATGCCCGTCCTTCACATGGTCATCTTCGCCGGGCTGCTCGTGCTAGGGCTGATCGCCCCCTACGTGCTCTATCCCGTCTTCGTGATGAAGGTTCTGTGCTTTGCGCTGTTTGCCTGCGCCTTCAACCTGCTGTTGGGCTTCGGCGGCCTCCTGTCCTTTGGCCACGCGGCCTATTTTGGCGGCGCGAGCTACGTCTCCGCCCATGCCGCCAAGATCTGGGGGCTCTCGCCCGAACTCGCCATCCTGGCGGGCACGGGGGCAGCGGCCGTGCTCGGCCTCGCCATCGGCTCGCTCGCCATCCGCCGCCAGGGAATCTATTTCGCCATGGTCACGCTGGCCTTCGCGCAGATGGTGTTCTTCTTCTCCGTCCAGGCGCCGTTCACGGGCGGCGAGGACGGCATCCAGTCGGTTCCGCGCGGACATCTGTTCGGGCTCATCTCGATGGCGCCCGATCGCAACCTCTATTTCTTCGTGCTGGCGGTGGTGTCCATCGGCCTGCTGGTCATCTACCGGATCATCCATTCGCCCTTCGGCCAGGTGCTCAAGGGCATCCGGGACAACGAGCCGCGCATGATCTCGCTGGGCTACCGGACGCGGCGCTACAAGCTCGCCGTGTTCGTGCTGTCTGCTGCCCTGGCCGGTACGGCCGGCGCCACCAAGGCGATCGTGTTCC
The DNA here is from genome assembly GCF_003970795.1 of Aquibium carbonis. Lineage (GTDB taxonomy): Bacteria > Pseudomonadota > Alphaproteobacteria > Rhizobiales > Rhizobiaceae > Aquibium > Aquibium carbonis. The sequence goes on along the minus strand of NZ_RWKW01000002.1, from coordinate 223,289 downwards.
AGTTGGCCTCGCTCACGGACGTCTACTGGACCATGTCGGGCGAGGTGGTGCTGATGACGCTGCTCGGCGGAATGGGCACGGTGTTCGGGCCGATCCTCGGTGCCGCCGTCATCGTCACCATGCAGAACTACCTGGCGACGTTCGGCGACTGGGTGACGATCGGCCAGGGCATCATCTTCGTGGTCGCGGTGATGCTGTTCCGCGAAGGCATCGTCGGCGTCCTGGCCCGCATCATCAAGCGGCCGCTTTAAACGCGAACGGGGCGCGACCGCGCCCCGTCCAAACCGTGTCGTGCCGTCCTTCGAGCGCCGCCGGCGGGCTTGCGGCTCGGGCGGCGCTGTAACTCTCAGCCGATCTTCTGGCCGGTCTTGGCCCAGTCGGCCAGGAACTGCTCCAGGCCCTTGTCGGTCAGCGGGTGCTTCACCAGCGCGCGCAGCGTCGCCGGCGGCACGGTCGCCACGTCGGCGCCCAGCAGCGCGACCCGCTTGACGTGGTCGGGCGTGCGGATGGAGGCCGCGAGGATCTCCGTCTCGAAGCCGAAATTGTCATAGATCTGGCGGATCTCGGCGATCAGCTCGACGCCGTCGAAGCCCATGTCGTCCAGGCGGCCGATGAAGGGCGAGATGAAGGTCGCGCCGGCCTTGGCGGCGAGCAGCGCCTGGTTGGCCGAGAAGCACAGCGTCACGTTGACCTTGCGGCCGTCCGACGTGATCGACTTGCAGGCGCGCAGGCCGTCGAGCGTCAGCGGCACCTTGATGCAGATGTTGTCGGCGATCTTCGACAGCACGTCGGCCTCGCGCATCATCTCGGCATAGTCGGTCGCAACCACCTCGGCCGAGACCGGGCCTTCCACGATCGAGCAGATCTCCCTGGTGACCTCGGCGATGTTGCCGCCCGACTTCAGGATCAGCGACGGATTGGTGGTCACGCCATCCAGCAAGCCGAGTTCGTTGAGTTCACGGATTTCCTTCGTATCGGCGGTGTCGACGAAGAATTTCATGGCCTTCTCCTGGATAAATGGGGGGTGGACACGGCTTGGCCGGTCTGGTTGGCCTTTGCTCTAGACGAAACTCGGGGCAAGGTCACGCGCCATGACGCAAGATTCGCCTGCCCCCTCCGTCGTTCCGGTGATGGTCCCGATGCCCGCCGAGCGGCCCTACTCCTATGCGGTCCCGCCCGGCATGGCCGTCGCGCCGGGATCGATCGTGCGGGTGCCGCTCGGCCCGCGCGAGGTGGCGGGCATCGTCTGGGACGGCGACGGCGGCAAGGTCGATCCGCGCAAGCTGCGACCCATTTCCCAGGTCTTCGACTGCCCGGCCATCGATGCGCCCATGCGCCGCTTCGTCGACTGGGTGGCTGACTACACGCTGTCGCCGCCCGGCATGGTTGCGCGCATGCTCCTGCGGGCCCCGGCAGCCTTCGATCCCGAGCCCTGGATCGACGGCATCGCCCGCACCCATGCCTTGCCTGACCGCATGACGGCCGCGCGCGTCCGCGTCCTCGAACTCGCCGACGAAGGCATGTCCTGGACGCGCTCCGGTCTCGCCCATGCGGCCGGCGTGTCGTCCACCGTCATCGACGGGCTGAGGGAGCAGGGGGTCTTCGAAGACGTCAAGCTGCCGCCGCGCCCGGTGGTTGCCGCCCCCGATCCCGGCTACGTGACGCCCGCGCTCAATCCCGACCAGGCGGCGGCTGCGTCGACCCTGCGCGAGAAGGCGGGGCAGGCCGCGTTCTCGGTCACGCTGCTCGACGGCGTCACAGGCTCGGGCAAGACCGAGGTCTATTTCGAGGCCATCTCCGCGGCTCTGGATCGCGGCGCGCAGGTGCTGATCCTCCTGCCCGAGATCGCGCTCACCCACGCCTTCCTCGAGCGTTTCCAGGATCGCTTCGGCGCCAAGCCGGCCGAGTGGCACTCCGACCTGCCGCCGCGCATGCGCGAGCGGGTCTGGCGCCAGGTCGCCGAAGGCCAGGTGCGGGTGGTGGCGGGCGCCCGCTCGGCGCTGTTTCTTCCTTTCATGGAACTCGGGCTGGTCGTCGTCGACGAGGAACACGACCCCGCCTACAAGCAGGAGGACCGCGTCTTCTACAATGCCCGCGACATGGCCATCGTACGCGCCCACATCGCCGGCTTCCCCGTCATCCTCGCCTCGGCGACACCGTCGATCGAAACCCGCGTCAACGCGCTGTCGGGCCGCTACGGTCGCGTGGCGCTTCCGGCGCGCTACGCCGAGGCCGCACTGCCGGACCTCAAGGCGATCGACATGCGCCGCTCGCCGCCCGCGCGCGGGGGGTTCCTGTCGCCCGTGCTCCTCGACGCCGCGAGAAAGACGCTTTCGCGCGGCGAGCAGGCGCTGTTCTTCCTCAACCGGCGCGGCTATGCGCCGCTGACGCTCTGCTGCGTCTGCGGTCACCGCTTCCAGTGCCCGTCCTGCTCCAGCTGGCTGGTCGAGCACCGGTTTCGTGGCCAGCTCGTCTGCCACCAGTGCGGCCACACCGAAGCGCGGCCGGAGGCCTGCCCGTCCTGCGGCGCGCTCGACCATCTCATCGCCTGCGGCCCCGGCGTCGAGCGCATCGCGGAGGAAGCGGTCGGCCATTTCCCGGATGCGCGTATCATCGTCCTGTCGTCCGACCTGCTCGGCGGCGTGCGGCGGCTGCGCCTGGAGCTCGAGGCCATCGCCAAGGGCGAGGCCGACATCGTCATCGGCACCCAGCTCGTCGCCAAGGGGCACAATTTTCCCAACATGACGCTGGTGGGCATCGTCGATGCCGATCTGGGTCTCGCCAACGGCGATCCGCGCGCCGCCGAGCGCACCTTCCAGCTTCTATCTCAGGTCACCGGCCGCGCCGGCCGCACCGGCAAGAAGAGCCTCGGCCTGCTGCAGACCTACCAGCCCGACCATCCGGTGATGAAGGCGATCGTCTCGGGGGACGCGGAAGCCTTTTACGACAAGGAGACCGACGAGCGGCAGCGCGCCGCCATGCCGCCCTTCGGGCGCCTTGCCGGACTGATCGTCAGTGCCGCCACCCGGGCCGAGGCCGAAGGCCATGCACGCACATTGCGCCGCGCTGCGCCACGTGCCGGAGACATCGACGTGCTCGGGCCCGCCGAGGCACCGCTGGCGCTGATCGGCGGCCGCCACCGCTTCCGCCTCCTCGTCCACGGCGACAAGCGCTCCGACATCCAGAAGTTCGTCCGCTCGATGCTGGCGGCGGCCGACAAGCCGCGCGGCTCGGTACGGGTGCAGGTCGACATCGACCCGCAGAGCTTCTTGTGAGGAAGTCGATGCAGACTCCTCGGCGTGGTTCCCCGGCTCTTTCCGGGCATCGTTGCCGGACGGAAGACCTCCACGATCCGGTGGCGAGAGGGGCCGATCGTGCCTGGCCTGTTGCGCTACGTCTGCGATGGCGATCCGGCGCTGAGGACGATCGTACGCGTCATCCGGGTTACGACCATGCTCCTGCGTGCAGCAGCGGCCTTTCTCGGTCGCGCGGCGGACTGGCCCGACGCGGTGCTGCTCGACGGCATGCGCGAGCACTATCCAGCCATCACATTGGATGACGCTGTCGAAATCGTCGAGCATCTCACCCCGATGGAGACAGAGGCGCAACAGCACGAGCCTTCTACGGTGTCGTGACGGACGAGCCGCGTCATCCTCCCCGCAGGAAGCCCCCGAATCTCCGCCCCGCGATCCGTCGCTGGCGAATCGCGCGGCGCGCCTGCTACAAGCGCCTGCGCTGCAGCAGGAACCCATCATGGAACTGACGCTCCCCTGGCCCACCACCACCGGCGAGGCGCTGGCCTTCGCTTCCGCCGTCGCGGCCATTCTCGCCGGGCTCGCGGCACTCATTCTTCCCGGTCCGTGGGCCGGCCTGACCGGAGAGCCGCGCGATCGAGCCGTTGCCTCCTCGGCGCTCAGGGCCGCGTCCGGCTTCCCGATCGGCCTCGGCATCGTCGCGATCATGCTGGCGCAACCGCTCCTCTACCTCGCGCTGGGCGTCGGCTGGTTCTTCTGCGCGGTCGGCCGCGCCGCCGCGCTGGCGGCCGACCGAACCGCCTATGGCATGGGGCTCGTGCGCCTGGGGTTGGACATCCTTCTGGCTGCCCTGCCGCTGGCCTATGCCTTCGGCTACCTGCCGTGAGAGGCGACAGGCCCCACCGGCGCCGTTTCGATGCGACAAAACTGACCCGAAACCATATGCCTCGGGTTGTTGCGAGTCCGGAATGCCTGTGCTAGACGGCAATCAACTTTCGGCCGGGGGATCGGCACGCTCGGATTTGCGGTCGAAAAAATTCAAATAGGTCAGAGGGTTAGCCGGCGTATCCCACTCGCGCAGCAATCCTGCGGCCATCTCAGGAAGAGAAGACCGTTCGTGGCACAGTCTACTTCGCCAGTTTCCGACGTCGCCGGGCGATACGCGGGTTCGCTGTTCGAGCTCGCGCTCGAAGAGAAGAGCGTTTCCCAGGTCGAGTATGATCTGCTCGCCTTCGAGGGCCTGATCGCGGAGAGCGCAGACCTGAAGCGGCTGATCGAGAGCCCCGTGTTCTCGGCCGACGACCAGTATCGGGCGATCTCCGCGATCGTCGAGAAGGCCGGACTGCATGGCCTCATCGGCAATTTCCTGAAGGTCGTCGCCAAGAACCGCCGGCTGTTCGCCGTCCCCGGCATCATCCGGGCGTTCCGCGCCATCGCCGCCGAGCATCGCGGCGAGGCCGTGGCCGAGGTCAAGGCCGCGCATGCGCTGACGCGCGAACAGGAGGCCGAACTCAAGGCCGCGCTGGCCGAAGTCGCCGGCAAGACAGTCACCGTCAAGGTCACGATCGATCCCTCCCTGCTCGGCGGTCTCATCGTCAAGATGGGTTCGCGCCAGATCGACACGTCGCTCAAGACCAAACTCAATTCGCTCAAGCTCGCACTTAAAGAGGTCGGCTGATGGACATCCGCGCCGCGGAAATTTCCGCAATTCTGAAAGACCAGATCAAGAACTTCGGCAAGGAAGCCGAAGTGTCCGAAGTTGGCCAGGTCCTGTCGGTGGGTGACGGCATCGCCCGCGTCTACGGCCTCGACAACGTCCAGGCGGGCGAAATGGTCGAGTTCCCCGGCGGCATCCGCGGCATGGCACTCAATCTCGAAACCGACAATGTCGGCGTCGTCATCTTCGGTGCCGACCGCGACATCAAGGAAGGCGACACCGTCAAGCGCACCGGCACCATCGTCGACGTGCCGGTCGGCAAGGGCCTGCTCGGCCGTGTCGTCGACGCGCTCGGCAATCCCATCGACGGCAAGGGTCCGATCGAGGCGACCGAGCGTCGCCGCGTCGACGTCAAGGCGCCCGGCATCATTCCCCGCAAGTCGGTGCATGAGCCGATGTCGACCGGCCTCAAGGCCATCGACGCGCTGATCCCGATCGGCCGCGGCCAGCGCGAGCTCGTCATCGGCGATCGCCAGACGGGCAAGACCGCCATTCTTCTCGACACCTTCCTCAACCAGAAGCCGCTCAACGATGGTGACGACGAGAGCCAGAAGCTCTACTGCGTCTATGTCGCCGTCGGCCAGAAGCGCTCCACCGTCGCCCAGTTCGTCAAGGCGCTCGAGGAGCGCGGCGCGCTGCAGTATTCGATCATCATCGCGGCCACCGCGTCGGATCCGGCGCCGATGCAGTTCCTGGCCCCCTTCGCGGGTTGCGCCATGGGCGAGTATTTCCGCGACAACGGCATGCACGCCGTGATCGGCTACGACGACCTGTCCAAGCAGGCTGTCGCCTACCGCCAGATGTCGCTCCTGCTGCGTCGTCCGCCCGGGCGTGAGGCCTATCCCGGCGACGTGTTCTTCCTGCATTCGCGCCTGCTCGAGCGTGCCGCCAAGCTCAACGACGAGAATGGCAAGGGCTCGCTCACCGCGCTTCCGGTCATCGAGACGCAGGCCAACGACGTGTCGGCCTACATCCCCACCAACGTGATCTCGATCACCGACGGCCAGATCTTCCTCGAGACCAACCTGTTCTTCCAGGGCATCCGTCCGGCGGTGAACGTGGGTCTGTCCGTGTCGCGCGTCGGCTCGGCCGCCCAGGTCAAGGCGATGAAACAGGTCGCCGGCTCGATCAAGGGCGAGCTCGCCCAGTATCGCGAGATGGCTGCCTTCGCGCAGTTCGGCTCCGATCTCGACGCCGCCACCCAGCGCCTCCTCAACCGCGGCGCCCGCCTGACCGAACTCCTGAAGCAGCCGCAGTTCTCGCCGCTGAAGACGGAAGAGCAGGTCGTCGTGATCTTCGCCGGCGTGAACGGCTACCTCGACAAGCTTCCGGTCAACAAGGTCGGCGAGTTCGAGCGGGGTCTGCTGACGCACATGCGTGCCGACGGCAAGGCCGTGCTCGAAGGCATCCGCGTCGAGAAGGCCCTGTCGGACGATCTGCGCGCGAAGCTGAAGGCCGAGATCGACGCCTTCGCCAAGAACTTCGGCTGAGCGGTCGGGAGTAGGGTCGAGGCATGCCGTCACTCAAGGATCTGCGAAACCGCATCGCCTCGGTGAAGGCGACGCAGAAGATCACCAAGGCGATGCAGATGGTCGCCGCGGCGAAGCTGCGTCGCGCCCAGGAAGCGGCGGAGGCGGCACGGCCGTATTCGCAGCGCATGGGCGCGGTGCTCGCCAACATCGCGGCCGCCGTGTCGGGCGACGACGCACCGGCACTGATGACCGGCACCGGCAAGGATGACGTGCATCTGCTCGTCGTCGCCACCGCCGAGCGCGGCCTGTGCGGCGGCTTCAACAGTCAGATCGCCCGTCTGGCGCGCGATCACATTCGCAGGCTTCTGCGCGACGGCAAGACGGTGAAGATCATCACCGTCGGCAAGAAGGGCAACGACATCCTGCGCCGCGACTTCGCCAAGCTGATCATCGAGCGCATCGAATTGCGCGAGGTGAAGCAGGTCGGCTTCGTCAATGCCGATGCCATTGCCCGCAACATCACCCAGCGCTTTGCCGCCGGCGAGTTCGATGTCTGCACGCTGTTCTATTCGGAGTTCAAGTCGGTGATCTCGCAGATCCCGACCGCGCAGCAGATCATTCCCGCCAGCGCGCCGGTGGTGCCGACCGCCGACGTCTCGGCGTCGTCGATCTACGAATACGAGCCGGATGCGGGCCAGATCCTGTCGGACCTGATCCCGCGCAACATCTCCGTCCAGATCTTCCGCGCGCTGCTGGAAAACGCAGCCGGCGAGATGGGCGCCAAGATGACGGCCATGGACAATGCGACGCGCAATGCCGGCGACATGATCAGCAAGCTGACGATCACCTACAACCGTCAGCGGCAGGCGCAGATCACCAAGGAACTGATCGAAATCATTTCGGGCGCGGAAGCGCTCTAGAAATCGAAGAGGGTAAGAGAAATGGCTAATGCAGCTACCCCGATGGGCGCGGCCGCCACCGGCAAGATCGCACAGGTCATCGGCGCTGTCGTCGACGTGTCGTTCGAAGGCGCCCTGCCGCCCATCCTGAACGCGCTGGAAACCGACAATGGCGGAAACCGCCTGATCCTCGAGGTCGCACAGCACCTCGGCGAAAACACCGTTCGCTGCATCGCCATGGACTCGTCCGAGGGTCTTGTGCGCGGCCAGCCGGTCACCGACACCGGGTCTCCGATCACGGTTCCCGTCGGCGAAGAGACGCTCGGCCGGATTCTCAACGTGATCGGCGAGCCGGTCGACGAGGCCGGTCCGGTGCCCTCGACCACGCGCCGCGCCATTCACCAGGAAGCGCCGGCCTATGTCGATCAGTCGACCGAGGCGCAGATCCTCGTCACCGGCATCAAGGTCGTCGACCTGCTCGCGCCCTATGCGCGCGGCGGCAAGATCGGCCTGTTCGGCGGCGCCGGCGTCGGCAAGACCGTGCTGATCCAGGAACTCATCAACAACATCGCCAAGGCGCATGGCGGCTATTCGGTGTTTGCCGGCGTGGGCGAGCGCACCCGCGAGGGCAACGATCTCTATCACGAGATGATCGAATCGGGCGTCAACAAGGATCCTCACGAGAATGACGGCTCGACCGCCGGTTCGAAGTGCGCCCTGGTGTTCGGCCAGATGAACGAGCCGCCCGGCGCCCGCGCCCGCGTCGCGCTGACCGGTCTCACCATCGCCGAGCATTTCCGCGATCAGGGCCAGGACGTGCTGTTCTTCGTCGACAACATCTTCCGCTTCACGCAGGCCGGCTCGGAAGTGTCGGCTCTGCTCGGCCGCATTCCCTCGGCCGTGGGCTATCAGCCGACGCTGGCCACCGACATGGGCCAGATGCAGGAGCGCATCACCTCCACCCACAAGGGTTCGATCACCTCCGTGCAGGCCATCTACGTGCCGGCCGACGATCTGACCGACCCGGCGCCGGCCACGTCCTTCGCCCACCTCGACGCGACGACGACGCTCAACCGTTCGATCGCCGAGAAGGGCATCTACCCGGCCGTCGACCCGCTCGATTCGACCTCGCGCATGCTCGATCCGCAGATCGTCGGCGAAGAGCACTACCAGGTGGCCCGTTCGGTGCAGCAGACGCTGCAGCGCTACAAGTCGCTGCAGGACATCATCGCGATCCTGGGCATGGACGAGCTGTCCGAAGAGGACAAGATCACCGTTGCCCGCGCCCGCAAGATCGAGCGCTTCCTGTCGCAGCCGTTCTTCGTCGCCGAGGTGTTCACCGGTGCGCCGGGGCAGCTCGTGCCGCTGGAAGACACGATCCGCTCGTTCAAGGGCCTCGTGGCCGGCGAGTACGACCATCTGCCGGAAGCAGCGTTCTACATGGTGGGGTCCATCGAGATGGCGCTCGAGAAGGCCCAGCGCCTCGCGGCCGAAGCGGCATAAACAACGATTGGCGAACAGGGAGTAGCGAATAGGTCTGGCCGGCTGACGAGGCGATTGTCCTTCGCCATTCGCCATTCGCTATTCGCTAGGTTTGAATGGCACAATCCTTCAAGTTCGAGCTGGTCTCGCCGGAACGACTGCTCGTCTCCGCGCAGGCCGAGGCCGTCGTCATACCGGCGACGGAAGGCGAGATGACGGTGATGGCGAACCACGCACCGGTCATGACCACCATCAAGCCGGGCGTGGTGGCGGTCACCCTGTCCGGCGGCAAGGTCGACCGTTACGTCGTGTTCGGCGGCTTTGCCGACATCCTGCCGGAAGGCTGCACGCTTCTGGCGGAGTCGGCCATCCACGTCGACGAGATCGACCGCGCCGACATCGCGCGCCGCATCAAGGCGGCCCAGGAAGATCTGAACGATTCCGTCGACCACCATGCGCGGACCAAGGCCGAGGAATATCTTGGCCAACTGACCACGCTGCAAGGCGCCATCCTGCCGGCCTGATCGGCCTGCGTCTGATGATCTGGAGAGCCGGGCCTTGCGCCTGGCTCTTTTCGTTTATGGTCGCCCGGTCGGCGCCGGGGTCGTTCTCCACGGCCTGGCCGCGTGGCTCAGCGCGCCAGGCCGAGGGGAACCGAAAACGACCAGGTGCTGCGACCGGCGCCAGCCGGGATCGGAGGGAAGGGCGCGGCCCGGCGCACGGAATCCAGCGCCGCCTGGTCGAGGTCGGACGAACCGGAGCTCTGGCTGATGCGGACCGAGCCGAGACCGCCGTCCGCCGTGACGACGAAGGCGACGTGGACGTCGCGCTGGGCGCCGCGTCGCGCGCCGCGCGATACCGACCGGACGGCGCGGCGCAGTTTCGAAGCGACCTGCCCCGGATAATTCGAAACGGCGGCATTGCCGGCCTGGCCGCTGCCGCGACCGGTTCCGCTTGCGGCCGAATTTCCGCGTTCGCTGCCGTCGGCCTGCCCGCGGCGCGAATCGCGATCCTGCTGGCCACCCGCGCCGGACGGGCGTCGCGATTCCGGTTGGCGTTGCGTCCGCGGCGCTTCCGGCTTCGGCCGAACGGTGGCTTCGCGCGCTACGGGTCGCTCCGGGCGGGCGGTCGGCAGCGGCACGTCCTCGGGCAACGGAATTTCCTCCATCGCTTCCACCGTCTCGACGAATTCGTCCGGCGATACGGCCTCCGACACAGGCGGCACGACCGCCAGCGCGGTCTCGATCTCGCGCGGGGTTTCGGGCTGCTCGGCCGTGAGCACGTCCGCCGCTTCGGGCGCGCCATCCGCGGGCTCCGCTACGGGCTCGACGGGCGCCAGTTCGGCGTCGCGTGCGATTTCCGCGGCTGGCATTCCGGGTACCACCGGCACTGCTTCGGCGTCCGGTTCGGTCTCCGGAACCACCGTGGCCGCGACCGGAACGTCGAAGGGCTCAGCCGTGTCCAAGGGCTCCACCGCGTGGGCCGGAATGGCCACCTGGGCCGGCAGCGTGTCGTCCGGTTCGATCGCCTCGACGACAGTCGCCGGCGCGGCCTCGACCGGTTCCGCCGTGATCGCCTCGGCGGATGGAGGTTCGACGGGCGCGGTTGGCGTCGCTTCGGCCGCCGTCGCTGTCGGGGTCGGCTCCACGGCCGTTGCCCGCGCGGTCTGGACCGGCGGCAAGGGAGGCTCGACCGGCTGCGTTTCGACAGGCTCGGCGACGTTCTGGACCGGCTCTGTGATATCCGGCTCGACATCTTGCCCAGCGGAAATGGCGTCGTCCATGGAACCGAGCAGCGCGATCTCCATCGCAGCCGAGCCCTCGATCTTCACCTCGTCCGGCAATTCGCGCAACAGCCAGGCCGCAGCACCGGCATGCAAGACCCCGGAGGCTAGGATCGCAACCGTCCATTTCAGGCTGCGGCTCATGGCGCCGCCCTTTCGGTCACGACGGTGATGCGGGTGGCGCCGGCGTCGCGCAGTTCGCCCACGATCGCAATCAGTCGTTCCGCTAGCAGGTCGCGATCCGCCGCGATCTTCACGGTGAGCGGGTCTTCCGGCAGCAGGAGATCCTTCTGGCGGACGGCGGCCACGTAGTCAGCCGCCGTCACCGCGTCGCCGCGGGCGCGCATGATTCCGTCGGCGGTGACGAAGAGCGCGTCCGGCGGCTCGGCCCGTTCGGACTCCAGCGTCGAGATCAGTGTCACGTCCTTGTCGAGCGGCGGCGTCAGCGTGCCGGCGATCAGGAAGAAGATCAGCATCAGGAAGACCACGTTGATCAGCGTGATCGTGCTTTCCTGCGGATTGCGCTTCGGGGGGCGGGCCAGGCGCATGCGATCACCTCGCGACCTGGAGGTTCAGCCGTGTGCCGTTGCGGATCGCCTCCACGGCGCCGACCAGTGCCTGCGAGGTCAGCCCTTCGCGCACGAGGATGACGGCCGAGGCGGCGCCCGCGTCCTGGAGCCGGACGAGTTCGGCGAGCGCCTGCTCGCGGGGAAGGCGCAGCCCGTTCACGGACCATTCCTCGTCGACCAGCCTGATGATCACGTCGGGCACGCCGCCTGATGCACCCTGTCCCGCGCGTCCGCCGGTGATCTCCACCTCGGCGAACTTGGCGAAGGTGGAGGTCAGCATGAAGAACAGAAGGAGCAGGAAAATCACGTCGATCAGCGAGGTGACCGAGATCGGCCTGCGCCTTCGCCCGATGGCGGGGTCAATGCGCATGGTGCGGTCCCGCGACCATTGGCGCGGACGGCACGGCATTGCCGGAGGCGGCGCGAAGATCGCCCATCGCCGTCTGCGAGAAGAAGCTGGTGGCTGTGGTCTCGATCGCCACGCGCTCGTTCTCGACGCGGGTTTCGAACCAGGTCAGCACGAGCGAGACCGGCATGGCGACGGCCAGGCCCGCGGCAGTGGTGAGCAGCGCGACCCAGATGCCGCCGGCCAGAATCGACGGATCGACCGCGCTGCCGGCGCCCTGAAGCTGGCGGAAGGCTTCGATCATGCCGAGCACGGTGCCGAAGAGGCCGAGCAGCGGCGAGATCTGGGCGATGGCGTCGAGCGCGCGGAAACCGCGCTGGAGTTCGTGCAGTCGCCGAAGCGCGATGCGACCGACTTCTTCCTCGACGATCTGGCGCGGAAGCTGGCGCCCCATCGACAGGCGCATGGCGGTGGCCAGCGCGGCGCCGACGGCCGAGCGGTCCTCCTCAGCAGTCCGGCGCGCCTCGGCGGCGTTGCCGTGAACCCAGAGATACATGGCGCGCTCGGAGCGGCCGTGAAAGCCGACGCGTTCTCGCCAGAACTGCACGAGCTTGAGGAGGATCAATGCGAGAGCGATCACCGACAGCGCCAGCAGGATGGCCACGACGGGACCGCCGAGCGCGAGGAGGTCGCGCATCTGCTGGATCATGTCTTCGGTCATGGCGGCATCCTGTCGATTGGGAATATGGTGGGGGCGACCGCGCCGGCGCGGCGCGGCCGGGTGCGTCAGCTCCCGAAGGAGATGTCCGACTTCGTCTCGGCGTTCAGGTTGCGGATGCAGGCCGAGGGCTCGACGCCTTCGCCCTCGCAAGCCACCGCATCGTTGACCAGCACCCGGCCGATGCTCGTGCAATCGGCGTTCGGCAGGTCGAACTGGCGCACCTTGGTCTTGCCGGCCGGCAGGTCCTTGAAATCCAATACGGTGAGGCGCTCGACGAGACCGCCCTGATTGAACAGGACGATCTCGAAGGCGGCGCGATCGAGCGCGGCGCCAAGGCCGTTCTCCACCACGAAGGTCAGGCGGCAGCCGGCCGCCGATGGCTCCAGCCCGTTGAACTCGAGGCGGAGCGAGGGGGCGGACGCCGGCTCCTGGGCCAGCGCCGCCCCGCCCGCAGGCAGCGACAACGCCAGGAGCACGGTCAGAATGCGTCGCGATGCCGCTGCGTTCGTCATCTCACCACCCGATCTGCTTGGCGAGGGAGAGCTTGAACGTGCGGCCGATGGCGCGGTCGTTGTTCAGGAACTCCTTGTAGTCCTGGTCGAAGACGTTATCGACGCCGGCGTTCAGCTCCCAACCCTTCATCTGCCCCTCGTCCGGCTTCCAGGAAAGGAAGACGTCATGGATGTCGAAGGCCTGGGCGTAGCGGGTCGAAGTGCCGATCGGTGCATCCGTGCGACGGGCCTCGTCCTGCGGATCGGCGACGATGCGGGCGCGCCACCCGATCTTCAGGCCATGCTGGGGCAGCTTGCCGCCCAGCGTGAAGGCCAGCTCGTGCGGGGCGATGGTGGTCAGGTAGGCGTTCGCGTCCGTGTCCTTGCCGACGACGTAGGAGTAAGCCGCGTTGGCGAAGACGAAGTCGCTGTCGTAGGCGGACTCGATCTCGAAGCCGTAGATCTCGGCATTGGCGATGTTGCGGTAGCCTTCGACGTTGTTGTAGCCGGATGCCATTCCGGTGCGGAGCGCGATGAGGTTCGAGACATCGTTGTAGAAGCCGGTGACCTTGACCTGCGCCGCGTCGCCGGCCTGGATCATGTCGTAGCCCGACAGCGCGAAACCGGCCTCATAATTGTTGGACTTCTCCTTCTCGAGGCTGAGGCTCGGATTGAAGGTCGACGAAGAACTCGACGTCGAGAAGATCTCGTCGATGGTCGGGAAGCGCTCGGTGTGGGCGATCGAGCCGAACACGGCGATGGTGTCGTTGAACCGGTAGTGCGCCGCGATCTTGGGCGAGATCGCCGTATCGGTGGTGTCGTCGGTGATGGGCGTGGGCGGGCTCCCATAGGCCAGACCGTCGCCCGGCGAGAGTCGGTGCCAGTCCAAACGCACGCCGGGGATGAGCGTCAGCTTCTCGTTCCAGATGAACTCGTTCTGGACGAAGACGCCCGTCTTGAGATCGGTGCCCTCGGGGTGGAACGAGACCGGCAGCAGGGTGCCGTTGTTGAGCCAGGCCTCGGCGACACGGCTCTGGTAGGTGGTCTGCGAGCCGACGGTGAGGAAGTTCTCCCAGTTGGCGCCGCTCCACCGCATCGTGTTCTGGGCGTTGAACTGCCAGGTGTCGTAGGCATAGTCGGAATCGCAGACGATCGCAAAACTGGTGCTGAGGCCGCAGGATGACCGCAGGTCGGCGTTGCGCTGTTCGTTGCTCGTGCTCGAGTAGGAGGCCGAGACCTTCACGTCCAGCATGTCGTTGTCGGAGAAGGGGTTCTCGTAGGAGACGATCGCGGTCTGGTCGAGCACGTGGCGATCGACCAGGCCGAAAAAGGCCGCGGTGCTGGTCTGCGACAGCTGCTGGTCGTCGAGGTCGGAGTTCCAGCGCTGATAGGAGGCGCTCACCTTGCCTTCCTCGCCGACGAGGAACGTGGACTTGATCAAGCCCGACCAGGCCTCGAAATTGGTTCCGATGACGTCGTTGCCGGCCCCGTCGGAGTAGACGTCGGCCTGGCGATAGTTGCCGGAAATGAGCAGGTCGGCGCCATTGGCGAAGCGTTGGGCGAAGGTAGGCGAGAACAGCCAGGAATTGCCGTTGCTGCTCCAGCTCGACTTCAGGCGAACGGCGGTGGTTTCGCCCTCGGCGATGAAGTCTGACGCGTCCTTGGTCTCGAAATTGATGACGCCGCCGAGCGCCCCCGAACCGTAAAGGGTGGAGGACGCCGGGCCGCGCAGCACCTCGACGCGCTTGTAGAGTTCGGGATCGGAGAAGAACGAACCCATGCGGTACTGCTCGTAGAACTTCTGCACGCCGTCGACATTGATGATGATGCGGCCGCCGTCGCCCGTGGTTTCCGGCGCGCCGATGCCGCGGATGTTGAAGCTCTGGCCGAGCAGGCGATCGGACCCCGTCACATTGACGCCCGGTACCGAACGCAACACGTCGCCGATCGTCTGTGGCTGCAGTTCGTCAATGTCCTCCTGCTCGACGACCGTCACCGACTGCGGCGTATCGATCGCCACCTTCTCCACCCCCGCGCCGAGGATCAGGCGCTGGAGCGTGGTGACGCGCCCCTGCTTCTGCGCGGCGGCATCCGCCTGCGTGTCCGTCGTATCCTGCGCATGCGCGATGCCGACTGCGGCGGCGGCGCAAAGCGCTGCGCTCCCAAGCAGTCTCGTTGCGTTCCGGCTCAACAGCCCCATACCCCATACTCCTGATCATACGGTTTCGCGCTGGCTGGCCCGGGGGCTTGCTGGCTTGTCATGTCCCGCTGAACGCTTGAAACTTGAGTCTTGCGCTCCGGTATTGCGTTCCGTATTAAACCTGATAATAGCTGTCAAGAAATCAATCGCGCTTTCCGACACGCCCAGCCAGCCCTTCGGCGAGCCAGGTGCGAACAGAGGTCCCGTCAGCCATGACCCGACACTTCAATCGTGCCGAATTCACCGATCGCCGCGAGCGGGCGTCCTACGCCACGCCGCAGGATCAGGATCGCCAGCAGCGCACCTACGAGGCCGAGAGGCCGCAGGTCCGGACGCTGACGAGCCAGTCCTTGTTCCTGGGCGACCACGAGATCGGAATCGAGCATCACGGCGCGTTCTATCGCCTCAAGATCACCCGCCAGGGCAAGCTCATCCTCAACAAGTAGGTGCCTGTATGACCTCGACGACCACCAAGCCCTCTCCGGCCGACATTCGACGCGCACGCGCGGAGAACCCGAAAGCGCGGGAGCGCGACGTGGCCAGCCAACTCTGCGTTTCGGAAGCCGATCTCGTCGCCGCCTCCTGCGGCGCCGGGGTGCGGCGCATCCGCGCCGACGTCGACGCCTTCCTGACCGGCGCCCCGTCGCTCGGCGAGGTCATGGCGCTGACCCGCAACGAGAGCGCGGTGCACGAAAAGATAGGCGCCTACGAGAAACCGGTGCTGGGCAAGCATGCCTCGATGGTGCTGGGATCGGAGATCGACCTGCGCATCTTCCCGCGCAGCTGGGTGCATGGCTTTGCGGTGGAGAAGGGCGAAGGCTCGGACATCAAGCGCAGCCTTCAGTTCTTCGACGCGGCGGGCGAGGCCGTGCACAAGCTGCATTTGCGCGACGCCTCCAATGTCGAGGCCTATGAAGCCCTGGTGGCCTCGATGTTGGCGGACGACCAGTCCGACGAGATCGTCGTGACCGCCGCGCCTGCGAAGAAGGCGGACAATGACGACGACGCCCGTCCGCATGCCGACGACCTGCGCGAGCGCTGGAGCCGGATGACCGACGTGCATCAGTTCGTCACCATCCTGCGCGACCTGAAGCTTTCGCGCCGGCAGGCGGTGGAACTGGTCGGGCCGGAATTCGCCTGGCGGATC
Source organism: Aquibium carbonis (assembly GCF_003970795.1). Taxonomy (GTDB): domain Bacteria; phylum Pseudomonadota; class Alphaproteobacteria; order Rhizobiales; family Rhizobiaceae; genus Aquibium; species Aquibium carbonis. The sequence goes on along the minus strand of NZ_RWKW01000002.1, from coordinate 207,208 downwards.
GACGATGACGCCGTGCCGGCGATGATGCGGCTTGCGGCCCACGAGGCGCTGCCGATCATGTGCTTCGTGGGCAATGGCGGCTGCATCCAGATCCATTCGGGACCGATCGCCGAGATCAAGCCGATGGGGCCGTGGATCAACGTGCTCGATCCCACCTTCCACCTGCATCTGCGGACCGACCACATCACCGACGTCTGGGCGGTGCGCAAGCCTAACGTCGACGGCCACGTCTCGTCGATCGAGGCCTATGGGGCCGATGGGCAGATGATCATCCAGTTCTTCGGCCAGCGCAAGGAAGGCTCGGATGAGCGCCGCGAATGGCGCGGGATCGTCGAGGGCTTGCCGCGCGTCCAGCAGTCGTCCGCAGCCTGAGGAGACCGTCATGACCGTATCGATCCCGGGGCGCCTGCTTCGCCGGGCCGGCGCCGTCTGCTTCACGCTCGGCCTCACCCTCGTACCGCTGGTCGCGCCTGATCGCGGTGACATTGCGCGCGCCTCGCAGGTCGACACCATTCCGGCCGAGGCGAAACGCATCGTGTCGGTCGGCGGATCGCTGACCGAGATCGTCTTTGCGCTGGGTGCGCAGGACCGGCTGGTGGCGCGCGACTCGACCAGCACATACCCCGTTGAAGCCGAAACCTTGCCGGATGTCGGCTACATGCGGGCGCTGTCGCCGGAAGGCGTGCTCTCGGTGCAGCCGGACGCGATCCTGCTGCTCGAAGGCAGTGGTCCGCCGGAAGCGGTGGAGGTGCTGCGCAAGGCGAGCGTACCGATGATCTTCGTCCCGGAGCGCTTCGACAGCGAAGGCATCCTGGTCAAGATCCGCGCCGTGGGTGAAGCGCTTGGATTGCGTGCCGAGACGAAGCGCTTCGAGGCGGAGGTCGCCGCCGACCTCGAGAAGGCCGTGGAGGCGACGGCTGGAATCGCCGAGCGCAAGCGGGTTCTGTTCGTGCTCAGCCTTCAGGGCGGCAAGATCCTCGCGTCGGGCGAAGGCACCGCGGCAGCCGGCATCATGGCGCTGGCCGGCGCCGACAACGCCATCGGCGGCTTCACCGGCTATCGCCAACTCACCGACGAGGCGGTGATCGAGGCGCAGCCGGACGTCGTTCTGGTGATGGCACGCGAGGGCGATCTCGCCATCTCGCGCGACGAGATCATCGCCCATCCCGCCATCGCGGCGACGCCGGCCGGCGAAAACGAGGCCGTCATAGCCATGGACGGGCTCTATCTGCTCGGCTTCGGCCCTCGTACGGCACAGGCAGCGCGCGATCTGGCCACCGATCTCTACGGCAACCGCGCCGGCAACTGACGGGCCCCGAATGACCGACGAGACAATGGACGCGCGTGCGGTCCTGCATCGTCCCGAGGGCGATCGCAGCGCCCGGGCGCGGCTGGCGATCATCATCTGCGCAGTGCTGCTGGTCGTCATCGCGCTCGGCAGCCTGGGCTGGGGGGCGTCCGACGCTTCGGCGCTCGGCGTCGTGCTCGACATGATCTCGGGCGGCGCCGAAAGCGTGCCGGCGCGCGACCGCATCATCGTCTGGGACATCCGCCTGCCGCGCATCATACTGGGGATGTTGATCGGCGCGTCGCTGGCCGTTTCGGGCGCCGTCATGCAGGGACTGTTCCGCAATCCTCTCGCCGACCCCGGCATCGTCGGCGTCTCGGCCGGGGCGGGGCTTGGCGCGATCGGCGTCATCGTGCTCGGCGGCAGTTTCCTGGCGCCGGTGACCGCCGCTTTCGGCATCTATGCGCTCCCCTTCGCCGCTTTCCTGGGTGGATTGGCGACGACGCTGATCCTGTATCGGGTCGCGACGCGGCGCGGGCAGACCTCGGTCGCCACCATGCTGCTCGCCGGCATTGCGCTCGGCGCGCTGGCGGGCGCGGCGTCCGGCCTGCTGGTCTATGTCGCCGACGACCGTCAACTGCGCGACCTGACGTTCTGGAACCTCGGTTCGCTGGCCGGCGCGACCTGGACCAAGATCGCGGCGGCCGGGCCGATCATCGGGCTGACCCTGGTCGCCTCGCCCTTCCTGGCGCGGGGGTTGAACGGCCTGAGCCTCGGCGAGACCACCGCCTATCATCTCGGCATTCCGGTCCAGCGGCTGAAGAACGTCGCCATCGTCATGGTGGCGGCGGCCGTCGGCGCCTCGGTCGCGGTGTCGGGCGGGATCGGCTTCGTCGGCATCGTGGTTCCGCATCTGCTGCGGCTGGCGATCGGGCCCGACCACCGCTATCTGCTGCCGGCCTCGGCGCTGCTCGGCGCCTGCCTGCTGCTCGTCGCCGACGCGGTCAGCCGCACCATCGTGGCCCCGGCCGAGTTGCCGATCGGCATCGTCACGGCGGCCGTCGGCGCGCCCTTCTTCCTGTGGATCCTGCTGCGCCGGCGCGGGCTCCTGGACCTTTGATGCCAAGAGAGTGAACCCATGATCGAAGCAATGGACGTGTCCGTCCACATCGGGTCCAGGCGGATCGTGACGGGCGCCGATTTCCAGGCCGCGCCCGGCGAGTTCGTGTCCATCGTGGGTCCCAACGGGTCCGGCAAGACGACCTTCCTGCGCGCCCTGTCGGGCGACCTCGGCTACGAGGGCGAGATCGTCATCGGCGGGCGCGACATGCGACACCTGAAACCGTGGCAACTGGCAGGCATCCGCGCGGTGCTGCCGCAGGCGGCGACGCTGGCCTTCCCCTTCACGGTGCGCGAGGTGGTGAAGCTCGGCCTGACGGCCGGCCGTTCGGGCGTCCTGCCGGGCGAGGACGAGCGGCTGCCGGAGCGGGCGCTCGCCAAGGTGGATCTCGAAGGCTTCGCCGGGCGCCTCTACCAGGAGCTGTCGGGTGGCGAACAGCAGCGGGTGCAACTGGCGCGGGTTCTCTGCCAGGTCTGGTCGCCGGTGCTCGACGGCGTTGCGCGATACCTGATCCTCGACGAGCCGGTGTCCAGCCTCGACATCAAGCACCAGCTCGTCATCATGAACATCGCCCGCGATTTCGCCCGCCGCGGCGGCGGCGCGATCGCGATCCTGCACGACCTCAATCTCGCGGCGATGTATTCCGACCGCATCTATGTCATGCATCGCGGCCGGATCGCCGCGGCCGGAACGCCTGTCGACGTGCTTCGCGACGACGTGATCGCGCGGGTGTTCGAATGCGAGCTGAGGGTCAACGTGCTCCCCTCCGGCGGCGTACCCTATCTCCTGCCGCAATCGGTGGCGCGCGCGGCGGGCTGAAGAGCGACGCTGCGTCAGGCCAGCTGGTCGGCCCTGGAGCGCGTGTCCTGGAGCGCGCGCAAACGCGGTGCGAAATCGTGGTCCTCAAGAAAGTTGCTGCAAAGTCGTCGCCGAGGCGCTAGTGCTCCGATTCTGACGTTTTGCATCACGCTTCGACAAGCCTATGAGCAAAGGGCGGATTCACGGGGCCACTCGTAAGCTCAAGCCTTTGGCGACGCTATGGGTTCGACTTTTGAACTGTCGCTTGCCGTGAACGGGACGACATGTCAGATCGCTCCAGTACGGGGTTAGCCACGGGCGCTGGAAAGGGCTTCGTCGAACGTCATGGTTGTTGCGGCAGGACTCGAGGCGCGCCGTCCGGACGCCCAGGCAGCTGACCAGGCGCCGAAATCTCCGCGCGACCGGCTGCCGTCGCTGCTCTCGCGGCTCCCGGCCTTCCGCGCCACGGTCGAGACGGCGACGCGCCGCGAGCGTATCATTGCCTATGGCGTCTCCCTCGCCATCGTGCTCGTGGCGATCGCCGCGCGGTTCCTGGTGGATCCCTACCTGCCCCCCGGCTTCCCCTATCTCACCTTTTTCCCGGCCGTGGTTCTGACCGGGTTCTTCTTCGGCATCTATCCGGCGTTGATGAACAGCGCGATTTCAGGCCTGGCCGCCTGGTACTGGTTCATCCTCCCGGTCGAGAGCTTCGCGCTGACCTCCCAGTCGGTCACGGCGCTCGGCTTCTATTTCCTCGTCATCGGCATCGATCTCGGCCTTCTGCAGCTTCTCCTCGTCGCCTATGCGGCGCAGGTGCGCGCGCGCGAGGAACTCACGCGACACCTGCAGCTTCAGCAACTGGTCTCGGCCGAAGTGGACCACCGGCTGAAGAACCTGCTTGCGACCACGAGCGGCCTCGTGGCCTTGTCGCAGCGCCACGCGACGACGCCGCAGCAGCTCGGCAACCAGCTGCGCCAGCGGATCCAGGCGATGGGGCACTCGGTCTCGGTCTTGCGCGGTTCCTCGCATGGCGGTCGCGCCGACATCCGCGACGTCATACGGGCGGCGATCGAGCCGATGGGGGTCACCGAAGGAGAGCGACTCTCTTTCGACGGGCCGCGGCTCGACATCAACGGAACGTCGATCGTCCCGCTCAGCCTGATCATGCATGAGCTGGTGACCAACGCGCTGAAGTATGGTGCGCTGTCGGCGGAAGGCGGAAGCATCCACATTTCGTGGCGCCATGTGGAGGCACAGGCGCCCCTCGGCAACGAGGCCGGATCGGCGACGATCGAACTCGTCTGGCAGGAACAGGGCGGCCCATTGGTCACGGTTCCGACGACCCAGGGCTTCGGGACCGATCTCATCCTGAGGATGGCGTCCAGTTTCGGCGGGCAATCCGACATGAAGTATGAGCCTACCGGTCTGGTCGTGCGTTTCGGAATGGATGCGCGCAGCGTTCTGGCGGATGCGGAGTAGGCGGAACTGCGTCAACTGACCGTCCGGCCGCCAGCGCTGCCCTCGGGCGGTCCCGGGTGATCGCCGATGCTATGGGTGGACAGAACGGGTTCAGGGCGGCAAAGATGCCAGTGCGAAGCCACTCCGGACGGAACGCTGCATGCCCGACGCCCAGTCAGACGATCGCCGCGCGCTCTCCGTTCCCCCAACGCCCTTCCGCCTGAAGGCGACGGTGACCTTGGCCGCGCTGCTTCTCGCCGGGCATCAACCCGCGCTGGCGGCTTGCCCGCAGGAACTCGCGATCTACACCGACCGGGACCGGCTCGCCTCGATCGAGTTCCGGCCCGTCGCGCCTGACGAGGCCGTCTACACCGGGGAATTCCGCGTGCTGTTCCCGCAGAACGACACCGTCGCCGACGGCATCGTGATGTGGACAGAGCGGGTGCCGCGACCGACCGGGATCGTCATGCATGACTGCCCCGAGGGTGACGTGACCGGTGAGGAACTCGCCGCCTGTACGGTTTGGCAGGGCGTGATCTACGCGGTGGACGAGGCCGGCGAGATCGGTCTCCTGCCGAGACAGGGACCGGCTGCGGCCAGGCTGCTGTTGCCGGATTTCGGCCCTTCGGTTCGCCATTCCGCTCTCTTCGGGGCGGACGGGATCAGCATCGTGCCGTGGGACGTCTTCGAGATGAGCGGGTGCCAGGAATGACCGACGAGAGACACAATCTCCTGATCACCGGCGGCGGACGTGGCATCGGGGCGGCGGTGGCGCGGCACGCGGCACAGCGCGGCTGGCGCGTGGCGATCAACTACGCGCGTGATTCGCTGGCCGCCGAGACGCTGGTGCGCGCCATCGAGGCGGAGGGTGGCGAGGCCTTTGCGGTGCGCGGCGACGTCGGTTCCGAGGACGAAGTGCTGGGCATGTTCGCCACCGTTGATGCCCGTTTCGGCACGCTGCATGGGCTGGTCAACAGCGCCGGCATCGTCGCGCCCAAGGCGCGGCTGGACGAGATGAACGTGTCGCGACTGGAGCGGATCATGCGTGTCAACGTGATCGGCACGATGCTGTGCGCCCGCGAGGCGGTGAAGCGGATGTCGACCCGACACGGCCATGGCGGCGGCGCCATCGTCAACGTGTCGTCGGTGGCGGCTGCGTTGGGCAGTCCCGCCGAGTACATCGACTACGCCGCGTCCAAGGGCGCGGTCGATACTTTCACCGTGGGGCTGGCGCGCGAGGTCGCGGAAGAGGGGATCCGCGTCAACGCGGTTCGGCCGGGAATCATCGCCACCGGCATTCATGCCTCCGGCGGTCAGCCGGATCGCGTCGAACGTCTGAGAAGCGTCGTGCCGATGAAGCGGGAAGGCAGCCCCGACGAGATTGCATGGGCCATACTCTGGCTTTTGTCCCGCGAAGCGTCCTATACGACGGGCGCAATTCTGGATGTCGGCGGCGGACGCTGAACGCTCGAACGAAAGGGTTTTTACATGGCTTATGACGTGGTTGTCATCGGAGGCGGGCCGGGCGGCTATGTCTGCGCCATCAAGGCCGCGCAGCTCGGCCTGAAGACGGCGGTGGTGGAGAAGCGGTCGACCTTCGGCGGAACCTGCGTGAACGTCGGCTGCATCCCCTCGAAAGCCCTGCTGCATGCGACGGAAATGTTCGCGGAGGCCAGCCATGGCTTCGACGATCTCGGCTTCACGACCGGCAAGCCCAAGCTCGACCTGCCGAAGATGATGGCGCACAAGCAGAACACCGTGGACCAGAACACCAAGGGCCTCGACTTCCTGTTCAAGAAGAACAAGATCGACGGCATCCGGGGCACGGGGCGCATCCTCGGCGCCGGCAAGGTTGCCGTGACCGCCGAGGGCGGCAGCGTTTCGGAGCTCGAGACGAAGAACATCGTCATCGCCACCGGTTCGGACGTGGCCGGCATCCCCGGCGTCAGCCTCGAGATGGACGAGAAGGTCATCGTGTCGTCGACCGGCGCCCTGGTCCTCGAAAAGGTGCCCGGACATCTCGTGGTCGTCGGCGGTGGCGTCATAGGCCTCGAACTCGGCTCGGTCTGGGCGCGGCTCGGCGCAAAGGTCACCGTCGTCGAATATCTCGACACCATCCTCGGTGGCATGGACGCCGAGGTCGCCAAGCAGTTCCAGCGTATCCTCGGCAAGCAGGGTATGGAATTCAAGCTCGGCGCCAAGGTGACAGGCGTCGTCAAGGGCAAGAAAGGCGCGACCGTGACCTTCGAGCCGGTGAAGGGCGGCGAGGCCCAGACCGTCGAGGCCGACGTGGTGCTGGTCGCCACGGGACGCAGACCGTTCACTGCCGGTCTCGGTTGCGAGGAAGCCGGCATCGCGCTCGACGAGCGCGGGCGTGTGAAGACCGACGGCCATTTCAAGACGACGCTCGACGGCGTCTACGCCATCGGCGACGTGATCGTCGGGCCGATGCTGGCGCACAAGGCCGAGGACGAGGGCGTGGCAGTGGCCGAGATCCTCGCCGGGCAAGCCGGGCACGTGAACCACGACGTCATTCCTGGCGTGGTCTACACCAGCCCGGAAATCGCCTCGGTCGGCAAGACCGAGGAGGAGCTGAAGAAGGCCGGCATCGAGTACAAGGCGGGCAAGTTTCCGTTCTCGGCCAATGGCCGCGCCCGCGCGGTGCTGAAGACGGAGGGCTTCGTGAAGATCCTCGCCGACAAGACCACCGACCGGGTGCTCGGCGTGCACATCATCGGCCAGGGCGCCGGCGAGCTGATCCACGAGGCGGCGGTGCTGATGGAGTTCGGCGGCTCGTCCGAGGATCTCGCCCGCACCTGCCACGCGCATCCGACCATGTCGGAAACGGTGAAGGAAGCCGCGTTGGCGACCTTCTTCAAGCCGATCCACATCTGATCCGATTGTCTTTGAAGACCAAGAAGGCCCCCTGCGCCATGCGCGGGGGGCCTTCTTCATTCCTGCGGATCAGGTGTTGGCGCGTTTACTGCGCCGGCTGGATCGGCTGCGCCGGATCGGCCGGCTGGATGGGCGGCAAGGTCTCGTCTGCCGCTGCCGGCTCGTTGGCCGGAGCCGGCTGTTCGGCCGGGATCGAAGCGGTCGGCGTGTTGTCGGTCCCCATCGGCTGTGTCACCTCGGGCGTAACGCCGGCCGTCTCGTTGGTGTCCGCGCCGCCCATGAAGCTGAAAGCGATGACGGCGAGAAGTACGATTGCGACGGCGAGAGTCGCGCCGGCCAGACCGCGCGGTGCCGACGATGCGCGCGGATAGTCGCGCGGCTGAACATAGGCCGGATCATTGCGAAGCGCAGGATCGTCCTGGGTCAGCGGTTCATCGTAATCCCGAACGATCGCACCGGGGACGATGGGATCGACCAGGCGGTCTGGGGCATTCGGATCGCGGGGATCGCGAGCGTTGCGCGGGTCACGGTTGTCGGGATAGGCCATTGCAAATCCTCCTTCGAATTACGTTTCGCAACCACAACGGAGGCGGCCCCGTCAGGTTGCATCACGAAGCGCGACAGGGTGGCGGAGGGACGTGAGCGGATGGCAGCAGAGGAATGCGTTCAACGCATGGGCGAAACGGCGTAGCCCGAGGCGCGCAGCATTGCCACGAGCCCGCGCTCGCCCGGCAGATGCAGGGCGCCAACGGCGATGAAGGCGCCGCCCGCGTCGAGGAACGGCATGGCGTTCCTGCGCATGGTTTCGTTTCGGGTGTCGATCATCACCGTCTCGAAGGCCTCGTAGCCGGAAGCGTCTTCCTCCGGCAGCACGGCCCGAAACAGCGGCCAGATCATGCCGATCTCCTCCCGGTGGTAGAGGATGACCATGGTTTCGAAAATGTCGGCCATGCGGTCGCCGAGATCGAGCGTGGCAATGAGCCCGTCAATGTGAAACTCGAGCGGCAGCGACGCCATCGCTTCGAGCTGGCCGATCATGGTTTCCAGGCCCTCGACGGGCTTTCCATCGGTCCTCGCGTCCTGCGCGAGCTTCACGTCGAGGATCCGCAGGCCGGCGGCCTGGCGGGCGGTCTCGCAGGCCGGGATCGCGAGCGCAGCCGCCAGCATCCACGGCTTCATCTTGCTGACGCTCGCCGGTGGAACGCCCCGCGCCGCCAAGGCGTCCTCGATGATGCGCACCTTGTCTGCCGGCAGCGACGAGGTGAGGGTCGTCCCGTCGGTGTACATCATCAGGTCCGGACGCTCGACCATCGCGGCCATCATCTTCGCCTGGTCGAGAATGTCGGTGGTTTCGATGACCACGGTCCGGGCGCCGTGGTAGGCGCTGCGGGCGGCGTCGGGCAGGTCGGTCACACGCGGATCGGTCAGGTGCATGGTGCCGAACAGCCAGGACGGCTCGACGCCGGGCTTCTCCACCTTCCAGAGCAGGTTCGAACCATTGGACACGGCCGATGCCTCTGCCCGGAGCCTTGCGAACGTGTCGGGATCCTCTGCCTCGATCTGTGCCAGCAGGTCCGTGCCGGTGCAGGCCGCGACCTCCGCTCTCGCCTGCGAGATCAGCAGCAACGTTGCAAGCAAGCCCAGCGCCAGCAGCACGTTGGCGGCGGCGAGCAGGCGCAGGGCCAGGCGGGCAGCGACGTCGAAGGAGAACGGCGGTCGGTTCATGATCGCAGGCGTAGCGCAAGAAGACGGCGAAACCGTTAAGCCGATCCGGCAATTCGAGGGCATCTGTGCTCAGGCGCGCGGATGGGCGCTGTCGTAGATGTCGAGCAGCCGGCTGGTGTCGACGCCGGTGTAGACCTGCGTGGTCGACAGGCTGGCATGGCCGAGCAGTTCCTGGATGGTGCGCAGGTCCCCGCCCCGCGCCAGCAGATGCGTGGCGAAGGAGTGGCGTAGCGCGTGCGGCGTGGCGCTGTCGGGCAAGTTGAGCGCCGAGCGCAGCCTGCGCATCTCGCGCTGGACGATCGAGGGATCGAGCGGGCCGCCGCGCACGCCGCGAAACAGCGGGCCGTCGGCCGGCAAGTGCCATGGGCAGAGGCGACGATACTCGGCGACCGCCCTCAGCCCGACCGGGAGAACCGGGACGAGCCGTGTCTTGCCGCCCTTGCCGGTGACGCGAATGGCGCCTTCGCCACGATCGAACTGGCCAGCCGTCAGGTCGAGCGCCTCGGAAATGCGCAAGCCGGAGCCGTAGAGCAGCGTCAGCACGGCGGCGTTGCGCGCGGCGATCCAGGGCTCCTCGGCGAGCTGTTCGCCAGCCGAAACCACCCGCAACGCGTCGCCGGCCGCCAGCGGACGCGGCAGCGACTTGGGCAGCTTCGGCGAGCGCAGGGCGGCGGCGCCCGCCGCGTTGGCAAGGCCCTTGCGCTCCAGATGGCGCAGGAAGGAGCGGATGGCGGCGAGCCCTCGGCTGACCGTCCGGGCGCCGACGCCCTCCTTGCGGCGGTAGGCGAGAAAGGCGCGAAGGTCGGCCGGCCGCAGCGCGGCAACGTCCTTCAGGCCGGGCGCTCCGCCGCAATGACCGGTCAGGAACTGGAAGAACTGCCGGGTGTCGCGCTCATAGGCTTCGATGGTCAGGGCGGCCAGCCGCCGTTCGCGCGCCAGCATGCCGAGCCAGCCGTTGCGGGCCTCCATCAGGTCTGGCTTCGCGGCGACGAGAAATTCCTGCATGGACGCTCCAGGTTTTGAGCCGCATCATCGCGCTCCGGCCTTAGCGCTTGGTGAATGCGGGAATTGCATTGCTGCCGGCAATGCCGCAAGAGCAGGGAAATACGGGGCCTCCCGCCCCGTTCCCATCGAAACGGGACTGGCGAACGTGACGACGAAGCTTGAACATCCGGTCCTGATGGCGGTGATCGGCGCCGCGCATGGCATCAAGGGCGAGGTGCGGGTCAAGTCCTTCACCGGCGATCCCCAGGCGCTCGGCGATTACGGTCCGCTCACTTCCGCCGACGGGCGCGTGTTCGAGGTGCTCGGCCTCAGGCCGCAGAAGGAGGTGGTCGTCGTCCGCTTCAAGGGCATCAAGGACCGAAACGCGGCCGAGGCGCTGGCCGGCACCGAACTCTTCGTCGACCGCTCCGCGCTGCCGCCGGTCGCCGACGAGGAGGAGTTCTATCATGCCGACCTCGTGGGTCTCGCGGTGATCGACGAGCAAGGCGTGCGGCTCGGCACCGTCAAGACCATGCACGACTATGGCGGCGGCGACATCGTCGAGGTGGCGCTCACCGGCGCGCGCTCGGTGCTGGTGCCCTTCACCAAGGCCGCCGTGCCGGCGATCGACATCGCGGCCGGCACGATGACCGTCGACCGGGTGGGGGCCGGGCTGGTGGAGGACGAGGACGACGATGCGCCGCAGGACGGCCGGCCGCCGCACGGGTCCGATCGCCCGCGCGGGCCGAAGCCGTCCGGAGGCAAGCGGTGAATTTTCGCGCCACGGTCCTGACGCTCTATCCGGAAATGTTTCCGGGCGCGCTCGGGCTTTCGCTCGCCGGCCGCGCGCTGGAGCGCGGCGACTGGACGCTCGACACGGTGCAGATCCGCGAGTTCGGGCTCGGCCGGCATCGGGCCGTGGACGATACGCCTGCCGGCGGCGGGGCGGGCATGGTGCTGCGCGCCGACGTTCTCGCTGCGGCGATCGATCATGCGACGCCGGAAGGCGACAGGCGGCCGCGCCTTTTGATGAGCCCGCGCGGCAAGCCGCTGACGCAGGCCAAGGTGCGCGCGCTCGCCGCCGGCCCGGGTGCTGTGATCGTCTGCGGGCGCTTCGAGGGCGTCGACCAGCGCGTGATCGAGGCGCGCGGGCTCGAAGAGGTGTCGATCGGCGACTACATCCTGTCGGGCGGCGAACCGGCGGCGCTGGTGCTGCTCGACGCGGTGGTGCGGCTCCTGCCCGGCGTCATGGGCAACGAGGCCTCGGGCGGCGAGGAGAGCTTCGAGAACGGGCTGCTCGAGCATCCGCACTACACCCGTCCGCCCGAATGGGAAGGCCGCGCCATCCCCGAGGTGCTGATGTCGGGCAACCATGCCCGGATCGCGGCCTGGCGGCGCGCCGAGGCGGAGCGGCTGACGGCCGAGCGGCGGCCGGATCTGCTGATTTCTGCTCAGCCCACCCAGAAGTAATAGCCGGCCAAAAACAGGCCGATGGCGATGACGAGGGCGCGGACGATCGCCTGTGGCACGCGTTTGGCCGCCCAGACCCCGGCATAGCCGCCGAGCGCGACGCCCGGGACCATGAAGGCCACCTCGAGCCACGCCACCACGCCGCCCGAGACGAAGACGACGATGGCGACGGCGGCGATGACGATCGCCAGCATGTTCTTCAGGGCATTCAGGCGATGATAGTCGCCGCTCTCGGTCAGGCCGAGCGTTGCCAGCATCATGACGCCCATGCCGGCGCCGAAGAAGCCGCCATAGATGGCGGTGCAGAACTGCACGATCCGGCCAGGCAGCGAGCCGACCTTCGCCTCCTCGCCCGGCGCGCGCGGCTTGGGCTTCAGCCAGGGGCCGGCGGCAAACAGCGCGGTGGCGGCGATCAAAAGCCAGGGCACCATCGCCTTGAAGGACGGATTGTCGAGCGCGAGCAGGATGACCGCGCCGACCAGCGCGCCTGCCGCCGAAACGGCGCAGAGCGCCAGCGCGCCGCGCCACATGTGGCGGATGTCGCTCCAGTAGGCGAGCGTGGAGGTGACGTAGCCGGGGAACTGGGCGATCGAGGAGGTGGCGTTGGCCGAGATCGGCGGAATGCCCGCCAGTGTCAGCGCGCCGAATGTGATGAAGGTGCCGCCGCCGGCCACCGCGTTGATGGCGCCGGACGCGAAGCCGGAAAGGAAGAGCAGGCAGGCGAGGAGGAGTGTCAACGGGGTGTCCGGTCAAGCGAGGCGGGCGAAATTTCAGCCGGTCTAGGAAGATTACCGGTCCTGTGCAATGGTCCAGAGGCGGTGCGGTCGCCGCCGAGCCATCGTTTTCGGAATTTCGCGACCGCCTGCGAGCTAGTCTGCGGCGTCCGGATCGCCCGGGCCCGCGCGAAATTCGCCCGCGAAGGCGTGACAAACGGTGCGGAAGCGTGTATGTGCCCGCCCGAACCGGACGTTCATCGAGCCGGACCCGTCAACAATGTACGGTGAATTCGCCCCTGCCTTCTCCGGAAGGCATAACCGAGCGGTCCAGAACCGCGAGGCGAGCGCAGGGCGCTCTGGCTGTCGAAGCAAGAAGAGGTTTGAGACGATGGACATCATCCGTCAGCTCGAGGCCGAACAGGCCGCGAAGATCGAAGAAAAGCGCAAGCTCCCCGAATTCCAGCCCGGCGACACGGTTCGCGTGCAGGTGCGCGTCACCGAAGGCACCCGCACCCGTCTGCAGGCCTATGAGGGCGTGTGCATCGCCCGCGCCGGCTCGGGCTTCCAGGAGAACTTCACCGTCCGCAAGATCTCCTACGGCGAGGGCGTCGAGCGCGTGTTCCCGGTCTATTCGCCGCTGGTCGAGGCCGTCGAGATCGTGCGTCGCGGCAAGGTCCGCCGCGCCAAGCTCTATTACCTGCGCGATCGTCGCGGCAAGTCGGCCCGCATCGTCGAGAACACGAGCGTGCGCGCCCGCAAGCTGAACGACAGCGAGCGCGAGGCCATGCTGGCCGAGAAGGCCGCCGCCGCCGCCGCGAAGGCCGAGGCTCAGGCCGCCGAGAAGGCCGCTGCCGCCGAGGCCGCGAAGTAGGACCGGCTTGATTTCACTGGATCGGGAAAAGGCGGCTTCGGCCGCCTTTTTCATGCCACGGGCGTCCACGGCATGGCTTGCGACGGTCGAGGCCACTATTGGGCCAGATCGAAATAAGGCGCGCTTTCCGTCAGCCCATCGGCTAGACGAATAGCCAATGACCGGAGCCGCCCCTGCCGCGCTCCGCGGCAACTGGCATTGCTGACGATCCCATGATCCCATCCGAAACGTCGACGACCATCGAGCGCTACGCCGCGTTTCGCCATGGACCTTTCCTGCGCTACTGGCTGGCGCGCTTCCTGACGACCTTCACCACGCAGATCGTTTCGGTGGCCGTCGGCTGGCAGGTCTACGACCTGACGCGCGACCCGTTCGACCTCGGCCTGGTTGGCCTGATCCAGTTCGCCCCGGCGCTTCTCCTGGTGCTCGTCACGGGAGCCATTGCCGACCGCTTCGGCCGCCGCCTGGTGATGGGCATGTCGGTGGTCTTGGAAACCGCCTGCGCCATTGCGTTGTTCGTCATGTGCATCGGCGGCTTCGTGTCCACCACGGTGATCTTTTCGACGCTCGCCGTGTTCGGCGTGGCGCGCGCGTTCTTCGGCCCGGCGGCAGCGTCGCTGGTGGCCAATCTCGTTCCGCCGAAGGACTTCGCCAATGCGGTCGCCTGGAACTCGTCGGCCTGGCAGACCGCGACCATCGTCGGTCCCGTGGCGGGCGGGCTGATCTACGGCCTTTCTCCGGAGGCCGCCTACGGTACCGCCGCCGTTCTCATGAGCGTGGCCGCCGTGCTGATCTTCTCCATCCCGAAGCCGGCGCAGAAGACGGAGACCGAGAAGCCTTCGCTGGAAACGCTGTTTGCCGGGTTCCGCTACATCTGGAGCGAGAAGGTGGTGCTCGGCGCGATCTCGCTCGATTTGTTCGCCGTGCTGTTGTCCGGCGCGGTCGCCCTGCTGCCGGTCTACGCCCGCGACATTCTCGAACTCGGACCCTGGGGCTTGGGCTTGCTGCGCGCGGCGCCGGGCATCGGCGCGATCGGCGTGGCGATCTGGCTGACCGGCCATCCGATCCGCGACCATGCCGGCATCGTCATGCTGTTCTTCGTCGCGATGTTCGGCGCCTTCACCATCGTGTTCGGCGTGTCGACCATCCCCTGGCTGTCGATCCTGGCCTTGGCGATGCTGGGCGCAACCGACATGGTCAGCGTCTACATCCGCGAGACGCTGATCCAGCTGTGGACGCCGGACCGGGTGCGCGGACGGGTGAATGCGGTCAACATGGTGTTCGTCGGCGCCTCCAACGAACTGGGCGAATTCCGGGCCGGAACCATGGCCGCCTTCGTAGGAACCGTGCCGGCCGTGGTGTTCGGCGGCATCGGCGCGATCGGCATCGCCGGCCTGTGGGCCTGGCTGTTCCCGGCGCTGCGCAAGGCGCGCCGCCTCGACGGGCGTACCTGAACCGGCTGCCCGACATCCGTCCCGACGGTGCTCGTCAGGCGCGGCGTTTCTCGTCCGGATGGCGGTTCGGGCTGTGGAAGACCAGGTCGAGGAAGTCGCCCAGCCAGCGCTTCAGGTGCATGTCCCAGATGAAGCGGCCGCCGAGGTGGTCGCGGCCCTGCTGGGCGCCCGGCAGGACGAAGCGATGCGCGCCGCGCACCACCCAGCGCTGCATCATGGCGCGGGTCAGTTCCGCATGGAACTGGATACCCCAGGCATTGGCGCCATAGCGGAAGGCCTGATTGGGATAGGCGTCGGCCTTCGCCAGGAGTGTGGCGCCGGATGGCAGCGAAAAGCCTTCGCGGTGGAACTGGTACACCATCTCCGGCCAGTGAACGAGTTCGCGGCCGGCTTCGGTCGGCTCGATCGGATACCAGCCGATCTCGACCAGACCGTCCTGGTGGCTTTCGACCTTGCCGCCGAGATGGTTGACGAGCATCTGCGCGCCGAGACAGATGCCGAGGAACGGCTTGTCCTCCTTCAGCGGCACCGACAGCCAGTCCGTTTCGCGCCTCACGAACTCGTCGGCATCGTTGGCGCTCATGGGGCCGCCAAAGACCACCGCTCCGGCATGATGCGACAGCGTTTCGGGAAGAGGGTCGCCCAGGGGCGGGCGGCGGATGTCGAGGTCGAAGCCGCCTTCGAGCAGCATGTGGCCGACGCGGCCGGGGCTCGAGAGCTCCTGATGCAGAACGACGAGGATTTTCGGCTTGGCGGCCTTCGGCATGGACTGTCGATCAGAGCTCCGGTTCATCGGTGCGGTTCGGATCGGCCTTCTGGCGCATGGCGACCCGGTCGCGGCGATCGACGCCGATCAGCTCGGCGACGCGCCAGACGATATTGTCCTCCAGTTCGCTCATCTCGCCATCCGCAAAGACGATTTCCCACATGATTCCGATGAACTCGATGCGGGCCTGTTCGTCGAGATGCCGTTTCAGGACCGAGGTGAAGGCGTAGAGATCGACCGACTGATGGACCTGCTCTTCGGCCCTGGCGACGAACTCGTCGAGTTCCCGTCCTGCAAGGCCGTAGGCGCGCGTCAGCGCCTCGCGAAGCTTGGCGCGTTCGGCATCCTCCTCGACGCCGTCCGCCTCCATCACATGGACCATGAGCGCGGCGGCGGCCAGGCGGGGATCATCGGAATCGTCCTGCGCCCGGTCACCGCCGGCGCCTGGAAGATCCTTGAGGAACTTCATGAAACGATCAAACATCAGCGTCTCCGGCCATCGGTCGTGTGCGTATGCGCCATGGTGGGTCAGAACAGCCGGAAGCGCTTTGTTTCGGTCTCGTCCCGTTCGGTCGGATCGACGCCGGGATCGTCGGGCCTGGGCGCGACGGCAACGTCTTCGTCCGGAGGCGTCGCGCTGGAATCATTGGCGGCCGTCGGCAGGACCGGCGCGATCGGCTCCGGCTGCCTTGCCGGTTCTACCGGTTCCTCGGTTTCCGGAACATGCGCTGCTGGTGCGGCTGGCGGCGAAGCCATCGCAGGCGCACCCGCGGGCACCGCGGTCTTTGCCGAAGGCTTGCCGGGCTCGGCCGACGTCTCGCCCTTCGTTTCGGGCTTCGGCTCGACGATGATCGTCTCCTCGCCCATGTCCGTTTCGATGACCGTCGGCGGTATGGTCAGTGCTCGGCCCAGCAGCACGGGCTCGGCGAGAGGCGCGTCGTCGTCATCGTGCTCGACCAGATGCAGGGGGCGCTCGACGGGCGTCTTCCACTCGAACGCGTCGAGCTTCCCGGTCACCGGCGACAGCGGTGCCCAGCGCTCGGAAACGACGCCGTCGGCAATCCAAACTGGATCGCGCGGCGCGCGCACGGCGCGCGCCAGCCATTGGCGGATGCGGCCCTGGTCGCCGGTATCGGCCTCCTCGATGTCGGCCATCATCAGATAGCCACCCTCGCGCGGGTCGATGCGCAGTGCCTCTTCGGCGGCGGCGCGGGCAAGCCCGAGCTCGCCCGCCTCGAGCGCGACACGCGCCACCGTCAGCGCGGACAGGGCATTGTTCTCGCGCTGCGACTTCAGCTTCTTGGCCCTTGCCAGGTGATCGAGGGTGGAATCGCCGTGGCGCGCGTTCACGTAGGCTTCGGCGATCTCGGGATGGGCGGTCTTGCGCCAGGCGGTTTCCAGGATCTTGGCGCCCTTGCGCAGGTCGCCTTGCCGGAACAGCGCCTTGGCGGCGAAGACGGCGGCAGGCACCAGGTCCGGCGCAAGGCGGTTTGCCTCGATCGCGGCATTGCGGGCGGCGAGCGGATCGCGCTCCAGCATGTCCTTGGCCTTGGCCGTGAGCAGCACCGCGCGCAGGCGGTTCGCCTTGGCGGCATCGATCAGCTTGGTCGAGCGCTGTGTTTCCAGGAGGGCGAGCGCGCCGTCCCAATCGCCTTCGGCCGACCGTGCCTCGAGCGTGGCGCCCGAGGCCCAGCCAAGCTGCGGCGCGATTTCGGCGGCGCGTTCGGCATAGTGCCGCGCCACCTCGCGGTCGCCCAGCCGCTGGGCTTCCAGATAGAGACCACGCAGCCCCAGCACGCGCATCTCCGGGTCTTCCAGCATGGCCTCGAATTTCTTGCGCGCGGCGGCGTGGTCGCCTTCGAGCAGCGAGGCCTGCGCATCGAGCAGATGGATCAGCGGTTCCTGGTCCGAGCTGATCAGTTTCGCCGCCTGGCGGTTCATCTGGCGGGCAAGCGCGCCGTCGCCGGCTCCCGCCGCGATCATGCCTGTCGACAAAGCCTGGTACCCGCGATCACGCCGACGAACGCGGAAATAGCGAGACACGGTGTAGGGGCTGTTCCAGATGGCCTTCAGCAGCCACCACGAGATCATGACGGCTGCAACGATGGCGGTGACGAACACCGCGGCCGCCATCAGCGTCAGCTCGTACTGGTAGCCGTCGAAGGTGAGGACCAGATCGCCCGGGCGATCCGCCAGCCAGGCAAAGCCGAGACCAAGCGCGAAGACGAAGAGGATGAACAGGAGGATGCGCAGCATGGTCTATCCTTCCTGGGTCCGCAGCGCGCCCGACAGGGCCCGCTCCGCGAGTTCGTCGGCGGTCTGGCGTGCCTTGACCCGGGCGATGAACTCGGCGCCGGCCTGCTTCGCGGGCTCCGGCAGGCTTTCGTATTCGCTGGCCGCGCGAGTGTAGTCGCCGGCCAGGATGGCGGCCTCCAGGCGCGCGGCAATGGCGCCGACGTCGTCGCCCTCGACGTCGCCGATCGGCCTGACCTTGACGACGGACTGCATCGAATCGAACAGCCGACCGAACAGGCCCGCATCCTCGGCCGGAGGCGCTGCGGCCGCGATCATCCGGTCCACGGCGGCATCGACCTCCTGGCTGATCGCCGCGCGTGTCGGCACACCGCTCGCGGCTAGGCCGCGAAGGTCGGCGATCTCCGGCGCGTCCGGCGCGATCGACGCATAGGTCTCGAGCTCGGCCATGAAGGGACCGCCGCGATCGATGGCCGCCTTCAGGCCGGCGGCTGCGATGGCAAGCGCGATGCCGGGGTTGGATGCCTGCTCCTCGATCTGGCCCGCCAGTTCGTCGATGCGGTCGTCGACGGCCGCGAGACGTTCGTCGAGTGACGTGATGCGGTCGGGAAGGCCGGCTGCGGCCTGGGCTGCCGCCTGCGCGGCCTGGGAAACCTCGCCAAGCCGGCTCTCGACCGCGTCGATCCGCTCCGTCAGTGGCGCGAGATCGACGGTTTCGCCGATGCCCGTGCCGGCGCTCTGGCCGAGTGACGCCACGGTGGCTTCCAGTTCGCTCATCCGCTGGTCGAGCGCCTGCAGACCGGCTGCATCGCCGCCTTCGCCTTGCGAAATGGCGGAGCGAAGCTCGGTCACGTCGGTTCGGAGCTGATCCACCGCGCCCGCGAGTTCGTCGAGACGGGCGGCCTCGGCCGGGTCCGTCGGGGCGGCACCGCCGCCTGCCGCGACCTGATCGCGCAGCGCCGCAAGCTCGGCGCGCAGGTCATCGAGGCCCAACGGTTCACCCGGTTCGACGGAGGCGCCCGGGGAAGGCAGGACGCCGGCATATTGCAGCGCGCCCGCGCCGGCCAGGACGACGATGCCGCCGACGATGCCGGCCGCGATCAGCGAGAGGCCGCCGCGCCTGGGAGCCGCCTTGTCGCCGTCGGAACCGGTGGTCGTGCCGGCGGTCGGTCGGGGGGTCGGAGAGGGTGCGGCGCGGGACGAGGTTGCGGACGACGAAGCCGAGGCTGACGCGTCGCGACCAAAGACCGGCTGGGGGCCGCGGGGGGTGGCGCTGCTGGAACTCGTATCCTTGGAAGCCGGCGGAGGGGAGGATACGGAAGCCCGGGCAGGGGAGGACGCAGGAGCGGCGGGCGCGGCCTTGAGGGCGCCATCCTGCGAGGCGCCATCCTTTGCCGCGACGGGCTTCGGGGCGCCCGGCTCTTTCGACGCCGTCTCCTTGGTCTCGGACGTCGCCTCGTCGACCCTGGGCGCGTCCGGTCCCTGTGTCGTCCTGGCCGCTTCCGCAGCGATCGGCCTCGGGTCGGACGTCGCCGTCTTCGCACCAGAACCTGGATTCGCCTCGGCGCTCGCCGTGCTCTTGGCAGGCGCGCCAGGATTCGCCGGCTTGTCCGATGCAGGCGTCGCCTCGGGAGCCCGCTTGACGTCGGCGGGGTCGAGGTCGATCGTCACCGGGTCGCGGTGCGTCTTCGAGTGACGGATCTTCGGTGGTCTGGCCATTCCCTGCTCCGGTTCGGCTCCATCGACGACGGGCCGCTTCCTATCATGACATTCGCACGTGCAACACGGACATGGGTAGCATTTTTGCGTCAGCCGGAGGGAAGGAGAGCGAGCAGGGCGTCTTCGGTGGGCTCCATCGCCACATAAGTCCGTGGATCGTCAAGGGTTCCGAGCGCGGCGGCAACCTGTGCCGAAAGGCAAAGGAAGGACGCGTCGGCGAGGGCGTCGGCGGTTTCCGTCCAGGCAAGGGCCGTGGCCATCGTGCGTGCCGTCTCGGGCGAATAGAGCAGCACCGCGTCGACCGGATGGCTGGCCGCCGCGAGCGCGGTGGCCACTTGCCAAGGCGGCACGAAGCGGGTGTCATAGACCTCGACCGCCTCCACATTCATCCCGGCCCGCCCCAGCGCCTGCTCGAATTCAGGGCGCCGGACGCGGCCGCAGAGATAGAGGACCGTCGCGCCGGGCGGCTCTGTCGCCGCGATCATCGCCGCCAGCGCCGCACCGTCGCCGTCCGCGGACCGGACGTCCGTGAACCCGGCCCGCCGGGCCGCTTCCGCCGTCCTGCCGCCGACCGTGCGGCAAGGCATCCCCAGCAGCGCCGACGGAACGGTGACGAGATGGCGCAAGGCGTTGGCGCTGGTGGCCGCGATGAGGTCGACCCTGCCTGCCGGCGGCAGGACGGGGGCGAGCGGGCCTATCTCGCTCAGCGGCAACACCACCGGCGCGTGTCCGGCCTCGGTGAGTCGCCTTGCCGTGGCGGTCGCGCCGGGCTCCGGGCGGGTGACCAGAACCCGGGCCACGTCTTCAGGTCCAGTCGGAGAAGAAGTCCGGCCCGGCCTTCGCCCGGATGCGGGCGCCGGCATCGCGGCCGATCGCCTCGGCATCGCCCGCGTCGCCATCGGCGGCGATCTCGTGCGTCTCGCTGCCATCCGTCTTCAGGATCATGCCGGTAAAGCGGATGCGCCCGCCTTCGATCACCGCATTGGCGGCAATGGGCGTGCGGCAGGAGCCGTCGAGCGCGGCGAGAAAGGCGCGTTCGCAGATCAGGGCCAGGCCCGTGTCGCGGTGGTGGATCGGCGCGAGGAGCGCTTCGATGCGCTCGTCGCCCTGGCGGCATTCGATGCAGATGGCCCCCTGGCCCGGCGCCGGCAGGAAGTCGTCCTGCGGGAGAATCGAGGTGACGACATGCTCCAGCCCGAGCCGCCGCAGCCCGGCAAAGGCGAGCAATGTGGCGTCGACCGCGCCCTCGGCGAGCTTGCGAAGCCGTGTCTGCACGTTGCCGCGATACATGACGACGTCGATGTCGGGCCGGAGACGGCGGATCTGCGCCTGCCGACGGAGCGAGGACGAGCCGATGGTGGCGCCCTGCGGCAGGTCGGACAGGGTCTTGACGTCGCGGCCGATGAAGGCGTCGCGCACATCCTCGCGCTCGAGGAAGGTTGCGATGTGGAGGCCGGGCGGAAGGGTCGTCGGCATGTCCTTGGAGGAATGCACGGCGAGGTCGATGCGGCCGTCGAGCAACGCCTCCTCGATCTCCTTGGTGAAAAGGCCCTTGCCACCGGCTTCCGACAGCGGCCGGTCCTGGATGCGGTCGCCGCTGACGGAAATGACCTCGATGGCGAAGGCCGCCTCGGGCAGCGTGTGCGCCGCCATCAGGCGCGCGCGGGTCTCGTGCGCCTGCGCCAGCGCCAGCGCGCTGCCGCGTGTTCCGATCCTGATCGGTTGTGTTTGCATCCTCACCGGTCCGTGTTAACCCGTCCGCATCCGGAGGGCCTCCCTCCGCCCTACCTACCGGCGAAAGGTCATGCGGGCAATGATGCTCACCGCAAATGGCGAGATCAGAATGCTTGGCATCGAGACGAGCTGCGACGAGACGGCGGCCGCAGTCGTCGCCTGGCGGGAAGGCAGTCCGCCGCGCATTCTGTCCAACGTCGTCCTGTCGCAACTCGAGGAACATGCCGCCTTCGGCGGCGTGGTGCCCGAAATCGCCGCGCGGGCGCATGTCGAGGCGCTGGACGGGATCGTCGAGGCGGCGCTCGCGGAGGCCGACATCACCCTCGACGGCATCGACGCGGTGGCCGCGACCGCCGGACCCGGCCTGATCGGGGGGCTCCTGGTCGGGCTGATGACCGCAAAGGCCATCGCCGCCGCGACCGGCAAGCCGCTGATCCCGATCAACCATCTCGAAGGCCACGCGTTGTCGGCCCGGCTGATCGGCGACGTCGCGTTCCCCTACCTGATCCTGCTCGTATCGGGCGGCCACACGCAGATCCTGCTGGTCGAAGGGCCGGGACGCTACGAGCGCTGGGCCTCGACCATCGACGACGCCATCGGGGAAGCCTTCGACAAGACGGCCAAGCTGCTCGGTCTTCCCTATCCGGGCGGACCCAATGTCGAGCGGGTCGCCCGGAGCGGGGATCCCATGCGCTTCGATTTCCCGCATCCCCTGAAGGGCGAGGCGCGGCCGGACTTCTCCTTCTCCGGCCTGAAGACGGCGGTGCGGCAGGCGGCGACCGCCATCGCTCCCCTGTCTGATCAGGACGTGGCCGACATCGCCGCTTCGTTCCAGCGCGCGATCGTGGAAACGCTGGCCGATCGCGTGGCGCGCAGCCTGGAGCGGTTTCGCGCCGAGCGGCCGCAAGCGCCCGCGCCGACGCTGGTGGTGGCCGGCGGCGTCGCTGCCAACGGGCCGATCCGCGCGGCGCTGCTGTCATTGTGCGACAAGCACGGCTTCGCCTTTCTCGCGCCGCCGGCCGCACTGTGCACCGACAACGCCGCGATGATCGCCTGGGCCGGCATCGAGCGGCTTCACGCCGGCCTCGGCGCCGACGCGGCCGCGGACGCGATGGAATTGGCGCCGCGCTCGCGCTGGCCGCTCGACCTCAATGCCGCACCGCTCGTCGGCGCGGGCAAACGGGGGGCCAAGGCATGAGCACTGCACCGCGCATCGCCGTGCTTGGCGGCGGCGCCTGGGGCACGGCGCTCGCACAGACGCTGACCGTGGCCGGCAATCGCGTCCGCCTGTGGGCGCGCGACGTCGCGACCATCGATGCCATCAACCGCGATCATTCCAATCCCCGCTACCTGCCCGGCATGGCACTGCATCCGGATCTGACGGCGTTCGACGACCTGTCCGCCGCGCTCGACGGCGCGGAGTGCGTCCTGTCCGTGGTGCCGGCCCAGACCACGGCGGCGGTGCTGTCGCAGGTAAGACACGTCATCGCCTCCGGCGTTCCGATCGTGTTGTGCGCCAAGGGGATCGAGGCGGGAACCGGCCGTTTGATGTCGGACGTCGCCCAGGCAATCCTGCCGTCGAACCCGCCGGCCGCCCTGTCCGGGCCAAGTTTCGCGGCCGACGTCGCGGCGTCGCTGCCGACTGCCGTGACGGTGGCCGCGCTGGACACCGACACCGCCGCGCGGCTGGCCGTGTTCCTGTCGACGCCGACGCTGCGCTGCTACTCCAGCGACGATCTGGTCGGTGTCGAGGTGGGCGGCGCGTTGAAGAACGTGCTGGCGATCGCGGCAGGGGCCGTCGTCGGTGCCGGGCTGGGCGCCAGCGCGCAGGCCGCTCTGGTCACCCGCGGCTTCGTCGAACTGCGCCGGATCGCGGCCTCCTTCGGCGCCCGCCCGGAGACGCTGATGGGCTTGTCAGGCCTCGGCGACCTGATGCTGACCTGCGGCTCCGGCCAGTCGCGCAACTTCGCCTACGGGCGGACGATCGGACGTGGCGAACCGATCGACGGACTGCCGCTGGCCGAGGGTGTCGCAACCGCCGGTATCGCCCGCCGGATCGCGCAGGAGCGCGGCATCGACGCCCCGATCACCGAAAGCGTCGCGATGATCCTTGACCGGACGATCACGGTGCGCGAAGCCGTATCGAACCTCCTCGCGCGGCCGCTGAAAAGCGAGAGCTGACGCGGGCAGGTCTTCGAGAACGGGGGATTATCGACATGCTGTTCGCGGTCATCTGCAACGACAAGCCCGGAAGCCTGCAACTGCGCATGGACACACGGCCAGACCACCTCACCTTCCTTGAAAAGCTGAACGCCGACGGCGCGCTGGCCCTGGCTGGCCCGTTCCTCGACAGCGAAGGCAAGCCGAATGGCAGCCTGGTGGTCATCGATGCGCCCGATCAAAAGGCGGCGGAACTGTTTGCCGCGCAGGACCCCTATGCCAAGGCGGGTCTCTTCGCCTCCGTCGAGATCCGCCCCTGGAACTGGACCTTCAACAAGCCGGAGACCGCATGATGGCCTATTGGCTGTTCAAGTCGGAGCCCTTCAAGTGGTCGTGGGAGATGCAGAAGGCGAAGGGCGCGGCCGGGCAGGAGTGGGACGGCGTGCGCAATTATCAGGCGCGCAACAACATGCGGGCGATGCAGGTCGGCGACAGGGGGTTCTTCTATCACTCCAACGAGGGCAAGGAGATCGTCGGGATCGTGGAGGTCTGCGGGCTGGTGCACCCGGATTCGACGAGTGCCGATCCGCGCTGGGAATGCGTCGACGTCCGCGCCGTGGAGGACATGCCCAAGCCGGTGTCGCTGGAGGCGGTGAAAGCCAATCCCAAACTGGCCGAGATGGCGCTGGTCAAGTCGATGCGGCTGTCGGTCCAGCCGGTGCGCGACGAGGAATGGGACGAGGTCTGCCGCATGGGCGGGCTCCTCTGATCCGTCGCCCTTCATGAAAATCCTGACGCCCGATCGGGCGGACGGCTTCATTCGCGCCAACACGGCGCTGCGCGCGCCGCCGCACGTGCCGGAAATCCTGCTGCATCTCGCCGACGAAGCGCACGACCTGTGGCACCGGACGGAGGAGGAACTCCAGGAGATCGGCTTGCAGCCGCCGTTCTGGGCCTTCGCCTGGGCCGGTGGCCAGGGGCTTGCCCGCTATGTGCTCGACCATCCCGAAACGGTTGCCGGCAAGCGCGTCCTCGACTTCGCGACAGGTTCGGGCCTCGTCGCCATCGCGGCGGCGAAGTCCGGTGCGGCCGACGTGCTCGCCGCCGACATCGACCGGTTCTGCGCGGCGGCCGTCGCGCTCAATGCGTCGGTGAACGGGGTCGCGGTGGCTTTCACCGACGCCGACCTGACCGGCGACGACGGCGGCTGGGACGTGGTGCTGGCCGGCGACGTCTTCTACGACCGCGAGATGACGGATCGCCTGCTTCCGTGGTTCTCGACCCTCGTCGCGCGCGGCGCGACCGTCCTGGTCGGCGATCCCGGCCGCTCCTACCTGCCGCGCGACCGGCTGTCCTTCCTCGCCGAATACCAGGTGCCGGTGACGCGGGCGCTGGAGGATGCCGAGGTCAAGCGCACGACGGTGTGGCGCTACGGCTGACGCCGCCGGCGGGTCTATCTCATCACCTTCAGCACGGATCCGCGATGGAGCAGCGGCAGCAACCGCCGCATCGTCGCCGGCGAGACCGCGATACAGCCTTCGGTGGCCAGATAGCCCGGCTTGGCGATGTGAAGGAAGATGGCGCTGCCGCGGCCGCGGATCGCGGGACGCATGTTCCAGTCGAGAACCGCCACCACGTCGTAGAGCCGGTCGGCGCGCTGCATGGTTTCGCAACTGGCCGCATAGGGCAGGCGGACGGGACGGTTGTAATTGCGGTCGCCCGGCGCGTCGCACCAGCCGAGCCACGGTGCCGCCGGCAGGATCGCGAGCCGGGTGGGGGGCGGCCATCCGCGCTCGGGCCGACGATAGCCCCAAAGCAGTTTCATGGCGCCCAGCGGCGTGCCGCCGTCGCCCTCGCGCTTGAAGGCGGTGATGCCGCCGCGTCCGAGCGCGCAGGGAAAGACGGTGCCGGCGGCGGCGAGCAAACCGCGGGTTGCTTGCCCGGGTCGTGCGCGGACGACGATCGGCGCCTGCTCACGACCTATTTTGCGGGGAGGCATCTTGCGTTCACGTTTTTTCGGGTAGGATACCAATTGAAAACAAATCACGGTGAACGGCTTCCACAGTTTCGGCGCGTTTCCTAGAAGAATGGTCTTCGGACGGGCTGTCGACATGAAAAACTGGATTCCAAGATGACGTCACGCACAATCCTGATCGTCGATGACGACGACGACCTTCGCACCACGCTGGTGGAGCAACTCTCGCTCTACGAGGAATTCCGCGTGA
Source organism: Aquibium carbonis (assembly GCF_003970795.1). Taxonomy (GTDB): domain Bacteria; phylum Pseudomonadota; class Alphaproteobacteria; order Rhizobiales; family Rhizobiaceae; genus Aquibium; species Aquibium carbonis. Next base: position 181,572 of record NZ_RWKW01000002.1, on the reverse strand, counting down.
TGCAGGAGGCGAACGCGACCAAGGGCGTCGCGACGGCGCGAGCCGGCCTCATCGATCTCCTGATCATGGATGTCGGCCTGCCCGACATGGATGGGCGCGAGGCGGTGAAGCTGCTGCGCAAGGGCGGCTTCAAGTCGCCGATCATCATGCTGACGGGACAGGACACCGATTCCGACACCATTCTCGGTCTGGAAGCCGGCGCCAACGACTACGTGACGAAGCCCTTTCGCTTCGCGGTACTTCTCGCCCGCATCCGAGCGCAGTTGCGCCAGCACGAGCAGAGCGAGGACGCGACCTTCGTCGTCGGTCCCTATACCTTCAAGCCGAGCCAGAAACTGCTTCTCGACCAGCGCGGCGGCAAGGTGCGGCTGACCGAGAAGGAGGCCTCGATCATCAAGTATCTATACCGAGCCGGGCAGAAGGTGATCACGCGGGACGTTCTGCTGGAAGAGGTGTGGGGCTATAATTCGGGCGTGACGACGCATACGCTCGAAACGCACGTTTATCGTCTGAGGCAGAAGATCGAGCGCGATCCTTCCAATGCCGAAATTCTTGTGACAGAAAGCGGCGGATACAAGCTCGTTCCCTGAGTCGGCAAATCCATCTCGCCGGGCTGGGAGCCGGGTGGGGGGAAGCCCGGGACAGCTTCATGACGCTAGAAGACGATATCGGCATTCTGGCCGGCGTGGAGATTTTCGAGGATTTCACGCCCGAGCAGATGCGCTTGCTTGCCTTCGGCACGGAGCGTCTGAAATACACGATCGGCCGCGAGCTCTACCGCGAAGGCGACGTGGCCGACAGCGCCTATGTCGTGGTCTCGGGGATCGTCGCCCTGGTCCGCGACACCGGTGCAGGACGCGTCGTCGTCTCGCAGTGCGGCCGCGGCTCGGTGCTCGGCGAGCTGGCGCTGATCATCGAGACCAAGCGCCTCACGGGAGCGGTCGCCACCGGCGACGTCGAGGTCGTGAAGCTCAACCGCGCGCTCTTCCGGCGCATGCTGGAGGAGTATCCGCAGGCCGCGGCGATGCTGCATCGACGGTTGTCGCTGGGCCTCACCTCGATGATCGCCAAGATCGAGAGCATGGCTCCGAAGTTCCAGTAGACCGCGGGCTAATCCGTGACACGCTCTAAGCCAGGTCGAACCGGGCGATGACCGGCACGTGGTCGGACGGGCGCTCCCAGCCGCGCGCCGCCTTCAGCACCTCGATGCCGGACAGGCTCTCCACGAGGTTCGGCGACGACCACACATGATCGAGGCGGCGGCCCCGGTCGGCCGCTTCCCAGTCGCGGGCCCGGTAGCTCCACCAGGTGTAGATCTTCTCGGGCGGCGGCGTGTGGATGCGCATCAGGTCTGCCCAGCCGCCCTGCAGGCGCATCGATTCCAGGCCTTGCGTTTCCACTGGCGTGTGGCTGACCACCTTGAGGAGTTGCCGGTGCGACCAGACGTCGTCCTCCAGGGGGGCGATGTTGAGGTCGCCGACGAGGACCGCGGCATTCTCGCCATCGTGGAGGGCCGCCACGGTGCGCATTTCCTCGATGAAGTCGAGCTTGTGGCGGAATTTCGGGTTGATGGCCGGGTCGGGCTCGTCGCCGCCGGCCGGGACGTAGAAATTGTGCAGCAGCACCGACCTGCCGCCCGCCTCGAACCGGGTGGAGAGATGGCGGCAATCGTCATTGTCGCAGAAGCGCCGCTTCTCCACGATCTCGAGCGGCCGGCGGGAAATCGTCGCGACGCCGTGGTAGCCCTTCTGGCCGCTGATCGCGACGTGCTCGTAGCCGAGCTGGCGAAAGCCGTCGGCGGGAAAAAGGTCGTCCGGGCACTTGGTCTCCTGAAGGCACAGGACGTCGGGCTGATGTTCGCGCAGGAATTTTTCCACCAGCGGGAAGCGCAGGCGCACCGAGTTGATGTTCCAGGTGGCGATCGTCAGCGGCATGGCGTCTTCCGTGCGGGGGCGTGAACGGGAAAGGGCCGCCGCGCTGCCGCGGCGACCCTTCGAACCGTTCTCATTCCGGGACGCCGAAATCAAGCGTCGGTGCCCGCTATTCCCGACAAAGCGTGGGCGCCGTCGCGCAGGCTATTTGCCGCGATTGGCGCCCTGGCCCTGCGAGGCCTCGGTGATGCGGGCGTAGTCGATGGTGAAGACGCTGGGGTCGAAGGCAACCCCTTCCTGCACGTTGTAGATCATCACGGTGGTGTCCTTGCCCTTGGCGTCCGTGATGGTCCACTGCCGTAGCTCGTAGCTCTTGGGATCGAACATCATGGTGATGGTCGAATCGCCGAAGATCGACTTGTCCTGAAGCTGGATGGTGGTCAGGTCTTCGTCCTGGCGCACCGAGCGCACCTTGTTGCCCGACAGGTCGATGCGGGTGTCGAGCAGCAGCTTGAGCGGCGTCTTGGACAGCGGGTAGAGGTCCCAGGTGTTCAGCCTGCCATTGTTGATGACGACCGACTGGCCATCGGCGATGACCCGGAAGTCGGACGGCTCCTCGTAGTTGAAGCGAATCTTGCCGGGCCGCTCGATGAAGAACTTGCCTCCGGTCTGCTCGCCCTTCGGACCGAACTGGACGAACTCGCCGGTCATGGTGCGAACACCGGCGAAGTGATCGGCGATCCTCTGCGGGTCGGCGCCCTGCGCGCTGGCCTGCGTGGGCGGCAGGATCGTCAGCGCGGCAGCCGCGGCGATGGCGAAAGCAGCGGCGGCGCGTCGGACGCGGCCCGGACGCGGGGCGGTTGATGCGGTCATGTCTCCGAATCTCCTGTTCATGCCTCATCGCTAGGAAGCGACTGCGGCTATAGTTTGGCCCCGCGATCCCGACGGCCCGACTCAGAACGGATCGTCTTCCTCGGTCGGAACCAGAATCTCGCGCTTGCCGGCGTGGTTGGCCGGGCCGACGATGCCTTCCTGCTCCATCCGCTCGATGATGGAGGCGGCGCGATTGTAGCCGATGCCCAGCCGTCTCTGGATATAACTGGTGGACGCCTTGCCGTCGCGCAAGACCACGGAGACGGCCTGGTCGTAGGGATCGTCCGATTCGTCGAAGTTTCCGCCGCCGGAACCGCCCGAACCGCCGCCCTTGCCGGACGGCTCGTCGTCCTCGTCCTCGTCGTCTTCGGTGATGGCGTCGAGATATTCGGGAACGCCCTGCAGCTTGAGGTGTCCGACGACCTTCTCGACCTCGTCGTCGGAGACGAAGGGGCCGTGGACGCGCTGGATGCGGCCGCCGCCGGCCATGTAGAGCATGTCGCCCATTCCGAGCAGCTGTTCGGCGCCCATCTCGCCCAGGATGGTGCGGCTGTCGATCTTCGACGTCACCTGGAAGGAAATGCGGGTGGGGAAGTTGGCCTTGATGGTGCCGGTGATGACGTCGACCGAGGGACGCTGCGTGGCCATGATGACGTGGATGCCGGCGGCGCGCGCCATCTGTGCCAGGCGCTGCACTGCGCCTTCGATATCCTTGCCGGCCACCATCATCAGGTCGGCCATCTCGTCGATGATGACGACGATGTAGGGCAAGGGCTTCAGGTCGAGGCTTTCGGTCTCGTAGACCGCCTCGCCCGTATCACGGTCGAAGCCGGTCTGGACGGTGCGCGAGATCGCCTCGCCCTTCTTCTCGGCCTGGATGACGCGCTGGTTGAAGCCGTCGATGTTGCGCACGCCCACCTTCGACATCTTGCGATAGCGGTCCTCCATCTCGCGCACGGTCCATTTCAGCGCGACGACGGCCTTCTTGGGGTCGGTGACGACGGGGGTCAGGAGGTGCGGGATGCCGTCATAGACCGACAGTTCCAGCATCTTCGGGTCGATCATGATCAGCCGGCAATCCTCCGGCTTCATGCGATAGAGGATCGACAGGATGAAGGTGTTGATGGCGACCGACTTGCCCGAACCGGTGGTGCCGGCCACCAGAAGGTGCGGGAACTTGGCGATGTCGGCGATGACCGCCTCGCCGTTGATGGTCTTGCCGAGCGCCAGCGCCAGCTTGGCCTTCGACTGCTCGAAGTCGCGGCTGGCCAGCAGTTCGCGCAGGTAGACCGTCTCGCGCTTGGCGTTGGGCAGTTCGATGCCGATGGCGTTGCGGCCGGGCACCACGGCGACGCGGCAGGCAATGGCGCTCATCGAGCGGGCAATGTCGTCGGCAAGGCCGATCACCCGGCTCGACTTGATGCCGGGGGCGGGCTCCAGTTCGTAGAGCGTGACCACGGGGCCGGGGCGAACGTGGATGATCTCGCCCTTGACGCCGAAATCCTCCAGCACGCCCTCGAGAAGGCGGGCGTTCTGCTCCAGCGCATCCTTCGACAGGCTGGGATCGCGGACCACGTTCTTGGCTTCCGACAGGAAGTGCAGCGACGGCATCTCGAAAGTGTCGGTGCCGATGAAGCTCGTCTGCGCCTCGCGCTCCAGGCGGGCGCCGGGCAGAGGCCGCGGTGCGGGGGCCTCGACACGCGCCTGTCCGGGCGCGGAGCGGAAGTTGCGCACCGTGGTATCGCCGGCTGGCGCCGGCTGGCGCTGGGTCTGCGCCGCGACCCTCGGCTGCACCGGGGCCTGCACGGCCATGAACTCGTCCTCGTCGTCCTCGTCGGGGTCGAGTTCTCCCGTCGGCAGGTCGAAGTCGGGTTCGGATGCGAAGGCGGGTTCGACACGCGGTCGCCGCAGCGGCTCGCCTGCCGAAGGCGCCAGGCGTTCGTCCCGCGAAACGACGAAATCGAGCAGGGGGTCATCGTCCTCGGGGCCAACGGCGGCGCGGCGCGCGGGCAGCCTGGCTGCGCCCATCGCGCGCCGCACGAAGGCGCTCAGGAACAGCCACCAATGCACCACGGCGCCGATGACCGCGAAGCCGCGCTCTTCTTCCATGTCCTCATCGAGGTCGTCTTCGTCCACCGCCTCGTCGGCATCGAGGTCGAGCGCCTCGCGGCCGATCAGGCCGGTGGCGAACAGCATCAGCCAGGCGGCGGGGATCGCGGCGGCGACGGCGCAGGCCATGGCCAGCCAGCCGCCGGGATATCCATCGGAGAACAGGGCGGGGATCTTGAGGACCATGTCGCCCGCCACGCCGCCAAGGCCGGTCGGCAGCGGCCAGGTTTCGGGCGCGGCGATGCAGCCGGCCAGCGCCGCCGAAAGCACGGTCGCCCCGAACCAGGCTGCACCGCGGCGCGGCAGCCGGTCGAGCCCACGTGCGGCGACGAAGAACAGTCCCCAGGCGAAGGCCGGCAACAGGCCGGCGACCGATGCCAGGCCGAAGAACTGCATCGCGAGGTCCGACAGGACCGCGCCGGGATAGCCCATCGCGTTGGTCACCGCGTTCGACGTCGCGTGGCTGAAGCTCGGATCGGCGACGTTCCAGGTGGCGAGGCTCGCCACGGCAAAACCGCAGAAGCCCAGCAGCGCAAGGCCGATGGAGCGCATCAACTGTCGGCGCAGGAAGGTCTGGATGCCGTATCCGATGCCGGACAGGGCGAAGGCGGCGGACGGGCCTTGACGCATACAATCTATCCTCTGGTCGCGCATCGGCCCGGCCTCTGAAGCGGTTCCGATGCACGTCCAGACTAAGGGCAGGCGGTTAAAGCGCCATTAACCATGGCCCTCCCCGGCGGCCTTCGGCATCAAAAAAAGGGCCCGGCGAACCGGGCCCCAAGCTTGGGAGGATATCGAAGTCCGGACGGCTCAGAAGCGCGTGCCGGCCGCCGTGAACTCGGGATAGGCTTCGACGCCGATCTCGCTCTTGTCGAGGCCGAGCATTTCCTGCTCCTCGGTCGGGCGCAGGCCCATCACCGCCTTCAGGATCAGCCAGACGATGGCGCTGGTCACGGTGATGAAGATGCCGATCGCCGCGATGCCGATGATCTGGACGCTGAAGGAGGCATCGCTGTTCGACCACGGCACGATGAAGGTGCCCCAGATACCGGCCAGGAGGTGGACCGGAATGGCGCCGACCACGTCGTCGATCTTGAGCTTGTCGAGGAGCGGAACCGCGAAGACCACGATCACGCCGCCGATGCCGCCGATGATGACCGCCTGCAGGATGGACGGAGCAAGCGGCTCTGCCGTGATCGACACCAGGCCGGCCAGGGCGCCGTTCAGCGCGAAGGTGACGTCGACCTTGCCGTAGACGATCTGCGACAGGACGATGGCGACGACCACGCCCGCGGCGGCGGCGATGTTGGTGTTGACGAAGATGCGGCTCACGTCGGAGACGTCAGCGATCGTGCCCATGGCGAGCTGGGAAGCGCCGTTGAAGCCGAACCAGCCGAGCCACAGGATGAAGGTGCCGAGCGTGGCGAGCGGGATCGACGAACCCGGCATCGGATGGACGATGCCGCCCTTGCCGTACTTGCCGATGCGCGGGCCGAGGATCAGGGCGCCGGCGAGAGCCGCCCAGCCGCCGACCGAGTGGACGAGCGTCGAGCCGGCGAAATCGGAGAAGCCCATTTCGTCGAGCCAGCCCGTGCCCCATTCCCAGGAACCCGTGATCGGATAGAGGAAGCCGGTCAGGACGACCGTGAAGATCAGGAAGGGCCACAGCTTGATGCGCTCGGCAAGCGTGCCGGAGACGATCGAGGCGGTGGTGGCGCAGAACACCATCTGGAAGAACCAGTCGGACGCCGCCGAATAGCCGGTGTCGAGGGCGGCCGCTGCCTCGCCGTCGGCGCCGAGGCCGACCGTCTCGAGCACTTTCGGCGAGAACCATTCACCGAAATAGCCGCCGTCGACGCCCGAATACATCAGGTTGTAGCCGACGAGCCAGTACATGAGGCCGGCGATCGAATAGAGAGCGACGTTCTTCAGGCTCTGCATCGACACGTTCTTGGAACGGACGAGGCCGGCCTCCAGCATGGCGAAGCCGGCCGCCATCCACATGACCAGGAAACCGCCGATGAGGAAGAGCAGCGTGTTGAAGATGTAGGCCGTGTCGGCAATGGTGGCGAACTCCGGCGCCGCGGCCGCGGCCTCGGCCGCTTCGACAGCCGGGGCCGCCGTATCCTGCGCGAAGGCCGAAAGCGTTCCGATGGCCAGCAGGGCCATGCCGCCAAGGGCGGGCCGTGCCAGCTTGTTGAAGAGGGAAGGGCTGTTCATTTCTGTCTCCTTGAAATCGGAATGGCTCTCAAAGCGCATCGACGTCGGTCTCGCCGGTGCGGATGCGCACGGCCTGGTCGATCCCGTAGACGAAGATCTTGCCGTCGCCGATCTGGCCGGTCTTGGCGGCGCCGCTGATCGCGTCGACGGCCTTGTCGACCATGTCGGAACTCACCGCGAGTTCGATCTTGATCTTGGGCAGGAAGCTGACGGCATATTCGGCGCCGCGATAGATTTCCGTGTGCCCCTTCTGACGTCCGTAGCCTTTGACTTCGGTGACGGTCAGCCCCTGGATGCCCACGGCGGTGAGCGCCTCGCGCACCTCGTCGAGCTTGAAAGGCTTGATTATAGCCATCACGATCTTCATCAGGTTTCACCCTTCGATTGTGCGGGTTCCCGCGTTTACAGACACTCCCGTTCGCCTTGCCGACGTCCGGTGCGTGGTCATGCAGATTCAAGCTCCGTGCCAAGTCGCGCAAGGAGGCCTCAACCCGTTGGAATAAAGGGTGAATCACATGCCCGGACAGCATCGCTCTACCGCGCTGCACAATTCAGCGGGCTATAATCTGGGCAAAAATGAGAAATTGCCTATATTTTAGGCTTTTGAGCGCAGCCTGATCAGTCCTTCCTGCGCGACGGATGCAATCAGCAACCCCTTCCGATTGTAGAGAGAGCCGCGCGACAATCCCCGCGAGCCCGACGAGGAGGGGCTGTCCTGGGTGTAGAGCAGCCAGTCGTCGAGCGGATCGTCACGGTGGAACCACATGGCGTGGTCGAGGCTCGCCACCTGCAAGTCCGGGTCGAAGATCGCGCGGCCATGCGGAAACGTGGACGTGTCGAGCAGGGTCATGTCGGAAAGATAGGCCAGGATCGCGCTCTGGATCGGCCATTCGGCAGGCACGGGTCCGGTGGCGCGGATCCAGATGTTCTGGTGCGGCGGAAGCTTTTCGCGGCTGACATAATGCTCGATGGCGACCGGTTTGATCTCGAGCGGGCGGTCGCGAGCCCAGAAGCGCCGGATCACTTCCGGTACCCCGTCGACGGTCTCCAGCAATTCGCGCTGCGTCTTCAGATCCTCGGGCGGGGGCACGTCCAGCGGCATGGGGACCTGGTGGTCCAGGCCCTCCTCGACGAGCTGGAACGAGGCCTCCAGCGAAAAGATGGCATGGCCGTGCTGGATCGCGACGACGCGTCGCGTGTTGAAGGAGAGGCCGTCGCGGATGCGGTCGACCTCGTAGACGATCGGCACCTTGGTGTCGCCGGGGCGCATGAAGTAGCCGTGCAGCGAGTGGACGCGGCGGGCAGGGTCGACGGTGCGCTGCGCGGCGACGAGCGCCTGGCCGATGGTCTGGCCGCCGAAGACGCGCTGCCAGGCGGTCTGCGGGCTGCGACCACGAAACAGGTTGTGCTCCAGCCGCTCGAGGTCGAGTATGGACAGGAGTTCCTGCATGGCTGAAGACATCGTCTCTGGCTCCTTCCACCGACTGTCGGTCCTGCCGATGCGCCGGTTTCGACCAGTCTTGCAGGTGAAGTCAAGTTGCGGCGCGCCGCCGCGAGGAGTTGGACGATGACACAGGAAGCACCGGAGCGCACCGACATCGTGGTGGCGGGCGCGGGCTATGTGGGACTGGCCGCCGCCGTGGCGATCGCGCAGGCGCGGCCGGGTCTCCGGATCGTCATGGTGGATGCCGCGCCGGCCGGGGTGTGGGAGCGCGACGGGCGCGCGTCCGCGGTGGCGGCCGCTGCGCGGCGAATGCTGGAACAGCTCGGCTGCTGGGACGAGATCCTGCCGCACGCCCAGCCGATCACCGAGATGATCGTCACCGATTCGCGCACCTCCGACCCGGTTCGCCCCGTGTTCCTGACCTTCGACGGCGAAGTGGCCGACGGCGAGACCTTTGCCCACATGATCCCCAACAAGGCCATGAACGCGGCGTTGCGCCGCCGCGCGGGCGATCTCGGCATCGCGATCCGCGAGGGCGTCGCGGTCGAGGGCTTCGAGGTGGACGGCGCGTCGGTCGCGGTCAGGCTCGCGAACGGCGCGACGATGGCGGCGCGCCTGCTGGTGGCAGCCGACGGGGTCAGGTCGCGCCTGCGCGACATGGCCGGCATCAAGACCGTGCACTGGGACTACGGCCAGTCGGGGATCGTCTGCACGGTGGCGCACGAGCGCCCGCATGAAGGCCGGGCGGAGGAACACTTCCTGCCCGCCGGCCCCTTCGCGATCCTGCCGCTGAAACCCGGCGAGGACGGGACCAACCGCTCGTCGATCGTCTGGACCGAGCGCACCGCCGACGCCGACCGCCTCGTGGCCCAGGACGACATCGTCTTCGAGACCGAACTGGAGCTGCGCTTCGGCCTGAAGCTCGGCGACATCCGGGTCGACGGGCCGCGCAAGGCCTGGCCGCTGGGACTCACGCTGGCGCGCGAATTCGTCGCGCCGCGCTTCGCGCTGGCCGGTGACGCCGCGCACGGCATCCACCCGATCGCCGGCCAGGGGCTCAACCTCGGCTTCAAGGATGCGGCCGCGCTGGCACAGGTGGTGGTCGAGGCCGATCGCCTCGGTGAAGATATCGGCGCGGTCGACGTGCTGGATCGCTACGCAAGCTGGCGGCGTTTCGACACCGTGCAGATGGGCGTAACCACCGACGTGCTCAACCGCATGTTTTCGAACGATTTCGGCCCGCTGCGGACGATCCGCGACATCGGCCTCGGCATGGTCGACCGCATGCCAGCGCTGAAGGAGTTCTTCATTCGCCAGGCGGCGGGCCTGGCTGGCCCTGCACCCAACCTGCTGCGCGGCGAGCCGATCTGAGCCGACATCCCCTGGCGCGATGCGAAGGTCCCCGCCGGAGCGATCCGGCGGCAGGGCCGCGAACCGTCGTGCAGCGCACTCCGCACACAGGGTGCCGTTGCATCCGCATCCGCACTCTCCGGTGAACGGTTGCCGCCGCGGTGCGTTGAGGCCATGCTCCGCCTCGATGCGGTGAGCCACCCCAAGCAGGAGTTACCCATGGATCGTCATGCCACAGCCGTATGGACCGGAACGCTGAAGGAAGGAACCGGAAAGCTGGAGGCGCAAAGCGGCGCGCTGAAAGGCCTGCCCTATTCCTTCAAGTCCCGGTTCGAGGACGAAAGCGGACAGGCCGGAACCAACCCCGAGGAACTGATCGCCGCAGCGCATGCGGGCTGTTTCGCCATGCAATTCTCGCATTTCCTGGCCGAGAACGGCACGCCCGCCGAAAAGCTCGACGCCAAGGCGGTTGTGACCCTTGTCCCCGGTACGGGGATCACGAAGAGCGTGCTGCACGTCACCGGAACGGTGCCGGGCATCGATGAAGGCACGTTCCTGGCGCTGGCGGACAAAGCCAAGGCCGGGTGCCCGGTCTCCAAGGCGCTCGGCGCCATCGAGATCGCGCTCGACGCCAGGCTGGCCTGATTGGAAAACCAGCCGGCGCGACGACGCGTCGGTGGTCTGGCAGGCCGATGTCAGGCGATTGCCGGCATCGGCCGCTTCGGGATGCCGGGCGTTGCAGCGTGGCTCTTCAGGAAGTCCGCAAACGCCGCTGCCGGCATCGGTCTGGCCACCTGGAAGCCCTGCACCTGGGTGCAGCCCAGGTTGCGCACCCAGGCCAGTTCGCCCGCGCTCTCGACACCCTCGGCGGTGGTGATCATGTTCAGCGACCGCGCGATCCCGACGACGGCCGAAATGATGGCGTTCCGTTCCTTGATGGCCGCGCCGCCGGAAACGAACGAGCGGTCGATCTTCAGCTTCGACACCGGAAAGCGCGTGATGTAGCCGAGCGACGAATAGCCGGTGCCGAAATCGTCGAGCGCGATCCGGACACCCATCGCGTTCATGTCGCGCATGAACTCCTCGGCCTGGGTTCCATGTCGCACGAAGACCGCCTCGGTGATCTCGATTTCGAGCCGTTTGGCGGCAAGCCCGCTCTCCGCGAGGGCGGTGCGAACGATCTCGCTGGTCCCGTTTGTCACCAGCTGAGCGGGTGAAACGTTCACGGCCACGCTGACGTCTTCCGGCCAGGATGCGGCGTCCCTGCAGGCCTGCGACAGCACCCATGCGCCGATCCGGCCGATCTGGCCGGTCGATTCGGCGATGCCGATGAAGACGTCGGGCGACAGAAGGCCGCGCCTCGGATGCCGCCAGCGCAGCAAGGCTTCGGCGGCCACGGCACGCATCGTGCTGGCGTCGACGATCGGCTGGTAGTGCAGTTCCATCTGCCCCGCCTCGACGGCGAGCTTCAACTCTTCGGCGAGCCCGCGCTTCTCGTCGGCCGCCTTCTGCATGGCCTCCGAAAACAGCGCCACCGATCCACGCTGCTCGACCTTGGCGGCGTAAAGCGCGGTGTCGGCATTGCTCATCAGGCGATCGATGTCCTCGTCTGCCGATCTTGGAAGGGCCAGCCCCGCGGTTCCGCCGACGGATACGGTGCTGTCACCGATGGCGATGGGGGCCGAGATGGTGGTCACGATCTCCCCCAGCAACGAGATCATGGTGTCGGCGTCGCATTCGCATTCCAGCAGCACGCCGAACTCGTCGCCTCCCAGCCTGCCGATCGTGACGCCCTCCCGCGCGAAGTCATGCAGGCGCAAAGCGATCCTGGCCAGCAGTTCGTCGCCCGCGGCGTGACCGAGGGTGTCGTTGACCTGCTTGAAGCCATCGAGATCGAGGCTGGCGATCCCGATCGTGAGGCCGCCCTTGCGGCAACGCTCGATGGCGCGTTCGGCGCAATCGCGGAAATGGGTGCGGTTCGGCAGTCCGGTCAGCTGGTCGGTCGTCGCCATCCAGACGATGCGGTCCTTCGCCAGCTTGGCGTCGGTGACGTCGGATCCGACGCCGCGCCAGCCCGAGACCGCGCCGTTCGCGTCCAGCAGGGGGCCGGCCGTGATCGACCACCAGCGGGCGCCGAGGGGCCCTTCGGCTTCGACCAGCAGATCGCGAAACGCCTTGCCGGACGAAAGCGCGGCGAAGAGGCTCTTCTCCCCCGCAGGGGCGAGCAATTCGCCGAAGCGCCGGCCGGTAAGGTCGCCGGTGTGTTCCGTCACGACGTCGAGAAAGCGGGGCGAACAGGACACGATGCGCAGATGCGCGTCGAGTTCGAACAGCCAGTCAGACCCGTTCTCCTCGAATTCGTTGAGAAGCAGCTGGATGACCTCGCCATTGTGCTTCAGCGCCGTCTCCGCCTCGAAATGCTCCACGAACAGTTTTCCGGTCCCGAACACGGCATAGGTGACGGTAATGGCATAGGCGAGCAGCAGAACCGCAATCACGCCGGCATGGGAAACGTCTGTCCGCAGCAGTCCCACGAGGCTGCCCGTCACCAGGGCCAGGACATAGGCGGTGCCGGCAGACGGGATGGTGGCCAGCGCGAACGCGCCGCAGCAGATCATTCCGGTGACCAGCGTCCCGATGAGAATGTGGCCGCCCTGGTCGAGCTCCGGATACCAGATTGCGGGAAGAACCCCCCAGAGCCCGCCGAGCAATGCCGCCTGGTAGGTCGTTCGCCATAGGCCGCGCGACGAGACGGTGCGCCGCGGCGGCCGCTCGCGGTTCGCGTACCAGACCTGCGTGCCCCGGACAGCGAACGCACAAACGGCAAGGCCCCACAGGACCAGCGGAAATGGATCGTCGACGAGATGAAGGATGCCGACGACGACGCAAAGGGCGTTGACGACATTGGCGGCCATCATGATCGGTGTATAGCGGAGCATCGAACGCATCTGCGCCGCGCGAACGCTCGAAGCCTCGACCGACGTGTCGGAAGCCAGACCGCTGAGGCGATACCAGCGGCCGGCCGGCGTCCCTTCGAGGAGCGCCCGAAGCGAGGTCATTGCGGTTGTGAAAGGCTGACGAAGAGAGGCCACGGGATACCGGCGAGTTGTCGATCTCGCGCGATAAATAGAATGCGCAGGCATGCCAACCGGTTAACACGCTTCACGCAACGGAACGTTCGCGGCGTTTCGAGGCGCCAAGCTGCAAACAGGATTGACGAAGTTTAAACGGGGGCAGCCGTCGTGCGCGGCAAGAAAACAAAACGGAATCAGGTGGGCGAGCGGCGCTCGCCCGATCCCCTGGTCAGCGAGGCTCGGGGCGGCTCAATGGGCAGGAATGCCCTGGTACGCGGCATTGCCCCACAGGGTCTTGACCCGGTCCGTTCTGCCGCAGGCGGCCCGGTAGTAGCGATAGCGGATCGGATTCTTCTTGTAGTAGTCCTGGTGATATTCCTCCGCCGGCCAGAACGTTCCCGCCATCTCGACCGGCGTCACGACCGGCTTGCCGAGTTCGGCCTGGGCGATTGCCTTCGCCTTTTCCGCTGCCTGCTTCTGTTCGGCGTTCGCTGCGTAGACGGCGGTGGTGTAGGCGTGGCCGCGATCGCAGAACTGTCCGCCCGCGTCGGTCGGATCGACCGAGCGAAAGAAGATGTCGACGAGCTGCGCATACGAGACCTTCGAGGGGTCGAAATCGACCTTCAGGACCTCGCGGTGGCCTTCATGGTTCGGATAGGTGGGGTTCGCCAAGGTGCCGCCGGAATAGCCCGACGTGGTCGCGGTCACCCCCGGCACCTTGTCCATGTCGGATTCGATGCACCAGAAGCAACCGCCCGCGAAGATGGCGGACTGGGTCTGCTGCGCGGCGGCAGGGGTTGCGGAAGCGGCGAAGGCGGCAAGCGTGGCGGCGATCAGAATGCGCAGCATGGCGGAACTCTCCCTGTTTCGCAGAGAGGTAGCGCCGTCCCGCCCGGTTTCAAAATCAAGCGCCAACACGCTTGCGTGACATCATCCGGCGACGAGCGTGTCGTAGGCGTCGAGCGCCTCGGCGCCGTAGATCATCGATGGGCCGCCGCCCATGTAGACCGCGACGCCGATCGTCTCCAGCACCTCCTCGCGGGTAGCGCCGTACTTGATGGCGGCCTTGACGTGGAAGGCGAGACAGCCGTCGCAGCGCGCGGCGATGCCGATGGCCAGCGCGATCAGCTCCTTGGTCTTCGAATCCAGTGCGCCCGGCGCGATGGCAGCCTTGGCGAGCTGCGCGAAGCCGGCGGCGACGTCCGGAATGCCGCCGCGAACCGCGGTCATGCGGCGGTTGGTCTGGTCGATGAAGTCGTTCCAGTTCGTGGTCGCCATTGCGCGGCAAACTCCCTTTCCGTTGTCGGGAGGGGTCGTAGCCCGCAGCGCGCGCGGCCGGCTTGACGCGGATCAATCGGCGCGGAGTGGCATCGAAAAAGGATTCAGCCGTTCCCGGTCAGGCGCTCGACCAACGCCCGCAGGTCGGCGACCTCGGCTTCGAGCGCGGCGACGCGGGATTCGAGATCCGACGTTTCGGCCGTGGAAAAGGCGCGCGCCGGCGAAGCGGCACGCGGGGCAGCGGCGACGGGGCCGCAGAGCAGATGGGCGTAACGATCCTCGCGCTGGCCGGGGCCGCGCTCGACCAGTTGGACGAGCGGCGTCTTGCGACCGATCAGCAGGTCCAGATCGGCCAGCAGTTCCTCCAGATTCGCGTAGCGTGCCATGCGCTCGGCGCGCGCCATCAACTCATGGGCGGTCTGCGGACCGCGCAGCAACATCAGGCCGACGAGCGAGGTCTGGCCGCGCGTCAGCGAAAAGCGCTGCGAGAGAAGATGTTCGAAACGCTCGACGCGCGAGCCCGACACCTGCCGCACCAGCCCCTTGTCCATCAGCGACTTGAAGGAGCGGTGGATGTCGGCCGGTTCGAGGCTCATCACCGGCTCGCGCGCCGTCTTCTGGTTGGTCGCCGACTGCGTGGCGTTGAGCGACAGCGGGTAGATGTCGGGGGTGAGCTCCTTCTTCTCGATCAGCGAACCCAGCACGCGGGCTTCGATGGCGTTCAGGAGCAGGAGGTCGGAGGCGGGCGTGTCCATGGGTGATTCAGGTGCGTCCTTCGAGGCTCGCTACGCGCGCGCCCCAGGATGGGTCGCGTCGGAGCGAGCGCTCCTTTAACCCGATCTGCGCTTCCGAACGCAACAGATTCCGGCTTCTGAACGGCAGCATCGGCTCACGTCGATGGACGGGCGATGCCGACCGGAGACGGTCCTCATCCTGAGGCGCCCGGCGAAGCCGAGTCTCGAAGGACGCACGAACGTCGCAACTCACACGCTCCGTTCCACCATCATCTTCTTGATCTCGGCGATAGCCTTGGCCGGGTTCAGACCCTTCGGGCAGGTCTGGGCGCAGTTCATGATGGTGTGGCAGCGGTAGAGCCGGAACGGGTCTTCCAGATCGTTCAGGCGCTCGCCGGTCGCCTCGTCGCGGCTATCGATCAGCCAGCGATAGGCCTGAAGCAGCACGGCTGGGCCGAGGTAGCGGTCGCCGTTCCACCAGTAGGACGGGCACGAGGTCTGGCAGCAGAAGCACAGGATGCATTCGTAGAGGCCGTCGAGCTTCTGCCGGTCCTCATGGCTCTGCAGCCATTCCTTGGCCGGCTCGGGCGACACCGTCTTCAGGTAGGGCTGGATCGAGGTCAGCTGCGCATAGGGCACGGTCAGGTCGGGCACCAGATCCTTCACCACCGGCATGTGCGGCAGCGGATAGACCTTCACGGCCCCGCCGATCTCGTCGATGCCCTTGGTGCAGGCCAGCGTGTTGGCGCCGTCGATGTTCATGGCGCAGGAGCCGCAGATTCCCTCGCGGCAGGAGCGCCGGAAGGTCAGCGTCGGGTCTATCCTGTTCTTGATGTAGAGAAGCGCGTCGAGCACCATCGGCCCGCAATCGTCCATGTCGACGAAATAGGTGTCGAGGCGCGGGTTCTGGTCGTCATCGGGCGACCAGCGATAGATCTTGTACTCGCGCAGATTGGTCGCGCCTTGCGGCTTCGGCCAGGTCTTGCCCGGGTTGATCTTCGAGTTCTTGGGGAGCGTGAGTTCGACCATGGGATCTCATTCCTCGTTCGCGGTCATTCCAAGGGATCGGCGCCCAGTTTCATAACAGTGGCGCCGAAGCCGCTCGATGCAGCTTTCGCTGCGAATTTGTCGTCGTCAGTGATCAGTTTCGCGTCGCTGCGTTCGAGAGCCAGCGCCAGGAAAAGGCAATCGTAGATGGAATGATCCAGGCGGCGGCCCAATTCGAGGGCGGAAACCATGGTCGCGGTGGTGCAGCGCACCCATTCCAGCTGCCGCGAAACTTCCCTGATCGCCTCCAGGGCCTGATCGAAGGTCAGCTCGGAACGGCGTACTTTTCTCCAGAGAGCGTTGCCGATTTCCGCCAATCCCCATTCGGGCGCGATCAACTCGGCGTCGAGCAAGATGATGCGTTTTGCTATGTCGTTCCTTGGCTCGTTCGTGAACCACTTCACCGCCACTGAGCTGTCGACGATCAGGATCACCGGTCGCGATCTTCGCGGATGAGCAATGTGCTATCGGATTGCGGTACACCTGCCGGGGTCATGGCAGTTATCTCTCGCGCCCGTTCAAGGAACGCCATCCGCACCGCTCGTCGCTCGACGGCCTGTTTCAGCAGACGCTGGATTTCGGCCTCGAGGGTATGATCGTGCTCTCTGGCCATTTCCGACAAGGCCTCCAGCAGCGACGCATCCTCGAACCTGATCTTGACGTCTCCCATGATGGACCTCCGTTCGCCGTCCCAGTCCCCAACCTAGTACACCCGCTTCCGGGGCGCGATCTTGGCGATGTCGATGCCGCCCTGCGCCACCGGCAGCATGGTCTCGGTGTGGACGGGACGATACTTCAGCGTCACGTTGCCCGCCTCGTCGACCCATGACAGCGTGTGCTGGCGCCAGTTGGCGTCGTCGCGCTCGGAGAAGTCCTCGCGGGCATGAGCGCCGCGGCTCTCCTTGCGCGCCTCGGCGCCGTAGACCGTGGTGATGGCGCAGGCCATCAGGTTGTCGAGCTCCAGCGTCTCGACCAGATCCGAGTTCCAGATCATCGAGCGGTCGGTGACCTTGACGTCGGGCAGTTCGTTCCAGATCGCAGACATGCGCCGGCAGCCGTTTTCCAGCGATTCCTGGGTGCGGAACACGGCGGCGTCCTCCTGCATGGCGCGCTGCATCTTCTCGCGCAGCACGGCCGTGGGCGTGCCGCCGTCGGCATGGCGCAGGCGGTCGAATCGGTCCATGATCTTCTCGACCGCCGCCTCGTTGATGGCCGGGATCGCGGCGTTGCGGTCGACCACCTCGCCCGCGCGGATCGCCGCGGCGCGGCCGAAGACCACGAGGTCGATCAGCGAGTTGGAGCCGAGGCGGTTGGCGCCGTGGACGGAGGCGCAGCCGGCCTCGCCGACGGCCATCAGGCCGGGCTGGACGCGGTCCGGTTCGCCTTCGATGGGGTTCAGCACCTCGCCCCAATAGTTCGTCGGGATGCCGCCCATGTTGTAGTGCACGGTCGGCAGAACCGGAATCGGCTCCTTCGTCACGTCGACGCCGGCGAAGATCTTGGCCGATTCCGAGATGCCCGGCAGGCGCTCGTGCAGCACGGCCGGGTCGAGATGGTCGAGGTGAAGGAAGATGTGGTCCTTGGCCTTGCCGACGCCGCGGCCCTCGCGGATCTCCATGGTCATGCAGCGCGAAACGACGTCGCGCGAGGCAAGATCCTTGGCCGAGGGCGCGTAGCGCTCCATGAAGCGCTCGCCTTCGGAGTTGACGAGGTAGCCGCCTTCGCCGCGCGCGCCCTCGGTGATCAGGCAGCCAGCGCCATAGATGCCGGTTGGGTGAAACTGGACGAACTCCATGTCCTGCAGCGGCAGGCCCGCGCGCGCGATCATGCCGTTGCCGTCGCCGGTGCAGGTGTGGGCCGAGGTCGCCGAGAAATAGGCGCGGCCGTAGCCGCCGGTCGCCAGCACCACCATCTTGGCGGCGAAGCGGTGGATGGTGCCGTCATCGAGGTTCCACGCCACCACGCCGGTGCACACGCCGTCCGTCATGATCAGGTCGAGCGCGAAATACTCGATGAAGAACTGGGCGTTGTTCTTGATCGACTGGCCGTAGAGCGTGTGCAGGATGGCGTGGCCGGTCCGGTCGGCCGCCGCGCAGGTGCGTTGCACCGGAGGGCCGTCACCGAAGTTCTGCATGTGGCCGCCAAAGGGCCGCTGGTAGATCTTGCCCTCCTCGGTGCGCGAGAAGGGGACGCCGTAGTGCTCGAGTTCGTAGACGGCGGCCGGCGCCTCGCGGGCGAGATACTCCATCGCGTCCACGTCGCCCAGCCAGTCGGAGCCCTTGACGGTGTCGTAGAGGTGCCACTGCCAGTGGTCGGGACCCATGTTCTGCAGCGAGGCGGCGATGCCGCCCTGGGCCGCCACCGTGTGCGAGCGGGTCGGGAACACCTTGGTGATGCAGGCGGTCTTCAGGCCCTGCTCGGCCATGCCGAGCGTTGCGCGCAGCCCTGCGCCGCCGGCGCCCACGACCACGACGTCGAACTTGTGGTCGACGAAGGTGTAGGCCTTGCCGTTCGCGGATGTTGCCTTGGCCATGTGCGGGTCAGCCTCCGAACGCGATCTTGAGCAGGGCGAAGATGCAGGCCCCGCCCACGAGAATGGTGAAGAATGTGTTGAGCATCAGCAGCGTCAGTTTGGCGCCTTCCCGATGGACGTAGTCGGCGATGATCTCGCCCATGCCCAGCCGCATGTGGTCGAGGCTGATGATGACGAAGAGAGCCAGCAGGATCGCAACGACCGGATGCGCGAGCGTCGCACGCGTCTCCGCAAAGCTCGAGCCCAGGCCGGAGACGACCAGCCAGATGGCGAAGAGGCTGAGCGGGATCAGCGCGACGGAAGTGACGCGGTTGCGCCAGAACTCGCTGGTTCCATGTCCGGCGGCGCCGAGGCCGCGAACCTTGCGCAGAGGGGTCTGCATGTCGGCCATGATCTCAGGCTCCCGCAAACAGGATGACGATCCAGGTGAGGACCGTGAGCACGATAGAGCCCACGAGCGTCGCCATCGAGTGCTTCGTGGCAGTGTGCTTTTCCAGGCCGCGGCCGGTGTCCCAGATCAGGTGGCGCAGTCCGCCCAGCATGTGCACCCAGAGCGACCAGCTGAAGCCGAACAGAACCAGCAGGCCGAGCCAGGAGCCCATCACGCCGTTGGCGGTCGCGAACGCGTTTTCCGAGGTCGACGCCGCCACCAGCCACCAGGCGACCAGGATGACGCCGAAGTAGAGCGCTGCGCCGCTGATCCGGTGAACCCCCGACATCAGCATGGTCGGGGTGAGGCGGTAGATTTGCAGATGCGGCGAGACCGGACGTGGCTTCATGCCGGGACGGGTGGCTGTCGAGTTGCTCATGGCTTCCCCAGGACTCAGGCGGACGGAACGCGGACGGACCTGCCGCGCCCATGGCCGATTGATGGCGCTTTCTAGTCCGCATTTTGCAGCGCGTCAAAGCCGCAAAAAGCCTTCCTGTCCTGCTATCTGGTGTCGAAAAAAAACCGGCAAGTGGTTCAATCGATTGAAGGTCGGGATGCTTCCTCCTGACGCACCCGTCGGCCGGCCGGAAATTCCCGGCGCTGCCTGCCCCGGCCTCACGACAGGAAGACGCGATTGCGCTCTGACCGGCCCCGCCGCGCGCGGACGGTCTTTGCCGGCTTTGGACGAGACGATGCTATTTTGCGTCGAAGCGGATGACGAAGCTCGTCCAGTCGGCCGGCGCGGCGATCTGCTCGTAGAGCTTGCGCCCGTCCTCGGGCTGGCGCGGCGCGTTGAGGATCAGCTTGGTCCAGCCGCGTTCCTCTGCCTGGTCCGCCAGCACGTCGACCATCGCCTTGGCGATGCCCTTGCTGCGATGTTCATGGTGCACGTAGATGTGATCGCACACCCCGCAGCGCATGCCCGACACCGGTTCGGGCTGGTCTGTGAAGATCGCGAAGCCGACCAGCTTCCCGTCGAGGCGCGCGCCGACCACTTCCGCGGTGCGGTCCTGCAACAGGATCTCGGCATAGAACTGGTCGGGACGGCGCGGCGCGCCGCGCTTCAGGGCCTGCGCGTAGGCGGCCAGCAAGGGCGCGAAATCGAGCGCGTCCTTCAGGCGAAGCTGGGCGATGTCGATGGCGGGTTGGGCCGTGGACGGGACGTCGGTCATGTCCCTCCTTTGGGGATATTAACCATGTCTGTCAATTGCCGTGCCCGGAGCGGCACCATCGGTCGTGACTTCGGTTAAGAAAGCGTTAAATTCGGAGCACGTGGGGGCTCGAGGCCTGAACCGACGAGGACGAGCCATGAACATGCTTGGAATTCCATCGGCCAACGGAACGCGCGCGATCCTTGCCGCGTTGGCAATTCTGGCCGTGTCGGCTTCGGGTTCGGGGCAAGCCTTTGCCGGCGGCTACCATGACCGCGTCCAGGCCGACAGCTTCGGCAACCTGATCATCCACAGCCCGGGCGGCTACAAGCGGATCGTGGTCGGGCAGGGTCATCTGGCCGAGGAACTGGCGGCCTATTCGCGGGCCGGCGAGCCGAGGGTCGTTTATCTCGAGCCGTCGACCGAACGGCGTTCCGTACGGCGCTGCCGCTCGCAGGGCGTGCTGATGCACGGCCGGTCCTACATGTACGGTTTGCCGGACAACGTGGTTCCGGTGCTGGAGCATCCCTGCCGCTAGCTCGAGAGATCCGCGTCGGCAGCCCTGATTTGGTCACCTTTCTCGCGCCTTCTCCGGGCGCAAAAGGTTAACGAAACGTAAACGGGAAGCATTGCAGCGCGCATGAGTGAAGCCGTCACCGCACGTCGCCTGAAAGACCATGCCGCCTCGCTTCAGACCATGACGCGATTCGTTCTGGCCACGCTCGCGCTGGCCTCGGGCGTCTACACCTATCTGGGCGTGCGCAGTCTTCTCGATGGTTCTGCGGGAATCGTCTTCTTTGCGGCGATCGTCTACTCGGCCGCCGTGTCGGTCGGCATCTACGGCTTCTGGACCTATCTGATGCGGTTCCTGCCCGAGATGCGCGATGGTGCCTCCCGATTGGCGCTGGTCGCGGTGATGGCCGTCGGCTCGGTCATGATCGTGGCGATGTCGTCCTGGCTGAACGCGGCGGCGCTCGCCGGCTCGGCGGCGGTCGAGCAGCATCTCGCCGAAACGCTCGAAGGCTACACCTCGGACCTCGAACAGGCGCATTCGAATGCGCTTGGCGCGTTGTCGCTGCTGCCCGACATCCAGCGCGCGGGCGAACGCTTCGCCAGGCTCGCGGACGAGGAGCGCAGTTCCGGCGCGCTCACCGGCACGTCGGGGGCGGGAAGCGTCGTGCAGCTCCTGTCCCAGATGGGCGCCCAGATGCGCGAGCTCGAAGCCAACATCAGGGGCTCGCAGGATCTCGTCGGCACGCTCTTCCGCGAGGGACAGGAGCATCTCGCAGCGATGCGGGGGCTCGTCTCGGCGCCCGGCGCCATCGCGCCGCGCTCGGACAGCTTCGCCGAACAGGCGGTGGCGCTCGCGGGCGTCGTCTCCGCACTCCAGCAGACGTCGATCGCGCCTTCCGTCGCCCGCGCCGCGGCGGATCTGTCGGGGGGCTTCATCGCGCCGGTGGCGGATGGCTCGTCGGCCGATCTCGCGGGTCGTCAGGACCAGGTGATGGCCACCATTCGCGCCTCGGTCGACGCGCAGTCGAAGGCGCTGTCCGACGCCGCAGCGGAGATCCTCGCGCAGCCGCGGGTGGTCGAGCGGCGCTATGTGCCGCTGTCTTCCGCCGAGGCCGTGCTGCGCTATGCCGGGGACTTCATTCCAAGCTGGGCCGGCGCGATCTCGATCGATCTTCTCCCCGGCGTCCTGGTGGCGATGCTGGGCGTCGTCCAGGGCTCGATCCGGCGCGGAGAAGAAAGAATGGCCGATGCCGACCGGATCACGGCCGCCGACATGTTCCGGTCGATCGAACTGCACGAAGCGCTGCTTGCCCGCGGGCGGCCCGAGCGGCAGCCGCCGGTGCCCATGTCCGAGCCCGGCACGACGGAGACTGCGAAGGAGGCCCCGCCCGCCGCGCCTCGCGCTGCGTCGGCCGAGAACGTCACGCCCCTGGCCCTGTCGGAACGCAAGAGGCAAGAACCATGACCTCCGTCGAAGAATTGAAGAAGGACCAGACCGAAGTCCTGCCCGAGCCGCGTCGCAGCGGCCTTCTGGCGCGCTATTTCGCGCGCTTCGACGAGGGCGAGGTGATCCGCTACGCTTTTGGCGGCCTGTTGATCGGGACTTTCGGCGTGCTCGGCTTCGACATGCACGACCTGATCCACGCCCGCGCCACCGATGCGTCCCGCCCGAGCCAGCATCTCGCCGCCCCGGCGGTGCTGCCACCCGCGGTCGATGACCGTGGCAGCGGGTCGTCGTCGGGCACGACGGATCCGCGTGGCAACGTGACGGCCGACGAGGACGTGCTGCGTGCCCCCATGCAGTTCACGCTCGAGCCGGGCGGCGTGCTCACGGCGCGCGGCTACATCGACATGGGCGCCCGTGCCCGGTTCGAGGCGGAACTCGCCGCGCGTGGAGAGTATGTGCGGATCGTCGCGCTGGATTCGCCGGGTGGCGCGCTGGACGATGCCCTCGGCATGTCGCGGCTGATTCGTGATCGCGGGCTCTCGACTCTCGTCGAGGACGGCGCGCTCTGTGCCTCGTCCTGCCCGCTCGTCCTGGCCGGCGGAACCGATCGCTCGATCGGTCCGAAGGCAGCGGTGGGCGTGCACCAGTTCTATTCGGTGAGTTCGGAGCCGGCGGCGCCCGCGCAGGCGATGTCGGACGCACAGGCCACCACCGCACGCATCTCGCGGCATCTGTCCGAGATGGGCGTCGATCCAGCCCTTTGGCTGCATGCGCTCGATACGCCGCCGCGCTCGCTCTACTATCTCTCGGCGCAGGAAATCCAGGGGTACAAGCTCTCGACCGGAAGCCTGAAGGTCGCGGCCCGGCAGTAGGCGGCGTCAGCCCCGACCCGTGCCGCGTCGGCTCCCGGCGTCGGTCTGGAGGTCGAGTGGGGCCACGCGAACGCAATCGCGACCGTCGTTCTTGGCATGGTATAGCGCGTGGTCGGCGCGCCTGAGCATGCTCGACATCGTGTCGTCGGGCCGCAACTCCGCGACGCCGAAGCTCGCTGTGGGCCGCAACGCTTGCGGCAGTCCTTCGATAGCGGCCCCGGCAAAGGCGGTGCGGATGGCTTCGGCGAAAAGGCGGCCGGCGGTGGCGGTCGCTCCAGGCAGGATCACCGCGAATTCCTCGCCGCCGATGCGTCCCGCGACGTGATTATCGCCCAGAGCGGCGGAAAGGTGCTTCGCGAATTCGGCGATCACCCGGTCTCCGGCGCCATGGCCATAGGTGTCGTTGATCGACTTGAAGTGATCGAGGTCGCAGATCACGATCGACGCGGGAACGCCCGATCGCCCGACGATCGGCCCGGCAAGCCGCGCCCTGGCTTCGAAGCCTCGGCGGTTCAGCAGTCCCGTCAGGGGGTCCGTCTCGGATTTGGCGGTCGCGTCGGCCAGCACCTCGCTGACCAGCACGGCGAGCATCATCAGGCCGAAGGCGACCATGATCATCGACCCCATCGACTGGGAGATCACGCCGTAGATGGTGTTGATGTAGTCCTGCGGCGTCGTTCCGCTGCCGAAGGCCCAGGCGAGCACCGGCTTGGACAGGAAATGCGCCGCGGAGGCGGCCAGCAGCCAGCCGAGGATGGTGTCGATCAGCTGGCGTTCGCGGACCAGGAACACCTGCCGGGCCACCAGTCCCATCACCAGGATGTAGGGGGTCTGGTAGAGCAGTACCCGCAGGACCGACGTGCGCGGCATGTCGAAGATCGCCAGGTTGAGCGCGAAGCCGAACAGCAGCGCGGCACCGAAGAGGCGGATCGGAAGGCGTTGCCCGTAATGGCGGGCGATGCCGAGGCCGAGTAGCCCCACCCCCCCGAGCGAGGTGGCGAAGGCGGCGAAGACCACG
This sequence comes from Aquibium carbonis, assembly GCF_003970795.1. Classification (GTDB taxonomy): domain Bacteria; phylum Pseudomonadota; class Alphaproteobacteria; order Rhizobiales; family Rhizobiaceae; genus Aquibium; species Aquibium carbonis. The sequence continues at coordinate 157,608 of NZ_RWKW01000002.1, read as the reverse complement.
AAGCGGGGCCGGTCGAACACCGGCACCATCCATTCGATGATGAAACTCAGGGCGCCCAGCAGATAGGCGGCGGCGATCCAGCGCGCGGCGCCGCGCACCCGGGGGTAGGTGGACACCCAGGCGAAGGCGCCAGCGAAAAGGCCGGCGACCACCAGATTGATAGCCAGGATATATCCAGTCACGCTTGCAGTCCGGTTTCGCTCGTCCCTTCGACGGACATAGGCCATCGAGGCGAAGAAGACGTTAAGCCGGGTCGAAATAATTGCCCCTGGCCCGGACAACATGCCGCAACCTGGGGCAACGGCGCCGGGTCATGCCGGCGCCGTCGATCGGTCACTTCCAGTCGCGGATGTCGACGAAGCGGCCTTCGATCGCCGCCGCCGCGGCCATCGCCGGAGAGACGAGATGCGTGCGGCCCTTGAAGCCCTGGCGGCCCTCGAAATTGCGGTTCGAGGTCGAGGCGCAACGCTCGCCCGGCTTCAGGCGGTCGTCGTTCATGGCCAGGCACATCGAGCAGCCCGGTTCGCGCCAGTCGAAGCCGGCCTCCTTGAAGATGCGGTCGAGACCCTCGGCCTCGGCCTGAGCCTTCACGAGGCCCGAACCCGGCACGATCATGGCGTCGACACGCGGATGCACCTTGCGGCCTTCCGCCACCTTGGCGGCGGCGCGCAGGTCCTCGATGCGGCCGTTGGTGCAGGAGCCGATGAAGACGCGGTCGATCTCGACGTCGGTCATATTCGTGCCCGGCGTCAGGCCCATGTACTCCAGCGCGCGGCGCTTGGAGTTGCGCTTGTTCTCGTCGGCGATCTCGTCGGGGTTCGGCACCACGCCGGTGATCGACACGACGTCCTCGGGCGAGGAGCCCCAGGTGACGATGGGCGGCAGCTTGGCCGCGTCGAGCACGATGACCTTGTCGAAATGCGCGCCTTCATCCGACTTGAGCGTCTCCCAATAGGCCATCGCCATGTCCCAGGCCTGGCCCGTCGGGGCCTTCGGGCGTCCCTTGATGTAGGCGTAGGTGGTTTCGTCGGGCGCGATCAGGCCGGCGCGGGCGCCGCCTTCGATCGACATGTTGCAGACCGTCATGCGGCCTTCCATCGACAGCGCGCGGATCGCCTCGCCGGCATATTCGATCACGTAGCCGGTGCCGCCGGCCGTGCCGATCTCGCCGATGATGGCCAGGATGATGTCCTTGGCGGTGACGCCCTCGGGCAATTGCCCGTCGACGCGCACCAGCATGTTCTTGGCCTTCTTCTGGATCAGCGTCTGGGTGGCGAGCACGTGCTCGACCTCCGAGGTGCCGATGCCGTGCGCCAGCGCCCCGAAGGCGCCGTGCGTGGAGGTATGGCTGTCGCCGCACACGATCGTCATGCCGGGCAGGGTAAAGCCCTGCTCGGGGCCGATGATGTGGACGATGCCCTGCCTGAGGTCGGCGGCGTCGTAGTATTCGATGCCGAAATCGGCGGCGTTCTGCGCCAGCGCTTCCACCTGGATGCGGCTTTCCTCGTTCTTGATGCCCTGCTTGCGGTCGGGCGAGGTCGGCACGTTGTGGTCGACGACGGCCAGCGTCTTCTCGGGGTGGCGCACCTGGCGGGCGGCCATGCGCAGTCCCTCGAAGGCCTGCGGGCTGGTCACTTCGTGCACGAGATGACGGTCGATGTAGAGCAGGCAGGTGCCGTCGTCCTGGCGGTCGACCACGTGGTCGTCGAAGATCTTGTCGTAAAGGGTGCGGGGTGCGGTCATGGGTGTGGCTTCCGTTTTGATGCGTAGAGGCTGGCGGGCGCGCTGGCCCGGTGGCGCATCAGGCGCCGAGCCGTCCGTTCAGGGAACAGGAAATGCGCGCGAAAAAGCGCGCCGGCAGGCGCTTGCGATCCTGCAGGACGAACCGCTTGTAAGCCGGGTCGCCGAAAAGTGCTTCCATGGCCGGCTCAATAGCAAGCTTTCGAGAGACCGGCAATCGGCCTCGTTCGACGTCAGGCTTGCGGGGCATCGCCCGGACGGCTCGCTTCGGCGGCCAGCGCCTCGCGTTCGCGTTTCGCCTTGAGGGACAGCTTGCCCTCGACGATCCGCAGCAGCGACAGCACGATGACCGCCAGAACGGTCGCGAAGACGGCGATGCCCCAGAAGCCGAGTCCGCAGGACAGACCGATGGCGCCCGCCAGCCACATGCCGGCGCCGGTGGTCAGGCCGTGGACTTCCCCGCGCGCGAAGACGATCAGCCCGGCGGCGAGGAAGGCGATGCCGGAAGTCACCGCCTCGATCGATCGAAGCGGGTCGATGCGCATCCGGTCGCCCTCGAAATAGGACAGGTGGGCGATCTCGATGGTCAGGATGGCCACCACCGCGGCCGCGAGGCAGACGAGGATGTGGGTTCGAAGCCCGGCGGGCCGTTGGCGCCACTCCCGCTCGAGGCCGACGGCGGCGCCGAGCATCGTCGCCAGCGCCAGCCGCGCCGCGATGACGGCGAACGGCACATGCGTGTGTTGCCCGATGTCGTCCAGCAGTTGTTCCATGCCGATCCCGCGAGAACCTTCGCGGTGAACGCCGGCGTCGTTCCTCGGTTCCGGGCCAGGGTGCCGGGCCAGCGTTTCGGGCCTGAGTCCCGGGCCGTTCAGTCTCTCGAAGAGATCTCGCGGCCGATCACCACGTCGACGCCGTCGAGAAGGCCGTCGGTGGCGGCAAAAAAGCCCTTCGATCCCGCGCCGGCATTGTGGGCGTCCATCGCCTCGCGGTCGGCGAACCGTTCGTGGGTCGCGAACACGCCCCCCGTCTCGCCCTCGGTGACGTAGAAGGAAATCGTGCCGGGCTCATTTGCCGCAACGAATGCGCCGACCTCGACGAGGGCGGCACGGACACGGTCCTCCGATCCCGGCTTGCAGCGGATGATGGCGGTGAGGGTGATCATGGGGGCGCTCGCGGACGGGGTTGATCGGTTCGGGCCTATCATGCACGGGCGTGCCGGCAAGAACATCCCCGCTTGCCGTCGCGGCGCCCTGTTTCGGGCCCCGTCGACGGACGGCGCCGCGGCGCGTCCGGCTCAGGCCACCGCGAACACGAAGCTTTGCACCAGCACCTCGGGCTCGGCGATGGCGAAGGCGCGGTAGGGCGGGCTCTCCTCGACGGCGCGCCAGCGACCGGTCGCGCTCAGGTCGTCGAAGGTGGCGCGAAAACCGGCGCTGTCGACCAGCACGTCGCGCACCGTGAAGACGGCGAAGCCCCCCGGCCGCGTGATGCGGACGAGTTCATGCAGGCCGGCCGCCGGCGCGTGGCCGGCTGTGAAGACGCCCGCCGACACGAAGGCGGCGAAATGATCGTCCGGCCAGGGCAGCGCCTCGCCGAGCGTGCCGCGTTTCAGCGCCGCATAGACGCCGCGGCTTTCCGCGATCGCCAGCATGTCCGGCGACATGTCGAGACCTTCGACGGGATCGTAGCCAAGTGCGGTCAGGCAGGGTCCTGTCAGCCCGGTGCCGCAGCCGGCGTCGAGCACCGGTCCGGCGCCCGCCGGCACGTGTCGCGCCAGCCAGCCGGGGATCAGGAACGGCAGGCAGTAGCCCAGTTCCGCAGTCTCCCGGTCGTAGCTCGCCGCCCAGGCCGCATAGGCATCCGCCAGTTCGCCGGGCGTCGTGGCGGCGTAGACGCGTTCGAGCGGTGTCGGGTCGGGCATCTCCATCCCTTCGTCTGCGGTTGGCTCTTGCGGTTCGGGCGCATCGCCGGGCGCCTGCGCATCGGCTGCCGGCATGTCGTCCGTGGCGACGGGTCGGTTGAACGGAAAGGGGCCACCCTGTTCAGGCGGCCCCCGTGTTTCCGTCCGTGGCGCGGCTCGTGGCGATGACGTCCGTCACCTGCCGCGCATCATGCCCTGATCAGGAAGGCTGCTTCCCGAAAAGGCAATCCGCCGGAGCCACGCTCTGGAAAACGAAACCACTCGACATTGGACCACCTCCTTTCAGTTCGTTGAACACGGATGAGAGTGTGGGGTGCGAATGCAGCCTTGGCAAGGGGGGCGAATTGAGGCGACGATGGGCCGGGCTGGGCCGATATCCAGCGACGTCATCCCGGGGCCGCGCAGCGGAACCCGGGATCCAGAGCGCCGCCGTTCGCGAATGCGCTTTGTCGGTTGAAATGTCGCGTTCTTCCGTCGACGTCCAGAGCTGGATTCCGGGTCCCGCCGCGCGGTCCCGGAATGACGCCGCGGGTAAAAAATCTTGATCGTTCCAGTGGAAACTCTTCTCCACCATCTCCAAGGAAATCAACCGCTTGCACGATTTCCGCCGGCCTTCTGTCCACGCCTCTCCGCCCCGCCTGCATACTCCCGCTCGTCTCTTCCACCGGGCCTTTGGGTGGCTGCCGGGCTGACCAGGGGGACGAGATGGCGTGCGGGATTGGCCTCGTCCGGTTGGCGGGGTCGGGGATTGCCTCGGCAAGGCCCCACGGTCCCGGCCTACCGGTGCTGTCGACCCACGGCCTTCGGGCACAGGGTAAGGCAGAGGAAGGCAGCAGCGTCGGCGGTGCGCGTGTCGTCGGGCATCGTTTCTTTGAAAACAGCGCTGTCGGTCCGTCCGGCGGCGCGCGCACCGCCACCCTCCGCGGAGGGATTTTTCAATGGCCAGGCGCTTCGGCGGGCGTGGCGACGCATCGCCGCGCGCCCGACCGGGCGCCGCAACCCGCGCCCGACACCTCGTAGCGCGACTGCTCCGTCGCGAAACCTCGCATCCCCGACCCGTCCAGCCTGCGGCCACCCAGGCGCGCGGGCGTCGGCGCTGGCTCGGGGAGCCGCTCAGGCCTTCTTCTTGTTCTGCCGCTTCTCGATCAGGTCGTCCACCACGCCGGGATCGGCGAGCGTGGAGGTGTCGCCGAGCGCGCCGAAATCGTCCTCGGCGATCTTGCGCAGGATGCGGCGCATGATCTTGCCGGAGCGCGTCTTGGGAAGACCGGGCGAGAACTGGATCTTGTCGGGCGAGGCGATCGGGCCGATCTCGCGGCGGACATGGGCGACGAGTTCCTTGCGCAGATCATCGGTCGGCTCCACGCCGGCCATCAGCGTCACGTAGCAGTAGATGCCCTGGCCCTTGAGGTCGTGCGGGTATCCGACGACGGCGGCCTCCGACACCTTGTCGTGGCTGACGAGGGCCGATTCCACCTCGGCCGTGCCCATGCGGTGGCCCGACACGTTGATCACGTCGTCGACGCGGCCAGTGATCCAGTAGTAGCCGTCGGCGTCACGCCGGCAGCCGTCACCGGTGAAGTACTTGCCCTTGTAGGTGGAGAAATAGGTCTGGATGAAGCGTTCGTGGTCGCCATAGACGGTGCGCATCTGGCCGGGCCAGGAATCGGTGATGCACAGGTTGCCGTCGGCGGCGCCCTCCAGCACCTTGCCCTCGTTGTCGACGAGTTGCGGCTGCACGCCGAAGAAGGGCCGCGTCGCCGAGCCCGGCTTCAGGTCGGTCGCGCCCGGCAGCGGCGTGATCAGGATGCCGCCGGTCTCGGTCTGCCACCAGGTGTCGACGATCGGGCAGCGCTGTTCGCCGACCACGTTGTAGTACCATTCCCAGGCTTCCGGATTGATCGGCTCGCCGACCGAACCGAGCACCCGCAGCGACTTGCGCGACGTTTTCGTCACGGCGGCGTCGCCGGCGCCCATCAGCGAGCGGATGGCGGTGGGGGCGGTGTAGAAGATGTTGACCTGGTGCTTGTCGATCACCTCCCAGAAGCGGGAAACGCTCGGGAAGTTCGGCACGCCCTCGAACATCAGCGTCGTGGCGCCGTTGGCCAGCGGTCCATAGACGATGTAGGAATGGCCGGTCACCCAGCCGACGTCCGCCGTGCACCAGTAGATGTCGCCCTCGCGGTAGTCGAAGACGTACTGATGCGTCATCGAGGCGTAGACGAGGTAGCCGCCGGTGGTGTGCAGCACGCCCTTGGGCTTGCCGGTGGAGCCGGAGGTGTAGAGGATGAACAGCGGGTCTTCCGCCTTCATCTTCTCGGGCTTGCAGTCGGGCTTCGCGGCCGCCATCGCCTCGTGGTACCAGACGTCGCGGCCGTCATACCAGTTGATCTTGCCGGCGGTGCGGCGCACCACGACAACCTTCTTGACCACCACGCCGTCGCGCCCGGCGATCTGGATCGCCTTGTCGGTATTCTCCTTCAGCGGGATGGTCTTGCCGCCCCGCAGGCCTTCGTCGGCGGTGATGACGAAGGTCGACTGGCAGTCGACGATGCGGCCGGCCAGGGCGTCGGGCGAGAAGCCGCCGAAGACGATCGAATGGATCGCGCCGATGCGGGTGCAGGCGAGCATGGCATAGGCTGCCTCGGGGATCATCGGCATGTAGATGGTGACGCGGTCGCCCTTCTTGACGCCGTTCGACTTCATCACGTTGGCCAGCCGGCAGACGTGGTCGTGGAGCTCCCGATAGGTGATCTTGCGGTCGTCGTAGGGGTTGTCGCCTTCCCAGATGATGGCGACCTGGTCGGCCCGCTTCTTCAGGTGCCGGTCGATGCAGTTGTAGGAGACGTTGGTCTGGCCGTCCTCGTACCACTTGATCGACACCTTGCCGTCGAACTTGGTGTTCTTCACCTTGGTATAGGGCTTGAACCAGTCGATGCGCTTGCCGTGCCTGGCCCAGAACTTTTCCGGGTTCTTGACGCTCTCCTTGTACCACTTCTCGTAGGTGGCGTCGTCGATGAGCGCATTCTTCTTCCAGGCCGGCTGGACCTTGTGGACGACGTCGGACATTTCGTTTTCCCCTCCCGGCAGTGTCTGGCCGGCTGGTCCCCTCCGGGCGGCCGGCGCCGCCTGGGCCGGCGGCTGCGTCGGTTGCATTATTATCAATTCGCGCTGCGCCACAACATTAGACCTTTGATGGTGAGCGCACCAAGGTTCGGGGTTCGTGTCGCAAGGCGGCAGCAGTCGTCCGGATTTGCTGCTAACAAGTTGAAAACGCGAGGTTATTTATCGGTCGATCACGACAATTTCAATAGACGATTAAGCTTCGCGCCGCACAATTTCCGTGTGGAGGCTGATTCTGAACGAAAGGATTGCCATGCGTGACGCTCCCGAAATGGAACTGATGCTGTCGGGCTACGGCCTGACGACGGCGCAGATCCTCTACCACATGCCCGACCATCCGCATCTCCTCCAGACCTACATCTGGCAGCACTACGATCTGGCGCCGAAGTTCCCGGCGCTGCACGGCTTCATCGAGTTCTGGCAGCAGAAGCTCGAGGGGCCGCTCCACTCGATCAGCTACACGCATCGTCGCCTGATCGCGCCGAACGAATGGAGGAACGTCAACGGTGAGTTCGTGCTGCACTGACGGCGTTCAACGGGCCTGTCCCGTGGCCCAGTCGGGCGTTTCTCCGGCGGAGACGCCGAAGAAGAGGGTGAGCAGGGCGTAGGCAAGCACCACCAGCACGACCAGCCCGGCCAGATTGTGCCAGATGCCGGCGCGCACCATCTGCGCAATCGTCACATGGCCGGAGCCGAAGACGATCGCATTGGGCGGCGTCGCCACCGGCAGCATGAACGCCATCGAGGCCGCCAGCGCCGCGGGCACCGTCAGGATCAGCGGGTTTTCGCCCAGCGAGATCGCAAGCGCGGCCAGCAGCGGCAGAAACGTCGCTGCCGTGGCCGTGTTGGAGGTAAACTCGGTCAGGAGCAGGATGACGAGCGCCGAGATCGCGATCGTCGCGATCAGCGGCAGGTTTCCGGCCACCATGCCCAGGTGATCGCCGATCCAGCGGTCGAGACCGGTGGCCGACACGGCCGAGGCGAGGCTCAACCCGCCGCCGAACAGGATGAGCACGCCCCACGGCAGACGCAGCACGTTGCGCCATTCGATCAGCGCGGTTCCGCCGCCGTTGCCGGCCGGCACGAGGAAGAGCAGCAGTGCCGCAACGATGGCGATCGAGGTGTCGTTGAGGCCCGGGACGATGTCTTGCAGCAAGGTCCGGAAGATCCACGCCGAGGCGGTGGCGAGAAAGATGACGCCCACCCGCACCTCGGGGGACGTCCAGGCTCCGAGTTTGCCCAGTTCGGTGCGGAACAGGTCGTCTGCGCCTTCCACCTCGTGGCGGTCGAGGCGTCTGGTGAGAAGGACCCAGCTGACCGCGAGCATGACGATGGATATCGGCAGGCCGACGATCATCCAGTTGGCAAAGCCGATGTCATAGCCGTAGGTCTGGTTCAGCATGCCGGCCAGCAATGCGTTGGGCGGGGTGCCGATCAGCGTCGCCACGCCGCCGATCGACGCCGAATAGGCGACGCCGAGCAGCAACGCCACGGGGAAGCCTGCTCCTTCCCTGGGGCCGACCAGCGCCACGACCGAAACCGCTACCGGCAGCATCATCACCACGGTCGCGGTGTTCGACACCCACATCGAGCAGAAGGCGGTGGCAAGCATGAAGCCGCCGATGATCCTGTCCTGTCGCAGGCCCGTGCGCGAGACCACCAGCAGCGCGATGCGCCGGTGCAGGTTCCAGCGTTCCATGGCAAGCGCCAGGATGAAGCCGCCCATGAACAGGAAGATGATCGGGTCGCCATAGGGCGCGGTCGCTGCCGAGGCTGACGTGATGCCCAGGGTGGGAAACAGCGCAACAGGAATCAGCGCGGTGGCGGGAATGGGGATCGCCTCCGTGATCCACCATATGATCATCAGGGCGGCGACCGCGACCACGCGCCAGGCCTCGCTCGACAGACCCTCCGGCGCCGGCAGCAAAAGGAGCCCGACGAAGAGCGCCAGCCCGGCGCCGATCGGAACCGGGCGCAGAGAAAGCGCGTCCTTGGCGGGGTCCCTGTCGCTCATGGCGTCGTCCTTCTTCGTCTTCAGTCATCGAAACGGGCGCAAAACCGTCCGGCTCCCTGAGGCCGGCGAAAATCGCGCTGCGGCGGGCACCGGGCAGATCCTGTGCGGGCTCCGCCGCGCGTGTCCAATCCCGAGTAGACCAGATCGCCGCAATTCCTCACCGCTCCCCGCGCTCCTCACCCTGAACACTGGTCGCGCCGAACGAATGGCGCAACGTCAACGGGGAGTTCGTGCTGCATTGAGGGGGCAGCTTCACCGTAGCGGCGCCGGCGCGGATCACGTCCATTCGCGTTCGTATCGCCACACGCCGATCGGGAACGGACCTTCCGGTGTCTCGCAGTCGATCGTCTCGACGCCGACCCTTGCCCATCCCGCCTTGGCGTAAAATCGCGCGGCGCGCTCGTTGCCGATCGAACAGGAAAGCCACGCTCGGCGAATGCGCGCGGCACGAAACCCGCTCTCGGCATCAGCCATCATCGCCGAGGCGAGCCCGGTACCGCGCGCCGTTGCCGAAACGTAGAACTGGTTGAGTTCGTCCGCCAGGACCAGGTGGAATCCTAGCGGCGCCCCGGCCGGCCCGGCAATACGAAGGCCGTCCCATCGCGCGAGCAGCCGATCCCGAAAATTCCGGCGCGTGCGCAACCTCGCCAGTGCCGCAGGAACGACGGCTTCGTGACCGTCGAGCCAGCCGGAATGCCAGAGGTCCGTCAGCGGCTCGATATCGACTTCCAGCGGCGGTCGCATGATCATCATGAAAGGCCTCTGCGTCGGACCCTGCATTCAGGGCGCGTCATCGCCCTCCAAAGATGGCACTGCCGACCCTGACGCTGGTCGCGCCGAAGGCGATGGCGGTCTCGAAATCGCCCGACATGCCCATGGAGAGCTTGTCGACGCTGGCTTCCCGCGCGAGCTTTTCCAGGAGCGCGAAGTGAGGGCCGGGGTTCTCGTCCGCCGGCGGGATGGCCATCAGCCCTTCGATCGCCAGACCGTGGACGGAGCGGCAGCGTTCCACGAAGGCCACCGCCTCGCGCGGGTCGATGCCGGCCTTCTGCTCCTCCAGCCCGGTGTTGACCTGGACGTACAGGCGCGGCGTCCGGCCTTGCCTTGCGATCTCCTTCGCCAGCTCCGCGGCGATCTTCTCGCGGTCGACCGTCTCGATGACGTCGAAAAGCGCCACCGCCTCCTTCGCCTTGTTGGATTGCAGCGGCCCGATCAGGTGCAGTTCGACATCGGGGAATTCCGCCTTCAACGCCGGCCACTTGCCCTGCGCCTCCTGCACGCGGTTTTCGCCGAAGACGCGCTGGCCGGCCTCGATGACGGGGCGGATCGCGTCGGCGTCGAAGGTCTTCGAGACCGCGACGAGCGTGACGACGCCGGCGGGGCGCCCGGCTTCAGCTTCGGCGGCGGCGATGCGCCGCCGGACGTCCCCCAGCCTGTCGACCGCGTTTCCCATATGGTTCTCCGCTCGTGATTCGGCCGCTTGCGACATGGCCCGGAGTTGACGCTTCAGGCGATCCGTGGTGAAGGTCCGCCCAAACATTTGCGCACCTTATCGAGCGAATTCACGGCCATGGCAACCGAACGATACAATCCCCGCGTGGCGGAGCCGCGCTGGCGGAAGGCCTGGGACGAGGCCGGCCTGTTCCGGACGAAGAACGACGATCCGCGGCCGAAATACTACGTGCTGGAGATGTTCCCCTATCCGTCGGGACGCATCCATATGGGACATGTGCGCAACTACACGATGGGCGACGTGGTCGCTCGCTACAAGCGCGCCATGGGCTGCAACGTGCTGCACCCGATGGGCTGGGACGCCTTCGGCTTGCCGGCCGAGAACGCCGCGCGCGACAACAAGGTCAACCCGCGCGACTGGACCTATGCCAACATCGAGACGATGAAGGGCCAGTTGAAGACGATGGGCCTTTCGCTCGACTGGGACCGCGAGTTCGCCACCTGCGACCCGTCCTACTACCGGCACCAGCAGAGGATGTTCCTCGACTTCTGGCAATCCGGCCTCGTCGAGCGCAAGTCCGCCAAGGTCAACTGGGACCCGGTCGACATGACGGTGCTCGCCAACGAACAGGTGATCGACGGCAAGGGCTGGCGTTCGGGCGCACTGGTCGAACAGCGCGATCTCACGCAGTGGTTCTTCAAGATCACCTCGATGAGCCAGGACCTGCTCGACGGGCTGGATACGCTCGACCGCTGGCCGGACAAGGTCAAGCTGATGCAGGCGAACTGGATCGGCCGGTCGGAAGGCCTGTTGATCCGCTGGCCGCTGGCGAAGGACACCTCGCCCGAAGGCGAGACCGAACTGGAGGTCTACACGACCCGTCCCGACACGATTTTCGGCGCCTCGTTCATGGCCATCGCAGCCGACCACCCGCTGGCGCGCAAGGCGGCCGAAAACAACCCCGCCTTGGGCGCCTTCATCGAGGAAGTGCGCCATCGGGGAACGTCCGCCGCCGAACTGGAGACCGCCGAGAAAAAGGGCATGGACACCGGCCTGCGTGTCGTCCACCCCTTCGACGAGAGCTGGACGCTGCCGGTCTACGTCGCCAACTTCGTGCTGATGGACTACGGAACCGGCGCCATCTTCGGCTGCCCGTCGGGCGACCAGCGCGATCTCGACTTCGCCAACAAGTACGGCCTGCCCGTCGTGCCGGTGGTGATGCCCGAGGACGCCGACTCAGCGACATTCCAGGTGATCGACGAGGCCTATGTCGACGACGGGGTGATGATCAATTCGCGCTTTCTCGACGGGATGAAGCCGAAACAGGCCTTCGAGGAGGTCGCCTCCCGCCTCGAGACGATCACGATCGGCAACCGCCCCATGGCGGAGCGCAAGGTGCAGTTCCGCCTGCGAGACTGGCTGATCTCGCGTCAGCGCTACTGGGGCTGCCCGATCCCGGTGATCCATTGCGACGCCTGCGGCGCGGTGCCGGTGCCGGCCCACCAGTTGCCGGTCGTGCTGCCCAACGACGTGACTTTCGACAAGCCGGGAAATCCGCTCGACCATCACCCGACCTGGAAGCATGTCGCCTGCCCGACTTGCGGCAATGCCGCGCGGCGTGACACCGACACGATGGACACCTTCGTCGACTCGTCCTGGTACTACGCCCGCTTTACCGATCCGTGGAACGAGCAGGCGCCAACGACGCTCGCACACGTCGACGGGCCGAACGGCTGGCTGCCGGTCAACCAGTACATCGGCGGCATCGAGCACGCGATCCTGCACCTGCTCTACTCGCGCTTCTTTGCCCGGGCGATGAAGGCGACCGGCCATCTCAACGCCGTCGACGAGCCCTTCGAGGGCCTGTTCACGCAGGGCATGGTGGTGCACGAGACCTACCGCCTCGGCAGAGGCGCAAACGGCACCTACGTGACGCCCGCCGAGGTCCGACTGGAAGAGGCCGACGGCCGCCGCCGCGCGCTGCTCGTCTCCTCCGGCGAGGAGGTCGAGATCGGCCCGATCGAGAAGATGTCGAAGTCGAAGAAGAACGTGGTCGATCCCGACGACATCATTGCCTCCTATGGCGCCGATACCGCGCGCTGGTTCATGCTGTCGGACTCGCCGCCCGACCGCGACGTGATCTGGACCGAGGCCGGCGTCGAGGGTGCGCACCGCTTCGTCCAGCGCATCTGGCGGCTGGTCGGCGAGGCCGCGCCCGAACTCTCAGGCGTCGCGCCCGCCACGGCGCATGATGGCGAGGCCGGCACCGTGTCGCGCGCCGCCCACCGCACGGTCATGCAGGTCGGCGACAACATCGGTCGCCTCGGCTTCAACAACGCAGTCGCCCGCGTGCACAAGCTGGTCAACGAGTTGCAGGCGCCGCTGACGGCGGTGGCCGAGGGCCGGGCCGACGCCGTGCTGAAAGGCGCCGTACGCGAAGCGCTGGAGATGTTCGTCACCATCATCTCGCCGATGATGCCGCATCTCGCGGAAGAATGCTGGGCCGCGCTCGGGGGATCGGGTATGGTGGCCGAGCGTGCCTGGCCGTCTTTCGATCCGGCGCTGACAGTGGACAACGAGATCGTGCTGCCGGTTCAGATCAACGGAAAAAAGCGGGCGGATTTGACAATTGCCCGCGACGCGGATCAAGCTGCCGTCGAAGCCGCCGCGATGGCGCTCGACGTCGTCCAGAAAGCGCTCGAGGGCAGGGTTCCGCGAAAGGTGATCGTCGTGCCGCAGAGGATCGTCAATGTCGTCATCTGATCCGGTCGTATCGGCTAGTCGCACCCTTTGCAGGGTGGCCGCCGGTTTCGTGGTCGCGTCCGTATTGGCGTTGTCGGCCTGCTCGGTGCAACCGCTCTACGGTGGTGCCACGGCTTCGTTCGCGCCCGGCCAGCCCTCCGCCCGTGTCGCGTCGATCGCCGTGAAGGCGGTTGAGACCCGCACGGCCCAGGAAGTCCGCAACCACCTGATTTTCGCGTTCAACGGCGGTGCCGGCCAGCCGGCTTCGCCGCGCTATCTGATGGAACTCGACGTTCGCGGAACGGACAGCGAGACGGCGACCGTGCAGCGCAGCAGAAGCGACAACGAGTCTTCGGCCGGCGTGGTCAAGCTCACGGCTTCCTACAAGCTCGTCGATCCGGTCACGACCGAGGTTGTGGCGACAGGCACTCGCAGCGCTACCTCCGCCTTCGACCGGCCAGTGCAGCTTTTCGCTGCCTCGCGCGCGGCGCGCGATGCCGAAAATCGGGCCGCGCGCGAACTCGCTGCCTTTCTGCAACTGGCGGTCATGCAGGATCTGGCGCGGCTTTGAGATCATGGCGATGGTCGGGAACGGCTTCGCGTCTGCCGCGTTGAATCCATCGTCGTCATTCTTGCGTCACAGATATCGGTGACACAGGGTGCGACCGGAGAAGATGTCTCATGACTCTGCAAACGTCGTCGTCTTCCATCTTCCGTCTTCTCGGAGGGCGCGCCTTTTACGGTGAAGCTTGCAAGCGCGATCTTCACGTCATCGATCAGTTGATTCACGAGCGATCGCTGAAGCTTTCGCGGCACCCGTTGTGGCCGATGATCCGGCCATTGCTCTTTCGTATCTTCCGCTACGAGGAAGCGGTGCGGATGGCGGATGCCATTGCACCGTTGCCCGGCCTTGAGGCCATGCAGTATCTGAGCAGCCTTCTGTCGCTCGATCTCACGCTGGCGGGCACCGAGAACCTGCCGGTCCAGGGCGCCTTCATTCTGGCGCCGAATCATCCCACCGGCATCGCCGATGGCATCGCGGTGTTCGACGCTTTGAAGAACCATCGTCCCGACATGGCGATCTTTGCCAATCGCGATGCCTTGCGCGTTGCCGCGGGGTTTCGAGACCTGATCATACCGGTCGAGTGGCGCGCAGGCGAAAAGTCGCATGCCAAGAGCCGCGACACACTGTCGATGACTGCACGTGCTTTCGCCGAAGAGAGAGCGGTGGTGCTCTTTCCCTCGGGCCGGATTGCCTACTGGAACGAAGGCAATCTGACCGAGCGCCCATGGCAGAGTTCGGCCGTGGCGCTGGCGCGGCGCTACGAGGTGCCGATCGTGCCGGCGCATATCACCGCGCGCAATTCCGGGCTGTTCTATTTCCTGGCGAAGCACTCGACGGAACTGCGGGACATGACCGTCTTTCATGAACTGCTGAACAAGAAGAAGTTCGGTTTCACGATCACCTTTGGACGTCCGATCCCTCATTCACGGCTCGTCGGCGAGCCGGCCGACGTCACCTCTGCGTTGCAGGCCCATACCGTCCACCGATTGCGCGAGGATCCGCATGCGGTGTTCGAGGCCTTGCCGCCCATCCGCTGACGACCGCGCCGGGCGCCTCGCGGACGGCCCACAGTCCTTCGACGGGGGGCGGGGAATCCGGCCTGCGCGGTGGCGCCGCCGTTGCGGGTCTCTTCTGGCCGGCGGCTTCGGAACCGCTTCGGCGCGTCCGCATTCCTTCAGGGTGTCGACCAAAAGGGATGAGGGATGAGAAACCTTCTGGCTATCCTCGCCGCCGTCGTTTTGACGACCGGCCTCTATGGGGCGGGGTTTTTCACCGCGTTCTTTTTCCTCAGCGCCGAGCCGACGCCGGTTTGGAAGCCGAACCGTGAAAGCGCCAGCGTCTGGACGATGGAGCCGGTCGTGGTGGCCGAGGACCAGACGTTCGAACGTCTTCCGGCGCGACCCGTCTCTGACCAGAACCTGGCGGCCCGCGCCGAGCCCAGAGTGCAGTCGATAGACGAGCAGGTCGAGCCAGTGGCCGCCGACCTTGGCTCTGATCCGGTCCAGCCGGTCGACGTAGAGGCAACGGCGTCGGTCGAGGCCGAGCGCGCCGGGGCGCGTTCCATGAGCACTGCCCATGTTCAATGGTGCGCGGACCGCTATCGGTCTTACCGCATCGAGGACAACCGCTACACCTCCTATCAGGGCGTCAGCCGGGAGTGCATCTCTCCCTATCTCGACGGAGGGGGGCCGGTTTCGGATGTCGGACAGCAGGACTATGTCGAGGAGACCGCGTCCGCGCAAGCCTATGGTCTTCCTTCCTCCCACGTCCAGTCCTGCTTCGATCGGTACCAGTCCTATCGTCCCTCGGACAATTCGTACCAACCGTATGGGGGAGGCCCGCGTCGCCAGTGTCGATAGCGCCGGTCGAAAAACGCGCTGTCACGGACGCCGCGTGCAGTCACGGGCATCTGACCGTCTATCCGGAGCGAGCGTGGTGAGAAATCCGTTGGTGGAGCTGAGGGGGGAGTATCCTTGAGCCGAAAATTGCATTGTAGCATCAGATAGTTCTTGTAATTCATGGCGATGTGGGGCACTGGCTGGGTACGCAAATGGGTACACAGAGGTAAGAAATGCCAGCACCACGCGCCGCAGATCGGCGGTTTCTTGAGCGCCACGGCAGCAAATGGCGCGTTGTCGTGGGCGTCCCTCGGGACCTCCAGGAAATGATCGGGAAGACGAAGCTGAAGCACGTTCTCCCGACCGACAGCCTGGCCATCGCCAACCAGCTGAAATGGAAGGTCGTCCAGTCATTTCACGCCGAGATCGACCGGCACCGCTCACCGCAAGACATGACGGTGGAGGCCTTGAGTTTCGCACGGCTTCGGCGTCGCGTTCAGGAGGCTGGAGAGGACGCCGCTGTCATCGATGTGGAAATTGTCAAACGCGCGGAGACCTATGCGGGGCGACCGGTCGGCACCGACGATAGCGGGCGGCCGATTTACGATCCGGCGAAACAGGTTGTCGCCGAGCAGTTTGCTGGCGTCGCCTTCGGAGAGCGCACGCCTCTCGATACGCATCGGAAGACCTATATCGACCAACTCGACGTGAAGGTCCGGACGCTCGCGGACGACGAGAGGGCGTTCGGCTACCTCATGCAGTGGTGCAAGAAAGAGGGCGTTCCCGCATTTCTAGAAACTTTCGGCAAACGCGAGGCGGTCCGGTTCGCGGACGACTTTCGGGCGAACGCGGGGAACCGATCGCCGGTCACGCTGAACAAGTACATTCTCCGGCTGAGCATGTACTGGCAATGGCTCGAAAGCCGCGGCGATGTCGATCTCGACGTGTGGAAGGGCCGAACGTATCGCGTCCCCCGCCAACTCGCCGAGGAGAAGGAGAGACCGTTCACTGAGCCCGAAATGGTGAAGCTGCTGTCAGGGCCAGCGACGCAGCACATGCACGATCTCATGCGGATTGCGGCGCTCACAGGCGCTCGCATCGAGGCGATCGTCAGCTTACGAGTGAAGGACTGCCAGAACGGCACCTTCACGTTCAAGCCGCAGAAGCGTGAACCGGGTGCGAGGGATTGTCCCATTCACTCGGCTCTCGTCAAAGTGGTGGAGCGCCGCACTGCTGGGAAAGCACCCGACGACGATCTCTTCCCCGAGTGGCCACCGGTGCGCAAAGAGGGCTCCAAGCGGGAGCGTTCCTTCAAGGCTTCGAACCACTTCACGGACTATCGCCGAGAGGTCGGCGTGGATGACAGGCAGGCCGGAAAGAGGCGCAGTCTCGTCAACTTCCATTCGTTCCGTCGGTGGTTCATCACGAAGGCGGAGCAGGCTGGCCAGCCGGAAAGCACCATTCAGACCGTCGTTGGCCAGAAAAGGGCGAGTATCGCGTTCGGCGTCTATTCGGCGGGTCCTTCGCTGGAGCAGCTTACCGCGTGTGTCGAAGCGGTGCGGCTCCCCTCGGCAACCTGAGGGAACTGGAGGACGCCGCGTTCCTCCACCGCATTTCGTTGCCAGCGCACGTTGCATCTGCGTACATCGTCGCTGTGTGATTTGGGGGAGGCGTACGAAGCGTGAACCAGCAGGCGTTGTCGGCATTCATCTGGTCCGTCGCGGACCTCCTGAGGGGGGACTACAAGCAGGCCGACTACGGCAAGGTGATCCTGCCCTTCACGGTGTTGCGGCGCATCGATTGCGTGCTGGAGCCGACCAAACAGGCGGTGCTCGCGGAGCATGCAGCCAAGACCGCCGCCGGGGTCAACCCCGAGCCGTTCATCCTGCGCAAGGCCGGGCAGACCTTCTACAACACATCCCGGCTCGACATGCGGCTCCTCATGGGCGACCAGGACAACATCGCCGCCAACTTGTCGGCCTACATCCAGGGCTTCTCCCCGGACGTCCGCGACATCTTCGAGAGCTTCGAGTTCGCAGCTCAGATCGATCGGCTCGCCAAGGCCAAGCTGCTCTACCAGGTGACCGAGAAGTTCGCCCGGATCGACTTGCACCCAGACAAGGTCACCAACCACCAGATGGGGCTGGTCTTCGAGGAACTGATCCGCAAGTTCTCGGAGCTGTCCAACGAAACCGCCGGTGAGCACTTCACGCCCCGCGAGGTGATCCGGCTGATGGTGAACCTGCTCTTCGTCGAGGATGACGCCATCCTGTCGAAGCCGGGCGTCGTGCGCACGATCTACGATCCGACGGCCGGAACCGGCGGCATGCTGTCGATTGCCGAGGAGTACCTTGCCGAGCACAACGAACACGCCCGACTGGTCATGAACGGGCAGGAGTTGAACCCGGAGTCCTATGCCATCTGCAAGGCCGACATGCTGATCAAGGGGCAGGACGTCAGCAACATCGTCTTCGGCAACACGCTGTCCGACGATGGCCATGCGGGGGAGAAGTTCGACTACATGCTCTCCAATCCGCCGTTCGGCGTCGAGTGGAAGAAGGTCGAGAAGGACATCCGCGCCGAGCACGAGCAGAAGGGCTTCAACGGCCGCTTCGGCCCCGGGCTCCCTCGGGTTTCCGATGGATCGTTGCTGTTCCTGCTGCATCTGATCGCGAAGATGCGCCCGGCGGTGGATGGCGGCAGTCGTTTCGCGATCGTGTTGAACGGGTCCCCTTTGTTCACCGGAGGGGCAGGCAGCGGCGAGAGCGAGATCAGGCGCTACGTGCTGGAGAACGACCTCCTCGAAGCGATCATCGCGATGCCCACGGACATGTTTTACAACACCGGCATCGCCACCTATGTCTGGGTGCTGTCCAACCGCAAGCCAGCCCACCGCAAGGGCAAGACGCAGCTGATCGACGGTTCGTCCTTCTGGCAGAAGATGCGCAAGAGCCTCGGCTCGAAGCGCAAGGAGATGGGCGAGGCTGACATCGCCACCGTCACCCGGCTCTTCGGTGGGTTCATCGAGGCGCGGATCGCGACCGTGGTGGACGCCAGCGGCAAGGAGGTCGAGCGGCGGGTGGTGGTCGAAGGCGAGGAGCCGCCCGTTGCGCCCGAAGGCGGCAAGGTGAAGCTCGCGCCCCTGTCGCGTATCTTTCCGAACGAGGCCTTCGGCTACCGCACGATCACCGTGGAGCGCCCCTTGCGGGACGAGAAGGGCAAGGTCGTCCTCGGGGTCAGGGGCAAGGCCAAGGGCCAGCCGCAAGCCGACAGCGCCCTGCGCGACACCGAGAACGTGCCGCTCGGCGAGGAGGTCGAAGAGTACTTCGGCCGCGAGGTGCTGCCGCATGCGCCCGATGCGTGGATCGACTATGAGAAGACGAAGGTGGGCTATGAAATCCCCTTCAACCGCCACTTCTACGTCTTCGAGCCGCCGAGGCCGCTGGAGGAGATCGACGCAGACCTGAAGCAGGTGACCGGGCGCATCCTGACGATGATCGGGGAGCTTTCGGCGTGAGCAGTCGAGCTTTCCAAGACAGTGGTATCGAGTGGATTGGACGAGTGCCAACGGATTGGCGCTTGATGCCGCTCAAGTACATTGCGACTTTTTCAGGTGGAGGAACGCCGGGTCGAGAGCGCCCGGACTTCTGGAACGGCGGCATACCTTGGGTTTCACCAAAGGATATGAAGACTGAAGTGATCGTGTCGGCAGAGGAGTCCGTAACCGAGGCGGGAGTTCAACACTCATCGACGAGTATCCAACCTCCAGACAGTCTTCTCCTCGTTGTACGCTCCGGTATCCTCCAGCACACAATCCCAGTGGCCATCAACAAGGTGCCCGTGGCGCTGAACCAGGACATGAAAGCCTTGTATTTCAACAAGGCCCTATGCCTTCCTCGCTTTGCTTTCCGATGGATACAGGGCTTCAACGAGCAATTACTACTGGCTTGGCGTAAAGCAGGCGCGACAGTCGAAAGTATCGAGCAACAATATCTTGCACAAACGATTGTTCCACTTCCTTCGCTCCCCGAGCAAGCCGCCATCGCCGCCTTCCTCGACCGCGAGACCGCCAAGATCGACGAATTGGTGGAGGAGCAGAAGCGGCTGATCGACCTGCTGAAGGAGAAGCGGCAGGCGGTCATTTCCCATGCCGTCACCAAGGGGCTCAACCCGCATGCGCCGATGAAGGACACGGGGATCGAGTGGCTTGGGGAGGTGCCGGAGCACTGGGAGCTCATTCCAACAAAGCGGCTAACCAGTCTGATAACCTCCGGCCCAAGGGGGTGGTCGGAGCAAACTGGGGAACACGGGAGCATATTTTTTCAGAGCCAGAATATCGGCCGGTTGATGGAAACGTCGTTTGCAGAATGCACACGAGTAACGGTCGATATGACGGCGGATGCTGAGAGAGCGCAGCTGATGGCGGGTGATGTAGTGGTCTGCATCACTGGCGCCAGGACTTCAGCAGTTGCCCATGTAACGGAGCTACATGAAACGGCATTCGTAAACCAGCATGTTTGTTTGGTTCGACCCGCCCATATTCAGGGCCGTTTTTTGGCCTACGCAATTTTTTCGGTGTCTGGTCAGGTACAGCTACAGTTGGCAATGTACGGCCTGAAACAAGGCCTGAGCCTTCAGGATGTTCGGGATATTGTTGTTCCTGTGCCTCCTCTCTCCGAGGCTATAGCCATCACAGGTCAATTGGATCAGTTCACGAACAGAATTGACTTAGCTATACGAGAGGCTGAGCAATCCATCACCTTACTGAGAGAACGCCGCACTGCCCTGATCTCCGCCGCAGTCACCGGCAAGATCGATCTTCGAGACACCGCAGAAGTCCATGAGGCCGCTGCATGACCGGAAGCGCGACGCGGGACATTCTCCAGCTACTCGGCTTCGAGGAAGACTGGAACGCGATGGCGGACGAGAGGCCGGGCTACACCATCGACCTCGGCAACATCCACGTGGAAGCGAGCCAGGTTGTGGGTCGCAGCCTTCGTCCCGTTTTCCTTTTCACCGGTACGGCACGGGATCACCGATTACGGAAGATGGTTGAGTTCGAGCTGCCGCTCTCTTGCGAAAGCATCGAGCAGGGCGTCGCCTTGATCGTTCGCGGTATCGGCGAGGCGGTCGAACCGGAAAAACCCACTCCTTGGTATGCCTTGGGCAGGAAGTGGCGAGACCGGCTGCCCGCCGACCTGAAGTCACCGCAGAGTTCAAACGGATGACCCTCCACCGCGAGATCAGCTTCGAGGCGGAAGTCTGCGGGCATCTCGCGGTCAACGGCTGGCTTCATGCGGATGGCGACGCGGCGAGCTACGATCGCTCCCGCGCCCTGTTTCCGGCGGACGTGGTCGCATGGGTCCAGACCTCCCAGCCCAAGGCATGGGAAACGCTCTCGAAGAACCACGGCTCGGCCGCCGAGACCATGCTGCTCGACCGTATCCGCAAGCAGCTTGACGAGCGGGGGACGCTGGACGTGCTGCGGCACGGGGTGGAACTGATCGGCCTTCGGGCTCCCCTGAAGCTCGCCGAGTTCAAGCCTGCCTTCGGGCTCAACGAGGATATCCTTGCCCGCTACAACGCCAACCGGCTGCGGGTGGTGCGGCAGGTGCGATACTCGAAGGCCAACGAGAACTGCATTGACCTCGTGCTGTACCTGAACGGACTGCCGGTCGCCACCGTCGAACTGAAGACCGACTTCACGCAGAGCGTCCGTGACGCCGTCGACCAGTACCGGTTCGATCGCCACCCGAGCCCGAGGGGGCAGTCCCCCGAGCCGCTGTTGAGCTTCCCGAGCGGTGCCCTCGTGCACTTCGCGGTGTCCAATGCCGAAGCGATGATGACGACGAAGCTCGAAGGGAGCGACACCCGGTTCCTGCCGTTCAATAAGGGTAACGAGGGCGGCAAGGGCAACCCGCCGAACGCGACCGGGCACCCGACGTCTTACCTCTGGGAGGAAATCTGGGAGCGGCATTCCTGGTTGGAAATCCTCGGACGCTACGTCGTCGCCGAACTGGACAAGAAAAAGAAGATCGCCAGCCTGATCTTTCCGCGCTTCCACCAGCTCGACGCGACGCGGAAGCTGGTCGCCGCCGTGCTCGCCGAGGGTGCAGGGGGCAAGTACCTGATCCAGCACTCGGCGGGGTCGGGCAAGACGAACTCCATCGCGTGGTCCGCCCACTTCCTCGCCGACCTGCACGACGAGCAGCACCGAAAGGTGTTCGACACGGTGATCGTCGTGTCCGACCGCAACGTGATCGACACGCAGCTTCAGGAGGCGATCTTCGGCTTCGAGCGTACCACCGGCGTGGTCGAGACCATCACCAGCGAGGGCGGGGCGAAGAGCGGCAAGCTGGCCGAAGCGCTCGCCGGGGGCAAGAAGATCGTCGTCTGCACGATCCAGACCTTTCCCTTCGCGCTGAACGCCGTGCGGGAGCTGGCGGCGACGCAGGGCAAGACGTTCGCGGTGATCGCCGACGAGGCACATTCGAGCCAGACGGGCGAAACGGCGACGAAGCTGAAGCAGGTGCTTTCCCCCGAGGAACTGGCGGAACTCGGCGACGGCGGGGAGGTCAGCAGCGAGGACGTGCTTGCGGCCCAGATGGCGGCGCGAGCGGCCGAGAGCGGCATCACCTACGTCGCCTTCACCGCGACGCCCAAGGGCAAGACGCTGGAGCTTTTCGGGCGACGGCCCAACCCGGCGGAACCGGCGAGCGATACCAACAAGCCGGGGCCGTTCCACGTCTACTCGATGCGACAGGCGATCGAGGAGGGGTTCATCCTCGACGTCCTGAAAAACTACACGCCCTACGATCTGGCCTTCAAGCTGGCCAATGCCTGTGGGGAGATGGACGACCGGGAGGTGGAGCGAAAGGAAGCAGTCAAGACGCTGATGCGATGGGTGCGGCTGCATCCCTACAACATCAGCCAGAAGGTCCGGATCGTCGTCGAGCATTACCGCGCCAACGTTCAGCCGCTGCTCGACGGCAAGGCCAAGGCGATGGTGGTGACGGGTAGTCGCGTGGAAGCCGTGCGGTGGCAGATCGCCATGCGGAAGTACATCAGGGAGCAGGGATACGACCTCGGGACCCTCGCGGCCTTCTCGGGGGAGGTGGACGACAAGGAGAGCGGCCCCGATCCCTTCTCCGAGACGAGCAAGGAACTGAACCCGGGACTGCGCGGCGACATCCGCGAGACCTTCAAGCTCCCCGAGTTCCACATCCTGCTCGTGGCCAACAAGTTCCAGACCGGCTTCGACCAGCCGCTGTTGTGCGGCATGTATGTCGACCGGCGCTTGGCCGGGATACAGGCGGTGCAGACGCTCTCGCGCTTGAACCGGGCGCATCCGGGCAAGGACACAACCTACGTCCTCGACTTCGTCAACAGCTCCGACGACATCCTGAAGGCGTTCCAGACCTACTACGAGACGGCGGAACTCGCCGGGGTCACCGACCCGAACCTCGTGTTCGACCTGAGGGCCAAGCTCGACGCTTCCGGCTACTACGACAGCTTCGAGGTCGATCGCGTCGTGAAGGTCGAACTCGACCCAACGTCGACGCAGGGCGATCTCGTGGCCGCCATCATGCCTGTCGCCGATCGTCTCCTGAAGGCCTTCAAGGGCGCACAGGAGCGCCGTCAGGCAGCGTTGGCGAAGGAGGACGACAAGGGCGCTAAGGACGCCAAGGACGAGATGGACGCGCTCCTGCTGTTTCGTGGCGACATGGGAGCCTTCGTCCGCGTCTATGCCTTCCTGTCGCAAATCTTCGACTACGGAAACACCGACATCGAGAAGCGGTCGATCTTCTACAAGCGGCTGATCCCACTGCTGGATTTCGGCCGCGAGCGCGACACGGTCGACGTCTCCCAGATCAAGCTGACGCACCACAAGCTCTCGACGAAGGGGGAGCGGACGCTGGCATTGACCGGCATGTCCGAGCCGCTGCGGCCCTATGAGGCCCCGGGGTCAGGCTCGGTGCAGGACAAGGAAAAGGCGCTGCTTGCCGAGATCGTGGAGCGTCTGAATGACCTCTTCCAAGGCGTCGATGACGACGACCAGGTCCGGTACGTCATGGGTGACATTCGCAGCAAAGTCATGAAGTCGGAAACGCTTTCGAAGCAGGCCGAACACAACACGAAGGAGCGTTTCGGCGACTCGCCCGATCTGACGAAGGCTATTGACGACGCGATCATGGACGCCTTCGAAACCCATTCAACCCTGAGCAAACAGGCGTTGGCTTCGAAGAAGGTCCGCGAGGGGATCAAGGAACTCCTGCTCGGCCCGGGGCAGCTCTGGGAGGGTCTCAGGCGACGCAGCGACCGGCAGCCGGAAGGCGTGACCGAGTAGAAGGAATGGCATGGGCAAGGGCGGATATCTCGGCGGCAGCACTGTCGTCGGCGGCTTTGGATGGTCCTCGGTAGATCCGGCTGCGGTTGGGCAATGGCAGAAGGAGGGCAAGCAGGAGAAGCGCCCCGGCACGCCAGTGGTCCACACAAGACGGAAGGGACAGAAGCGTCCAGCGAGCTTCGATACGCTGAGGATCACGTATCTAGGTGCGGTCATTGACGCGGCTCTTCGAGCGCAGCTTGCTCCGCCGTTCCCCAGGGCAGCCCAGGAGGAACTGGAAAAGGCCGTGCAGAAGGCGGGAGGGGCTTCGGAGTGGGCCCGAGCGCAGCCGGAGTTCAAGGCGATGTACGAGAAAAAGCAGCGCAAGCTTGCCAGCAAGTCGCCTTCCACGATTCCGCAAGGCGTAGTCAGTCCGAGGAAGCCCGCCAAGCCAGCAGCGCCAAGCCGCCGCATCATCGGCGATACCGGGAAGCAGAGCGTCTTCCCGCGAGACGCACTCTGCGCGGAAAGAGCGCGGCTTAGCGCCGCCATCATGGATGCCGAAAGCGAGATCAGCAGGTGCCGAAAGTTGATCGCCGGGATCGACGCGAAGCTGGAAGCGATGACGAAGCGGCGGTGATCCGACCCCGGATGTTTTGCGAAAAAATCCGTTGTGGCATCTACGCTATCCCCGAAGCCTCAACTCCCCCCGGTGGGGGTGGGTGGGATGCCGTAGGCGCATCGCTTTGACTTCCGGGCTGTCGCCAACGGCAGTACGGCGGGACGAGCGTGGGTATGCAGGGCTTCATCTCCTGCCTGAGTGAAGGCAGCTGCGCTCGCTCGACGAGATATCGCTCTCCCGCCTTCCCACTCGCCGCACCCCGGTGAAGCCATGAGGGCATCCGCCGCCAGTGTCATTAGGGCAAGCCCTCGTGGCACCCTCGCGAACCTCCCGATCATGGTTTCACACGAGTGGGTATTGATATTTGGCACTATCAGTGTCAGATAGTCATAGAACCCAATGGCACTGGAGGCTCATCATGACATCCACACTCGTCGGCTACGCCCGGACATCCACGCTCGACCAGACCGCTGGACTTGAGGCTCAGGAGCGGGAGCTGGGAGCCGCCGGGTGCACCAAGGTCTTTTCGGAGCAGCTGTCGTCGGTGGCGACGAAGCGGCCGAAGCTGGAGGCGGCTCTCGACTATGTCCGCGAGGGGGACACCTTCGTCGTGACGCGCCCCGACCGCCTCGCCCGATCGACGTTCGACCTCCTCGACATCGCCAACCGTCTCAGGGCCAAGGGTGTCGCCCTGCGCATCCTATCCCTCCAGATGGACACGAGCACCTCCACTGGAAAGCTCATGCTCACCATGCTCGGCGGCATTGCCGAGTTCGAACGCGACCTGATGCTGGAGCGGCAGCGCGAAGGGATCGCCAAGGCCAAGGCGGACGGGAAGTACAAGGGCAGAGCGCCGACGGCTCGACGGAAGGCAGCGGATGTCCGGAGGCTGCGCCAGGAGGGCATGAGCGCCGACAAGATCGCCGAGGAACTCGGGGTCAGCCGGTCGAGCGTGTTTCGCATCCTTCGCGCGAAAGTGGAGGCTTGATGAAGCGCGAAGGCATTTGGCACCACTGTGACCCGTATGGGAGCCATAAGCTGCATGGCAAATAGCGCGGTCACGGATACGAGCATCCACCGACTCTTTCGTATTTCGATCGTAGGTCGATGCGCTGGCGCAAGAAATCAATGTTCTGACGGCTTTGTGGTCCCCTCTGCGCTGCTCCCGTGCCGAAAGAAGCCAAACGCCGCAAGACGACGCACGTAATCAGACGCGCGGAAGAGCAAGGTCGGTGCTCGCCAAAGGAAGAAGTACTTTTTCGAATTGTAACTGCCCTTGCCAATAGGCGGAGCGATAAGCGAAGGAAAACGCTTCGACGAGCCGCGCACTACATCATTCTTCATCGTGAAATAGGCCGAGCGGTGCTGGAAGAAGCGCTCTAGATGCACATCGTATGGCAACCGCATAGGCAGCGCTGTTGAGAGCAGTTTACGTGCGCCGCTTCGATTGACGATGTAGGCGCGAGAAGATCCTATCGGTCCGTGCAGACAACGTCCGATCTTTCGCCCGCTGGGGAGCCGACGGAAAGTGACGAAGCCGGACTTGCGGTGGTTGCTCAGCTTGACGACTTCCGCGTCGGGGTATTCCGCTACGATTTCTCCTATGGCTTCACCAAACGTCGTATCGAATTCAGCATCATCTTCTAGCACCACTGCAAAAGCATTTTCAGAGTCAAGGAAGGCGGTAAGAGCTTTCACGTGGCTCATATAGCAGCCGAATTCGCCGCCCATAGGGGGCCGCCCATTGTATAGCTTGAAGGTTCGCTCATCGATTTTTGCAGGTTCAAAGAAGAGCGACGGACCGCGACCGTCTACTCCCGAAACTCGGACGAAAGGGATTTGTAAGGTACTCAGCTGTTCCGCTATCGCCTGCCAGCGATCAGTGGAGTCGTCTAGGTTGATCACATAGCTGCATAATGTCTTGTCTCGCACTACAGATATCCCCTGCTGTCCCAATGGTCGTCGCTTCGCAGAGGTAACACGCAGAGATTCGTCCTTCATCAAGAGATTTGCAACCGTGAGGTACCTCGGCAGTTCCGCGCCTGAAAAAGTGTCCAGCGTTCGGAAACCATCGACACGCCCATCGCTGGACAGCCGCAAACGTATCAGGGAGACGCCACCGCAGCTGTCGGCATCCCTGCGCCCAAGGCGAAGCACACACTTCATGCGTTAGCAATTCCCTCGATGCTCTCCTCCAAACAATATCTGCTGTGAATTTCCGACTGCCCTTGCAGAGTGCGGCGAAGTCATCCTATTTCACCGGCCGAACCGCGCTGTGTCGTTCAGGCCGAATGCCACGGACAAGGTAGGCCGGGCCAGATCAAAAATTCCCGTGCCCTCGTGCGTGGGGGGATGGCTACGAAAATTTTCGGACTGAATGAAACGTATCTGCAAGGCAACGGGGTGCGGCCTCGAAACATCAACACCGTTCAGCCCCCTTTGCCGATCGCACCGTGCGCGGCTGCGTCGGCATGGCGACATCGAGCAGAAGGGCATTACCAAGGCCGATCTGCTGCCGTTCATCGAACGCGTCGACAAGCGCCGAGAGAAGAACCCCGAGAGCCCCCTATGGGAACACCTCGAAGCCCGATGGGCGACGATCGTGCGCCACGCGAAGGCGGTGGTTGCCGACTTCAACAGCGGTCGGGCGTTGAACAAGTACGAGGTGGAGGCCGCACGGGAAGCCCTTGCGATCTCCAGGGATGCCACGGCCCGGGAAGTCGTCGATGCGGCGCTCGGCATGTACCTCATGCAAGGGCTGGAGCCCCTCCGCTTCCGCTCCGATGAAGCCTTCTGGACGCAGCTTGTTCGTCGGGTGCGCGGGATTGCCTCTCGTTCCTCGGGGAAAACCATCAACGCTAAGGGGACGGTTCGGCCCCTATACCGCGAGATGCCCCCGAGGACGTCCCTAGTGCTCCAGGGGTGGCTCAAGGAGGCGTTCGGGGCGGCAGGGTTGCGTCTGGTGCAACTTGAGGAGCAGGAAGCCGAAGCCGAGCGGGAAGAACGGCGGGAGTACCGGAAGGCGCTTGCCGCCCTGAAGTGATCCCTGCGGGACCCTACCCCGTCCCGACTGAACCAGGAAGACCCATAGGACCGGAACTGCTGATGCCCGTTACTGAGAATGCCGACGATGTCGTTGAGGCGCTCGCTGCACTCCGGCAAGCCCTCGCCGAGAACCCCGAGGCCCCTTGCTCCCCCACCGTCTTGAACATTGAGGAATTGTTCACGGCCGAGGAGGTGTTTCAGCCTCGTGAAATGTCGTTCAGGGAGGGAGAGGAGGAGGATCACCTAAAGGTCCTGACGAAGGCGATCGGGAAACGGGAGGCACCCTACTATCTCGACCCCATCACGGTCTGGTGGGGTGGTGATGGCTGGTACGTGCTCGACGGTCACCATCGCAAGCTTGCCTATGAGAGGGCGAAGGTTCACGAACTGATACCCGTCGCGATATTCGAGGGGAGCCTTGAGGAGGCGATGGCAGAGGCTGCCTCGCTGAATTCGAAGGACAAGCTCCCCATGCGCCACCGCGAGAAGATGGAGAAGGCATGGCAGCTAACCGTCTGCACCAGTTTGCCGAAGAAGCGGGTTGTCGAGGTTTGCGCTGTGGCCGACGGTTCCGTTGCTACCATGCGCCGCGCCCGCAAGATACTTCTGGACGCCGGGAGGACCGAGAGCGACCTCGTCGAAATGGGCTGGGATGATGCGCGTCGGGAAGCCGAGGGGAGGGAGAAATCTCACATCGATCCGGACGACGCGATGATGCTACGCGCTCGCGGGTTCGCCAAAAGCCTCGCCAGGGCGGTCGGCAATCGACCCTTCAAGGACCCCGAGGCATTCGCGGTTGCCCTCGGACTTCTGGACGAGCGTCTCCCACGGCAACTGCTGGAAACCTCGGCGTGGAACGAAATCGTCATGGAGTACGTGGGGGAGCCAGCTGAGGACGACGAGGAAGACGGCGACTACTAGCAACGCTATGCATGCCTACATGTGCAATATGCATAGCCAGTTGTGTGAAGGGTTCGATCTTCGAGTGGGTGATCTGCACCGCAACGGCTTAGGGCAGCTGTGTTCGGTTTGGAGGCGGCTGAGTCGCGGGGCTGAGCGAGGTCCTACCCGCAAAGGCCGTGGGTACGCAAGCTGGGTACGCGAGTGGGTACTCACGACCCCGAGTGCCTCGGGTAACATCTTGATTTTACGAGCAAAATAAGCGTCTAACCATCCACTGGTGGAGCTGAGGGGGATCGAACCCCTGACCTCGTCATTGCGAACGACGCGCTCTCCCAGCTGAGCTACAGCCCCGACCAGCGGATGGCCGGCTTGTACGAGCGCCGGCCGGCCGCTGTCAAGCGCGACGCGCGGCGGACAAGACCCGTCGTCGATCCGCCGGCCACAGCCGCTGACCCGCAATCGGCGTCCTGGTTCCGGGGACTGGCCTTCGCATCCGCGTCAACAGTGCGCGA
This sequence comes from Aquibium carbonis, assembly GCF_003970795.1. Classification (GTDB taxonomy): domain Bacteria; phylum Pseudomonadota; class Alphaproteobacteria; order Rhizobiales; family Rhizobiaceae; genus Aquibium; species Aquibium carbonis. The sequence goes on along the minus strand of NZ_RWKW01000002.1, from coordinate 128,801 downwards.
GGGCGTCCCTTGCCCCGGCGGCGGTCAATGGCTACATGTCGCGAAACCGATCGGAGACCGGCATGGTTGCGCTTATCCAGACCCTTCTTCTGGCCTTGGACATCTACTGGTGGCTCATCATCGCCTCGGCGATCTTCTCGTGGCTCTTTGCCTTCAACGTCATCAACTCGCGCAACCAGTTCGTGGCGACGATCGGCGATTTCCTCTATCGGGTCACCGAGCCGGCGCTGAGACCTATCCGCCGCATCATGCCCGATCTCGGCGGCATCGACATCTCGCCCATCATCCTGTTGCTCATCCTTTTCTTCGTGCGCCAGCTCATCATCACCACGATCGCGCCGGCGCTGATCTGAGTCGTGTACTTTCGCACGGCCAAGGACGGGCTCGACCTGTTCGTACGGCTGACGCCGCGCGGCGGTGAAGATGCGATCGAGGGTGTGGAGACCACGTCAGACGGGCGCTCTCATCTCAAGGCGCGAGTGCGTGCGGCTCCCGAGAAGGGCGCGGCCAATGCGGCGCTGGAAAAACTCCTGGCCGCCGAACTCGATCTGGCGCGCCGGTCCGTCAGCGTCGTCGCCGGAGAGACGGCAAGGTTGAAGACCGTTCGCCTAACCGGCGACGCGGCCGCGATTGCAGGCCGGCTCTGTGCTCTGGCGGAGAGGCCTTGAACCGCAGGCGCCGTCGGTCGCGCAAGCCGCTTGCTCCGCGCCCGCGACCGGTCGCTTCGTCCACCCAGTGATCGGGGCGGAGCAGGATCAAGGCGGTTCCCAATTCCGGTCCAGTTGCGCTAGTCTTGGCGCGTATGGTGACCGGGAGCGACAGGGCCATGAACGAGTTCGCGCGACATCTTCGACAGACGGTGCTGACCGCGCTCGCTGGACTGCTTCTTGCTGCCCCAGCCGCGGCGCAGGAAATCTCCAGCGCCTACACAGACCTCGTCATCGAGGAGCACTGCACGACCTATGCGGAGGCCGCGCCTGACGAGGGCGGCGACTGGGCGAACCTGGTCTGCACCGGCTATCGCGGCTATCCGGTCTTCGTCTTCTACGGCGATGCGCGCGAATCGCTCTTCTACGGCTTTCCGCCCGCCGGAGACCTTGCCCCTGCATGGGAGAGCTTCGACGGCTTCAATTCCACGGGGCCGAAGATCGAATGGCGGCTGGAGACGCGGGGCGACCGCAGCGTGCCCTTCGCCACCATCCATCGCTGGTTCGTGAGCGATCCGGACGATCCGGACGAACAGGTGCAGGTGCTGGTCGTGGCAAAGGTGGGCCAGCCGCAGGAGCGGGACGGCTGCGCGGTCGGCTATGTCGTGGCACAGGGCAATGGCGACGCCAATACGAAGGCGCGCCGCGTGGCCGACAGCGTGGCGCGCGATTTCGTCTGCGGGGCAGACCAGCCGTCGATCGAACAGGGCAGCGTGGCGCTGCCCTCGTTCACTCGAACGGAGAACTGACCGGGACGAGGCAAGGCGCGGCGCGACGCGCCGCCACGCCCGACTGACGGGCTGCGGGGGTCAGCCGGCCTGCTTGCTGCGCTCGATCGCCTCGACGATCATCTGCTTGGCGTGGTCGGCATCGCGCCAGGAGCCGATCTTCACCCATTTGCCGGACTCCAGGTCCTTGTAGTGCTCGAAGAAGTGCTCGATCTGCATGAGCGAGATCTCCGGCAGGTCGGTGTAGTTGAGAACCTTCTCGTAGCGCCGGGTGAGATGCGGCGACGGCACGGCGATCACCTTCTCGTCCTGGCCAGCATTGTCCTCCATGATCAGGACGCCGATCGGACGCACGTTGATCACGCAGCCGGGGATCAGCTGGCGGGTGTTGCACACGAGCACATCGATCGGATCGCCGTCGCCCGACAGCGTGTGCGGCACGAAACCGTAGTTTCCCGGATAGGTCATGGAGGTGTAGAGGAAGCGGTCGACGACGAGCGTTCCGGCCTTCTTGTCCATTTCGTACTTGATCGGCTGACCGCCGACCGGCACTTCGATGATGACATTGACGTCGTCAGGCGGGTTGTCGCCGATCTCGATCGCTTCGATGCGCATGGAATTCAACTCCTTCAGGGTCGAGCAGGCGCATAGCTTTTTGTGCAATGCAGCGCAAGCCTGCCGCGGCGCGGCGGAATTCGGTCTGCCGATGCCCGGCCGCGCTCAATCCCAGACGAAGGCGACCTTTTTCAGTGCGCGGTGGTCGAACACCTCGACGCCTTCCGCGACGTCCCTGCCGCCCGCGCCGTGATAGAAGGACAGTGCGGTTCCGTTGTCCTCGAGCGCCCAGACGACGAGGCCCTTCAGTCCATGCCGGGCAAGGCGGTCCCGCGCCGCGGCAAAGAGGCGACTGCCAAGACCGATGCCCTGATATTCTGGGCGGATGTAGAGTTCGTAGATTTCGCCTTGATGGGGAAGTTCGCGTGCGCGATTGCGCCCGAGCGTGGCATAGCCCACGACCGCGTCGCCCACCTCGACCACGAGAATCGCCGACGCACGCCGAATCGCATTCTCCCACCATGTTCGTCCGCGCCGGCCGACCATCTTGTTCAACGCGCGGTGCGGAATGATGCCGGAATACGCGCCCAGCCAGGCTTCCGTGTGCACGTCCGCTATGGCCGAGGCATCCTTTTCCTCGGCGCGGCGAATGTCTATGGTCAGGGTGGTCTTCATGATTTGTTAACCTTACCGCCGCCACCGGCAGGCACGCAAGCCGCCGCGGATCAAATCCTCCGCTTCGTCCAGCGTCCGGCAATGTCGAACACGCGGGCTTTTGCGGGTGAAGGCAATGCTCTAGAACGGCAGGCGAAACGGAGATGGCGGATGGGAAGAAAGCCGAACGAGGCCGAGGAGTCGCGACGGATTCTCAACCGGATTTCCCAGGAGTCCGATCCATCCGGTTCACTTGCAGTCCGGACGGCGAAGCGTGTCGAGCGGCACATGCGGGGCGCAGACGCCGATCAGGCTGACCCGATCGAGGTCTGGGGCACGCGGATCGGGCGGGGCTTGAGCCTCGTCCTGTTCGTGGTCCTCCTGGGCTGGCTCGTGTCCTACTTCATGGGCGGCTGATGCGATGAACTCTCCCGAAAGCGCGGCGCCTCGCGCCGTCATCGTGATCTCGAGCCACGTCGCTCGGGGCTCGGTGGGCAACCGCGCCGCCGTCTTCGCGCTCGAGACGCTCGGGCATCCCGTCTGGGCCGTACCCACGGTCATCCTGCCATGGCATCCGGGCCATGGCCGCGCCACGCGCATCGTGCCCGAAGATGGTGCGTTTTCGGCGATGATCGACGATCTCGCCGGTGCTCCGTGGATCTGGGAGGTCGGCGCCGTCCTGTCGGGCTATCTCGGCTCGGCCGAGCAGGCAAAAAGCGTGGCGCGGCTGGTTTCCTCCCTCAAGCGCCGCGATCCCAGGATCCGCTATGTCTGCGACCCCGTCATCGGCGACAGTGGCGGGCTCTATGTCCCGGACGCGCTCGCCCGGGCGATCCGCGACCTTCTCCTGCCGTTGGCCGACATCGCGACGCCGAATCGGTACGAACTGCAATGGATCGTGCAAGCGCAGCTCGACACACCACGGACGGTGATGGAAGCGGCGTTGATGGCGGGTCCGCCGACGATGCTCGTCACCTCCGCGCCTGCCCTGATGGCGGGCGGCATCGGCAACCTGTTGATCACGCCTTCGCATGCCTGGCTGGCGGAGCATCGAATGATCGAGCGGCCGCCGAACGGACTTGGCGATCTGACGGCCGCGGTGTTCCTTGCGCGATTGATGGCGGGTGAAAAGCTGGACAAGGCGCTCCAGTCGACCACCGCTTCGGTCTTCGAGATCCTGGCGCGGACGGCCAAGCGCGGCGCCGACGAACTGCAGATCGAAACGGATGCCGGCAGCCTGTCGCATCCGATGGCCATGGTGCACATGCGCCAGTTGATGCACCCGAGCCGGGACCGGCGGGCGTGACGCGAGCGGTATCGTCGTTTCGCGCAGTGGCTGGCGTCGACGGCTGCAAGGCGGGCTGGATCGCGGTGATTCGCCGGGCGGAGGAGAGCGACCTCGAGGCCTCGGTTTTCCTTCGTTTCGAGGACATCGTCGCGGCATTACCCATCGACGCCGTCATCGCCGTCGACATGCCGATCGGCCTGCCTGATCGCATTTCAATCGGGGGGCGGGGGCCTGAAAGGCTGGTGCGAGAGAAGCTCGGCGCCCGGCAGTCGAGCGTCTTCTCGATTCCGTCGCGGTCGGCCGTCTACGCCGAAACCGCCGCGTTCACGACGGTCGATGCATGGTATGCCGCGCACCGTCGCGCAAGCGTCGTCGCGCGCGCCACGTCCCATCCGCCGCGTGCCATTTCCATCCAGGCCTTCGGCATCTTCGGCAAGATCCGCGAACTGGACGAGGTCTTGCGAACCCACACAGGGCTCGCCGAACGGGTGATCGAATCGCACCCGGAAGCCGCCTTCTGGCGCCTGAACGGCGGGCGCGAGATGCAGACACCGAAGAAGATCAGGGGCCAGGTGAACCCCGCGGGCATGGAAGAGCGCAAGGCGCTCCTGTCCGCCTGCGTCATCGGTCGCGCCTTCCTCGACCGCGCGCCGCCGCGCGGTGCGGGCGCGGACGATTTTCTCGACGCGGCGGCCATGATGCTGGTCGCCGAGCGACATGCGCAAGGACGGGCGTCACCCTTTCCGGATCCGCCGGGGCGCGATTCCTTCGGACTGCCGATCGCAATCTGGACCTGAGCGGTTCACGGGCGTTGACGAAGCCCGGCCTTTGACGCAAGGGGAAAAACATGGAGCATCTGCCGGACCACCTTCTTTCGGGCTATCGCAACTTCATGGGCGGTCGCTATTCGACCGAAACGAAGCGCTATCGCGAGCTTGCTGCGACAGGCCAGAAGCCGATGACGATGGTGATCGCCTGCTGCGATTCACGAGCCGCGCCGGAGACGATCTTCGACTCAGGGCCGGGCGAACTGTTCGTCGTGCGCAACGTTGCGAACCTCGTGCCGCCCTACCAGCCCGATGGCGGCCATCATTCCACGTCGGCGGCACTCGAGTTCGCAGTGCAAAGCCTGAAAGTCAAACACATCGTCGTGCTCGGCCACGGACGCTGCGGCGGCATCCAGGCCGCCCTCGATCCCGGAGCCGAGCCGCTGTCCCCCGGCGACTTCATCGGCAAGTGGATGAGCATGGTGGCGCCCGCCGCCGACATCGTGGCGAACAACAGCATGATGACGGTGGGGGAGCGGCAGACCGCGCTGGAGCGTATTTCCATCCGTTTCTCGATTGCGAACCTGCGGACCTTTCCCTGCGTCAAAATCCTCGAGGACAAGGGCCGGTTGTCGTTGCACGGTGCCTGGTTCGACATTTCGACGGGCGAATTGTGGGCGATGAATCGCCAGTCCGGCGATTTCGAGCGCCCGGGAAACGGCTGAGCGGTCGAGGGACGACGGCCGCGTCAGCCCGCTCTGGCGAGCGCCGCCAGCCGGCCGGCCGCGCTTTGGCGATGGTGCGCATGGCAGATCGCAATGGCCAGGGCGTCCGCGGCATCGTCGGTGTCGAAGGTGGCGCGGGGCATCAGGACCTTCACCATCATGTGGATCTGCCGCTTGTCGCCATGTCCGACGCCAATGACGGTCTTCTTCACCGCGTTGGGCGCATATTCTGAAACGGGCAACCCGGCCAGCGCTGGCACCAGCATGGCGACGCCGCGCGCCTGACCGAGCTTCAGTGTGGCAGTGGCGTCCTTGTTGACGAAGGTCTGCTCGACGGCTGCCTCGTCCGGTCGCTCGGCGTGGATGATGCCGGCAAGTCCGTCGTGCAGCTGGCACAGCCGGGAGGCAAGGTTGGCCTTGTCGTCGGACCGTATCGTGCCGGCGCCGAGGAAGCGCAGCGAGTTGCCGCAAGCCTCGACGATGCCCCATCCGGTGCGTCTGAGGCCGGGGTCGATGCCGATGATGCGAATCGTTTCTGCCATGGACCTATCCTATGCGGGTCGAGGACCATTGCCATGCCGAAGTGAACAAATGAGAAACATATCCAATGCTGCCGGCGAGGGGGCGGCTCGAAACCGTCTCGATTCGCGAAGCCATCCGCCGTGTTGACACACCTGCCCGATCTCGACGCGGCGCTTTGCGGGCTTCTTGCCACCGTGCTGCTGGCCGGTATCGCACGCGGGCTCTCGGGCTTCGGCACGGGCATGATCGTGGCGCCCGTCGCCAGCGCGCTCTACGGTCCGCAGGTCGCCATCGTCATCATCGTCATCATCGATTCACTGCCTGTGCTGCCGGTGACGTTGCCGGCCCTGAAGCATGCACGCTGGCGGCAGGTTCTGCCGGTCGCGGCGGGGCTGTTCGTAATGCTGCCCTTCGGCATCATGATCCTGAAGTCCGGCGATCCGGTCCTCCTGCGTTGGGCGATCTCGCTTGCGATTCTGGTCTGCGCGGGGGCGCTGTGGAGCGGTTGGACGTGGCGAGGGCCGCGCAACGCTGCCGTCGCTGCGGGGATCGGCGGCCTGGCCGGACTGTTGGGCGGCATTGCCTCCATTCCGGGACCGCCGGTGATCCTCTACTGGCTTGCCTCCGGTCTGCCGGCAGCGCTGCTGCGGGCCAACCTGCTGACCCTGTTCTTCCTCAGCGAATTCCTGTCGATCGGAAACCTATGGGTGGCCGGACTGTTCGAACCTGCGCCCGTGATGCTGGGGATCGTTGCCGCCCCGGCTTACTTCGTCGGGCTCTGGCTCGGTGCGCGGCTCTATGGCCTGGGCAGCGAAGCGACCTACCGGCGCGTGACGTTCGGTCTCATCGCCGCTGCGGCCATCATGGCGCTGCCGGCCACCGAGTGGTTTTTCAGGGGGGCTGTCGCGCTTTTCGGAAGCTGATCCATCGACAGAGGCCGGTCGAGCTTCTGTTCGCGGTTGGTCAGGCGCGGCCGAAGGCCGTGGCGAGAAGCGTGATCTGGTCCGAAACGGGATTGACGCGGACGGGCGCGGCGGCCAGCGCGCCATTGCCGTAGATTTCGGCGTCCATGCGGCGCACCAACCCCTGGAGGCTCAGCGAGCGTTCGACCAGAGACTTGAATGCCGCGGGCAGTTCCTCCCAGCCGGGGACGTTGTCTTGCACCGAGGCGGTGTCGAGCCGAACCTTGGCCTTCTCGGCCGCCACCTGGTCACGGGTCATCTCACCCGAATTGGCGGCCCGCTGCAGGAGCAGCCAGGAGGCGATCTGCATCAGTCTCGTCGTGAGGCGCATCGATTCGGCCGCGTAGAGGGTGGCTGCGATTCGGGACAAGGACTTGGCGGCGGCGCGACCGTCGCCGTCGAGATATTCGGCGGTTTGCTCCACCAGCCCCATGCCCTCGTTGTAGAGCGGCTTGAAGGAGGCCGAGAAGATGCGACGCTCGGCCAGCTTGATCGTGGTCGCATCGTGCCGGACAGGTTCACTCATCACATCACCCCTGAAAAGCTGCGTGGCGGAACTCCCCGAACGCCAGTACGCGTCCGCCGTTCCAGCCTGAAGTCTGGTCTGGCAAAAATGCGCGTTCTCCCACCGCAAGGCAAGACGATGTTTAACAGAAGGTTAATGCCGCAGGGCGGGCGCGGGGACACGACGAGAAAGTGGCGGCGACGCGCGGAAAAAAAGAGCCGCGCGAGGCGGCTCTCAGGAGTCAAACACCAAGCCACCAGCCGAGTGGCCCCAGCCGCCCGACGGGTATCCAGAAGACTGGATCAACATAGTAAACGCCCGTAAAGCCTAATGCTTGGTTAACAGGCAGCAAAGGAAACCCGGTCTTTTTGGCTTCATCGGTTTAGCCCACGATTTTAATGCAATTCTACTTGGCCCGTGCGTCTCCGTGACAAACTCGGTGCGCCGTTTCTGAACGGGGCATCGTGGCCAGGGCATGACCCGTTCTTTCTCGCCGAAATCGGTCCGCCCTGTTTGTAGGCGTGTTCCCCGAAAGGCCGGCACACGTTGGTACGCCTACTTTCAATGTAGCTAAAATAACACAGTGCTGACGTAACTTCGCCCATTTCGTCGAATGAACGCGCCGGGCCGGCGTCGTCGTGTTAAGCAAGATCCAATTGGAACGACAGGAGAGAATGATGCGGAATTTGGTTCGGACTTCGGCGATCGGCGCGCTCATGCTCGCGGCTGGCTATGTCTCGTCGGCGAACGCGGCCGACGCGGTGGTGTATGAGCCGGTGGTGGCCATGCCGGCCGACATGTACAACTGGACCGGACTCTATGTCGGCGCGCAGGCCGGCTATGGCTGGGGCGACGCCGATTATACAACCAATGCCGGGGGTGGCTCATCCGGTAGCTTCGACATCGATGGTGCGTTCGCCGGACTCAATCTCGGCTACAACATCCAGCATGGCTCCTGGGTTTTCGGTGTCGAGGGCGACGTTTCCTGGTCGGGGATCGACGGGGCGGGCATCGCGTTCGATACCGACGATATCAGCGCGGAAATCAAGTGGATGGGGTCGCTGCGCGGACGCCTCGGCTACGCTTTCGATAACGTGATGCCTTACGTGACCGCCGGCGTGGCGGCTGCGGACACAGAGATATCCATATCCGGCCAGATGAATGCAAGCGACAGCAACATGCATGTCGGCTGGACCGCTGGCATCGGCGTCGAGGTCGGGCTTTCGCGCAACATCAGCACGTCGCTCGAATACCGATACACCGATCTGGGAAGCAAGGACTACGCCTTCGCAAGCAATGTCGTTGCCACCGGTTCGGGCGAACTGCACACGGTGGGCGCTGCGCTGAAGTGGCGCTTCGGCCAGTAACCGGATCACACATGCACGGTTTCAGGGTCGCCTTCGGGCGGCCCTTTTCGTTTGTGGCGACGAAACGGGGCCGTGTGAGCCGGCCCCGCTCGTCATGCCTTCACGATTCTTGAAGCGCCGATCCCGGGATGCGGCGTTCCATCTGTGCGGGTTCGCGCCAGATCGCAGGAAGCGCGATCGCCGCGAACAGCAGAACGCCCGCGAAGAAGCCGATCGACGAGACCGCCACCACCGGCTCGACGCTGGTGTTGCCCGCTAGCAGGAAGAAAAGGCCGACGACCAGCGCGACGCCGGACACGCCCTGCAGCCAGAAATGGACAGTAGCCAGCCGCGATCGGCCGACCAACGGAAACAGATGGTAGAAGAAGGCGAAGACTGACGACATGAGCCATCCGGCGACCATCGCATGGGCATGGACGGGCATCTGGCCGTGGTCGTGGGTGATCGACATGTGGAGACCGAGGACCAGTCCGCCAATGGCGTAGAGAATGGCGAGACTGAAGAAATTGCGTGCAGCGCCCTGCATTTGCGTATGCCTTTCGTTGTTTGATCATTCGGCCGCGATACCATTCGATTCGGCTCGAAAGGCTTCATCACGGCGTCGAGACGCTGTTTGTCCGAAAGACGAATTCGCAACTGTTAGGTATTTCGCTCAGCGCTGAAAAAGCGAACATGATGGCGCGGCTGGCATCGCCCGCCATCATGAAGGGTTTCCTTGCTGTTTCGCCCTGAGCCCGCGTTGGTCAGAGGTCCCTTGCCAGGTCGCGCAGCCGGAACTTCTGGATCTTGCCGGTGCTGGTCTTCGGGATCTCGGCGAAGATCACCTGCTTGGGAACCTTGAAGCGGGCGAGCAGCGCGCGGCAGTGCGCGATGATCTCGTCTTCGGTTGCCTGCCTGCCGGGCTTCAGCTCGACGTAGGCGACAGGCGTTTCGCCCCACTTTTCGTCCGGTCGCGCTACCACGCCGCAGGAGGCGACGGCCGGATGTTTGTAGAGCGCGTCCTCCACCTCGATGGAGGAGATGTTCTCGCCGCCGGAAATGATGATGTCCTTCGAGCGATCCTTCAACTGGATATAGCCGTCGGGATGCATGACGCCGAGATCACCGGAGTGGAACCAGCCGCCGGCCAGCGCCTCCTGCGTGGCGGCGGGGTTCTTCAGGTAGCCTTTCATGACGATGTTGCCACGGAACATCACCTCGCCGATGGTCTCGCCATCGGCCGGCGTGCGCGTCATCGTCGCCGGATCCATCACGGTCAACCCGTCGAGCGCGGCGTAACGCACGCCCTGCCGCGCCTTCTTCGCCATGCGGGGATCCTTGTCGAGTGCATCCCACTCGCTCTTCCATTCGTTCACGACCGCGGGTCCGTAGGTCTCGGTCAGGCCATAAAGATGGGTGACCAGGAAGCCCGCATCGGCCATGCCGGCGAGCACGGCTTCGGGTGGCGGGGCGGCAGCCGTGTTGAAACAGACCGTCTGCGAGAATTCACGCTTGTCGGCGTCGGTCGCATTGATGAGCGTCGACATGACGATCGGTGCGCCGCACAGATGCGTCACGCCATGGTCGGCGATGGCCTCGTACATGGCGCCGGGCCGCACCCATCGCAGGCAGACATGGGTGCCGGCCTGCACGGCGAGTGTCCATGGAAAGCACCAGCCGTTGCAGTGGAACATGGGCAGCGTCCAGAGATAGACCGGATGCCGTCCCATGCCCGCATGGATGGTGTTCGAGTAGGCCATCAGCGCCGCGCCGCGATGATGATAGACCACGCCTTTCGGATTTCCGGTCGTGCCGGACGTGTAGTTGAGCGAGATCGCGTCCCACTCGTCGTCCGGCATCGACCACTCGAATCCGGCATCGCCCGACTGGACGAAACTTTCAAAGTCGAGCGTTCCGATCCGCTCGCCCTTTGGATAGGGCGCATCGGCGGGGTACTCTGGATCATCATAGTCGATCACCAGAGGGCGAACGGTGGCAAGCGTCAGGGCCTCCTTCATGACGCCGGAAAACTCGCGGTCGACGATCAGCACCTTCGTCTCGGCATGGTCGAGCTGGAAGGCGATCACGGCCGCATCCAGGCGCGTGTTGAGCGAATGCAGGACGGCCTTCACCATCGGCACGCCGAAATGCGCTTCCAGCATCGCGGGCGTGTTGGACAGCATCACCGTCACCGTGTCGCCCTTGCCGATGCCCCGGCCGTCGAGCGCGGAGGCCAGTCGACGCGTGCGTTCGTAGAAGCGGGCATAGCTGAGCCTGGAGGCGCCATGGATGACCGCCACCTGGTCGGGGAAGGTCCGCGCCGCGCGCTCCAGGTAGGTGAGCGGTGTCAGCGGCTGGTGGTTGGCGGCGTTGCGACCAAGACCCTCGTCGTAGATGTTCGGCATGTATCCTCCCGGAAATCGTTTCGCGGGAGTCTATTTCATGTGCAGTGCGAATTGCACGCATTCTGTTGGCCGACGACGGCTTCTTCAGCCGCAAGCCGTCTCAGCGAACCTGCAACGGCTCGACGACAAGCCCGCGCGGTTCTTTTTCGCCGATGCGCGCGGAAGATTGCTTCGCCGACAGGGGAGGCAGCGCGGCCACGTGCTTTTCGAGCCGGCCGAGCCAGTCGAGCCAGAACGCCAGTGCGAATTGCAGCGCGATGCCCCCCATGATCAGAGCGGTATCGAGGACGAAGCTTGGGACGTAAACGGACTTCAACACCTGGGCCGCCATCGACAACAACGTGCCGGCAATGAAGACCGGCAGGGCGTGGCGGCCGAGGATGGCCAGCGGGTTGCGCTGGTCGGTGCGCGCCAGCGCATTGAGCGGCGTGATCGCCACGATCAGGTAGGCGGCGGCCAGCACGTGCAGCAGGCGCGGTGCCGACAGGAAGGTCTTGTCGAAGCCGGTGAGGACCGCCGGCAGGCCCATCGACACGTCAATGCCCCAGAGCGGAACGCGGACCCAGGCAAACGCGACGACAACACAGGCGAGCGCGACGGCTGCCAGCCAAGGCATGAAGGGAATGGTGCCGCCGCGCCTGACGTGGATCGCGCCCGCCAGGCCGATGACGAACAGGAACTGCCAGGACAGCGGGTTCAGGAACCACAGCCCTTCGTTTGGATAGTTGGGCGGGCCTATTCGCCACAAACCGGCCGCAAGCCATAGCCCGAAGGAGACGGCCAGCAGCGGGCCGAGGCCGAAACGGAGGAGCAGCAGGAAACCCGGCAGCATCAGGAGAACGACCGCGTACATCGACAGGATGTTGTTATACCCGAGCTGGTGGCCGAGGGTGACGAGTCCCAGCAGTGCCTCGACGGGCGCATCGACGAGGCTCTGGATGTTGATCTTCCCCATCAGCGACGGTTCCGCAAACCAGATGGCACCCCCTGCGAAAATGCCGAGCGTGGCCAGCGTGGTCATCATGTGCGCGACATAGAGAACGCCGGCACGGCGCCAGGCGCGCAACGTGGTCAGGAGCCGGCGGCCTGGCTCGAATTTCGTCCCGTAGGCAAAGCCGGCGGCGATGCCCGAGATCAGGACGAAGGCCTCCGCCGCGTCTGAGAATCCGGCGTTCTTGTGGGTCAGGCTTTCGTAGATCGTGCCCGGAACGTGGTTCACGTAGATCGTGATCAGCGCCAGCGCGCGGAAAACGTCGAGGCGCGTGTCGCGCTGTGGATTGGGCATCTGGGACATGGCGTGGAGAAAGGCACTGATTCGGGCGGAAGTTCCGTCGCGTCGAATCACAGTTCGTTACGCAGACAGGGCAATGCGGTGCCGGTCAGCCGGTCATGGCTGCAATTCCATCCCACAGCAGCTTCAAGGCCACGATCATGACCGTGGCATAGGTCAAACCGTAGAAGACGTCGGCATTCAGGCGACGGACGATGTACGCACCAGCCAGGGTGGCGATCGGCGCTAACGGCAACAGGATCGCCGACGCGGTCAGGTTCGCGGTGTCGAACTGTCCGAGAGCGAAATAGGGCACGAGCTTCACCGCGTTGACGACGGCGAAGTAGATGACGCTGGTGCCGACATAGAGCGCGGGGGCAAGCTTCTGCGGCAGGACGTAGACCTGGAAAGGCGGGCCGCCCGCATGCGCCACGAAGCTGGTGAAGCCGCTGATGGTTCCCCAGAAGACGCCGAGAACCGGCCTCTGCGGGGCAGCCATCTCGGAACGGGCGTATTTCTGCCAGAGCCAACGCAGGACGAAGAGCGTGGTGACGACGCCCAGGATCAGCCGCACCATGTCGGGGGTGACGACGGCGGCGGTCAGCCAGCCAAGGCCGATACCCACGAGGGCGCCGGGCAGGAGCACGGCGAGCGTCGGCAGGTGGTAATGGCCGCGCCAGGACCAGAGGGAAACCATGTCCATCACGACGAGGATCGGTAACAGGATCGCGGCTGCCTGGATCGGCGAGATCGCGAGCGCCATGACGGGCACGCCGAGAAAACCCATCGCGCCCCCCAGTCCGCCCTTGGCGAGACCGACGAGGATCACTGCCGGAATTGCGGCAGCATAAAACAGCGGATCGGTGGGCAGGGCATCCATGGCGGGGATCACGTGGAGGAGGCGCACCGATAGACGCTCCGGCTCACGATTGCGAGGCGAATTAACCCCTGTGAACCGATTTCGAGGCCTGAGATCGTCGCTCCTCCCTGCTGGCATGCGACGGTACGTCTTCACGACCGTATCATGAACGGAGGTCGTTTCGGCGGCGATGAACCGGACGCCGCCTATCGCTCCAGTGCCAGCACCACCACGCGAACCAGCCCGCGCGCGGCGCGGCGCTGCTCGTCGGGATCAGCGATACGCATCTTGATCCCTTCGAGCCCGTCGAGCAGCAGCGAGGCGAGGATTTCCGGCGACAGGTCGCGTTCGGCCAGCTCTATGTTCCCCTCGCGTGCATCCTTGGCGATGGCCGCGGTAAAGATCGTGCAGAGTCGGTTTTTCCATTCGGTGATCAAGTCGCCCGCGAGACTGCTCTTCATGTCCATCATCGCTGCGGCATGCGGTGATCCGCCGAAACGATCATGCAAGGCAAAGACACCGTTTTCCAGGGCGTTGCGAAGCCTGTCGGGCAGCGGCTCCTGGCGGGCCATCGCCTGCTGCACGGTCTCAACCGACCAGTCGACCATGTCCATCGCGATCGCACGGTAGATGTCGGCCTTGTTGCGGAACTGAAGATAGAGCGACGGTCTCGACATCTCGGCTGCCCGCGCGATGTCGTCCATAGTGGTGCGCTGGTAGCCGCACGCGAGGAACGCCTTCACCGCGCCATCGAGGATGCGGGTGCGCTTCTCGGCGTCTCGGGTGTCCGTTTCGGGCGGGTCGGCACGGCTGTCCATCACGATTTCCTGATACTGTATTCCACTTGTTGACAAAATGACGAATTTTGTCAAGATGTCGGGCAATCTGCTCCGCCAAAGAGCACCATCGCGAGAGACGACAACGAAGGGTATCCCTCATGCGACTGACCGTCGACGGTAAACAGATGGAGATCGACGCGGATCCGGAGATGCCGCTGCTTTGGGCGCTACGGGATCTAGCCGGTATCCTCGGTCCGAAGTTCGGCTGCGGCATCGCGGCCTGTGGTGCCTGCACCGTGCTGATCGACGGCTCGCCTGTACGGTCCTGCGTGCTGCCGGTCGGCGGCGTGGAAGGCGATGTCGTCACCATCGAAGGCCTGTCGCGGGATGGCGCCCTGTCCGCCGTCCAGCAGGCGTGGCTCGACGAGCAGGTCGCGCAATGCGGATATTGCCAGGCGGGACAGATCATGAGCGCGACGGCTCTGCTGGATGAGATCGACAACCCGACGGACGAGGACATCGACAACGCCATGGCGGGCAATCTATGCCGCTGCGGCACCTATCCGAAGATCCGGGCGGCCATCAAGCGCGCCGCCGCCCTCAAGCTGGCGAGGGCCTGACCATGGCAAGCCTTGGCAAGATCACCCGTCGCGTCTTTCTCATCGGCGCCGCTGCTGTCACCGGCGGCATTGCGGTCGGCTACTACTACTATCGCCGTCCATACCCCAACCCGCTGGAGGGTGACCTCGCCGAGGGCGAGGCGACCTTCAATCCCTATGTGAAGATCGCGGAAGACAACACCATCACCGTGATCGCGCCGCGCGCGGAAATGGGCCAGGGCATCTCCACGACGCTCGCGGCCCTGGTGGCCGAGGAACTGGACGTACCGCTGGAAGCCGTGACCGTCGAGCATGGCCCGGCATCCTACGCCTATTACAACACCGAGATGCTGGCGGAAGGAGGACCATTCCCCTTCTATGACGAGAGCATCATGGCCGAGATCATGCGGGGCGCCATGGGCGGCGTCGGCAAGGTGCTCGGCTTGCAGGGTACGGGCGGTTCCTCCTCGACGCGTGACGGCTTCGACCGGATGCGGCAGGCGGGTGCGGCCGCCCGCCAGATGCTGGTGTCCGCAGCTGCGAAGTCGCTTGCCGTGTCCGAGCGCGAGCTGACCACCGGCGATGGCCGGATCACGCATGGGGCGTCCGGTCGTTCCGTCAGCTATGGCGAGGTTGCCCGCTCGGCGGCGGATATCGCCCCACCGTCTCGAGTGGTGCTGAAGCGGCCGGAAGACTGGAAGCTGCTCGGCAAGCCGCAAAGGCGCGTCGACATGCTGGACAAGGTCACCGGCGCCCCCATCTTCGGCGTCGACGTCGTGCAGCCGGACATGCTCTTCGGTACGGTCAGGATGAGCCCGCGCTTCTGGCAGAAGCCGACGCACGCGGACCTCTCGAAAGCACAGGCGATGCCAGGCGTTGTCAAGGTCGTGCCGATCGACACGACCTACGGCAGCGGCTTCGGCGTCATCGCGCAGAATACCTGGGCCGCCTTCAAGGCCGCAGAGGCGATCGAGGTCGAGTGGGGCGCGGCCGATTATCCGACAGACAGTGCCGCGATGAGCGCGCGCCTGACGGAGGCGCTTGCGCGACCTGGCGGCAGTTCAGCCCGCGACGACGGCAATGTCGACACGGCCTTCGCCGGCGCGCCGGGCGAGCGACTGGTGGAAGCTACATACGAAGTGCCGTTCCTCGCCCACATGTGCATGGAGCCGATGAACGCCACGGCAAGACTGAAGGACGGCGTTCTCGACGTCTGGTCGCCGAATCAGTTCCCGACGATGACGCGCCAGCTCTGCGCCGATGTCGCCGGCGTCGAAACGGAGAATGTCCGGGTTCACACCACCTCACTTGGAGGCGGTTTCGGCCGGCGCGGCGAAATGGATTACTCCATGTATGCGGCGGCGCTGGCCCGCGAAGCGGATGGCCGTCCGGTCAAAGTGACTTGGACGCGCGAGGAAGACACTCGGCACGACACCTACCGACCGGCCGCCGCCGGGCGTTTTCGCGCGCGTCTCGGTGCTGACGGACTGCCGCAGGCAGTCGAGATGCGCATTGCTTCACCTTCGGTGATCGCGGGAATCCTGCGCCGTACCTTTCCATCCATTTCGCCGGTGGGACCCGACAAGTCGATCGTCGACGGCGCCTGCAACCAGCCCTACACGATACCGAACTACCGGGTCACCGGGATCGAAGCGGACCTAGGCGTTCCGGTAGGCTTCTGGCGCGCCGTCGGAAACTCCTTCAACGGCTTCTTCCACGAATGCTTCATGGACGAGATCGCCGTTGCGGGCGGACTTGATCCGATCGAGCTGCGTCGTCGCCTCATGAAGGACTACCCGGCCGCGCTGGCTGTGGTCGAGAAAGTGGCCGAGATGTCCGACTGGAGCGCGCCATCGCCGGAGGGAACGGCCAAGGGCTTTGCCTTCACCCTGTCGTTCGGGTCCTGGGTCGCGGAAGTCGTTCAGGTCTCTCAGACCGAAGCAGGCCTCAGGATCGACAAGGTCTGGATTGCCGCCGATGTCGGCACGGCGCTCGACCCCGGCATCATCGAGGCGCAGCTCGTTTCGGGTGCCATCTACGGTCTCTCTGCAGCGATGAGCCAGGAGGTGACCTTCGCCGACGGCAAGGTCGAACAGTCGAACTTCCATGACCACGACGCCATGCGCATTCATCAATGCCCCGATTTCGAAGTCGCGATCTTGGAAAACTACCACAAGATGGGCGGTGCTGGCGAAATCGGCACGCCGCCGGCCATGCCCGCCCTCGCCAATGCGATCCATGCCCTGACCGGCAAACGCATCCGCTCGTTGCCCTTGTCGAAGGAGGTCTCCTTCGCATGAGACGCGCGATATTGCTGACAATCGCTGCCACCCTGTTCGCCGCTGCGGCGTTGGCGCAGGAGGTGGCACCGGTGGCTCCCGAAACGGTCCCGCAGGCCGAAACGACGCTCGTCGATCCGACAGTCGGGCTTGCGGAATGGCAAACGATCCACGACGTTTTCGCCCATCCGCGCTGCGCAAACTGCCATGTCGACGACGACCATCCCCGCTGGTCCGGAGCCCACTATGGCGAAACGCGGTTCCATGCGTTCAACGTGCAGCGAGGTGCGGATGGCTCAGGCTTCGGCAATCCCGGGATGCGTTGCATGACGTGTCATTTCGAGAGCAATTCCAACGTCTTGCATGGGCCGCCGGGCGCTCCTTCGTGGCATCTCGCGCCGGTGGAGATGGCCTGGTTCGGAAAGAGTTCTGCCGAGATATGCGCCCAGATCAAGGATCCGGAGCGCAATGGAGGTCGGACCTTGTCGGAGGTCGCCGAGCATGTGCGCGATGATGCGCTCGTCGCCTGGGGCTGGGCTCCTGGTCCCGGCCGAAACCCTGCGCCGGGTTCGGCAGAGGAGACTTTCGCGGCCATCGAACGGTGGAGCGCTGCGGGAGCACCTTGCCCGATCGATTGACTGTTCCGATCAATAAAACTGACTATTTTGCGCTGCACCTTTGGAGTACATACCGCCGCGTAAATGAAGACTGCGGTTGCGGATTGAACGGGATCGGCGACCGCCCCACATACGGACGACGCGCGATTTCATTTGACGCCGCGAGCGCAGGCCGCGCAGGGACAGGACATGCCGAGAATGCGTTTTCACAAGCTGGCGGCGCTGGTCGTCCTCGGCGCATCGACCGCCTGGATCCTGACCGGCGAATTCTCGTCGGTGGGCAGTGCCCAGTCCGAGAACCAGCCCCCGGTATCGGCGCCAGAGGGCGCGCCGGTAAGCGACCAGCGCGTCGTGCGCACCGTCGGCGTGGTGACGCCGCCGCGTCGTGATCACGCTCGCGCCATCCGCATTTCCGGCACCACCGAGGCGAACCGTCGTTCGGCGCTGGCTGCACGTACGGCGGGCATCGTGGCAGAGCTCCCGGTCCGGCAAGGTTCATCGGTGTCGGCCGGCGACATCGTCATGCGGCTGGACAGCGAAGACAAGAGGTCGGCCGTGGAAATGGCGACGGCCGTCCTGGCGCAGCGTCAGGCCGAACTGAATGCCGCCGAAAGGCTCGCGACGACGGGCAATGTCGCACGACTTCAACTCGATGGTGCGCGCGCGGCGCTCGCGACCGCGCAAGCGCAGCTCGATTCCGCCAATGCCGAACTCGAGCGTTACGTGCTGCGCGCGCCTTTCGACGGGCTCGTCGATCGCGTCTCGGTGGAGGAGGGCAGCGCGATCGCACAGAGCGCGCAGGTCGCGATCGTGCTGGACCTCGATCCGATCCTCGCCGTCGGTCAGGTCAACGAGCGAGACCTCGAGAGCCTGCGGATCGGCGAAGCCTCGGAGATCCGTCTCGTCAACGGCGCCGTCGCGCAGGGCACGCTGCGCTATGTCAGCCGCGACGCCTCCCCGCAGACACGAACCTACGGAATCGAGGTCTCGGTCCCCAATCCCGACCGGTCGTTTCCGGCTGGGATGACCACCGAGATCACCTTGCGTTCTGACCCCGTCGATGCGGTGTTCCTTCCGCGGTCGGTGGTTACGCTGTCTGGGGCCGGCGATCTCGGGATCCGGATCGTTGGCCCCGACAACAAGGTCGGCTTCGTTCCGATCGATCTGATCGACGACACGCCGACCGGCCTCGTGCTCGGCGGCGTGCCGAAAGATGCCCGCATCATCGTGGCCGGACAGGATCTCGTCGCTGAGGGCGACACGGTCAACCCGGTGGAAGCCGACGCCGCGACGGTTCGCCGGCTGATCGGCGAAGCAACCGGAACGACCAACTGACGGACACGCGCTGACCATGGGTCTTGTCGAGTATTCCATACGCCACGCGCGTCTGACGATCTCCATCTTGGTGTTCTTCCTGATCGCCGGGACGCTCTCCTATCTCAGCATTCCCAAGGAAGCCGAGCCCGACGTCCAGATTCCCATCATCTATGTGAGCCTGTCCTATCAGGGCATTTCGCCCGAGGATTCCGAACGGCTTTTGCTGCGACCCGTCGAGACGCGACTGAAGTCGATCACCGGTGTCAAGGAGATGCGCTCGACCGCCTATCAGGGCGGCGGCAACGTGGTGGTCGAGTTTCAGGCGGGCGCCGATCTCGACAAGGCGCTCGAAGACGTTCGCAACAAGGTCTCGGATGCCAAGCAGGATCTGCCGCAAGGCGTCGACGAGCCCAGCGTCAACGAAGTCAACATCTCCGAGTTTCCGGTGCTGGTGGTCACGCTTGCCGGCGACGTGCCGGAACGCGCCCTGACGACTGCGGCACGTGCGCTGCGTGACCGGATCGAGGAAGTGCCCGGTGTGCTCGATGCCGCGCTTCGGGGCGCGCGCGACGACCTCGTCGAGGTGATCATCGACCCGGTCAAGCTCTCCTCCTACGATCTTCGGCTCGACCAGCTGGTCGGGGCCGTGGGCGCCAGCAATTCGCTGGTCGCCGCCGGGCAGATGCAGGGCGAAGAGGGCCGATATGCCGTCAAGGTGCCGGCGCTGATCGAGACGGTCGAGGACGTCGCCAACCTGCCCATCGTGGCGAGTGGCGATGCCGTCGTTCGGGCTCGCGATCTCGCTACCATCCGATCGACTTTCAAGGATCCCGTCACGATCACGCGCCTGGACGGCAAGCCTGCGATCGCCATCGAGGTGTCCAAGCGCACCGGCGCCAATCTGGTCGAGACGGTCGATGCGGTGAAGGTGGCGGCAACGGAGTTTCAGCAGCTTTTGCCGGAGGGAGCGATCGTATCCTTCAGCCAGGACAAGTCGACCGTCATCCGCCAGCTGCTCGGTGACCTGGAGAACAGTGTCCTCACCGCTGTGATCCTGGTCTTCGTGGTCATTCTCTACTCGCTGTCGGGCCGAGCCTCCATGCTCATCGGCATGGCGATACCCGCGTCCTTCCTGATGGGGATCCTGTGGCTGTCGCTGGCCGGGTTCACGGTCAACATCGTCGTCCTGTTTGCGCTGATCCTGGCGGTGGGCATGCTGGTCGACGACGCCATCATCGTCACCGAGTTCGCGGAACGGCGCATGTCGGAGGGCATGGACAAGCGGGAAGCTTTTGCCCTTGCCGCCCGTCGCATGGCCGGCCCGGTTATCGCCGCAACCGCGACGCGCGTCGCCGCCTTTTCGCCGCTGCTTTTCTGGCCGGGTATCGTCGGCGAGTTCATGAAGTACATGCCGATCACGCTGATCGTGACGCTGTCCTCGTCGATGATCTATGCCCTCATCTTCACCCCAGCGATCGGGGCGCTGATCGCCAAGCCGACGATCGAGGAGCCCTACAGGGACGGGTGGTATATGCGCTTCGTGCGTCGTGCGGTGCGCCACCCCTTCATCGTCACCTTCGCGACGCTGGCTGCGCTGGTCGCCGTGCCCTTCGCCTACGTCCAGTACGGCAAGGGCGTGGAGTTCTTCCCGAACGTGGAGCCGGAATACGGGCTGCTCTACGTCCATGCCCGCGGCAATCTTTCGCTTGCGGAACAGGACGCGATCGTACGCCAGGCCGAGAGCCGCATCCTCGGCTGGCCCGGCATCGAGACGGTCTACACCCGTGTCGGCCAGGTGCAGGGCGGCGGCGTCCAGCTCGACGAAGACGTGGTCGGCGTGATCCAGTACGAATTCGTCGACTGGCGCGAGCGCAAGTCGGCCAACGCGATCCTCGACGACCTGAGGGTTGCCATGACCGGCATTCCCGGCGCCGACATCGCCGTCTCCGTCCCCGAAAGTGGCCCGCCGACCGGCAAGGCCATCCAGCTCAGGCTGTCGGCCGTCGATCCGTCGGGCCTCGACGAGGCGGCGCGCCAGACCGCGGCGATGCTTCAGGGCGTGCCGGACGTCATCGACATATCGGATGGATTGCCGCCCCCCGGCATCGACTGGGAGCTCCAGGTCGATCGGACCCGAGCGGCGCAATACGGCATCGGGCCCGGCTCCGTGGGCACAGTCGTTCAACTCGTCACGACGGGACTGAAGCTGACCGAATATCGTCCGGCCGGCTCGGACGACGCGGTGGACATCCGGCTGCGACTTCCCGAAGACCGTCGCACGCTTTCGGAACTCGACCAGCTTCGGGTCCAGACCGCCGTCGGCGCCGTTCCGATCTCCAACTTCGTCGAGCGCAAGCCTGCCTTGCGCACCGGCACGCTGACCCGCATCGACGGAACCCGGACGGTGGTCGTCGCCGCCGGCATCCGCGAAGGCGTTCAGGCCGACCTGGTGCGTCAGCAGGTGATCTCGAACATGGACGGCATGAATCTCGCCCAGCAGGGCATCCGCTGGCGGCTGGCCGGCGAGGACGAGGAGCAGCGGGCAGCCGGCGAGTTCCTTTCGAAGGCCTTCGGCGCGGCGATCTTCCTGATCTTCGTCGTGCTGCTGGCGCTTCTCAACAGCTTCATTTCCGTGGCCCTGGTGCTTTCGGCGGTGGTCATGTCGACGATTGGCGTGTTCCTCGGCCTCATGATCATGGGCCAGCCATTCGGTGTGGTCATGACGGGCATCGGCATCATCGCGCTCGCGGGTGTCGTCGTGAACAACAACATCGTCCTGATCGAAACCTACGACGTGCTGCGCCAGAGCGGCATGGACAAGCTGGAAGCCGTGCTCCAGACCTGCCGCGAACGCGCGCGACCGGTGGTTCTGACCGCCGTCACCGCGATCCTCGGCGTCTTGCCGATCGCTTTCGGTCTCAATCTCGAGCTGATGAACCACGAGACCACTTACGGCGCGCCTTCGACTCAGTGGTGGATCGCGCTCTCCAGTGCGATCGTCTACGGCCTCGCCTTCTCGACCGTGCTCACCCTGGTGGTCACGCCGTCCCTCCTGATGATCGTCACCCGAAGCAATGATTCTCGGCTGTCGGCAATGCTTGCTCGCTGGTTCCCCTGGCGCCGTCCGGCAACGAGTGGTTCCACAGAAGCGAACCTTGCGGCAGAGGCGGGGATCGATGCGCGGGCGAGTTTTCCCAAGGCTGCGGAGTAGACTTCCGTCCCGACACGGCGACACATGGAACCTACCGGGCGTCCGCGCATTTCCGGGCAGCATCTTTGCTGCTGAAACGGAGGGCTTGAACAATGACGCTCGGTACCATTCTCATCATCATCCTGATTCTGCTCCTGCTCGGAGCCGTTCCTGCCTGGCCTCATTCGCGCGGATGGGGATATGGCCCGTCCGGTCTCCTCGGCGTCGTCGTCGTCGTGCTCCTCATTCTGGTTCTGATGGGACGAATCTGACCACGCATCCGACGGAAAGCACGCAAAAGGCCACCGGCGCTGCCGCCGGTGGCCTTTTCCATGTTCGGTAGGTGCCGGTCAGGCGGCGCTCGAGATCGGGGCGCGGTCGAGCGACAGGTCGGCGATGGCCTGGCGGATTGCGTCGACCGGAGAGGTCGAAGGCAGCGGCCCGACCACGGTTGCGAACTTTCGCCCATCCAGCGAATGCGGCGTCTGCCAGAGATAGGACATCGTCGCGATTTCGCGCAGCATCGGCATGAACAAGCCGCCCGCCCGGAAGAGCGCCCATGGCACGCCCCGACGCTGCAGCCCATGGCCCAGCGCCTTCTCGGTTGCGGCGAGCATCTCCGATCCGCTCAGCGTATGCCCGGCAAAATGGAAGCGGTCGAACGGCGCAAGGTCTTGGCGCCTGTCCGCCAGCGCTACGAAACCCCGCGCGAGATCGGGCAGGTAGGCGAAGGCGTGGGGCGCATCCATTGGACCCGGCCAGGTGAAGATATCCTTCTTCAGCTTCGACAGGATGAGCAGATCGAGCCAGCTGCCCGGCTTTCTTCCGCCGTAAAAATCTCCCGCGCGAAGCACGAGCGTCTGGACGCCGGCCTGTTGCGCGCGCTGGCGGAATAGGTCTTCCATCGCGATGCGGATGCGTGCCTTCGGCGTGGAGGGTGCATCGGGCATGTCCTCGGCCATGCCAAGCCTCACGCCATGGCCGAAATTGTAGACGTTTCCGGGCAATAGCTGGGTCGCGCCAGTCGCTTCGCAGGCAGCGATGACGTTCTCCGCCATCGGAAGAACCTTCTGCTCCCATTCCGTGTATTCGGGGTTGAGCGCATTGAGCACGACATCCGCACCGGAGCAGGCTTCAATGAGCCGTCCGCGGTCGGTCGCATCGACCTTGAGCCACTCGACGTCGATGGGAAGTTCGGCCCCCTTGCGCCCTCGCGCCAGGCCCTTGACCCGCCAGCCTGCAGAGACGAAAGCCCTGCTGGCGGCGTCGCCAATCCGGCCGGCGGCGCCGAGAATCACGATCGTCTTCATGGAAATCTCCCGCAATGAAATGCCTGCGGGATACGTAGTGCATTCGCATTTGAATGATAATGCGCTATAGCTGCATTCAAGTTATTCAGAGATGAATACATAATGGCGGATATCGACTGGAACCTGATCCGAAGCTTCGCGGCCGTCGCCGAGACGGGAAGCCTGTCGGCGGCGGCGCGGACGTTGCGGGCCAGCCAGCCTACGCTCGGCCGCCATATCGCCGAACTCGAACAGGTGCTGGACGTAACGCTCTTTCGTAGGGGCCGGGCCGGATACAAGCTGACCAGTCATGGCGTGGACCTGCTTGGCCGGGCGAAGGCGATGCGCGAGCAGGCCGAAGCCTTCTCCCGTCTGGCGCTGGGCGCGACCGAGGAAGTGGCGGGGACGGTGCGAATCGCGGCAAGCGAGATGGTCTCGATCTACGTTCTCCCGTCCATCCTCGCGCGTCTGACTTCGGAGGAGCCCGGAATCGAGATCGAAATCGTCGCCTCCAATCTCGTCGAGAACCTGCTCGGTCGCGATGCCGACATCGCCATACGCATGGTCGAGCCGTCCCAACTCGATCTCGTCGCCCGGAAGGTCGCCGACATCCCGATCGTCGCCTGCGCGGCGACGAACTACATCGCCCGCCACGGACGTCCAGGTGACGTGTCGGAGTTGCTCCATCACACCATCATAGGGTTCGATCGCGGCATGGAGATGCTCAACGGCTTTCGCAGTGCCGGGATCGAGATCGACCGTCACGCCTTTCATGTCCGTTGCGACCATCATGCGGTCATCTGGGAATCCACACGAGCCGGGGTCGGCATCAGCTTCCAGCAGCAGCCCATCGTAGACCGGGAACCACTGGTGGAGGCCATCCTTCCGGAGTTGCGGATCCCACTCCTGCCGTGCTGGATCGCCATGCACCGGGATTTGCGGTCGAGCGTGCGGATCCGCCGGGTGGCAGATTTTCTTCAGGAAAGCCTGAAGCGCTACTGCGAAGGACGGCCGCTTTCGGAGCCTGCGTTGAATTCCGCAGCCTTGGCAAGGCCGGCCATCAGGCACACGACAACGAGAAGGACGGAAACGGCGACGTAGACCGGGGCGAAGCCGAAACGCTCTCCAACGAATCCGATCGCGGAGGGAGCGACGAGGATGCCCGAGTAACCCATCAGCGTGACCGTGCTGAGCGAGGCGCCGGAGGAACTGCCCGGCTGGTTGCCGGCAGCGGAAAAGGCGATCGGAACCATGTTGGCGATGCCCAGTCCGGCAAAGCCGAAAGCGGCGATGGCCAGCCACGGCTCCTGCGAGAAACCGGCCACCAGCATGCCGGCGGCCGCAATCAGGCTCGAGGCTCGCAAGGTGCGCACGGCGCCGAAGCGGTTGCGCACCTTGTCGCCGGTGAAGCGCATCAATGCCATCGTGCCGGAGAAGGCCGCAAAGCCCAGACCTGCGGTTGCGAGATCGGATCCTCGCTCCTCACGAAGATAGATCGCCGCCCAGTCGAGGACTGCGCCTTCCGGTATCATCGAGAACAGTGCGATCAAGCCGATCAGGTAGACCACAGGGTTGCGCGGCAGCGCGAAGCGATGCGGCAGGTGAGCTTCAGGTCGCGGCTCCGTCACCATGTATCGAACCGCCACGAGCATGGCCGCCAGTGCGATGGCTGTGATGATGGCGGCGTGAACCCTGTAGTCGGTCGCCTGGATGACGGCGCCACCGGCCCCACCGCCGATGAAGCCGCCGACGCTCCAGAAGCCGTGCGAGGACGACATGATGGCGCGGCGCAACTGCTTCTCGACCTCGACCGCATTGGCGTTCATCGCCACATCGGTCCCGCCGATCAGCGCGCCGAGCAGCACGAGCGCGGCCGCCGCAGTCCAGATCCCGGGCGCCAGCGCCACGACGAGCAGGCCGAACGTGCTGGCGAGGCCGAAAATGCGAACGGTCGTGCGTGACCCGACGCGGCCGATGAGATAACCACAGGCGGGCATGGCAATGAGGGCGCCGAGTCCGAAGCCGAGGAGAAGCAGCCCCAACGAGAACTCGCTGATCTCCAGGCGGTCGCGGGTGACCGGGATTTGCGGCGCCCAGCTTCCGATGATGAAGCCGTTGACGAGAAAGACGGCCGCAACGGCCCAGCGGCCGCGGATCGCCTGTTGCATGCGGACATCCTTCACCGGGCAACCTCTCCAACCACGGAAACGCAATTTTAATCGATTTAGTCGACGATCCAAGATAAAGGCGGCCGAACCGTTTGGTCCAGCCGCCCCGAAGAACGTGGGTCAGCCGCGGCGGTTGCGCGCCGCCAGTGTCCGCAGCCTGAGCGCGTTGAGCTTGATGAAGCCAGCAGCGTCCTTCTGGTCGTAGGCGCCCTGGTCGTCCTCGAACGTGACGAGCTTGTCGGAATAGAGCGATTTCGAGCTCTCGCGGCCAATGACCATCACGTTGCCCTTGTAGAGCTTCAGCGTCACCTCGCCTTCGACGTCCTTCTGGGACAGGTCGATGGCGGCCTGCAGCATCTGGCGCTCGGGCGAGAACCAGAAGCCGTAGTAGATCAGCTCCGCGTAGCGTGGCATCAACTCGTCCTTGAGATGCGCGGCACCCCGGTCGAGCGTGATGCTCTCGATCGCGCGATGCGCCACGAGCAGGATCGTGCCGCCCGGCGTCTCGTAGACACCACGGCTTTTCATGCCGACGAAGCGGTTTTCGACGAGGTCGAGGCGGCCGATGCCGTTGTCGCGGCCGTAGTCGTTGAGCTTGGCCAGCAGGGTCGCGGGGCTCATGCGCTCGCCGTTGATCGACACCGCGTCACCGCGCTCGAAGCCAATCTTGATGACGGTCGCCACATCGGGCGCCGCTTCAGGCGAGATGGTGCGCATATGCACATATTCGGGGGCCTCGACCGCCGGATCCTCCAGCACCTTGCCCTCGGAAGAGGAGTGCAGCAGGTTGGCGTCGACCGAAAACGGCGCCTCACCCTTCTTGTCCTTGGCGACCGGGATCTGGTGCTTTTCGGCGAAGTCGAGCAGGTCTGTGCGGCTCTTGAAGGACCAATCGCGCCAGGGTGCGATGATCTTGATGTCTGGATTGAGCGCATAGGCCGACAGCTCGAAGCGCACCTGGTCGTTGCCCTTGCCTGTCGCCCCGTGCGCGATGGCGTCGGCGCCGGTCTTTTCGGCGATCTCGACGAGATGCTTGGAGATCAGCGGCCGGGCGATCGAGGTGCCGAGCAGATAGACGCCTTCATAGACGGCGTTGGCACGGAACATCGGAAACACGAAGTCGCGCACGAACTCCTCGCGCACGTCCTCGATGAAAATCTCCTTGATCCCAAGCATTTCCGCCTTGCGACGCGCGGGCTCCAGTTCCTCGCCCTGGCCCAGATCGGCCGTGAAGGTCACCACCTCGGCGCCGAGTTCGGTCTGCAGCCACTTCAGGATGATGGAGGTGTCGAGCCCGCCCGAATAGGCGAGCACGACCTTCTTGACGTCTTTCCACTTGGTCATTGATCCGCCGGTCGCTCGAGAAGAGGGCGCTTCCAGCGCCCGTTGAATTCGCCGGAACTAATAGCAGGAAAGCGCGGCCGGGCAAGATCGAGCGCCTTCAGCGCCGCCGCGGCCATGACATGGCTCTATGCACGGCGACCGTGAGCGCGGGTTGATAGACGGCACGTGCTCTCAGGACCGCCCGGATCGCGGCGGAAACGCGAAAGACCCGGTCTGCCGCCCTGGCGATCGGCAGGCCGCTGCCGACGATCGCTCGGTCGATCTTGCCCTCGTTCGCCTTGAACCAGCGCCAGAGCAGAACCGCCACGATCGCGATGAGCAGCCAGGATACGAAGACATCGGAGAGAAAGTGCCTGCCGAAGGCGACGCGCAGCAGCGAGAAGGTGATGGCGGCGGGCAGCAGCAACAAGAAGAGCATTGGACGAAGCGGTGCGGGCGCAAGCACGACGACCGACATCAAGGCGGCTGCGGATCCCGCTTCGCCACTCGAGAAAGAGCAGTTTCGCTCGCAGGCATCGGCGAGCTGCCACGGGATGGTGTAGGGGGCGGTCCCGCCGAAGACGGTCGTATCGCCTGGCCTGGCCCGCTCGACGATCTCCTTGAGAACGCTGACGACGAGGCCCGAGCCGATGGCATAGACGCCGAGCACGAAGAGCGCGCGATGCGGACGTGGGAGCCAGTTGATCCCTTGAATGAAGGCATGGACGAACAGGATGACGCCCATGGCGGGAAGCAACAACTGGGGCACCACCCGGTTCACGTCGCGGATGGAGATCAGCAGCGGGTGGCGGGAAAGCGGGAAGCTGCCGTCGGGTGCCGCGAACATGCCAGTCACCGCAAGGTCGATCCATGGCATGATCATGAACACCAGGCTCGTCGCGATCAGGCCGTAAACGAGAAAGCGTACCGGTTCGCGCTGCAGGCGCTCGTTGACCCGCGCGGCGGTACATCCAAGGCGTCGGAACCAGGTATGTCTCTCGTCTTGCGAGGGAGGGTGGGATTCCGAAGGCGAACTCAACGTCCTGGCGACATTTCCATCTAACAACAGGCACCCCCTGATGCCAATTCCTGGCTTAGTGTCGAGTCTTTAGATGACGAGCAGATGATGGTTCAATCTTGAACCAGACAAGATTCCGGTTACACCTGAAACCATGTTGACCGGCGGATAGCCATAGCGCCGCGTGCGAGAGAAGGCTAGGAGAAGTGCGACCTCACGCAGTCGAGAGCGGCCATCATGCCCCTTCTTCCTGACGCAACGGCCTTCGAACGGTCCGATGGCAGCGCTCGGAGCGCCGAGCAACAGGCCACGCAGCCTGCGGTGCCGAAACTCGACCCGGCCACAAGGCCCGCCGCGCTACCGTTCTGGGCGCGTCGGAGCGGCGTGTTGTTCTACACGGGCCTCTGGACCGCGGTTTTCCTGTTCATTGCAACGGCCCTGCGATCAAACGTCGGCACCGACGATGCAATGGAGATCTACCAGGCCCAATCGCTCGAGCTGTTCTACCAGGCGCGCAACCCCGCGCTGTACGATTGGTTTCTCTATGGCCTGAACCGGCTCATCGGGTCGCCTCTCGCCTCGGTGGCGCTCCTGAATTACGGCTCGATGTTCGCCTGCGCCTTGCTGCTCTACGCACTCGCTCGCCGCGTCATCGTGGATCCACGGTTGCAGGCGCTGTCGGTCTACTCCCTGGCGCTGATCTGGGTCGTCGCCTACGACAGTCACCGCATTCTCACGCACACCAACCTCAACATCGTCGTCATTGCCGCCACCTTGCTGACGATCCATTCGCTGGCGCGCAACCCAACGGCAGCTGCCTATGTGCTGCTCGGCCTGTTGTTCGTGATCGGCATGCTCGCCAAATATGCCTATGGCGTCTTTTTCGGTGCCCTCGTTGCGGCCGCGCTTCTGCAGCGCGACTACAGGCGCGTGTTCCTCGACCCACGCTTCCTGCTGACTCTGGTCGTTGCCGCCATGCCATTCATCGCCCTGGCGGTTGTCTACGCGGGTGAACTGAGAACCATCCTCACGACTGTCGACGGCGTCGTCCAGACCGGACGGGAAAACTCCTTCGTCGATAAGGCCGGCGCCCTGGCCGCAGCCTTCGTTGGTTATCTTCTCCCGTTTCTGCCGGTCTATCTCGGCTCCTTCTATCTGAAAGGCCTGCCATCGAAGTCGGATGGCCCTCGTGACGACTCCTTCCGCCAGCTCCTCGGCCTCTTGCTCGTGGTGAGCATGGTGGCCATGATCATCTGGGCCTTCGGTGTCGGGAGCACGCAACTGCGATCCCGCTACATGCATGGCGTCTGGCTGGCCGCGCCGCTCTTTTTCCTCATGATGCTCGACCGCTTTGCGCCGCCGGCACGGTCGTTCAGGTCCTTCCTGGCGGCAACGGTGACGATCACCGCAATCGTCGCGGGCATCTACCTCGTGTCCCGGATGGCGCCCTCCGAAGCGTTATGCGGCAACTGCCGTCCCAGTATCCCGTATCAGCAACTTGGTGACGCCATCGAAACCCGATACGGGCGGTCGCCAACATTGGTGGGATACTCGGCCCTGGAGGCAGGATACTTGCGCGCAGCTGTGCCCGGGGCGCGAACCCTTACGTTGGTCAATCATCCCTATCGCCCGCCGACGCGACCCAGCGATCATTGTCTCCTGGTCTGGCAGGCGGATTCGCGCGCCCAGAGCCGGCTTGCCGACAGTCTTGCGCAGAACGGCCTGCCGCTCCTTCCCGACGAAGAGTTGACGATCGACTGGTGGGCGCCGCTCTTGCCGCATACCCGCCAGACGACCTTCCTGATCCAGCGACTCCCGCTGGACTCCAGGCTTTGCGAATAGGAAGCACGCCCGCATGTCGTTTCTGCCCGACGCCGCCGTTTTCATCCAGTTCGCCGTCGCAACCGTCATCATAGCGATTACCCCCGGTCCGGACATGACCCTCTTCGTCGGTCGGGCGCTGTCCGAGGGGAGGGCGGCCGGTCTCGCTTGCATGGCCGGTGCGATGACGGGTTGTGCCATCCACACGACACTCGTCGCGCTCGGTCTTTCGGCGCTGATCGTCGCGTCCCCGCAGGCCTTCCTCGTGCTGAAGATCGTCGGGGCGGCCTATCTGATCTGGCTCGCCTGGCAGGCGATCAGCAACGGCTCGGCCTTCTCGCCGGAGACGAGGCAACGACGAGCTCGCTCTTTCTGGAAGAACTGGGCCACGGGCATCGGCATCAATCTGCTCAATCCGAAGATCATCCTGTTCTTCATGACCTTCCTGCCGCAGTTCGTCTCTGCAAACGATCCGCATGCGGCGGGCAAGCTCCTGTTCCTGGGGCTGCTGTTCATCCCGCTCTCGTTGCCGGTGACCATTCCCATGGTTCTGGCGGCGGACCGGTTCGCCAGCCTCTTGTCGCGCAGCCCCAAGGTGACGCGTGCGATCGACTGGCTGTTCGCCGGTGTGTTTTCGGCCTTTGCCGTGAAGATCCTGACGGCGCAGGCGCGATAGAATGCGGCTTCGCGACGACTGTTGCTGCGCTGCACTTGTCCGGTTCCGGGATTGTTGCTAGTCAGAAAAACGACCGACGAGGGATGACATGAAGCAATTTCTGATTGCAACGGCTGCGGTGGTGGCCATGGTTTCCGCAGCACAGGCGCAACAGCGGACGTTCGACTGGAGCGGCCCCTATGTCGGCGCAGAAATCGGCGGCGGCTTCTCCTCCACGAATTTCGCGGCGTCGTCGACCGATTTCGCCGGCGGTTACAGGGAAGACGTCATGGTCGGCGGCGTGTTCGCCGGATACGACTGGCAGTTCGGGCCGGTCGTCTACGGTCTCGCGGCCGACATCGATTTCGTCCATTCCGCCGATCTCGCCTTCGGCGACGAAGATGCACTGACGGGCGGCAAGGGCGAAGCCTACACCTATGATGTCGACTGGGTCTCCACGGCGCGCGCACGGCTCGGTTACACGCCGACCGATCGTATTCTCGTGTACGGTACCGGCGGCATCGCGGCCGGGCATTTCGAAGCGACGAGCTATTCCCGCCCGTCGTTTTTCGACACTGCGGACACGGCGAGTTATTCCGGTGTGAAGTGGGGTGGCGTCTTCGGCGCCGGCGTGGATTTCGCCCTGCCGAACGACTGGTCGCTGAAGGCGGAGTACCTCAACTACAGGTTTGAATCGATCAACTTCGGCGGCGAAGGCCTCCCCAACACATCGTTCAAACCGAAATTCGAAGCCGTCAAGTTCGGTCTCGCCTACCGGTTCTGATACGACGATTCAGCCTGGTGCCGGCGGCTTCCATCCGGCGGCGATCAGTTGATCTACGACGTGCGTTGAAGCCACGCCCGCGCCAGAAAAGGCCGGCGGTTCCACCAGCGCCTTCATCCGCTGGCGGAATTCGTCCAGTGTCATTGCGAAAAGCATCTGGTCTACCCGTTCCCCGGTGCGCCCGTCGATTCGGTGCGACCTTAACTCGCCCTCCAGCCGGAGCATCCCGACACGGCAGGCCGCGACGGCTGCGCGGTTTCGCGAAAGTGGCGCGAAGGTAAGCTTCTCCAGCTTTCGCTCGGTGAAGAAGTGCCACATCAGCACGCGCGTCGCGTCATAGATGACGTCCATCCGCCGATGCTCGCCCTTGCCGATGACGATGTGGGCCGAGCCGAGCTTGTGGCGCAGGTCGACATCCAGAAACAGCAGGCCGAGCGGCGTGTCATCGACGGAATCGCGGATGGCCATCAGGTTGCGGCGCAGGTTGTCGAAGCTGCCTACGTATGCGCGGAAGGCGTCCAGTCCCATCGCCCGACGCGGGGCATTGAGGCCTTCCATGATGGCGGGATCGGTGAGCCCGTCGGCGATCTCCGGCGTAACCTCGCCGGGCACGAGCGTGCGAAGCCTGACGAGCTTGCCAACCCTGTCGACGAAAACCGGCTTGAGCTTCATTGCCGCGAGAGGCGTGACGAGCGGCGGCTTGCGGGGCGGCTGGGGCATTTTCGGCATGGCTCTGATATGCCGCTGCCCCTCGATCGGGTCAAGGCAAGGGAGGAATCCGCGCCCGTGGTGCGCGGCGCCACTTGCCTGCTCCCCGGCCGGCCACGATCCAGTAGCCGATGCCTCCCACAAAGCCGGCTGCGAGCAGTGCCGCGAACACCTGTGGATCGTCGAGGCGCTCCGCCGACACCTGCGGCATGCCTTCGAACTCGAGCGACAGGTCGCCTTGGCGCCTGCCCCAGAACACCGACATCAACACGATCGCGATGGCGCCGCCGGCAAGTGCATAGGTCAGCCAGTCCTGCCACCTTGCAAACTCGGTGATTGCGATCGCCACCAAGGCTGGCAGGAAGGCGAAATAGCCTATGAACAGAGCGACGAAAGGGATCGAAAAGGCGATGCTGCCGAGAAGCACCCAGGGCGCCAGTTCAGGCTCGAACCCGGCCGCGCCGATCCAGGCGAGATGCAGAACGGTGCTGGCTGCGAGTGCGGCGCAGACGTAGCCGGCAATGATGACGGCGAACCGGACGAGGATGAGCGCGACGTGGCTCAAGCCTCGCCGTGCCCCGCGATCATCATGGCCTCCAGCGCCAGCCGGTCGCTCTTCTTCATTCGCTCGGATTCGGACTTGAGCTGGCCGCAAGCCGCCAGGATGTCACGGCCGCGCGGCGTCCGGATGGGAGATGCGTAGCCGGCGGCGTTGACGGCGTCGGCAAACTTCTCGATCGTCTCCCAGTCGGAGCACTGATAGTTGGTGCCGGGCCAGGGATTGAAAGGGATCAGGTTGATCTTGGCCGGAATGCCACGCAGCAGCCGCACAAGTTCGCGGGCGTCGGCAAGACTGTCGTTGACGTCCTTCAGCATCACATATTCGAAGGTGATCCGCCGCGCATTGGACAGTCCGGGATAGGCCCGACAGGCTTCCATCAGATCCTTCAGCGGATACTTCTTGTTGATCGGCACCAGCATGTCGCGCAGGTCGTCGCGCACCGCGTGCAGCGAGATGGCCAGCATGACGCCGATTTCGTCGCCCGTGCGGTAGATTTCCGGCACCACGCCCGAGGTGGACAACGTGATGCGCCGCTTGGACAGCGACAGCCCATCGCCGTCGGACGCGATCAGCAAGGCCTTCTTCACTTCCTCGAAGTTGTACAGCGGCTCGCCCATGCCCATCATGACGATGTTTGTGATGCGGCGGCCTTCGGCCGGTACGATGGCGCCGGCCGGCGTGTCGCGGTCCGGGAAATCGCCCAGCCGGTCGCGCGCGATCATCAGCTGCGCCAGGATCTCCTCGGCGGTGAGGTTGCGCACCAGCTTCTGTGTGCCGGTGTGGCAGAAGGAGCAGGTGAGCGTGCAGCCAACCTGGCTGGAGATGCAGAGCGTCCCGCGACCTTCTTCCGGGATGTAGACCGTTTCGATCTCGACGGGGCGGCCCGCACCACGCGGCGGAAACCGGAACAGCCATTTGCGCGTGCCATCGGACGAGATCTGTTCTTCGACGATTTCTGGCCTGGCAATCGAGAAACGGCGATCGAGCGTGGCGCGCAAATCCTTTGAAATGTTAAACATTTCCGAGAAGTCGGACACGCCGCGCACGTAGAGCCAATGCCAGAGCTGGCTGGCGCGCATCTTGGCCTGCCGCTCGGGTACGATACCCGAAGCAACCAGTGCCTCTGCGAGTTCGGTCCGCGAGAGACCGATCAGCGGCGGCTTTTCCTTCGTCGCTGGACGAAGGGCGTTCCGCGTGTCGGCGGATGTGATGTCGAAGGATAGGGCCATGGTCGGGGTAAGGTAAGGTCGGCCGGGGCCGAATGCCAATCAAGCACGTCTCATAACAGAGTAAGCGGCCGGGGTCACGCCCCGGCAACGCCGTGTTTCCCAACCCTGCTTTGGGCTTACCTGCAGGCCGAAATCGAATCGAGCGCAGCGGTTATGCCCCGCAGCGAGAACGAATAATTGGTCGGGTTTCCGCGGCCCGACGTCGCGCTGACCTGCATGGCGGAGCCCGACTTCATCGCCGCCACGAGCTGCGGTTCCTCAGCTGCATTCTCCAGCCAGGCCGACTTGCCCTTGGTGAACAGCGAGAATGCCTTGTCGCCGACCTTCACCGTGACCTTGGAGTTCTCCCGGAACGCATAGGAGGCGATGAATTGCGGTTCGAAAGCCACGTTCTGCCCGGGCTTCTGGCTCACGAAGAAGAAGATGTCGCCATGGTCGAGGCTCGTCGGCTGCTTTTCCTTCGGAACCGACAGCACGTAGCAAACCTTGCCCGCGTCGGCCTGATAGGAATAGGTGCCCCAGTCATTGTACTGTCCGACCTTGGTGGCCGATTGTGCGAGGGCTGGTGCCGCGACGGCCATCGCCACGATGCCAGCTGTGATCGAAATCAGTGCACGCATGTTATCCTGCCGTTGTCCTGGTGTGTCCTGATCGAGCGAATCCAAGAGCGGCCCTAGAGGACCGGTTCGCTTCATATTGAATTAATCGCGGTTACCAAATGGTGAACTCCCGTCCCACCGTTTCGATTTTGCGACCGCTGTGCCTGGCAGACCCCTGAGCGCATGCCTTCACGACTTCACGAATTGTGAAACGGATGAAAGCGGCAACAGTTTGTCGCCGGCTTGGGATCATCGGTCTGGGTTGCCGCCTGGCGAGCTTTCGAAGCCATATTGCGCCGCGACGTGGAGCTACGTAGGGTCGGTCGAGAACAACGGCCCGGAACGCGGGCGAAGAGTCCGAGGACAATGACGACTGGGCCGCGAGAAGAGTATGCACGCCTTGCGGCCCTGGTTGCGGAACGGCGGGACCAGGCGGCGTTCGCCGCGCTGTTCGATCATTTCGCTCCGCGCATCAATGGTTATCTCCAGCGGCTTGGAATGGACGGCGGCTCGGCCGAGGACGTCGCACAGGAGGTGATGTCGGTGCTTTGGCACAAGGCGCACCTGTTCGATGCAACGAAATCGTCGCTGGCGACCTGGCTTTTCCGGATCGCCCGGAATCGGCGGATCGACGGGCTGCGCCGCGACCGTTCCTACCTGATCGACCCCGACGATCCGATCCTTCAGCCGGAAGGCGAGGAAGCGCCCGACGTCGCGCTGGACGCAGGCCAGCGCGACGAACGCGTTCGCGTCGCTCTCCAGGGACTGCCTGCCGAGCAGGTCGAACTGATACGGCTCGCCTTCTTTGTCGGCCTGTCCCACAGCGAGATCGCCGACCAGACCGGCCTGCCGCTGGGAACGGTCAAGTCGCGGATCAGGCTCGCCTTCGGGCGATTGCGAAAGGCGATCGAGGCCGACCCCAGGATCGACGTGGACGCCTGAGCGGCGTCGCTCTGTCGCAACCAGTCTCTATTTGATCTCGTCGAGGAAATCGCGGGCCGCGGCGCGGTGACCCGGGGTGATGTGCGTGCGAATGGTCCCCAGTGCGGCCAACAGCGCGGACAGGTCGTCGGTGAAGCCGAGACCGAGGATGAAGTCCGGTATGACGTCGAACGGCATCACGAAATAGGCCAGAGCAGCGAACAGGGTGCCGCGCACCCGGGTGGGAGTCCGGTTGTCGAGGGCGCAGAAATACCCGGCCACGACCTCCTCCATGAAGGGAATCTGGCCGGCGGCACGCCGAACCGCGCGCCACAGCCCCTCGCGCACGCGCCGTTCGCGCCTGCGCTCCTCCGTGGGCGTGACGGGCGCGAGAATGCCTGCGATGCTTTCCTGGTCGAGGGTCTCGTTCATGGGCGAGATGTGGTGACGGCTAGTCCGGGCTGCAAGTTCGCTCGACACCGTCAGGTCCGGGCGAAACCATCCATCTTTCGTGCAAGCCTCACGTCCAGATCGGTCACGCCGTCCGCGTCATGGGTGGAAAGCGTCACGTCGACGGTCTTGTAGACGTTGGACCATTCGGGATGGTGATCCATCTTCTCGGCGGCCAACGCGGCTCTCGTCATGAACCCGAAGGCTTCGTTGAAGTTGCGGAACGTGAAGGTCTTGGTGATCGCCGATCGGCCCTCGACGAGGCTCCAGCCGTCGAGTTCGACGAGAGCCGTCGCGACCGCTTCATCGTCGAGCCTTTCGCCGGCCATCTCAGCGCCACATCGGATAGGCTTCCGCAGCCGCGAGCCCACTGCCAACGGCCGCGCGAGAACCGGCCAGCGGCCAGGCTTCTTCGACGACATAGGGCCCGCCGCCGACCGAATCGCGCGACGACAGCAGGACGAAGCGTCCGACCTTGAACGGGACCGTCGAGAATCCTCCATGGGCGGAGAGATAGGGCGCCAGCTCCTGCGGGCTCGTGTTGCGCAGCCGCGCGATCGTCACGTGCGGCGTGAACTTGCGGGCATCGGCGGGGGCGCCGTTTCGCAGGCAGATCCGATCGATCTCGGCCTGAAGCGCAGCGAGTTCGGCCGATGGCGCGACGCCGGCCCAGAGAGCGTGCGGCTTCTTGTTGCCGAAGGCGCCGACGCCTGAAAGCTTGATCTCGAAGGCGGAACGGCTGATCCGATCCAGCCCGTGGACGATGTCGTCGGCCGTTGGCCCCTCGACGTCGCCAATGAACCGCAGCGTTATGTGGTAGTTTTCGACATCCATCCAGCGGGCGCCGGGAAGGCCCCCGCGCAACAGTGACAGAGAGAGCGCCGCATCACGCGGTATCTCGAGGGCGGTGAAAAGTCGCGGCATGGCTGCCTCCTCGAATCGCTCCGTCAAGGGCAGCGAACCACCGATTCAACCTCGCGGCAAGTCCGATATCGGCCGCCAGTCACTTTTCATTGTGCGCCGCAGCAAAATTCTGGCCGCCTGTCGTCAGTCGAGCGCAGCCAGGGCCTGCTCCACCATGGGAAGTGCGTTCGCCACCATCTTGTCGACGCCCTGCGCATTCGGGTGCATGCCATCCTCCAGAAGCAGGGTGGAATTCGTCGCCACGCCATCGAGAAAAAACGGATACAGCATCACGTCGTGCTTTTCGGCCAGACGGGGAAACATGCCATTGAAGGCAGCAGCGTAGTCGTCGCCTAGATTGGGCGCAGCCATCATGCCCGCAAGCAGGACGGCGATCCCGCGCTCTTTCAGGCGTGTGATCATGGCATCGAGATTGCGCTCGGTTATGTCGGGCGAGATACCCCGCAGCATGTCGTTGGCCCCAAGTTCCAGGATCACGAGATCGGTCCCGTCTGGAACCGACCAGTCGAGCCGCGACAGTCCGCCGCTCGTCGTGTCGCCCGAGACGCCGGCATTGGCGATCCTGACATCGTGGCCTTTTTCCCGCAGCGCGGCTTCCAGCCTTTCGGGGAAGGACTGGCCGGCATCGAGCTGATAGCCGGCCATCAGGCTGTCGCCAAAGCCGACGATCTCGACCGGGTCTGCGGCAGCCGGCAGGATACAGCCCGTCCAGACCAATCCGGCCGCGGCGAATGCGCGTAGCAATTGTTTGAAACCCATTGTCGAACACCCATATCTGTCCATACCAAACGCCGACACCGCCGCCGCTCGGCCTTCCATTCCTCCAATCATATAGGGCCAGCATCCGGTGACAAAAGCAGTGATCGACCTGAAGAACGTTTCGCTCACGCTCGGCCAGGGCGCTTCGAGGGTCCACGTGCTGAAGGATGTCAGCCTGCAGGTGGCCGCTGGCGAGACGACCGGCATCGTCGGGCCGTCGGGATCGGGGAAGTCCACCCTGCTGATGGTGATCGCCGGTCTGGAGGGAACGGACTCCGGCACGGTGAGCATCGCCGGCGAACAGCTGACGGGACGAAGCGAGGACGCCGTGGCTGCATTCCGTGGGCTCAATGTCGGCATCGTCTTCCAGTCCTTTCACCTGATCCCAAACATGACCGCGCTGGAAAACGTCGCCGTGCCGCTCGAGCTGGCGGGGCGGCGCGATGCCTTCGAGGTTGCGGCGCGCGAACTGGAATCGGTCGGGCTGAAGGACCGCGTCACGCATTATCCCGGCGAGCTCTCCGGCGGTGAACAGCAGCGCGTCGCGATCGCGAGGGCGCTCGCGCCCGATCCCAAGATCCTCATCGCCGACGAACCGACCGGCAACCTCGATCAGGCAACGGGTCGCCAGGTTGCGGACCTGCTTTTTTCGAAGGCGTCGGAGCGCGGCATGACGCTCGTTCTCGTGACGCATGATCCGGTTCTCGCCAATCGATGCTCTCGCCAGATCGCCATGCGCTCGGGTCGCATCGAAAGCGGCCAGATTCTCGCCGTTTCGGCTTGAGGCGCCCGCAATGACCCTATCGCGCACCCTCGGTCTCGCCTGGCGGTTTTCTCTGCGCGAGATGCGCGGCGGCCTTTCCGGCTTCCTCATCTTTCTCACCTGCATCGCACTCGGCGTCGCCGCCATCGGCGGCGTCAATTCCGTCGCCCGCTCCATCACCACCGGCGTGGCCAACGAAGGCCAGACCCTGCTCGGAGGCGACATCCGCTTTCAACTCATCCATCGCCAGGCGACGGACGCGGAGTACACGTTCCTCGACAGTTTCGGGCCGCTGGCGCAGAACGCCAACATGCGTTCCATGGCGCGTCTCGAGGACGGGTCGGACCAGACTCTCGTCGAGGTCAAGGCGGTCGACGGAAACTACCCGCTCTATGGCAGCCTGCAGACGACGCCCTCGCTCGACCTAGACGGTCTCTTTGGACAGCAAGACGGGGCGTGGGGAGCGGTGGCGCCCCAGCTCCTTTTCGATCGCCTGGGCATCGATCTCGGGACGCGGTTGAGGCTCGGCGGTGAAGTGTTCGAACTGCGCGCGGTGATTGACGCCGAGCCGGACCTCGTCTCCGACGGATTCGGATTTGCCCCGCGTCTGATGGTCTCCCTCGATGGTCTGACCGCCTCTGGCCTCGTCCAGCCTGGCAGCCTCGTCGAGTATGCCTACAAGATCCGGCTGCCGGAGGGCGCCGGGGAAGGCGCGATCCAGCGGATTCGAGACCGCGCCGCGGCAGAATTTCCCGAATCCGGCTGGAGCATCCGTTCGCGCACCAATGCAGCGCCGGCGCTGTCGGCCAACATCGAGCGGTTTTCGCAGTTTCTGACCCTCGTGGGCCTGACATCGCTGGTGGTCGGCGGGGTGGGCGTCGCCAACGCGGTGCGTGCCTACCTGGAAGGAAAGCGCGGGGTCATCGCCACCTTCAAGAGCCTCGGCGCGTCGGGTGCTTTCGTCTTCATCGTCTATCTGGTCCAGATCCTGATGATCGCGGCGGTCGGCATCGTCATCGGTCTCGTGCTGGCCGCCCTGATGCCCTTCGCGGCCAGCGCTGCGCTGGCTGGGGTGCTGCCCGTGCCCGCCGAAGCCTCGATCTACTGGGACGCGCTCGGCATGGGCGCGCTGTTCGGCGTGCTCGTCACGCTGGCCTTCGCCATCCTGCCGCTCGGCCGCGCCCGGGACGTTCCAGCCACGGCGCTGTTTCGCGAGATGGGCTTCGAATCAAGCGGAATGCCTCGCCTGGTCTATGTTGCAGCTGCGATGCTGATCGCCCTCGCGCTGGCGGGCCTTGCCATCTGGTTCTCGACCGACCGCCGCATCGCCACGATCTTCATCGTCGCGACGGCTGCCGCCTTTCTCGTGCTGCGGGTCGTGGCGTCGCTGGTGCAGGCGCTGGCCCGCCGCAGCCCACGGGTGCGCTCGACTGCGCTCAGGCTTGCGATCGGCAACATCCATCGGCCCGGCGCGCTGACACCTTCGGTGGTGCTGTCGCTCGGCCTCGGCCTGACGCTTCTCGTCACTCTGGCGCT
The DNA here is from genome assembly GCF_003970795.1 of Aquibium carbonis. GTDB lineage: Bacteria > Pseudomonadota > Alphaproteobacteria > Rhizobiales > Rhizobiaceae > Aquibium > Aquibium carbonis. Next base: position 89,218 of record NZ_RWKW01000002.1, on the reverse strand, counting down.
GGTGGACGGCAATTTGCGCAACCAGATCGGCGGCAGCCTCGCCGAGCGCGCGCCGAACTTCTTCTTCGTCGACATCCAGAACAGCGAGATCGAGGATTTCTCGCGCCTCGTCGAGGGGCTCGCACCGGGGGGGAAACTGGTGGAAGTGCCGATGCTGCGCGGTCGTGTGATGGCGCTGAACGGCATCGACGTCCAGAAGATCGAAGTGCCGCCGGAAGGTCGCTGGGTGTTGCGCGGTGACCGCGGCATCACCTACGCCCGAAACATCCCCGAGAACTCGACGCTTTCGGAAGGTGCGTGGTGGCCGGCAGACTACGATGGCGAACCGCTCGTCTCCTTCGCGGCAGAGGAGGGCGGCGAAATCGGCCTGAAGCTCGGCGACACCATCACCGTCAACGTGCTCGGCCGCAACATCACCGCCCGCATCGCCAACTTCCGCAACGTGGAGTGGGAATCGATGGGCATCAACTTCGTGATGGTCTTCTCGCCCAACACGTTCGCGGGTGCCCCGCATGCCTGGCTCGCGACGCTTCTCGACCAGGGGGCTTCGGCCGAGCAGGAGGCGCGCATCCTCAACGAGGTGACCAGAACGTTCCCCGCGGTCACGACGGTCCGGGTCAAGGATGCCCTCGATATCGTCAACCAGATCGTCGGCCAACTGGCGACCGCCATCCGCGCTGCGGCGGCTGTAGCCCTGATCGCATCGATCCTCGTGCTGTCCGGAGCGCTCGCCGCGGGCAATCGTGCCCGGGTCCACGACGCCGTCGTGCTCAAGATGCTCGGCGCCACCCGCACCACGCTGATCGGCGCCTTCACGATCGAGTACCTGCTGATCGGACTGGCGACCGCAACCTTCGCGCTGGCGGCGGGCGGGGTGGCGGCCTGGTTCGTCGTGGCGCGCATCATGAACCTGCCGGCGAGTTTCCTCCCCGAGGTCGCTGCCACCACGGTGGTGGTCGCCCTTGTTCTGACCGTCGGGTTCGGCCTTCTGGGCACGTGGCGTGTTCTGGGACACAAGGCCGCACCGGTGCTGCGCAATCTTTAGCAACGACCGGTTGAACGCTCCCGACGGCCGCGAAGGGCACCATTCCGGTCGATCACGAGTGGTTGCGCGGTGAAACAGGTCTTGTCCTCGCGCGCTTCAACCCTCATATTGAGGCACAGGCATGCTGGAGTCCCGCCAGCGGCGCCTGGGGCCGTGCGCGAAAGCCGGGGCGCCCGACACCCGACGGGACAAGAAGCTGTAAGAGGAAAACATGGCTGACATCCGCAACTACAATGCGCGCGTCGCCGGGGCGGGCTCCCGAGCCGACGCCGGTATCGACGAAGGCCTTCGCGCGTACATGCTCAAGGTCTACAACCTCATGGCGCTCGGCCTCGCCATCACCGGCGTCGCCGCGTTCGGCATGGTTGCGCTGACCACGACCAACGACCCGGCGCTTGCCGTCGCGACGTTGGGCAATGGAAAGATGCTGACCGCCCTCGGCGCCACCGTCTATGGCTCGCCGTTGCGCTGGGTCATCATGCTGGCTCCGCTCGCGATGGTGTTCTTCCTGTCCTTCCGCGTGCACAAGATGAGCGTCTCCGCCGCGCAGACGACCTTCTGGCTCTACGCCGCGATGGTCGGCATCTCCCTGTCGTCGGTGTTCCTGGTGTTCACCAGCGGCAGCATCGTACAAACGTTCTTCATCACCGCCACCGCCTTCGGCTCGCTGTCGCTCTACGGCTACACGACCAAGCGCGACCTGTCGGGCATGGGTTCGTTCATGGTGATGGGCCTGTTCGGCCTCATCATCGCGATGATCGTCAACATCTTCCTTCAGTCCTCCGCCATGCAGTTCGCGATCTCGGGCATCGGCGTCCTGGTGTTCGCCGGCCTCACCGCCTACGACACGCAGAACATCAAGGAGATGTATTTCGAGGGTGACGACGACGTCGTTGCCGGCCGCAAGGCCATCATGGGTGCGCTGCGCCTCTACCTCGACTTCATCAACCTGTTCATGTTCCTGCTGCAGTTCCTGGGCAACCGCGAGTAGGACGTGCTGGACCAACGGAATGACGGGGGCGGCCTTCGGGTCGCCCCTTTTCTTTTGGGGCTCTTCCAGACCACATTCCCGGTGAAGCTCAACAGACCCTAGGACAATGAGCCCCATCACGATCCGCGCCGCTACCCTCGCCGACGTTCCCGCCATCGCCGCCATCTACGGGCACGCCGTCAGCACGGGCACTGCCAGCTACGAACTCGAACCGCCAACGGTGCGGGAAGTGGCGGTGCGGTTCGATGCGCTTTCCGCCGGTTCCTACCCTTACCTGGTCGCCGATACGCCGCAGGGCATCGTGGGCTATGCCTATGCAGGGCCGTTCCGCCCGCGCCGCGCCTATCGCTTCATGGTCGAGGATTCGATCTATCTGGACCCGGCTGCGCAGGGCCGTGGTACCGGACGCCTTCTCCTGTCGGCCCTCGTCGAGGCGTGCACCCGGCTCGGCTTCCGGCAGATGGCGGCCGTCATCGGCGACGGCAAGCGCAACCAGGCCTCGGTGCGGTTGCACGAAGCCCTCGGCTTCCGCCATGCCGGTCTCCTCGAGGGGTCAGGCTACAAGCATGGGCGGTGGCTCGACACGGTGTTCATGCAACTGACGCTCAACGGCGGGACCGCCTCGCCGCCGGACCCGGACTCTCTGCCGGAGCGCAATTTCGTGGGGAGCCTGTAGGCTCTCAGGCGCCGACGAGGCGCAGGGTCGGCTCGAACACGTTCAACACCCGCGCCAGGTCGTGTCCGCGCTTCAGGATGTTGCCGCTGGCGGCTACCACGGAGTACGCACCCTGCTTGCGCGCGAGCTTCGGGTTCTTGACGATCTGGAAAAGCGGCACTTCGCTGGTACGGCGAAAAACGGAAAAGACCGCGCGATCCTGAAGATGATCGATCGCATAGTCCCGCCATTCGTTTGCAGCGACCATCCGTCCGTACACACGAAGGATCTGGTCGAGTTCGCGACGGTCGAAGGTGACGGAGATGGTTTCCCGATCGCGCCGGATGTCCTGCAAGGGGATCAGTATCGCTGATCCCTCCCCACCCTCCGCTCCGTTCGCGCGATCGACCATGCGGCAGCCTTTCCATGACAGTTCTGCGACAGGACGAAGTTTGCGCTTTCGGGTCCCGATTTCAACCCCTGAACCGGTGGGGAAACACCGTCGGAACCTTCGACCTGCCACCGGCGAGCGCTGACTCCCGTTTAAGTCTTATTAACTGCAAGTCCGTCGGAGGCAGGCCGGCGGTCACTTTGCAGAACAGGGCGATCGAATTGGTGATCGCCGGCCACAATCCTGCCGCGAATTGTCCCGCTTCCAGCCCCAAAGAAAGACGACGATCCGATCGTTGCCTGAGACGGTTCGGTTCGGCGTTGGCTCCGTAACCCCAAGCCCCCCGCCCACGGTGTCTTCGCTGGGCCGAACCAACTCGGCAACAACCCATTCAAGCGGCTCGTTCGCTCGCGCTTCCGGTGTCTTCACCCCATCTCGGCGGCCGGTTTTTTCGCAAACGGCGGATGACGGCTACATGCCGGGGTGCTTCAGCACCGCCGCCCCGATGATGGCTCCTGGGGCCCCGTCTTTTCCCAGCGACTGGAGCAGGGCCGCGCAACCGCCGGTTCCTTTCCTGCGAACTTCGCTCATGGGTATCTCAAGGCGCATATCCTCGCCATGCCACATGCCGGCGGTCTGGATACCAGTCACCGCGTTCCAGTAGGCGACGTTCTTGCCGGCGTTCTCGCCTCTCGGGATCTTGACGACGGTCCTCGCATCGAAAAAGACCAGAAGCAGGCTCGCCTTCACCTTCTCGTTGTGGCCGCCGCTGCGCGTTGCTTCGATGATGATGCTGTCGGCGCCTTTCCGAATCGAGAGGTCGGCTCGCGTCGTCTGCTGGGTCGTCTCGGCCAGCAGGCCTTCGATGGCCGTTTTGTCGGCGCCATTGCGGTGCGCCATGCCGTTGATCACAGCTTGCGGCGTGTAGACGGAACGCTGGCCGAGCGCCGCCGCGTAATCCTGTTGGCGTCTCGTGTTTTCCGGGCTTGCCAGTGTGTCGCGCCAGCCCAGATAATCCCAATAATCGACGTGGTAGGCGAGAGCGATGATATCGGTTCGCTGGGCGAACTCGGCCAGATTGGCATCCGCCGGCGGGCAGGAACTGCATCCCTGGCTGGTGAACAGTTCCACGACGCCAGGCCGGTCCGCGGATAAGGCGGATTGCTGCGCCAGAGCGGGCGAGGCCAATGCCAAGGTGAAGGCGGCAAGCGCCAGCCGCAGGTGTCGGCTGATGGTCATATCCGATCTCGGTGCTGTCCGGACGATCGCTGTCCGCTTCTGGTCATTCAGACAATAGTCAGCCGAGAAGTTCAACAGGAAGTCACGTTGCGGTGAGAGAACGGCGGGGCCGAGTGCCGTTTGAAGACCTGGAGGCCGAAATGGACACGCTTTTCGCCAGAATAGACGCCTATTGCGAGCGAACCGGGCCCGAGCTCTGGTCCGAGCCGGTCAACGCGATCTCCAACCTCGCCTTCTTCGTCGCCGGGTTCTGGGGATTGCGAGAGGTTCGCCGCCACGGGGCCGGGCTCTTCGCGGAGATCCTCGCCTGGTGGGTCGTTGCCATCGGCGTCGGATCGACGTTGTTCCATAGCTTCGCGAACGTGTTGACGGTCTGGATGGACGTCCTCCCGATCGCGGTGTTCACATTGGCGCTGACCTTGTTCAACCTGAAGCGCTTCGTCGGCCTTGGATGGGTGCCGAGCGTGCTGGCACTCGTTGTCTTTTTCGCGCTCGCGGGCCTGGCGACCGCCGCGTTGCCGGACTGGGTGCGCGTGGCCACCAACGGAACATCCGGATACCTGCCGGCGTTACTGGCGCTAACCGTCTTCGGCGCGCTGCTCGTGCTTCGCGGCCATCCGGCCGGGCGCTACAATCTCGCCGCCGCCGCGATCCTGCTCGTCTCGGCCATGTTCCGGTCGATCGACGCCGAGATCTGCGAGGCGCTGCCGCTCGGAACGCATTTCCTCTGGCACACGCTGAACGGCCTTCTGCTCGGCGTGCTCCTCGCCCCTGTCGCTTGGTACGGGCGGCCCGAATACCAGCCGGGCACGGTCCCGATCACAGGGCCGCACAGGCCATGAAAAAGGCCGCCGGGAGCAATTCCCGGCAGCCTTGTTTCTTACGAACGACGCGTGTCGCCTACGCAGCCAGGTCGCGCAGCACGTACTGCAGGATGCCGCCGTTCCGGTAGTAGTCGAGCTCGTCCAGCGTATCGATCCGGCAGATGATCGGTACCTCGCGCGTCGCGCCGTCCGCGTAGGTCACCTTGGCCACCATCGTCTGGCGCGGCTTGATGGTTTCCAGGCCTTCGATCGTCACCGTCTCGTCGCCCTTCAGGCCGAGCGAGGCCCAGGACGTGCCCTCTTCGAAGACGAAGGGGATGACGCCCATGCCGACCAGGTTCGAGCGATGGATACGCTCGAAGGACTGCGCCACGACCGCCTTGACGCCGAGCAGGTTGGTGCCCTTGGCCGCCCAGTCGCGCGAGGAGCCGTTGCCGTATTCCACGCCGGCGAAGACGACCAGCGGCACGCCTTCATGCTTGTACTGCATGGCGGCGTCGTAGATCGACATCTCCTCCTTCGAGGGATAGTGGATCGTGTAGCCGCCTTCGCGGCCGTTCTCGCCCAGCATGAAGTTGCGGATGCGGATGTTGGCGAAGGTCCCGCGCATCATCACTTCATGGTTGCCGCGCCGCGTCCCGTACTGGTTGAAGTCGGCGACGCCCACGCCGTTGTCGGTCAGGTACTTGCCGGCCGGCGATGCGGCCTTGATCGAACCGGCGGGGGAGATGTGGTCGGTCGTGATCTTGTCGCCGAACAGGCCGAGGATGCGCGCGCCCTTGATGTCGCCGACGTCGACGGCCTTCTGGCCCATGCCGACGAAATAGGGCGGGTTCTGCACATAGGTCGAGTCGTCGTCCCAGGCGTAGGTCTCGCCGGCCGGAACCTGCACGGCCTGCCAGTTCTCGTCGCCCTTGAACACCTCGGCGTATTTCTGAACGAACAGATCGCGCGTGACGTGCTTGTGGATGAACTCCTGGATCTCCTGGTTGGTCGGCCAGATGTCCCGGAGGAACACGTCGTTGCCGTCCTTGTCCTGGCCGATCGGCTCCTTCGTCAGGTCCCTGGTGACCGTTCCAGCGAGCGCGTAGGCCACGACCAGCGGCGGCGAAGCGAGGTAGTTCGCCTGCACGTCCGGCGAAATGCGGCCCTCGAAGTTGCGGTTGCCCGACAGCACGCCAGCGGCGATCAGGCCCTTGTCGTTGATGGTCTTGGACACTGGGGCCGGCAGCGGACCGGAATTGCCGATGCAGGTGGTGCAGCCGAAGCCGACGAGGTTGAAGCCGATCTGGTCGAGTTCCTTCTGCAGGCCCGACTTTTCAAGATACTCGGCCACCACCTGGCTGCCGGGGGCGAGCGAGGTCTTCACCCAGGGCTTCTGCTTCAGGCCAAGCCGGTTGGCGTTGCGGGCGAGCAGGCCCGCGCCGATCAGCACCGATGGGTTCGACGTGTTGGTGCAGGACGTGATCGCCGCGATCGCCACGTCGCCATGGCCGAGATCGAAATCCTCGCCTTCCACCTTCCAGCGCTTGTCGGCCTCCGAGGCGTCCTTCTTGTACTCCTTGACCAGCGACTGCTCGAAGCCGGCGGCGATGCCCTCCAGCGGGATGCGGCCTTCGGGACGCTTCGGGCCGGCCATCGACGGCACGACCTCGCCGAGGTCCAGTTCCAGCGTATCGGTGAACACCGGTTCGGCCGCGCCGGGCATCCAGAACATCTCCTGCGCACGGCTGTAGGCCTCGACCAGCGCGATACGGTCCGATGCCCGTCCCGAGACCGTGAGGTAGTTCAGCGTTTCCTTGTCGACCGGGAAGAAGCCGCAGGTCGCGCCGTATTCCGGGCCCATGTTGCCGATCGTGGCACGGTCGGCCAGCGTCATGTTGGCGAGGCCTTCGCCGTAGAACTCGACGAACTTGCCCACCACGCCCTTCTTGCGCAGCATCTGGACCACCGTGAGCACAAGGTCGGTCGCCGTGACGCCTTCCTTGAGCTTGCCGGTGATCTTGAAGCCGATCACCTCCGGCAGGAGCATGGAAACCGGCTGGCCGAGCATGGCGGCCTCGGCCTCGATGCCGCCGACGCCCCAGCCGAGAACGCCCAGGCCGTTGATCATCGTGGTATGCGAATCGGTGCCCACGCAGGTGTCCGGATAGGCCACCGTCTCGCCGTCCTCGTCCTTCGTCCAAACCGTCTGGCCGAGATATTCGAGGTTGACCTGGTGGCAGATGCCGGTGCCGGGCGGCACCACGCGGAAGTTCTTGAAGGCCTGCTGGCCCCACTTCAGGAAGCGGTAGCGCTCGCCGTTGCGCTCGTATTCGAGGTCGACGTTGCGCTTGAACGCCATCGGCGTTCCGAACTCGTCGACGATGACCGAGTGATCGATGACCAGGTCGACCGGCACCAGCGGGTTGATCTTCTGCGGGTCTCCCCCGAGGGCCTTGATGCCGTCGCGCATGGCGGCCAGGTCGACGACGGCCGGAACGCCGGTGAAGTCCTGCATCAGCACGCGCGCCGGGCGATAGGCGATCTCGTGGCCCGCGGTGCCCCTGTCGGCAATCCAGTCCCGGATCGCGACGATGTCGGCCTTGGTGACCGAGCGGCCGTCTTCGTTGCGCAGCAGGTTCTCCAGCAGCACCTTCATCGAGAAGGGAAGCTTGGCGATGCCGTCGAGCCCGTTCTTCTCGGCCTCCACGAGGCTGAAATAGGTGTAGTCCTTGTCGCCGACCTTGAGGGTGCGGCGGCAGTTGAAGCTGTCGAGAGAGTTTGACACGTACGATCCCTAACTGTTCGTTGCCGGGGTGGAAACGGACGCCAGTGCATCACGCGCAAAGGTGCGGGTACGGTCATTTCCGCTGTCCGCTCCCAAGCGCGTCCACCGCTGAGAAGACGGGGATGCGCCGGTCCGGCTCGATTGGTGTCCGTGCCGACCGCTGGCACGGTTGCTGACCTCTTAGAGAATTTCTAAAGAGAGTTCCAGTGTCGCGCGCGGGATTTATGGTGCGCCGCAAATACGACTTTCAGCCGATGGTATGGTGGGCCTGCCGATGCGCCTCGTGGCAAACGAACTGGACGGCGAACGGGGCGGCGAGACGATCTTTTCGGGCGTCTCCTTCGTGCTCACCGCTGGCGAAGGCCTGCTCGTCACGGGCGCCAACGGATCGGGCAAATCGACGCTGCTGCGCATCGTCGCCGGCCTGCTCCCTGCTGCCGGAGGCGCCGTAACCCTGGAGGGCGGTGAGCCCGACTGGCCAGACGTCATGGCCGCCAGCCACTATCTCGGCCACCAGAACGCGCTGAAGCCGGCGCTTTCCGTCACCGAGAACCTCGCCGCCTGGCGCGACTATCTCGGCGAGCCGCACGTGCCCATACCCGAGGCGCTCGAAATGGTCGGGCTGGACGAGATCGGCCACCTGCCGCTGGGCTATCTCTCGACGGGTCAGAAAAGGCGCATCGCCATCGCCCGGCTGCTGGTCAGCTACCGGCCGGTCTGGCTGCTCGACGAACCGACCGCCGGGCTCGATCGGGCATCCGAGACGCAGTTTGCCGCGCTGATGGCCGCGCACCTGGAAGATGGCGGTATGATCCTCGCCGCCACCCACTTGCCGCTCGGGCTGGACTGGACGCACGAATTGCGGATGGGCGCCTAGATGCTGGCCCTCTACATCCGCGACGTGCGCCTCGGCATCCGCTCCGGCGGCGGGGCACTGGTGGGGGTCCTGTTCTTCCTCGCCGTGGTGGCCGTCATCCCCTTCGGCGTCGGTCCTGACCTGAACCTTCTTGCCCGCATCGGCCCGGCCATCCTTTGGATCGGCGCGCTGCTGGCCAGCCTGCTCGGCCTCGACCGGTTGTTCCAGGCCGATCGCGACGACGGCTCGCTCGACATCCTGATCATGGCCGGCGAACGTCGCATGCTGGCGCTCGCTGTCTTCGTCAAATGCCTCGCCCACTGGACCGCGAGCGTCCTGCCGCTGGTGGTGGCCGCGCCCATGCTCGGCCTGTTCATGAACATGGAGCCCATCGGCATCGGCGCGGCGACGCTCACACTTCTCTTCGGCACGCCGGCCATCGCCTTCATCGGCGCGGCGGGGGCCGCTGTGGCGGTGTCGCTGCCGCGGGGCGGCTTGCTCGTCTCGGTACTCGTCCTGCCGCTGGTGATCCCGGTGCTGATATTCGGCGTCTCGGCCAGCTACGGCGCCGTCACCGAGCCCGACCCGTTCCTGCCGCCCTTCCTGCTGATGCTGGCGATGACGCTGTTCTTCGCCGTCCTCGGACCGGTGGCGGCGGCGGCGGCGCTCAGATGGTCGGCGGACTGATGCAAGGCGAGACAAACCTCGCACGGCTGCTTGCCGGCATGTCGCCCTCTCTCGACGAGACCGTCTACGTCTTCGCCTTTCTCCCCGCCGGCAGCCCTGAAACGGTCGTCAGTGCCGTTCTCATGCGTTTCGCCGAGGCCGAAGGCACGACGCTGGTCCTGCCGCGCGAGGAGGCGGAGCGGGCGGGCCTCGTCTTCACCTTTCCCTGCCGCCGCATCGTGCTCGAAATCCACTCGTCGCTGGAGGCGGTGGGCTTCCTCGCGATGATCCTGCCCAGGCTCGCCGCCGCCAGCATTGGGGTCAACCCGGTGTCGGCCTTTCACCATGACCATCTCTTCGTGCCGGAGGACCGCGCGGCAGACGCGATGGCAATCCTGTCCGCCATCGCCACCGGCGCGTGAGCCATTCCGTCGCAGGGCGGATTCCGCCCAAATCACGCCCCTTTGATCGCCATCAATTGCGACGGTCGCCAACTCCCTCTATTGAGAACCCATGAGCCAGACCATTCCAGCCATCGGACGTTGGAGCGACCTGGCGAATCCGACGCGCTTCGTCGGCTTCGCCAACGCGGTCGTGCCGTGGCTTGCCGCGATAACGGCAGCGGTGCTGGCTCTGGGCATCTGGATGGCCTTTGCCGCCCCGGAGGATTACCAGCAGGGCATCACCGTCCGCATCATGTACATCCACGTGCCTTTCGCCTGGCTCGCGATGATGTGCTATTCGATCATGTCGATGTCAGCGATCGGCACGCTGGTGTGGCGCCATCCGCTGGCCGACGTGGCGCTCAAGGCCGCAGCCCCCATCGGTGCCATGTTCACCGTGCTCTGCCTGATCACCGGCTCGATCTGGGGCAAGCCGATGTGGGGCACCTGGTGGGTGTGGGATGCGCGCCTGACTTCCGTCTTCATCCTGTTCCTGATGTATCTCGGGTTGATCGCGCTGACGCGGGCGCTGGACGATCCGGGCCGCTCGGCGCGCGCGGCCGCCATCGTCACGCTGGTCGGTTTCATCAACATCCCCATCATCAAGTTCTCGGTCGATTGGTGGAACACGCTGCACCAGCCGGCATCGGTGATCCGCCTCGACGGGCCGACCATCCATCCGACCATGCTCTGGCCGCTGCTGATCTGCGCGCTGGGTTTCTCGCTGCTGTTCTTCACGCTGCATCTGATGGCGATCCGCACCGAAATCTGGCGCCGCCGCGTGACCGCCATGCGTCGCATCTCGGCGCGCCGCGCCGATGCCGGGGTGGCCTGACGCCATGTCTCATGAACTCTTTGTCGCCGCCGCCTATGGTATTTCCGCGCTCGGCATCCTCGGCCTCGTTGCCTGGAACCTGATCGACCAGCGCGCGCGGAAGGCCGAACTCGCCGACCTCGAGGCGCGGGGCTTGCGCCGCCGCTCCGATCGCGCGGATACGGGCAACAGATGAACGTCGAGGATACACGCCCGACGCGCCCGCGACGCTGGCTGGTCTTCGTGCCGCTCGCCCTTTTTCTCGCCCTGTCCGGGCTGTTCCTCGCGCAACTCCTGTCCGGCCGAGACATCTCGGCCATTCCGTCGGCGCTCATCGGCCAGCAGGCGCCGCCGACCGATCTGCCACCGCTCGAAGGCGTCAACCTGCCCGGCGTGACCAATGCCGCCTTCGAGGGACAGGTGACGCTGGTCAATGTCTGGGCGTCCTGGTGCGCGCCGTGCCGGCAGGAGCACCCGCTCCTGATGCAGCTGACCCGCGACGAACGCGTGCGCATCGTTGGCCTCAACTACAAGGACAAGCCCGAGAACGCCCGCCGCTTCCTCGGCGAACTCGGCAATCCCTACGACGCCATCGGCGTCGACGACGTCGGCCGAACCGCTATCAACTGGGGCGTCTATGGCGTGCCGGAGACGTTCCTTGTCGGCAGGGATGGCACGATCCTGTGGAAACATGTCGGCCCCTTCACACCCCGGAGCTTTGCCGACGACCTGATGCCGCAGATCGAAAAGGCGCTGGCGGGATAACCGCCTTCCTTGGGGAGGCGCCGGGGCAGGGTGGAAGAACCGGCGGCCCGGCCGTTCCAATGCTGGCTCTCGCCGATTGGCAACCTCTCGGCTTCGCCCTATCTTTCCCCTCCATGGTTTATCCGCTTCCGCCCGTCTTCGCCCGCACCGTCCCCGATGGCGACACCCATGAGCGCGCCGTCTGCGAGAACTGCGGTTTCGTCAACTACGAAAACCCGAAGATCGTGGTCGGCTCGGTGGTGCGCCATCAGGGGAAGATCCTGCTCTGCCGCCGGGCGATCGAGCCGCGCCACGGCTTCTGGACCGTGCCGGCCGGCTTCATGGAACTGCACGAGACGCCGGAGGACGGCGCCCGCCGCGAGGCTCAGGAGGAAGCCAATGCCGCCCTGTCGCTCGACGGCCTGCTCGCCATCTATTCTGTGCCGCGCCTGAGCCAGGTGCAGCTCATCTACCGCGCGACGTTGGCCGAACCGGCCTTCTCGGCGGGGGAGGAGAGCTTGGAGGTGGCACTGTTTTCCTGGGACGATATTCCGTGGGCGGACCTGGCCTTCCCGACGGTGCACTGGATGCTGCGTCACGAACGCATGGTGCAGGAGGGCAGGGGCGTCGCGCCCTTCGCCAATCCGCCGGGCGAGGACGGGAACGCATCGCCGGGGCGATGAGAATGGCCGGTCCTGTTCGTCACCAAAGGGTCTTGGCGTAGGCGTCGGCGAGCGCTTCGTCGGTTTCGGCCGCCGTCGCCGCGAAGGCGATCTGGTCCTTGAGGATCTCGCCCAGCGTCGGCATCTCGGAGCGGGCGGGCCAGGTTTCTGGTGCCCACAGGTTGGACCGCAGGAAGGCCTTGGCGCAGTGCATGTAGACCGAGCGGACCTGGACCACGACCACGGTCGTTGGCAGCTTGCCATCGACGGCGAGGCGCTCGCGCAGATTGGTATCCGCGGTGATGCGCGCGTGGCCGTTGAGACGCAGCGTCTCGTTCATGTTGGGGATCAGGAACAGGAGCCCGACCGAGGGCTCGGCGACGATGTTTTCCAGCGTGTCCAGCCGGTTGTTGCCCGGCCGGTCGGGGATTGCAATCGTACGGTCGTCGAGCACGGCAACGAAGCCCGGCCTGTCCCCGCGCGGCGTCACGTCGGCGTTTCCGTTCCCATCCGATGAACCGATCAGCAGGAACGGGCTCTTCCGGATGAAGCCCCGCGCGTGCTGGTCGAGGACGGGCAGTTCCTTTTGGATCGCGCGCTCGTGCGTCGCCTTGTAGAGGCCGCGCAGTTCCTCGCGGCTGGTCAGGAACTCCATCAACTCCCCTTCCTGAACGTATCGTCGGTCGAATGCCGCATGATCAGCGGCATCTGGCTGAAAGTAAAGATCAGCGTAATCGGCATGATGCCCCACACCTTGAACGCCACCCAGGCATCGGTCGAGAACATCCGCCAGACAACCTCGTTGACAAGAGCCAGGAAGAGAAAGAACAGGCCCCACCGCAAGGTCAGCTTGCGCCAGCCCTCGGCGTCGAGCTTGAACGCCTCGTCGAAGACGTAGCCGAGCAGCGACTTGCCGAAGAAGAGACCTCCGAGCAGCACGGCGCCGAACAGCGTGTTGACGATGGTCGGCTTCATCTTGATGAAGATCTCGTCCTGCAGATAGAGCGTCAGCGCGCCGAAGACGAAGACGACGACACCTGACACCAGCGGCATGATCGGCAGCGAGCGCACCATCAGCCAGGACACGCTCAGCGAAATCGCCGTGGCGACCATGAACAGGCCGGTGGCGACGAATAGCGGCCCGCCGAACTCGCCCAACGCCGGGAAGGTCTCGGCCAGCCATTCGCCGCGCGAATTGGCGAAGAAGAACACCATCAGCGGCCCGAGTTCCAGCGCAAGCTTCAGCAGTGGGTTCATATGCTTGCGCTTCGGGTCGGCGGGGTCGCGTTCGAGGATCGGTTCTGACATTGTTGTCCTGTCCTTGCGGTCGGTTCGGCGGCTCGGCGGGCGGAAAGTCAGCCGACGCCAGCGATCGCCTTGGCGAATTCGCTCGCCGAAAAAGGTTCGAGATCGTCGACCTGTTCGCCGACGCCGATGAAATAGACCGGCAGCTTGTGCTTCGCCGCGATGGCGACGAGGATGCCGCCGCGCGCCGTGCCGTCGAGCTTGGTCATCACCAGCCCGTTCACGCCCGCGATGTTGCGGAAAATCTCGACCTGGTTGAGCGCGTTCTGGCCGGTGGTGGCGTCGACCGTCTGGAGCACGGTGTGCGGCGCGTCCGGGTCCAGCTTGTTCAGAACGCGCACGATCTTTTCCAGTTCGGCCATCAGCTCGGTCTTGTTCTGCAGCCGGCCGGCCGTGTCGATGATCAGGACGTCGGAGCCTGCGGCCTTCGCCTTCTCGAAGGCATCCCAGGCAAGGCCAGCGGCATCGGCGCCGAGCTTTGTGGCGACAACCGGCGAGCCCGTCCGCTCGCCCCAGATCTTCAACTGCTCGATGGCGGCCGCACGGAACGTGTCGCCCGCCGCCAGCATGACCTTGAGCCCGCCGGCCGTCAGCTTGGCGGCGAGCTTGCCGATCGTGGTCGTCTTGCCGGTGCCGTTGACGCCGACGACCAGGATCACGTGCGGCTTCACCGAAAGGTCCAGTTCCAGCGGCAGCGCCACTGGCTTCAGCACCTTTTCGACCTCCTGCGCCATGATCGTCCGGACCTCGAGATCGGAAACGTCCTTGCCGTAGCGTCCGGAGGCGAGCGCGTCGGTGACGCGCATCGCCGTCTCCATGCCGAGATCGGCGCGGATCAGCACGTCCTCGAGGTCCTGCAGCGTGTTTTCGTCCAGCTTGCGCTTGGTAAAGACGCCGGCGATCGAGCCGGATAGTTCGCGCGAGGAACGCGACAGGCCCTCGCGCAACTTCTGGAACCAGGTCTGACGGGCGACGGGCGTCGCTGCGGCGGAACCGGCGTCCTCGGCCTTGCGCTCGACAGCCTTGCCGACGGTAATCCGGCCGGCTGGCGCAGACGACGATGGATCAGGAGCCGAGGCCTCGGGGGCCGTGGGGTCGGAGGGACGTGAAGCGGACACCGCACGAACGTCGCCGATTTGATCTTGCGATGGATCGTCCGCGTTCGGCGGCGCGATCGCTTCCATCTCGGGCGCGATCTCGTCACGCAGGGGATCGGCGTGCACGGGTGACGGCTCGCGCAGCGGCGGCCTGATCTCCGCCGAAAGGTCGGGCGCGTCCGGCGTCTCCGTGGTCGCTGACACAGGCGCGTCGACGATCGGCGTTTCCACATGGTCATCGGCTGGCGTCTCTTCGCCCTTGTCCTTGCCGAAGGAAAAGACCTTCTTGATGAAGCCAAATGCCATTCGTGGGTCCTCAGGCCGCAGCCGCTTGTCGCGGCGCGGCGACAAGCCTGGCGCCGTCGTTGCCGGCGATCCGCACCGTCACGATCTCGCCCGGCGCGCCGTCGTCGAGGCCGACCAGGGTGAAGCCTTCCGTGCGGCCCAGACCCTCGCGCTCGACCAGCACGCGCTGTTTCGTGCCAGTCAGCGCGACGAGATGCCGGCGATAGGCTCGCTCGCCTGCTTCGCGCAGCCGTGCAGCGCGGTCTTTTACCGTCCGGCGGTCCACCGGCGGCATGCGGGCGGCCGGCGTTCCTTCCCGCGGCGAGAACGGGAAGACGTGAAGATGCGTCAGCCCGCATTCGTCCACGATCCTCAGCGAGTTCTGGAACATCGTCTCGGTCTCGGTCGGAAAGCCGGCGATGATGTCGGCGCCGAAGACGATGTCTGGCCGCAGCCGTCGGACATCCTCGCAGAAGCGGATCGAATCCTCGCGCAGATGCCGCCGCTTCATGCGCTTGAGCACCATGTCGTCGCCGGCCTGCAGGGACAGGTGCAGATGCGGCATCAGCCGCATCTCCGTGGCGATGGCCTCCATCAGATCCTCGTCTGCCTCGATGGAATCGATCGACGACAGCCGCAACCGCTCGATGTCGGGCACCTGGCGCAGGATCGTGCGAACCAGCTTGCCGAGACGCGGGGCGCCAGGCAGGTCGGCGCCATAGCTCGTCATGTCGACACCGGACAGCACCACCTCTCGGTAGCCATTGCCCGCGAGTCGCCTGATCTGCTCCACCACCGCGCCCATCGGAACCGAGCGCGAATTTCCGCGACCATAGGGGATGATGCAGAACGTGCAGCGATGATCGCAGCCGTTCTGCACCTGCACGAAGGCGCGCGCGCGGCCCTCGATCGCATCGACCATGTGCAAGGCCGTTTCGGTCACCGACATGATGTCGTTGACGCGGGCCTTCTCCGTATCGTTGATGCCGAAATCTGGCAGCGCCCGGTAGTTGTGTGCGGCGAGCTTTTCCTCGTTGCCGAGAACGAGGTCGACCTCGGCCATTCCAGCGAAGCTGTCGGGATCGGTCTGCGCGGCACAGCCGGTCACGATGATGCGTGCTGCAGGATTGTCGCGGCGCGCCTTGCGGATCGCCTGCCGCGCCTGACGCACGGCCTCGGCCGTGACGGCGCAGGTGTTGAAGATCACAGCGCCGCCCGAAAGGGCGCCGAGACCCGCCGTCTCGGCCTCGCGCTTCATCACCTCCGACTCGTAGGTGTTGAGACGGCAGCCGAAGGTGACGACGTCGATGCCAGCGCGATCGCCCGCCGTCACCGGGCATCCTCCGTCTCGCGCGCCCAGATGCCCGTCTCCGGGTCGAACTGGCCGGAAAACTCCCACTCGGCAGGGCCGGTCAGCACGACATGGTCGTCGTCGCCCCACGTCACGCGCAGCAATCCGCCGGGCGCCTTCAGTTCCACGCTGCGTGACGTGCGTCCAGTTCGCGCGCCTGCGACGGCTGCGGCGCAGGCAGCCGACCCGCAGGCCTTCGTCAGCCCGGCGCCGCGCTCCCAGGTGCGGATCGTCATGGCATCGCGCGAGGTAACCTGCGCGATGGTGATGTTGGCGCGCTCGGGAAAGATCGGGTGGTTCTCGAGAAGCGGGCCGATCCGGTCGAGCTCGTAGGACCAGACATCGGCGTCGACCCAGAAGATCGCATGCGGGTTGCCCATCGAGACGACCGACGGCGAATGCAGCACCGGCGCGTCGATCGGTCCGGCCTGGAGTTCTATGGCGCGTGTGTCGCGAAACTCTTCGGCCAGCGGAATGTCGCGCCAACCGAACTTTGGCGTGCCCATGTCGACCGAGATCAATCCATCCCGGTGCAGTTCTGCATTGAGGATGCCTGCGACGGTCTCGAAGGTGAACAGCGTCTGGCCGTTTTCGGCCGCGAGCGCCTGCACGACGCAACGCATGCCATTGCCGCAGGCCTGCGCCGACGAACCGTCCGAGTTCAGGATGTCGACAAACCAGCCTGTCCCGGGGGTGCGAGGGTCATGGATGGCCATGATCTGGTCGAAATGCGTGTCCTTGTCGGCGGCGAGTGCCAGCGCCGCTGCGGGCGTCACCCGGTCGGACCGTCCGCGCATGTCGGCAACGATGATTTCGTTGCCGAGCCCGTTCATCTTCGCAAAAGGGGCACGGAGTGTCATGGGTGTTGACCGAACTTGACCTGTTCAGCCCGCTATATGGCCGAACACGTCCCGGATTACCAGTATCGGCGGCACGGCCTCGGCACCCGCAGGCGCCCGCATCCCTACGCCAGCGCAATGATGCCGAACAGAACCAGCAGGAACAGGACCAGGACGAGCCCGATCAGAATTTTCGCGCCCGTCAACGCCGCGCCAGAAATGGCGTTGAAGCCCAGCAGCGCGGCGACCGCAGCCACGACCAGCAGTATCAGGATCCAGTCTAGCATCATCGTTTCCTCATATTGACACTGAGGAAAATGGAGTGGGGGCTGAATCGTTCCTGTCGGGCGCAGTTACCCCGTGGAGGCCGGCACGTCCCAGACTTCGCCCGGCAACATGGGCCTGAACCGGTCGCGCGCAATGGCGCGCGCGTCCAGAGCGGCATGGAGATGGTCGCGTGGTTCCTCCACCGCTTCGTTGGTGAGTTGGAAGGTCCCCCAATGGCAACCGGCCGCGAACTCCGTCTTCGAGAGTAGCATGCCTTCGACGGCTTCCTGCGGGTTCTGGTGCTGCCCTTGCATGAACCAGCGCGGCTCGTAGGCGCCGATGGGCAGCACCGCGAAGCGAAAGCCGCCATGCTTGCTGGCTGCTTCCCGGTAGTTGATGCCGCGATGGAAACCGGTGTCGCCGGCGTAGTAGATCTTGCCTGCCGAGGTTTCGACTGCAAACGCTGCCCAGAGCGCCATTCTGCGGTCGCCTGTACCTCGTGCCGACCAGTGATGCGCAGGCTCGATGTGAATGCGGGCCCGGCCATGCGGCAGCACGATATCGTGATGGTGTCCCCAGTCTCCTTTCGCGATCCGCATCGTCGGTACCGCGCGATGCAGGATCGTGTCGTTTCCCAAGGGAGTCACGACCAGCGGGTCGTGCTCCGCCTTCAGCCGCTTCAGCGTCGCAACGTCGAAATGGTCATAGTGATTGTGAGACAGCAGCACGACGTCGACCTTCGGCAGGTCCTCAAACGCGATTCCTGGTGCGTTGACACGGCGTGGCCCCGCGAAGGAGACGGGCGAAACCCGGTCCGACCAGACCGGGTCGGTGAGGTAGGTCAGTCCGCCGGCCTGGATCAGCATCGTGGCATGTCCCACCATGGTCACGCGTAGCGCGTGCTCGGTCGAAAGCCGTTCGGGCGTCGCCTGCGGGAAGGGGCTCGGCCAGGATTTGGGCCATTTCTTCTTTCCGCCGCCAAGCTGCCAGCGAAGCAGGTCGGAGAAAGCCGCGGGCGGCACGCCGTCCGGATTGAAGAAGATGCGCCCATCGTAGTGATCGCTTGCCGGGCCGACGTAATAGGGGTTTTCGCCGCTGTCCTTTGCTGCCAGGGCGCCGCCTCCAGCCACGGCCGTCAGGCCGGTCAGTCCCGTCCACTTGATCAAGCTGCGCCTGTTCATGCCTTCGTCCTGTGTCACGTCTTCCATCCTTCAAGCAGATGGTGTGCCTCGTGGCGCCCGTCAAACGCGGCGGCGGGGTTGGATGCGCCGGTGCTTTGCCGACGCGGATAATTTTCCAACAGGGCGTGAAATCACGACCCTCTTCGTGTTATCGACCCAACAATGCCATGTTTCTGGCCGACTCGCGAAGCGGGACGGCTCGTTTGCCACACCGTCCTCATGGAGGATTACGCATGATGCTTTCGACTGCCGGGTTGACGAAAACCGGCCTTGCCGCTGCTGCCATGGTTGCGCTTGCCATCGTGTCCGGTTGTCAGAGCAGCCGCGTGGGCTCGCTCAACACGCGGCCGGAGCCGCTTCAGCCGGCGCCGTCCGGAGCGGTCGTCGCGAGCCAGTTGCCGCCGCCCTCCGGGCCGAGCGATGCCAGTTCTTTCCCGCCCCCGCCCGGGATGACGAATGATGGCCAGCAGGTCGCGGCCCTCGACCCGAACGCCAGCGCGCCGGCCGGTGCGCCCGACCTCACGGCCGGCAGCGTCGCCGGCGTCTGGAATGCCACGGTGGCCGGCCAGGGATGCCGTGTCGCGACACCGCAGACCAAGTTCGGCCAGGGCTTTCGCGCCGGCCCGCTTCGCTGTCCGATTCCGCTGGACGGCGTGAAGTCGTGGAACGTCGCAGGCAAGCAATTGTCGCTCTATGACGGCAATGGCGACCTGCTCGCCCGGCTCTACTCGTCGAGCCCGGAGCGGTTCGATGGACAGATGACGTCCGGTCAGCCCATCTCTCTCAGCCGCTGACGCATCGATACCGGAACACCGGAATACGGCCCTGATGAAGACGCGCGACGGACTCCAGCCCTTCCGCACGCTTCGTCAGGCCTATGGGGACAAGGTGGAGCGGGGCGAGATGACCCGCGATCCGGCCCAGGAACCGTTGGTGGCCGCTTTCGATCGGCTGATCGAGGATGTCGCGGCCAAGCGACTGGCGGCAAAGTCGAGTTCGCTCGGCTGGTTGTTCGGACGCAAGCGCCAGACCAGGGAGCCCGTCAGGGGCCTCTACATTCATGGTGGCGTCGGGCGCGGCAAGACCATGCTGATGGACATGTTCTTCGAGCTGGTGCCGGTCCGGCGCAAACGGCGGGTTCACTTCAACGACTTCATGGCCGAGGTGCACGATCGCATCGGCCGCCACCGTGCCGCGGTCAAGGCCGGCACGGCAAAAGGCGACGATCCCATCCCGCCGGTGGCAAGGGACCTTGCCGAGCAGTCATGGGTGCTCTGCTTCGATGAGTTCTCCGTCACCGACATCGCCGATGCGATGATCCTGTCGCGCTTGTTCTCTGCCCTCTTCGATGAAGGTGTCGTGCTTGTCGCAACCTCCAACGTCGCGCCCGACGACCTCTATCGCGATGGCCTGAACAGGCCGCTGTTCACCCCGTTCATCGCCATTCTGAAACGCCACGCGCAGATTCTGTTCCTCGACGCGGACACGGACTATCGGCTCGAGAAACTGGACGGCGTGCCCGTTTACATGCATCCGATCGACGCCGCCAACGAGCATCGCTTCGACGAAGCCTGGCGCGCGTTGGTCGATGGATCGGTCGAAAGGGCAGACGAGGTGGTCGTGAAGGGCCGTCATGTGCCCGTTCCCCGTGCGGTACGCGACGCCGCGCGCTTCGCCTTCGCCGACCTGTGCGAGAAGCCGCTGGCCGCCCGCGACTATCTCGCCATCGCGGATCGCTATCGGACGATCTTTCTTGGCGGCATCCCGGTCATGGACGACAGCCGCCGCAACGAGGCGAAGCGCTTCATCCTGTTGGTCGACACGCTTTACGATCGCAAGGTGCGCCTCGTCGCGACTGCTCAGGCCGCACCCACGGAACTCTATCGCGGCCGCATCGGCGCCGAAGCCTTCGAGTTCGACCGCACCGCCTCGCGCCTGATTGAGATGCAGAGCGAGGAATGGCGCGATGCCTGGGAAGCCGCTTCGGCAACGCAGGATTCCAACGGCGCTCTTGCCGTGCGTCAGGACGAACCTCGAGTCTGATCTTCGTGCATCGGATGAAATTTTGACGTTTACGTAAATCCCAAGCGCATTAAACGATTGAAATCCTTGGGTCTGAAATTTTCCATTGAGTTTTTCTTCCCTTGACGGTATGGCGTCGGTCAATTTTCCGCCGGACCAAGGCGACCGACAGACCGGCAGAAACAGACGCAATCCTGTCATCCGGGCCGGGTAGGCCCAAGCAGTCGCGAGGGAAATCCACCAAAATGGCACGCAGCAAGATCGCGCTCATCGGTTCCGGCATGATCGGCGGAACGCTGGCCCACCTGATCGGTCTCAAGGAACTCGGTGACGTCGTCCTGTTCGACATCGCCGAGGGAATTCCGCAGGGCAAGGGGCTCGACATCGCCGAATCCTCGCCCGTCGACGGCTTCGATGCGCATTATCTCGGCGCCAACGACTATTCGGCCATCAAGGGCGCCGATGTTTGCATCGTAACCGCCGGCGTGCCGCGCAAGCCCGGCATGAGCCGCGACGACCTGCTCGGGATCAACCTCAAGGTCATGGAGCAGGTGGGCGCCGGCATCAGGAAGTATGCCCCGAATGCCTTCGTCATCTGCATCACCAACCCGCTCGACGCCATGGTCTGGGCGCTGCAGAAGTTCTCGGGCCTGCCGAAGACCCATGTCGTGGGCATGGCCGGCGTGCTCGACTCCGCCCGTTTCCGCTACTTCCTTGCCGAAGAGTTCAAGGTTTCGGTCGAGGACGTGTCGGCGATGACGCTCGGCGGCCATGGCGACGACATGGTGCCGATGGTGCGCTACTCCACCGTCGCCGGCATCCCATTGCCCGACCTCATCAAGATGGGCTGGACCAGCAAGGAGAAGCTGGACGCCATCGTCGAACGCACCCGCAAGGGCGGCGGCGAGATCGTCGCGCTTCTCAAGACCGGCTCCGCCTATTACGCGCCGGCCGCGTCGGCCATCGCGATGGCTGAATCCTACCTCAAGGACAAGAAGCGCGTTCTCCCCTGCGCTGCTCATCTCGATGGCCAGTATGGCCTGAAGGACATGTATGTCGGCGTTCCCGTCGTCATCGGCGCCGGCGGCGTCGAGCGCATCATCGAGATCGACTTCAACAAGACCGAGCAGAAGATGTTCGAGAAGTCCGTCGCCGCCGTGCAGTCGCTCTGCGAAGCCTGCGTCGGCATCGCCCCGAACCTGAAGTAACGGAACCATAGCCCGATGAACATCCACGAATACCAGGCCAAGCAGGTTCTGAAGGGCTACGGCGCGCCCGTCGCCGAGGGCGTCGCGATCATGTCTGTCGGCGAAGCGGAAACGGCGGCGAAGTCGTTGCCGGGTCCGCTCTATGTCGTGAAGAGCCAGATCCATGCCGGCGGCCGGGGCAAGGGCAAGTTCAAGGAACTGTCGCCCGACGCCAAGGGCGGCGTGCGGCTGGCGAAGTCGATCGAGGAGGTCGTCGCGCACGCGACCGACATGCTCGGCAACACGCTGGTCACCAAGCAGACCGGGCCCGAGGGCAAGCAGGTCAACCGCCTCTACATCGAGGACGGCGCCGACATCGAGCGCGAGCTCTACCTGTCGATTCTCGTCGACCGCACCGTCGGCCAGGTGGCCTTCGTCGTCTCCACCGAGGGCGGCATGGACATCGAGCAGGTCGCGCACGACACGCCCGAGAAGATCATCACCGTCGCGATCGCGCCTGAAAAGGGCGTCACCGCCGCCGATGTGGCGAAGCTGAACGAGGCGCTGGCGCTGTCGGGCGATGCGGCAAAGGACGGCGAGAGCCTGTTCCCGATCCTCTACAAGGCCTTCGTCGAGAAGGACATGGCGCTGCTCGAGGTCAACCCGCTGATCGTCATGAAGGACGGCCGGCTGCGCGTTCTGGACGCCAAGGTGTCGTTCGACGGCAACGCGCTCTTCCGCCACGACGACATCAAGGCGCTCCGCGACGAGTCCGAGGAGGACTCCAAGGAAATCGAGGCCTCCAAGTGGGACCTCGCCTATGTCGCGCTCGACGGCAATATCGGCTGCATGGTGAACGGTGCGGGCCTCGCCATGGCCACCATGGACATCATCAAGCTCTACGGCGCCGAGCCGGCCAATTTCTGCGACGTCGGCGGTGGCGCCGGCAAGGAGAAGGTCGCGGCCGCCTTCAAGATCATCACCGCCGATCCGGCCGTGAAGGGCATCCTGGTCAACATCTTCGGTGGCATCATGAAGTGCGACGTCATCGCCGAGGGCGTGATCGCCGCGGTGAAGGAGGTCGGGCTGACGGTTCCGCTCGTTGTGCGCCTCGAAGGCACCAACGTGGAGCTGGGCAAGAAGATCATCAACGAGAGCGGCCTCAACGTCATCTCGGCCGACGATCTCGACGACGCGGCCAAGAAGATCGTCGCGGCCGTTCAGGGCTGACGACGGGGTTCCCATCGGGTCTGCAGGGTCTTGCGGTTGATATGTCATGTCCCTCGGCCCGGTCGGCTTGCTGGCGAGTGCGGGAGTGAGGGTTAGCGAGGCGTTCGGCTTGACGAATGTCAGCCTTTGATTGGTTGGGGAGGAGGGCCGCATGACTCGCAGGCTTCCGAAGTCGTCCCTTGGCACCGCCTTCGTGGCTCTGGTCGCCACGCTGACCGCCCATTCCACGCCCGCGTTCGCCGAGGACTACGACGTCGCCTTCGTGAAGGCCTTCGCCGATGCCTGCGTGCCGCAACGCATGAGCTATCCCGGCACGGTGGACACGGCGCGTGCGGCCGGCTGGCGAGACGCAGAGAGAACCGCCAACGCCGAGCTCGACGCGCTGATGGCGAAGTCGGAGGCGGAGGCGGAGGATCCCGAACTGCAGGGGACGTTCGAATACACGATCTTCTCCAGGCCTGTGCTGGAGCAGGACCACTATCTCGTCGTCAGCCGGGCATCCTTCATCATCGGTGACGAGGACGACCCGCTCAATCCCTGGGTCTATATCGGCTGCTATCTCTACAATTTCGATGCGAAGGCGCCGATCGGACCGGGACAGGTCAGCGCCCTGCTCGAGAAGCCCGTGGGCAACCGCCATTTGGACGACACGCTGACGAGCTATGTCTGGGGGCCGCCATGCCCGATGCCACGCACCGGCGACACCTACCTGACATTCGTGCCGGAAGGCAGCCCGCACCAGGCCGCCACAGGATTTTCCGGGCTGGTGCTGAAGTTCGAAACCTCCGAGCCGAACCCGGGAGAGGTGGTGCCGGAAACCTATTGCTGAGCATCGCGCGCGACCAGCGTCCAATGCCCGTGGACGCGCCTGCTGCTTTCGCTTGCCAATCCGTCGCACACACATTATGTGCTCCACATAACCCGTGTAAGCCGTGAACGCGTGACCAAGAACCTGACCCTCGCCATCGACGACGACCTGCTCGACAAGGCGCGGGTTCTCGCCGCCATGCGTCGCACGACGGTGAACGAGATGGTCAGAGTCTATCTCCAGCGGCTTGTCGAACAGGAGCGGGAGCGGGACGAGGCGCGGGAGGAATTGTTGCGTCTGATCGACGAATCCGAGGGCGACTTGGGCGATCACCGCCCCTCCCGGGACCAGACCTATTCCGGGCATCGCCGCTTTGATTGATGCAACCGATGTCTTCCTCGACACAAACGTCTTCATCTACGCCGCGCAACGGGTACCCGATGCGCCGGAGAAGAAAGCGATTGCGCGCCGCATCGTCGTGGAGGCGAATTACTGCACGTCGTCCCAGGTCCTGGCCGAATTTTTCGTCAATGTCTGCAAGGAGGGCAAGACGCCTCTTTCGGCCGCAAAGGCGGCCGAATGGGTGCGGGTCATCGCGAAGAAGCCATGCCTGCCCGTCGATGCGCACGTCGTCCACGCCGGCATCGCCATTTCCATGCGCTACGAGATTACCTACTGGGACGGTGCGATCATCGCGGCGGCCGAGAAGCTCGGCGCGAGGACAGTCTATTCCGAAGATCTCAACCATGGCCAGACCTACGGGTCCGTCACGGTCCTAAACCCATTCCTAGCATCCTGAAGCAGCGGAGAGCGCAGCGTCCATGTCGATCCTCGTCAACAAAGACACCAAGGTTCTCGTCCAGGGCTTGACCGGCAAGACCGGCACCTTCCACACCGAGCAGGCGCTGGCCTATCACGGCACGCAGATGGTCGGCGGCATCCATCCCAAGAAGGGCGGCGAGACCTGGGCTGGGTCGAAGGGCGAAAGCCTGCCGATCTTTTCCTCCGTCGCCGAGGGCAAGGAGCGCACCGGCGCCAGCGCTTCGGTGGTCTACGTGCCGCCGGCAGGTGCGGCCGAAGCCATCATCGAGGCGATTGAGGCCGAGATCCCGCTGATCGTCTGCATCACCGAGGGCATCCCGGTCATGGACATGGTCAAGGTCAAGGCTCGTCTCGACCGGTCGGCCTCGCGCCTCATCGGGCCGAACTGCCCGGGCATCGTGACGCCGAACGAGTGCAAGATCGGCATCATGCCCGGGAACATCTTCCGCAAGGGTTCGGTGGGCGTTGTCTCGCGCTCCGGAACGCTTACCTATGAGGCGGTGTTCCAGACCTCCAACGCCGGTCTCGGTCAGTCGACGGCCGTCGGCATCGGTGGCGATCCGGTCAAGGGCACGGAGTTCATCGACATGCTCGAGATGTTCCTGGCCGACGACGAGACCCAGTCGATCATCATGATCGGCGAGATCGGCGGTTCGGCCGAGGAAGACGCGGCGCAGTTCCTCAAGGACGAGGCGAAGAAGGGCCGCAGCAAGCCGATGGCCGGCTTCATCGCGGGCCGTACGGCCCCGGCCGGACGCACGATGGGCCATGCGGGCGCGGTGATCTCCGGCGGCAAGGGTGGCGCGGAAGACAAGATCGCGGCCATGGAATCGGCGGGTATTCGTGTTTCACCCTCGCCGGCGCGACTCGGGCAGACTCTGCTCGAAGCCCTCAAGGGCTGATTACGAGCATCGGGACCGGCCGCACCAGCGGCCGCTCCCATCGAGGAGCAGGAACAGGCGGGCAACCGCCAAGGAAACAGCGGCCAATACGCCGCACCAAGAAGGAGACGGGGCCGCAGGCTCCGGCAAGGACCGACCATGGCACGGCAGGATCAGGCCAACGACCAGTTTTCCCTCACCTCGTTCCTCTATGGCGGCAACGCCAACTATATCGAAGAACTCTATGCCTCCTGGCAGGACGATCCGAACGCCGTCGATCCCGAATGGCGGGAGTTTTTCGGTGCCCTGAAGGATGATGCCGACGACGTTCGCAAGAACGCCCGTGGCGCTTCCTGGGAGCGGGCCAACTGGCCATTGAAGGCCAATGGCGAACTGGTATCTGCGCTCGATGGCGATTGGGGCACAGTCGAGAAGCATTTCGACAGGCGCACGCGCGAGAAGGCCGCCACGACCGGCGCCGCATTGTCGGAGGCTGACGTCCACCGCGCGACCCGCGATTCGGTGCGGGCCATCATGATGATCCGCGCCTTTCGCATGCGCGGCCATCTGCATGCCAACCTCGATCCCTTGGGTGTCGCCAGCCGCCAGGAGGACTACAACGAACTGTCGCCCGAAAACTACGGCTTCACCGAAGCCGACTTCGACCGCCCGATCTTCATCGACAACGTGCTCGGACTCGAGTTCGCCACCATCCGGCAGATGCTCGACATCCTGCAGCGGACCTACAGTTCCACGCTTGGCGTCGAGTTCATGCATATCTCCAATCCGGAGGAGAAGGCCTGGATCCAGGAGCGCATCGAGGGGCCCGACAAGGGCATCGAGTTTACCGCGAACGGCAAGAAGGCGATCCTGCAGAAGCTGATCGAGGCGGAAGGCTTCGAACAGTTCATCGACGTCAAGTACAAGGGCACCAAGCGTTTCGGCCTCGACGGCGGCGAGGCGCTGATCCCGGCGTTGGAGCAGATCATCAAGCGCGGCGGCAACATGGGCATGAAGGAGATCGTGCTCGGCATGGCCCATCGTGGCCGTCTCAACGTTCTCACTCAGGTGATGGGCAAGCCGCATCGGGCCGTCTTCCACGAGTTCAAGGGCGGCTCTTTCGCTCCCGACGACGTCGAGGGTTCGGGTGACGTGAAGTACCATCTCGGCGCGTCGTCAGACCGCGAGTTCGACGGCAACAAGGTGCATCTGTCGCTGACGGCCAACCCCTCGCATCTCGAGATCGTCAATCCCGTGGTCATGGGCAAGGCCCGCGCCAAGCAAGACCAGATCTTCGGCCGCAAGCGCGAGGAAGTCGTGCCGCAGGAAGAACGCGCCAAGGTTCTGCCTTTGCTGCTGCATGGCGACGCCGCCTTTGCCGGCCAGGGCGTGGTAGCCGAGTGCCTCGGCCTTTCGGGCCTGCGCGGCCACAGGGTTGGCGGCACGCTGCATTTCATCATCAACAACCAAATCGGCTTCACGACCAATCCGCGCTTCTCGCGGTCGTCCCCGTACCCTTCCGACGTCGCCAAGATGATCGAGGCGCCGATCTTCCACGTCAACGGCGACGATCCCGAAGCGGTGGTCTACGCCGCAAAGGTGGCGACCGAGTTCCGGATGACCTTCCAGAAGCCTGTCGTGATCGACATGTTCTGCTACCGGCGCTTCGGCCACAATGAGGGTGACGAGCCGGCCTTCACGCAGCCGCTCATGTACAAGAAGATTCGGTCGCACCCGTCGACCGTGCAGATCTATTCGCAGAAGCTGATCGACGAGAATCTGGTGACCCGTGAAGAGGTCGACCAGATGAAGGCCGAGTGGCGCGCCCACCTCGAAGTCGAGTTCGAGTCCGGACAGGCCTACAAGCCGAACAAGGCCGATTGGCTGGATGGCGCGTGGTCAGGGCTTCGCAGCGCCGACAATCAGGACGAACAGCGCCGTGGCAAGACCGGCGTGCCGATGAAATCTCTGAAGGAGATCGGCCGCAAGCTGACCGACATCCCGAAGGATTTCGAGGTTCATCGCACCATCAACCGCTTCCTGGAGAATCGCCGCCAGGCGATCGAAACGGGCGAAGGTATCGATTGGGCCACCGCCGAGTCGCTGGCTTTCGGCTCGATCCTGCTCGAGGGCAATCCGGTGCGCCTGTCAGGCCAGGATTCTGAGCGCGGCACGTTCTCGCAGCGCCATTCGGTGCTCTACGACCAGCGCGACGAGAACCGCTACATCCCGCTCAACAATCTCGGTCCCCAGCAGGCCAATTACGAAGTCATCAACTCGATGCTCTCGGAAGAGGCCGTGCTCGGCTTCGAATATGGCTACTCGCTGGCCGAGCCGCGCGCGCTGACGCTCTGGGAAGCGCAGTTCGGCGATTTCGCCAACGGCGCCCAGGTGGTGTTCGACCAGTTCATCTCGTCGGGCGAACGCAAGTGGCTGCGGATGTCGGGCCTCGTGTGCCTCCTGCCGCACGGCTACGAGGGGCAGGGACCGGAGCACTCGTCGGCCCGCCTGGAGCGCTGGCTGCAGATGTGCGCCGAAGACAACATGCAGGTCGCCAACCTCACCACGCCGGCCAACTACTTCCATGCGCTGCGCCGGCAATTGAAGCGCGATTTCCGCAAGCCGCTGATCCTCATGACGCCGAAGTCGCTGCTGCGCCACAAGCGCGCGGTCTCGACGCTGGCCGAGATGTCGGGGGAGAGCTCGTTCCACCGCCTGCTGTGGGACGATGCCCAGCTCCTAGCGGACCAGCCGATCAAGCTGGTGAAGGACTCGAAGATCCGCCGCGTCGTCATGTGTTCGGGCAAGGTCTATTTCGACCTCTACGAGGAGCGCGAGAAGCGGGGCATCGACGACGTCTACCTGCTGCGCATCGAACAGCTCTATCCCTTCCCAGCCAAGGCGCTGATCACGGAGCTCTCGCGTTTCCGCAACGCCGAGATGGTCTGGTGCCAGGAGGAGCCCAAGAACATGGGTTCCTGGTCGTTCATCGACCCCTACCTGGAATGGGTGCTCGCCCATATCGACGCCAAGCACCAGCGCGTGCGCTACACGGGACGCCCCGCCTCGGCGTCGCCCGCCACCGGTCTCATGTCCAAGCATCTGGCGCAGCTCGAGGCTTTCCTCGAAGATGCGCTGGGCGAATAACGCAACATCGATCCGAAACCCCTTCGAAGGCACGGAACAAGAAACATGGCCACTGAAATCCGCGTCCCCACGCTGGGTGAATCCGTCAGCGAAGCAACCATCGGCAAGTGGTTCAAGCAGCCGGGCGATGCCGTCGTCCAGGACGAACCGCTGCTCGAGCTCGAAACCGACAAGGTGACGCTCGAGGTGCCGGCCCCGGCCGCTGGCAAGCTGGCCGAAATCACTGCCAAGGAAGGCGAGACCGTCGGCGTCGGCGCGCTGCTCGGCATGATCGGCGAAGGCGCGGGCGCGGCGCCTGCACCGAAGAAGGATGAAAGCGCCTCGGTTGCCCAGGCCTCCGGCGCCAGTGGCTCCTCCACCGTCAAGGATGCGCAGGACAAGACCGCTGAACTCGTCGGCGGCGAGGTGACGAAGCGCGACATGCCCGCCGCTCCGTCGGCCGCCAAGCTGATGGCCGAGAAGAATCTTTCCGCCGATCAGGTGGAAGGCTCGGGCAAGCGCGGCCAGATCCTGAAGGGCGACGTGCTCGACGCGATCTCGCGCGGCGCTCCGGCCCAGCCGGCCGAAGCACCGAAGGTTCCCCGCACCGCCACGGCCGCGGGCGACGAGGGCCGCGAGGAGCGCGTCAAGATGACCCGCCTGCGCCAGACCATCGCGCGCCGGCTGAAGGACGCCCAGAACTCCGCCGCCATGCTGACGACCTTCAACGAGGTCGACATGAAGGCGGTGATGGACCTGCGCACCAAGTACAAGGACGTGTTCGAGAAGAAGCATGGCGTGAAGCTCGGCTTCATGGGCTTCTTCTCCAAGGCGGTGACGCATGCGCTGAAGGAAATCCCGGCGGTCAATGCCGAGATCGACGGCACTGACATCATCTACAAGAATTACTGCCACATCGGCGTGGCCGTGGGCACCGACAAGGGCCTCGTGGTGCCGGTGGTGCGCGACGCCGACCAGATGTCGATCGCCGAGATCGAGAAGGAGATCGGCCGGCTGGGCATCGCGGCGCGCGACGGCAAGCTGTCGATGGCCGACATGCAGGGCGGCACCTTCACCATCTCCAACGGTGGCGTCTACGGCTCGCTGATGTCGACGCCGATCCTCAACGCGCCGCAGTCGGGCATTCTCGGCATGCACAAGATCCAGGAGCGGCCGATGGTCGTCGGTGGCCAGATCGTGATCCGCCCGATGATGTATCTCGCGCTCTCCTACGATCACCGGATCGTCGACGGCAAGGAAGCCGTCACCTTCCTGGTGCGCGTCAAGGAAAGCCTGGAGGATCCCGAGCGGCTGGTGCTGGATCTCTAGGAAAGCGCCACTGGCGGCGAGCTTGGCTGACGCTCGCCGCCCCCGCTGCCCGCTCAGGCTACCTTCGCCGCCCGCCTGCGCCCGCTCCACTCCGCGATCCAGATGCCGGCGATGGTCAGCGCGATCGCGACGACGTGATAGCCGTGCAGCGCTTCGCCGAGCACGAGGATCGAAAGCATCGTGCCGAAGATCGGGACGAGGTTGATGAACAGCCCGGCCCGGTTCGCGCCGATCATCTCGACGCCGCGCATGTAGAACACCTGCGACAGCAGCGAGGGGAAGACGGCCGTGTAGACCACGCAGCCCCATCCGGTCGCATCGGGCCAGATCATCGCGTCGGCGGCGTACTCCATGATGGCGAACGGGATCGATGTGAGGCCGGCGGCCGCCGAGAGCACGATCATGTAGCTCTTCCAGTGGATCGGCGGGCGATAGCGCAGGCACACAGTGTAGCCCGCATAGACCACCACCGCGACCAGCACCAGCGCGTCGCCGCGATTCAGGTCGAGCCGCAGCAGCCCGGCGAGATTGCCATGCGCGGCCGTCAGCAGGATCCCGGCGAAGGTCAGCAGGAAGCCGACGATCTGGCCCTTGAAGACGCGCTGCCCGAAAAACAGGAAGTTCAGCGCGAAAATGACCACCGGGATGCCGGCCTGCTCGATGCTGCCGTTCACTGCCGTCGTATAGAGAAAGGCGCCGTAGAGCGCGAGATTGAATGCCGCGAAGCCGAAGAAGCCCATCGCGGACAGGTAGGCCAGTCTCGGGCGCACGGCGGCCCAATCGGCGCTCAGTTGCCGATGGCCGATCAGGTAGAGGAAGCCGAAGGCCATCGCCCATCTCAGGACGACGAGCAGCATGGGCGAAACGTGGCCCACGGCCATCTTGCCGGCCACGGCATTGCCGCCCCAGAACATGGTCGTCAGCAGGAGCAGGGCATAGGCCGCTTGATGCATGGGGATCCGTTCAGGTCGAGTGGCGCCGGGGTTAGGGGCTCGCGGTCTCGAAGTAAATGATCAAACGCGCCTATTTGGTTGGTCCTCGGCACGAAACCGGCGCGAAAAGGGGTCGCGCGGCTCGGTGCGGCCCGCTATAGAAGCCTGTCATTTTTTGCGGCGCTTCCTGCGCCGGCATCTGGAAGGAAGCGTCAATGGCCAACGTCGTGGTCGTCGGGTCTCAGTGGGGCGATGAGGGCAAGGGCAAGATCGTCGACTGGTTGTCCGAGCGTGCCGATCTCGTGGTTCGTTTCCAGGGCGGACACAATGCCGGGCACACGCTGGTCGTCGATGGCAAGGTCTACAAGTTGTCGCTGCTTCCGTCGGGCGTCGTGCGCCCTGGCAAGCTGTCCGTCATCGG
Organism: Aquibium carbonis; assembly: GCF_003970795.1. Lineage (GTDB taxonomy): Bacteria > Pseudomonadota > Alphaproteobacteria > Rhizobiales > Rhizobiaceae > Aquibium > Aquibium carbonis. The sequence goes on along the minus strand of NZ_RWKW01000002.1, from coordinate 58,035 downwards.
CAATGGCGTGGTCTTCGATCCGCATGCCTTCGTCGCCGAGGTGGAGCGACTGAAGGGGCAGGGCGTCGACGTAAATCCGGACCGCCTGAAAATAGCCGAAAATACCGCGTTGATACTGTCCCTTCACAGGGAGCTTGATGGGTTCCGCGAAGACGCGGCCTCGAATTCGGGCACCAAGATCGGAACCACCCGCAGGGGTATCGGGCCGGCCTATGAGGACAAGGTCGGCCGCAGGGCGATACGGGTCATGGATCTGTCGGACATGGAAAGCCTTCCGGGCAAGGTCGATCGGTTGCTCACGCATCACAATGCGTTGCGGCGCGGTCTCGGCCATGCCGAAGTCGACCATGCGACGGCCATGGAAGAGCTTCGCTCCGTCGCCGACAAGATTCTGCCCTACATGGATCGTGTCTGGAAGATTCTCGACGATGCACGCCGCGCGGGCGATCGCATCCTGTTCGAGGGTGCTCAGGGCACGCTGCTCGACATCGATCACGGCACCTATCCCTTCGTGACGTCGTCGAACACCGTGTCGGGTCAGGCCGCCACAGGCTCGGGTGTCGGGCCCGGAACCATCGGATACGTGCTCGGCATCACCAAGGCCTACACCACCCGCGTCGGCGAAGGGCCTTTTCCGACCGAGCAGGACAATGAGGTCGGCAATTTCCTCGGCGAGCGCGGCCACGAGTTCGGCACGGTGACCGGGCGCAAGCGCCGCTGCGGCTGGTTCGACGCCGTGCTGGTGCGCCAGGCGGTGGCGGTGAACGGGATCGATGGCATCGCGTTGACCAAGCTCGACGTTCTCGACGGGCTCGACGAGATCAAGGTCTGCACCGGCTATCGACTTGACGGCGAAGAGATCGACTATCTTCCGGCCAGCCAGGGCGCGCAGGCGCGCGTGGAGCCCATCTACAAGAGCCTCGAAGGCTGGAAGGGCACGACGCGCGGCGCGCGCAGCTGGAACGACCTTCCCGCGCAAGCGGTGAAGTATGTTCGATACGTGGAGGAACTGATCGGCGCGCCGGTTGCGCTGCTGTCGACCAGCCCCGAGCGCGATGACACCATACTTGTGACGGACCCGTTTCAAGATTAGTTTGAAACTCCTGCGGGGGGCGGAAATGGCCGCGTCTGTCCGGGAGGAAAAAATATAGGTCGAAGAGACATATGGCGGATTTCGTAGCGGTCCTCAAAAAGACCATCGAAGGCCTCGGCGAGACCACGCCCGATGTGCGCGAGAAGGTTTACCAGAAGGCGCGCATCACCATCGGCGCGAAGCTCGCGGCTCTCAATCCGCCTGCGCCACCCGTTGTCATCGACCGCCAGCGCAAGGCGCTGGAGGAGGCTATTCTCAAGGTCGAGGCGGAGTACGCAGCCCTCGACATCTCCATCGAGTTCGATGAGGAGGAGGATCCGCTCGACGAGCTCGACGCGCTGTTTTCCAGCCTGTCGAAGCCGGCGCCGAAGGCTCCGGACCCTGCCCCTCCCTCCCGCCCGGTTCCGGCCGCGCCCGTGCCCTCGTCTCGAGCCGCCGCGAACGCCAGCACTGCGCCCATTGCCGTGGCCGCGTCCACGGTTGCACCCGCCGCGGCAGCCGCCAGGGATGGATTCAGGCCCGTCCAGCCGCTTCCTGCGCAGGCTCCGCGCGGCTTTTCTCCCGTAGCGAACGTCCCTGAACCGGAGGACGAAGAGGAACCGGAATTCGAGCCCGAGTACGAAGAGCCGTCCTTCGATGGCAACGACAGCTATGGCGCCTATGACGAACCTGCCGCCGCACCGCGCCACGACGATCCGCTGGGCGGCGCCATTTCGGCGGACGACCGGCGATATGGCGGAGCCGGGGCGGCGCCGCAGGCGCCCGCCCGCGCCCGCTCGGGCTTCGTCAAGATCGCGGCTGGCGCCGCTGCCGCCCTCGTCGTGTTCGGTGGGCTGGGCTACGGCCTTTGGGCAAACCAGGATCGGATCGGATCGCTCTTTGGAGGCGGTGACGTTTCGACGGTGAACCTTGCGCCGGACGCCGCGCCGGAACCTGCAGAGCCGCTCGCCGTCGAAGAGGACGAAGAAGAAATCGCTGCGCTTTCGCCGGAGCCCGACGTGTCCGGCACGAGCAGCGACAATGTCACTGCCACCGACACCGCGCCGAAGTTGACCCAGCGCCTCAATCCCGATGGCAGCGAGGTCGACGACGGCCCCGCCAACGGCAGGCCCATCATCGGCGAGGGCACGTCCGTGGCGGCTGCGACTCAGGCTCCGGATGCGGCCACGCCTGCGCCGGCCAACGAGGCGGCGGTGCCGGTCGGCCAGCGCGCGATCTTCTACGAGGAGCGCACCAGCGTCGCGCAGGGCTCGGCGGAGCCGGGGGCCACGGTCTGGTCCCTGATTCAGGAATCGCCGGGCAACGACCTCCCGCCGGAACCTGCGATCCGAGCCGAGGCGAGCGTGCCTGGCAGGGACATCCAGCTTCGGATGACGATCCGTCGCAACGCCGACAAGTCCTTGCCCGCCAGCCACATCGTCGAGTTGATCTTCATCACCCCGGAAAATTTTGCCGGCGGCGCCATCGACAATGTGCTTCGCATGACGATGAAGGAGACGGAGGAATCGGCCGGAAGTCCGCTCGCCGGCATGACGGCCAAGATCGCCGACGGCTTTTTCCTTCTCGCTCTCAATGACGAAAAGCAGGCGCGGGACGCCAACAATTCGCTTCTGAGCCGCCAGAACTGGATCGACGTGCCGATCGTCTACAAGTCTGGCCGCCGCGCGCTCATGACGATGGAGAAGGGCATTCCCGGTGAGCAGGTGTTCGAACAGGCACTGCGGGCCTGGCAGGAAGCGGACAGCGGCTGACGCGGGAGCGGCCCGCTCGGACGTATCGTCAGGCGGCGAGCCTGATCTGCCTGGGCGCTGGAAGGCTCATGAAGCCTGGGCGTGCGATGACGTAGCCCTGCAGATGGTCAATCCCCAGGTCGCGCAGCACCTCGTATTCTTCCGGAGTCTCGATGCCTTCGGCGATCAGCGTGATTCCCAGATCCTTCGCCATCACCACGATGCCGCGCACGATGGCGCGGCGTGCCCGGTCGGCATTGATGTTGCGGATCAGGTCCATGTCCAGCTTGACGATGTCCGTCTGGAAGTTGGCGAGCAGGCCAAGCCCCGCATAGCCCGCGCCAAAATCGTCGAGCGCTGTCAGGAAGCCGAACGAGTTGTAGGCGCGCACGATCTCCTTCACGTGGCCGGGGTCGCGGATCATCTCGTTCTCCGTGAATTCGAAGATGATGCTGGACAGCGGGAAGCCGGTTTCGCGAGCAGTCTCCAGCGTCACCCTGATGCAGGCCTCGGCCTTGTAGACCGCATTCGGCATGAAGTTGATCGACAGCCGTGCACCGAGTTCAGCGAGGCCAAGTCCTGCCGCGCTCCTGATCGCGGTACGGCGGCAAGCCTGGTCGAAGGCGTAGCGGTTTTCCTCGGACACCCGCGACAGGATTTCGCTGGCACCTTCGCCATTCTCGCCGCGCACCAGCGCCTCGTAGGCGAAGATCGAGCCATTGGCGGCCGCAACGATCGGCTGAAAGGCCATGGCGATCCCGAAGGAAAGGGCTTCTCCATCGCGGCATCCCGCACAGGCCTGATGGTGGGATTTCATCGGTCGGGCGATCCTCGGTTACATGGCGCCGGACGCGTTCGGTCGCTTCACAACAAGTGATCGCCCAGAATTCTGAAATCCTGGTTAGCAACACGGGAATCTTTCGCCGGAAGCAACGGTGGCGCGAGCCGACTTCAGGCCGTCACGAAAACGCCGCCGGATCGTTGATCCGACGGCGTATGAATCACATGAACATCGGCTGGCAAACCTCGCCAGGGTGGGTCAGGCTTCGGCGCCAGCGTCGATGGTGCGCAGCGCCTGCGCCTGGCGCCGGGCGGCGGCCTTGACCGCGTCCTGCACCTTTTCGAACGCGCGGACCTCGATCTGCCGGACGCGCTCCCGGCTGATGTCGAACTCGGAGGACAGTTCCTCCAGCGTCAGCGGGTCTTCGGAAAGCCGCCGCGCCTCGAAAATGCGGCGTTCGCGTTCGTTGAGCACATCGAGCGCGCCGGACAGCATGCCGCGGCGGTTCTCGAGCTCGTCCTGCTCGACCAGCATGTCTTCCTGGGACTGGCTGTCATCGACGAGCCAATCCTGCCATTCGCCGGATTCGCCTTCTGTCGCGCGGATCGGGGCGTTCAGTGACGCGTCGCCCGAGAGGCGACGATTCATCGACACCACCTCTTCCTCGGACACATTGAGGCGTGTCGCGATTTCCGTGATCTGCTCGGGCTTCAGGTCGCCTTCCTCGAGCGCCTGGATCTTGCCTTTGACCTTGCGCAGGTTGAAAAACAGCCGCTTCTGATTTGCGGTCGTGCCCATCTTCACCAGGCTCCACGAACGCAGGATGTACTCCTGGATGGAGGCCTTGATCCACCACATCGCATAGGTGGCGAGACGGAAGCCCCGATCGGGCTCGAACTTCTTCACCGCCTGCATCAGGCCGACATTGCCTTCGGACACCACTTCGCCGATCGGCAGTCCATAGCCGCGATATCCCATCGCAATTTTCGCTACGAGGCGAAGATGGCTTGTGACGAGCCTGTGCGCCGCCGCGGTGTCGGCGTGCTCGTTGAACCGCTTGGCGAGCATGTACTCTTCCTGCGGCTGGAGCATCGGAAAGCGACGGATTTCTTCCAGGTAGCGGGCAAGCCCGCCTTCACCGGAAACGATACTGGGCAATGACTGGGCCATGGAGCACCCTTCCTCTTTTCCTGTCGGTCCCCGGAAACCGGCGGACCAGCGGTCGCGGTCGTGCTTCGGACGCACCACGACCTCGACGTCATATAGGGACGAATTCTGGCGATTTCACGGTGAATGTCAGGATGACACGCTGTGTCACCTGCACGTGAACGAGCCTGACCGGTTGTCTGGGCCGACGACCTTCAGTTTCGGCGCTTGGCAGACAAACCCTCGAACCCCGCCACGAGTTCCGACATGTCGGGCGGCAGGTCCGTTTCGAACGTCATCGCTTCGCCCGTGGCGGGATGGCGGAACGCCAGCAGGCGGGCATGCAGGGCCTGGCGCGGAAAGCCGCTTGCTAGGCTCCTCAACGGCTCGGGCAGGCGATTCGCCTTGGTGCGGAAGGCGCCGCCATATTCAGGATCGCCGATCAGCGGATGACCGATATGGGCCATGTGTACGCGGATCTGATGAGTGCGCCCGGTCTCCAGGCGGCATTCGACGAGCGAAGCCACGTCTTCCTTGCCGGCCAGCACGAAGCGCTTGTCCACCCTGAAATGCGTCACCGCATGGCGGGCGTCCTCGCGGTTTTCGTTGACGACCGCCCGCTTGGTGCGATCCTTCCCGGATCGGCCGAGCGCGGCGTCGATCGTGCCGGAATTGCGCGGCGGCACGCCCCAGACCAGCGCGGCATAGGCTCGTTCCAGATCGCCGCTGCGTCCGTGGTCGGCGAAGGCGTCCGACAGCGCGCGGTGTGCCGCGTCGGTCTTGGCGGCCACCATCACGCCGCTGGTGTCCTTGTCGAGCCGGTGAACGATGCCCGGGCGCTTCACGCCGCCGATGCCCGACAACGAGGCGCCGCAATGATGGATCAGCGCGTTGACAAGCGTTCCGGTCCAGTTGCCCGAGCCCGGATGGACGACGAGCCCGGCCGGCTTGTCGATCACGATCAGGTGCTCGTCCTCGAACAGGACGGTCAGCGGAATGTTCTCGCCCTCGGGCTCGGCCGGTTCGGCTTCAGGCACTGCCAGCGTGATGCGGTCGCCATCAGCAATCTTGCGCTTGGGCTCCGTCACCACGGCCGGCCCCACGCGAACCGCTCCGTCCCGGATCAGCGACTGGACGCGACTGCGCGAGAATTCGCCGCCCAGTCTCGCGGTCAGCCATTGGTCGAGCCGCTCGCCTGCTGCGGTGGAATCAGCGACGAAGACGCTTTCGCCTTCCAAAACGGGTTCGGCTTCGATATCAGGGGCTCGCGACAGGGACTTGGCTCCGGAAAAAATGCAGAAACCGACCCTCGATCATGAACTCGACGAACAGCCGCTCGATCCGGCTGCCGAGCGGGTTCAGCGCAAACTCATGCGCTTCGTCGTCATCAACATCGGCATTCTGCTGGCCGCCGTTATGGCCGTGCTGGGCGCCGTTGTCTACAAGTCTGGTGTCTTCTCGTCGACGAGCGCGCCATCGCCGTCCAGCGCCGCCGTTCCGTCCTCGGCCGACATGCCGTTCGTGGAAGGCGTCATCGCCCTGCCGGCCGGCGCACGCGTCGTCTCCCAGGCGCTGTCCGGCGACCGGCTGACGCTGCATGCCGAACTGCCGGGCGGCACCACAGCGATCTATCACTACGACCTGGCCCAGCGCCGGATGCTCGGCCGCTACGTCATCGCCGAATGACGGCCAAATCTGCGCGGCGCATCGCCACCGTTGCCTTGCTCGTCGCCGACTATGGCGCGGCGATCGACTGGTATCGCGATTGCCTGCGTCTGGACCTCCTGGAAGACGTCGACCTGGGCGGCGGCAAGCGCTGGGTGGTCATGGGAACGCCCGATGGAGGCGCCCGCGTGCTTCTGGCGAAGGCCGACGGAGACGCGCAGCGGGAGCGCATCGGCGACCAGACCGGCGGCCGTGTCTTCCTGTTTCTCGAAACCGACGATTTCGGCCGCGATCATGCGGCGATGGCCGCCAAAGGGGTTGTCTTCCTCGAAGCGCCGCGCCACGAATCCTATGGCACGGTGGCCGTCTTCGCGGATCTTCATGGCAATCGCTGGGACCTGATCGAGCCGAAGCACGGCGCCTGAAGCCTGTTTTTCTGGACCTTCGCCCGCAAACTAACTATAAGCCCGCCAAATCCTGAAAAGACCACGACAGGGGTGCCATGGCTGGCCATTCACAGTTCAAGAACATCATGCATCGCAAGGGGCGTCAGGACGCCGTGCGGTCGAAGATGTTTTCCAAGTTCGCACGCGAGATCACCGTCGCCGCCAAGATGGGGATGCCCGATCCCGACATGAACCCGCGCCTTCGCCTCGCCATCCAGGCGGCCAAGGCGCAGTCGATGCCGAAGGACAACATCCAGCGCGCCATCAACAAGGCGGCCGGCGGCGACACCGAGAACTACGAGGAAGTGCGCTACGAGGGCTACGGCCCCGGCGGCGTCGCCGTCATCGTCGAAGCCTTGACCGACAATCGCAACCGCTCCGCCTCCAACGTGCGCGCGGCCTTTACCAAGGCCGGCGGCGCGCTCGGCGAAACCGGCTCCGTCTCCTTCATGTGGGACCGGGCCGGAGAGATCTATTACCCGGCCTCCGCCGGCGACGCGGACAAGGTGATGGAAGCCGCGATCGAGGCGGGTGCCGAGGACGTGCAGTCCGACGAGGAAGGCCACACGATCTATTGCGCCTTCGCCGACATCGGCGAGGTCTCGAAGGCGCTGGAAACCGCGCTTGGCGAGGCCGAGACGGTCAAGACGATCTGGAAGCCGCAGAACACGATCCCGGTCGACGAGGAACGCGCGCAATCGCTGATGAAGCTGATCGCCGTTCTCGAGGATGACGACGACGTCCAGAACGTCTACGCCAATTTCGAGGTCGACGAGGAGACGATGGCGAAGCTCTCCGCCGCATGAGCGGACGGCCGCGCATCGCCATCACCTACTGTACCCAGTGCCAATGGCTCCTGCGCGCCGCGTGGATGGCGCAGGAGCTTCTGTCGAGCTTCGGGGCGGACTTGGGCGAGGTGGCGCTGGTTCCGGGCACGGGCGGCGTCTTCGAGATCGCTTGCGACGGAGTCACGATCTGGGAGCGCAAGCGCGACGGCGGCTTTCCGGAAGCCAAGGTTCTCAAGCAGCGCGTGCGAGATCTCGTCTGGCCCGAAAGGGATCTCGGGCATTCCGACGCCAAGCCCGCCACCGCCTGAGCGACGGCATCGTTCATCGTCCTGTCTTGCCTGCAACAAAAAACCCCGCCGAAGCGGGGTTTCCGAAATCCGACCGGTTGTGTGCGGCTCAGAGGCCGAGGCCGGCGAACTTGCTCTTGAACTTGGTCAGACGGCCGCCGCGATCGAGCAGGGTCTGCTGACCGCCGGTCCAGGCCGGATGCGTGGAGGGATCGATGTCGAGGTTCATCGTGTCGCCTTCCTTGCCCCAGGTCGACTTCGTGAAGTACTCGGTGCCGTTGGTCATCACCACCTTGATGGTGTGGTAGTCGGGATGGATCTTCTCTTTCATCGCTCTCGTCCTGATGCTTGCGGCTTCCGCGCGGCCGGCGCGCCTGCGGCAATCTTGCCTGTGTGAAATGGTTGAAGCCGCGGCCAGCGAGGGCTACGGCTTCCAAAAACGTCGGCGAGCCTATACATCAGCCGAAACGGAAGCACAAGACCGGGCGCTCCAGCGCGCGACCGGCGGTCAAGGAAGCGAGGTCGGGATGGCGGATCTATCGGGCGAGGCGGAAAGACGCCGCCGCTCCCTAAAACCGCTTCGCAAGCTGTTTCCCTATCTCCTGCACTACAAGGGCCTCGTGGCCGGGGCTCTGGTCTTCCTTGCGGTTGCTGCCGGAACCACGCTGACGCTGCCGATCGCCGTGCGACGCATGGTCGATCATGGCTTCTCGGCCTCCGATTCCACCTTCATCGCGAATTATTTCTCGATGCTGATCGTCATTGCCCTGGTGCTCGCGCTTGCCTCGGCCTGCCGTTACTATTTCGTCATCACGCTCGGCGAGCGTATCGTCTCCGACGTCCGCCGCGATGTCTTTCAGCATGTCACCATGCTGTCGCCCGGCTACTTCGACACGGTGCAGTCCGGCGAAATCGTCTCGCGGCTCACGGCCGACACCACGCAGATCAAGTCGGCCGTCGGCGCCACCGCGTCGATGGCCCTTCGCAACACGATTCTGGGCATCGGCGCGCTCGGCATGATGGTGGTGACCAGCCCCAAGCTGTCGATGCTGGTCATCGGCGCCATTCCGATCGTGGTGCTTCCGCTGGTCGCCTTCGGCCGCTCGGTCAGGCGCAGGTCGCGGCTTGCGCAGGACACGCTGGCGGCCGCCTCCGCCTATGCCAGCGAACAGATCGGCTCGATCCGCACGCTGCAGGCCTTTACCAACGAGAAGCTCGTCTCGACGAAGTTCGCCGGCGCCGTCGAGATCGCGTTCCGGGCCGCGCAGTCTTCGGTCTTCGCGCGATCCTTCCTCACCTTCTTCGCCATCTTCATGATTTTCTCCTCGGTCGTGGCGGTGCTCTGGTTCGGGTCACGCGACGTCCTTGCCGGCACCATGAGTGCCGGTACGCTGGGACAGTTCCTGCTCTACTCGGTCTTTGCCGCAGGTGCGCTCGGCGCCCTGTCGGAGGTGTGGGGCGAACTCAGCCAGGCGGCTGGCGCTGCAGAGCGGCTGACCGAGCTACTCGCCGAGGAGCCGACGATCGCCGCGCCCGCCAATCCGACGCCCTTGCCGGCGACGCCCATCGGCTCGGTCGAGTTTCGCGACGTTCAGTTCGCCTATCCCACCGCGCCGGAACGGTCGGCCTTGCGCGGCTTCTCCTTCGAGGCCAGGCCCGGCGAGACCATCGCCATCGTCGGGCCGTCCGGCGCGGGCAAGACGACGATCTTCTCGCTCCTGCTGCGCTTCTACGACCCACAGGGCGGATCGATCCTCATCGACGGGGTCGATCTCGCCAAGACGGATCCGATCGAGGCCCGCTCGCGCATTGCCCTCGTCCCGCAGGACCTCACCATCTTCGCCGCCACCGTGCGCGAGAACATCGCCTTTGGCCGCCCTGGCGCGACCGACGCCGAGATCGAGGCGGCCGCAAAGGACGCGCTGGCCGACGAGTTCATCCGCGCCCTCGACAAGGGCTACGACACCCCGGTGGGCGAGCGCGGCGTGACGCTGTCCGGCGGCCAGCGACAGCGCGTCGCGATCGCCCGCGCCATCCTGCGCGATGCGCCGATCCTGCTCCTCGACGAGGCGACCTCGGCGTTGGACGCCCAGAGCGAGACCCTGGTGCAGGCCGCGCTCGAACGCCTGATGGAAGGCCGCACGACGCTCGTCATCGCGCATCGCCTCGCTACCGTGCTCAAGGCGGACCGCATTCTCGTGCTCGACGAGGGCCGCGTGGTCGAGGAGGGCACGCACCAGAGCCTCGTCATGCAGAACGGTGTCTATGCCCGGCTTGCCAAGCTGCAGTTCGAAACCGGCGCGGATGCGTTCAGGAAGGCGGCCGAGTAGGAACCGGCCACTGGCGGCGCCTCCTCTTTCCCCTACCCCAGCATCGTCCGCGCGACGCGCAGGAAGATGCGTGCGCCGATCGGGATCAGGTCGTCGGGAAAGTCGTAGTCGGGATTGTGCAGTTGCGGATGGGTTTCGCCGCTGCCGAGGAACAGCATCGCCGACTTCGCGCCATGGCCGAAACGGCCGAAATCCTCCGACGCGCGCATCGGCAATTCGGCCTCGTCGTGGACGATGCCTTCCGCGTCGAGCGCCGCCCTCAGCCGTGCCGTCGCATCCGGATCGTTCAGGCTCGCCAGGAAGATCTCGTGGTAGTCGACCGATGCGCTGAGGCCCGCGATTTCTTCCCGGTGAACGAGCGCTTCGGCTGCCGCGACGAGGTCGTCCATCCGCTCGTCCAGCCTTGTGCGCAGCGTGCAGAAGATTTCCGCCCGGCCGGGCGCAATACCGAACACCGCCTCGCCCATCGAAACGTGGCAGACCGTCACGAGGGCGAAGTCGTCGCGGCTGAAGTGCCCGGCCGACAGTCCGGTCAACGCCGGCATCAGACGGCTCACGGCCATCATCGGCGACACACCGGTCTCGGGCATGGAGGAATGCGCGGTTTTTCCCGACAGCACGATGCGCATGCCGCGCGAGGCGCAGTTCACCACCCCGGATTTCAGCCGGACATGACTGAGCGGCGTGCCCGGGAGATTGTGCAGCGAGAAGGCGAAGTCGGGCTGGATCTCGCCAAAGCGCGGATCGGCAATCACGCCGGCCGCGCCCTCGCCGGTTTCCTCTGCGGGCTGGAACATCAGCACCACACGACCGGTCTTCGGCCGCTGACGGGCGAGCTGGCGCGCCATGGCGGCCAGGATCGCGGTATGCCCGTCATGGCCGCACATGTGCGACTTGCCCGGCACCCGCGAGCGGTGCGGCGCGTCGGAAAGCTCCTCGATCGGCAGGGCGTCGAGTTCGGAACGGAAGAGCAGTGTCGGTCCCGGCGCGCCGCTGTCGAAAACCACCGCCACGCCGTGTCCGCCCATCCTCGTCAACACCCGATCCGGAGCGGTGTCGGCGAGGAAGGCCACCACCTCACGAGCCGTCCCCTCCTCCTCGCCGGAGATCTCGGGGTTTTCATGGAGCTTGCGTCGCCACGCCGTCAGTTCGGCGATGTCGGCATTGGTGAAGCCGTGATTCATCAGGTCCATACCGGTCTCCTCATCCCGCCGCGTGGCGGCCCGCATTCCTGCCCGAGAAGATGCAGCCGCCGAGGAAGGTTCCCTCCAGCGCGTTGGTGCCGTGGTAGCCGCCGCCACCGAAGCCTGCAACCTCGCCGGCCGCATAGAGGCCGGGGATCGGCTCGCCTGCCGCATCGAGCACCTGTCCGTCGAGGTTGGTGTGAAGCCCGCCCAGTGTCTTGCGCGTCAGAATGTTGAGCCTGACGGCGATCAACGGTCCGTTTGCCGGATCGAGGATCTTGTGCGGCTTGGCCGTGCGGATCAGCTTGTCGCCGAGATAGGCGCGCGCCCCTCGGATTGCCGTCACCTGAGCATCCTTGGAGAAGGGGTTGTCGATTTCCCGGTCGCGCGCCTCGATCTGCATCCGCAGCCGGCCGGCATCGATCATCGGCTCGCCGGTCATCGCGTTCATGGCCTCCACGAGCGCGCCCAGATCCTTTTGCACGATGAAATCGGCGCCCTTTTGCTTGAACGCCTCGACCGGCGGCGGAGCCGACGCGCCGCGACGGTTCTTGAGCACCGCCCGCCAGTCCTTCGCGGTGAAGTCCGGGTTCTGCTCTGAGCCCGACAGCGCGAACTCCTTCTTGATGATCTTCTGCGTCAGCACGAACCACGACCAGTCATGGCCGGTGGCGAGGATGTGTTTCAGCGTCGAGAGCGTGTCGAAACCTGGCATGCAGGGCGCCGGCAGCCGTTCGCCACGCGCGTCGAACCACATCGACGACGGCCCGGGCAGGATGCGAATGCCATGGTTCGGCCAGATCGGATCCCAGTTCCGAACGCCTTCGGTGTAGTGCCACATGCGGTCGCCGTTGATGACCGCCGCCCCTGCGGCCTGGCTGATGGCGACCATGCGGCCGTCGACATGATGTGGCACGCCCGCGACCATGGTCTTCGGCGCTGGCCCCAGCCGCTCGACCGGCCAGGCCTTGCGCACGAGATCGAGGTCGCCGCCGATGCCGCCGGATGTCACCAGCACCGCGCCTGCCGACAGTTCGAAGTCGCCGACGATGTTTCTGCCGGACTTCTGTCCGCGCGCCACCGTCGAGGGTTCGAGGATCTCGCCCGCGACCCCCGTCACCGCGCCGTTCGTCCGGATGAGCCTCGAGACACGGTGGCGGAACTTGAGCGTGATCAGGCCGGCGGTCGCATGCGCCCGAACGCGCTGCTCGAAGGGCTCGACGACGCCCGGCCCGGTGCCCCAGGTGATATGGAAGCGCGGCACCGAGTTGCCATGGCCGTGCGCGTGCCCGCCGCCGCGCTCGGCCCAGCCTACCACCGGAAACCATCGCATTCCCATCGCATGCAGCCATGGCCGCATCTCGCCTGCGGCGAAATCGATGTAGGCCTCGGCCGTCTTGCGCGGCCAGTGGTCTTCCGGCCGGTCGAACTGCGCCGAACCCAACCAGTCCTGCAGCGCCAGGTCGCGGCTGTCGCGGATCCGCAGCCGCCGCTGTTCCGGACTGTCGACGAAGAACAGCCCGCCAAGCGACCAGAAGGCCTGTCCGCCAAGCGAGTTCTCGCCCTCCTGCTCCAGGATGGTCACGCGCTTGCCGCGGTCGGCAAGCTCTGCCGCGGCCACGAGCCCCGCGAGCCCGCCGCCCACGATGATGGCGTCGCAATCCATGGCCGTTCCTCCCCATGTCACCGGGTCGAGTTACGCATGCGGCGCAAAGCCGATCAAGCGTGGCTCCCGCGGTCGATGCGTTGTGCACCGCCGCGCGACGCGCGCGGAGGGGGCAAACCCCTGCGGCTGCCCAGCGGGTCCTTGACGCGCGCATGACGCCAACGTCATGTCATCACACCGACAAAGGGGGGAGGGGAATGATCTCGACGATCCTGATCGCGCTGGTGGCGGCGCTGCACCTCTGTTTCATGTATCTGGAGATGATCGCCTGGGACACGCCGGCCGGGCACAAGGCCTTCCGGCTCGAGCCCGAATTCGCCGCACGCTCGAAGGCGCTGGCGATGAACCAGGGCCTCTACAATGGCTTCCTCGTCGCCGGGCTCGTGTGGGGCCTATGGCTCGGCGCGGACGGTTTCGCGATCAAGGTGTTCTTTCTCGGCTGTGTCATCGTGGCGGGCCTGTTTGGTGCCGCCACGGTGTCGCGCAGGATTCTCTACGTGCAGGCCGTCCCGGCGGCGCTGGCCCTGGCGGCGCTGCTGATCGCCAGCTGAGACTTCACCGCTCCGTCAGCTTGAGCTCGATGCGGCGGTTGCGGTTGCGCGCGTCGGGCGTATCGCCTTCGACCAGCGGCTGGAACTCGCCGAAGCCGGCGGCCACGAGGTGCACGGCGGGCACGCCCTGAGCGATCAGATACTTCACCACCGATACGGCGCGCGCCGAGGAGAGTTCCCAATTGTCGCGATAGCGGCCGGTGCCCGACAGCGGAACGTTGTCGGTGTGACCGTCGACGCGCAGCACCCAGTTGATCTCCGGCGGGATTTCGCGCCGCAGGTCGATGATGGCAGCGGCAAGCTTGGCCATCTCGTCGCGCCCGGCCTCGTTGATCACGTCCGAGCCGGACGGGAAAAGCACCTCGGATTGGAACACGAAGCGGTCGCCGACGATGCGGATGTTCTCCCGATCGGACAGGATTTCGCGCAGGCGTCCGAAGAAGTCGGAGCGGTAGCGGTTCAGTTCCTGCACGCGCTGCGCCAGCGCCACGTTGAGGCGGCGGCCCAGATCCGCGATCTTGGCATTCGATTCGCGATCCCGCGACTCCGAAACGTCGAGCGCGTCCTCGAGCGCGGCGATCTGGCGACGCAGTGCCGAAATCTGCTGGTTGAGCAGTTCGACCTGCGACAGCGCCCGCTGCGAGATCTGCCGTTCGTCGGCCAGTTCGCCGGTCAGCGCGCCGATCTGCTCGCGCGCCGCGGAGTCGGCTCCCGACCCGGCGGCAAGCAGGTTCTCCAGCCGCGAACGCTCGTTTTCAGCAAATGAGAGCGACGCCTGGAGACTGGCGAGCTGGTCTTCGGCGTCCTGCGTGTTCGATCGCTCGAGCGCGAGCAGCTGGGTCAGTTCGTTGATCTGCGAGTTCAGGCGATTCAGGACCTCGTCCTTGCCGGAAATCTCGCGCGACAGCAGGAACTGCGCCAGAACGAAGACCGACAGGAGGAACATGATCGCGAGCAGCAGCGTCGAGAGGGCATCGACGAAGCCTGGCCAGTAATCGACGTTGCGTTCGCGCCGCCGCCCGCGTGCCAGCGCCATGTCAGGTGTCTCCCCGCTTCTTCAGCGAATCCGCGATGCTCTCCAGAACCTCGCGGGTCGCCCGCTGTTCCTCGGCCTGCGCCTCCACCCAGTCGCGCATCATCTGCTGTTCGCTGCGCATGTTCTTGACCAACCCCGAGATACCCTCGGCAAGGTTTGCCATCGAGGTCGCGACACGCTGGCTTGAGCCGCCGGTCTCGCTGATCGAGCGAAGCTGCTCGGCCATGCGCCGCATTTCTTCCGACGTGGAACTGCGACTGGCGTCGAGGACCGGCGCATCGGAATCGAGATCGGTCACCGAGGAAAGCCAGTTTTCCAGTTCGGTGTAGAAGCGGGTTTGCGCCCGGCCGGCCTGCAGGTCCAGGAAGCCCAGGACGAGGGAACCGGCGAGGCCGAACAGCGATGACGAGAACGCGGTGCCCATGCCGGCGAGCGGCGCCGCCAGGCCGGATTTGAGCGCGTTGAGCACGTCATTGGTGTCGCCCGAGCCGGGATCGAGCGTCTGGATGGTATCGCCGATCGAGCCGATGGTCTGCAACAGGCCCCAGAAGGTGCCGAGCAGGCCGAGAAACACGAGAAGGCCGATCAGGTAGCGCGAGATGTCGCGGCTTTCATCGAGGCGGGTCGCGATGGAATCGAGGATCGTCCGCAGCGAGACGGTCGAGAGCGCCGTCGCTGAGGATCGGCCGAGCAGCACCTTCATGGGCGCGAGCAGGACGGGGTCGCGCGCCTCAGAGCCGGCGCGAAAGGAGTTTACCCAACGCACTTCCCGAAACAGCCGCACCACTTGGTTGAAGGCCAGCAGCACGCCAACTGCGAGGACGCCGATGATCAGGCCGTTGAGCCCGGGATTCGTGGTGAAGGCGGAGGAGATCTGACGGTAGAGAATCGCGGCGACGAAACCGGCGATGGCGACGAAGATCAGCATCGACAGAAGGAAGACCTGCGGACTGGACAGCTTCTGCGGGTCGTACTGCCCGCCCGAAAGCGCGTCCTCCGCCGTTGATCCGAACCATGCCATGCCAAGCCTCAGTCTCTGTCCCGCACCGATGGCGACTTTATCCGGAATTGTGACGAAAATGAAAGGACAGTCCCGCCGGTCATCACAACCGACACGGTCCTTCTCGCGTCAGAGGCGGTGGACGACCAGCAGGTCCATCATCGCCGCCAGGTGCAGACCCGCGCCCGAAACCACAAAGCCATGCCAGACCGCCGATTGAAAGCGGAGATTGCGCCAGACGAAGAATATCACCCCTGCCGAGTAGCAGATCCCGCCGGCCGTGATGTACCAGATCGTGCTGGGTGGGACGATCTCGGCGAGATCGCCCGCGACGACGATGCCGCTCCACCCGATTGCCAGGTAGAACACGATCGCCGCGCGGTCGAAACGGCCGGGGAACCGGAGTTTCAGGGTGATTCCGGCGATGGCGGCGCCCCAGACGAGAGCGAGCATGAGGCCTGCGGTCGTCCCATCGAGCTGGGCCAGCAGCGGCGTGTAGGTTCCCGCGATCAACAGGTAGATGGCGGAATGGTCGAAGCGCCTCAGGATCCATTTGGCGCGCGAGGCGGGCCAAAGGTTGTAGGCGCAGGAGACAGAGAGCACGGTCAGCAGCGAAACGACGTAGAAGATCGTCGCGATGTACTCCGCCGCGGCCGTGCGGCCAGCGGCGAGCCAGAGAAGAACGGCGCCGGCGGTGATCGCGAACACGATGCCGATGGCATGCACGATGCCGTCGGCCAGGAGTTCGGCACGCGTGATTCGCCGCCAATCGGCGTGAAGATGGAGATACGGGTGGCGGCGGGTCAACGTCATGCAGGAACCATATCCAGCCGGTATGACCGAATTATCGTCGCGGCCATGAGTGCGCGTCAACGCCGCAAGCGCCGAACCCGTTCCCGTGAATCTGTGATGGTCAGGCCGGGCGCGGGGAGAGTGGCTTCCTGAGCTGTCTGAGCAGGACGCGGTGGATCGTTTCGTTTCCGGCAACGACGGTGCCGGTGTCGAACATCTCCTGGCCTCCCTCGCGATCGCTGGCGAAGCCGCCTGCCTCACGAACCAGCAACAGCCCGGCGGCCATGTCCCAGGGCGACAGTCCGCTCTCCCAGAAGCCGTCCAGGCGACCGGCCGCGACATAGGCGAGATCGAGCGCCGCGGCGCCCATGCGGCGGATGCCGGACACCTCGCCCATGACGTTGCGCAACTCGATCAGCGCATTCCCGTGGTGGCCTCGGCCCAGATGCGGGATGCCGGTGCCAATGACACTGTCCGTCAGCTTGGTGCGTCCGGCAACGCGCAGTCGGCGGTCGTTCATGAAGGCGCCGCCGCCGCGTTCCGCGGTGTAGAGTTCGTCCATCGCCGGATTGTAGACAAGGGCCGCCTGAAGCTGCCCCTGGCGCTCCAGCGCGATGGATACCGCGAAGATCGGAATGCCATGCAGGAAGTTCGTCGTGCCGTCGAGCGGATCGACGATCCAGCGGTGCTGGGCATCGTCGCCTTCGACCACGCCGCGCTCCTCCATCAGGAAGGAATAGCCGGGCCGTGCGCGCGACAGTTCGGTGAAGATGATCTCCTCGGCCTTGCGGTCGGCCTGGCTGACATAGTCTCCCGGGCCCTTCATCGACACCTGGAGGTTCTGCACCTCGCCAAAATCGCGCGACAGCGAGCGGCCTGCCTTGCGGGCAGCCTCGACCATCACTCTCATGAGCGCGGAATACGCCATTCAATCGGTCCCGTTCGACTTTTGAGCGCGTCAGTCGGCGCGGCGGACGTAGGTCAGTTCGTTGGTGTCGACGAGAATCCGCTCGCCCGACGAGATGAACGGCGGCACCAGCACGCGGATGCCGTTCTCCAGCACCGCCGGCTTGTAGGACGACGCGGCCGTCTGACCCTTCACGACAGGATCGGCTTCGGTGATGGTGAGCACCACCTGGTCGGGCAATGAAATGCCGATCGGCTTTTCCTCGTAGAGCTCGACGGTGACGGTCATGCCGTCCTGCAGGAACGCGGCGCGGTCGCCGACGAAGTCCTTCTGCAACTCCAACTGCTCGTAGCTCTCGGAATCCATGAACACCAGCGCTTCGCCCTGTTCGTAGAGAAACGAGAAGTCCTTCTGCTCGAGCCGAACCTTCTCCACCGTTTCGGCGGAGCGGAAACGCTCGTTGAGCTTGGTCCCGTCGATGAGGTTCTTCAGTTCCACCTGGTTGTAGGCGCCGCCCTTGCCGGGCTTCACGGCATTGGTCCTGACCGCAACCCACAAGCCGCCATTGTGCTCGATCACATTGCCGGGACGGATTTCGTTGCCGTTGATCTTGGCCATTCTCGCATCTTTCAGAAGAGCTGGGCCCCGGAAGGCCGTTTCGGCGCTTCCAAGACCATAAAACGCACCGGTAGGCAAGAGTTTGCGGTGACAAGCATCGGCGGACAGGTCAGCGGAGCCGGTTCGCCCGCTCGATCGCCTGCTTCTGCTGTTCCGACGTCAATCCCTGGAGAAAGTCTTCCATCTCGAGGTCGCGCAGCCCGGCGCGGCGTGCCTTGATGTACCAGGCGGCTGCCAGGATCGGATCGGGATCGGTGCCGAGGGCGTAGACGTAGAGCTTGGCGAGCCGGTTCTGGGCGGCCACGTTTCCGGCTTCCGCCGCCCGCCTCATCCACCCGAAGCCGGCTTCATAATCGGTCCGTCCGCCACGTCCCTCGACCAGCCATGTGGCGAGGTCCAGCTGCGCCGAATCGAAATTCTGCATCGCGGCCAGCGCCAGAAAGTTGCGGGCCTTCAGGTCGTCGGGCGGGCCAAGCACACCTGCCGTATGGATTTGCGCCATGGCATATTGCGCATCGGCGAGGCCGGCGCGCGCGGCCATCTCGTAATACGGAACGGCCTTGTTCATTCCCGTCGGCCCCGGCTCCCGGTCCACCAGCATCTGGGCATAGTTGAAGGCGGCGAGACGGTTGCCGAGGTCGGCAGCTTCCTTCATCAACTCGAAGGCGCGCTCGCCGTCCTGGGGAGCGTGCTTTCCGTCGATCATCATCAGCGCATACTGGAACTTCGCTTCGGGGATGCCCGCATCCGCCGCCTTGCGATACCAGTCCGCTGCTTCCGACGGCTTGCGCGCCATGCCGAGCCCGCGCGAAAGGAGTTCGGCCACGAGCGTCTGCGCTGCGGGATCGCCGGCCTGAGCGCGGGGCAAGGCAAGATTGTAGGCGGTGATGTAAAGACCGCGCTGAAACGCCCCGAAAGCGTCGTCGGGCGCCTTCGTGCCGAAGCGCGACGGAAGCGCGGGCGCCGCCGGCAGCAGGCCGGCGGCTGTGCCGGGCAAGATCCGGGGTTCGACGGCCGGTCCGGCGTCGGGGCTGAGATTCGGCGGTTCGAGCTGTACAGAGGCCGGATCAGGCGGGCTTTCGGCGGCGCCGGCCGGGACCGGGCCGAAGGCCGCGGCCAGAACAAGCGCTGCCAAGGCCAGCCGGTTTGTCGTCATGCATCTTCCTCGACCACGGGGATGGCCTCGTCGAGCAGGCGATTCGCTTCGGCGACCGCTGCGGCCGGGTCTTCGGCGCCAAACACCGCGGCGGAAACGGCAACGAACTCGACGCCCGTCGATGCGACCTCGGCGACAGAGGCGAGTTCGCTGCCGGCCATCACGATGCAGGGAACCTCGATCATCTCGGCCCACCACGCTCCGAGCGTCAGGTTGCGATGATGCGGAGCAGGCGTGTTGTCGTAGCCGAAGCGCCCGAAGAACATGTAGTCCGGCCGCAACTCGCCGAGATCGAGCGCATCGTCGCGCGTCTTGGCGCCGCCCGCCCCGACCATCATCTTGTCCTGCAGCCGGTCGATGGCGTCGGCCAGGACCGGCGGCTTTCCTTCGACATGCACGCCGTCGGCCTTGACCCTGGCCGCCACGCGTGTGTCGCCGGCAATCATCACGGCGGCGCCCCGTGCCTGGATCACCGGCACCACGCTCTCGGCAAGCTTCTGGAACGTCGCGTCGTCGAGGCCGAACTGGGGCAGGATGACAGACGCCACGTCTCCGCCGGACAGCGCCGTCTCGATCAAGCGTACGAGGACCGAGGGTTCGGCGACGTCTGGAGCGATCAGCACGAGGCGGCAGCGGTTGGGGGACTGGTCGGTCATCTTGTCCATCTCGAACGAGGCTATGAAGCCGGATCGTGGTTTCAATTTGGCATAGAGGAGAGCGAGAGGCATTGCCAGCGATGGCATCGGCGCCTCATCGGCTCCGGTCACTGGCGGCCTGAAACCAGAACGGCGGGCCTAGGCCCGCCGTCCAGGTAACGGACGTTGAACGCCGCTCGCAATCAGGAGGCGGCTTCCTCGGCGGCGGCCCGCTCGGCAGCGAGCTTCGCGGCGAGTTCGTCCTCGGCCTTCTTCAGCATGGCGGCGCGCTCCTGCGCCTTCTTGCCCGGCTCGGCCTTCTTCGGGTTCGAGCGGGCCGGGCGCTTGACGATGCCGGCCTCGTCGAGGAAGCGCAGAACGCGGTCGGTCGGCTGGGCGCCATGCGAAAGCCAATGCTGGACGCGCTCGGCGTCGATCTTCACCCGCTCGCCGTCCTTCGGCATCATCGGGTTCCAGGCACCGATCGCCTCGATGAAGCGGCCGTCGCGCGGCGAGCGGGCGTCGGCAACGACGACATGGTAGTAGGGGCGCTTCTTGGAGCCCGCGCGGGCCAGTCTGATCTTCAGCGACATTGTTGGTTCTCCTGATGTCTTGCTTGGGTTTCTGGGCCTGCGGGCCCGATGCTCACGCGCCCGCCGTGGCGCTTTCCTGGTCGTTCGCGGCGCTTGCCGCGGCGATCATCTCGTGGTGGCGGATCACTTCCTTGACGATGAAGGAGAGGAACTTCTCCGCGAAGTCGGGGTCGAGCTGGGCGTCCTTCGCCAGCCTGCGCAGACGCTCGATCTGCGCCTGCTCGCGCGCCGGATCGGCCGGCGGCAAGCCGTGCTCGGCTTTCAGCACGCCCACAGCCTTGGTGCAGCGGAAACGCTCGGCCAGCATATGGATCAGCGCCGCGTCGATGTTGTCGATCGAGGCGCGGTAGCCGGAGAGGATCTCGCGGGCACGGGCGGTGGCGTCGTTCGTGTCGGTCAAGCGTTCCTCCCGCTCACTTCTTCCTCGGCAGGCCCGGCAGACCGCCGCCGCCGAGCCCGGGAAGGCGCGGCCCGCCCGGCAGGCCGGGAAGCCCGCCGCCGCCGAGACCGGGAAGGCCCTTCGGCATGCCGCCGCCAAGGCCCGCGGCTTCCGCCTGCTTCTTCAGCTGCTCGAGCTGCTTGGGGTCCATCTTCGACAGGTCCGGCAAGCCGCCGCCCATCATGCCGCCCAGGCCCATCTTCTGCGCCATGCCGCCCATCAGGCCGCGCATCATGCCGCCGCCCTTTCCCTTGCCGCCCATGGCCTTCATCATGTCCGCCATCTGGCGGTGCATCTTCAGCAGCTTGTTGATCTCTGCGGCATCGGTGCCCGAGCCGGCCGCAATGCGCTTCTTGCGCGAATGCTTGAGGATGTCGGGGTTGGCGCGCTCGGCCTTGGTCATCGACGAGATGATGGCGATCTGGCGCCCGAACATCTTGTCGTCGAGGCCGGCGGAGGCCATCTGGTCCTTCATCTTGCCCATGCCGGGCATCATGCCCATGATGCCGCCCATTCCGCCCATGTTCTGCATCTGGCGCAGCTGCTCGGCGAGGTCGTTCAGGTCGAACTTGCCCGACTGCATCTTCTTGGCCATCGCCGCCGCCTTCTCGGCGTCGATGGTTTCGGCGGCCTTCTCGACGAGCGAGACGATGTCGCCCATGCCGAGGATGCGGTCGGCGATGCGCTTGGGATGAAACTCCTCCAGCGCATCCATCTTCTCGCCGACGCCGATCAGCTTGACCGGCTTGCCGGTGACGGCGCGCATGGAGAGCGCCGCGCCGCCACGGCCGTCGCCGTCCATGCGTGTGAGCACGAGACCGGTGATGCCGACGCGTTCGTCGAAATTGCGGGCGAGGTTGACGGCGTCCTGGCCTGTCAGCGCGTCGGCCACCAGCAGGATTTCGTGCGGCGACGACACCTTGCGGATGTCGGCCATCTCCACCATCAGCGGCTCGTCGATGTGGGTGCGGCCGGCAGTATCGAGGATGACGACGTCGTGGCCGCCGAGCCGGCCGGCCTGGACGGCGCGCCTGGCGATGTCGACCGGCGACTGGCCGGCGATGATCGGCAGCGTGGCCACCTTCACCTGCTCGCCCAGCTGGCGAAGCTGTTCCTGCGCGGCCGGGCGGCGCGTGTCGAGCGAGGCCATCAGGACCTTCTTGCCCTGGCGCTCGGTCAGCCGCTTGGCGATCTTGCCGGTGGTCGTCGTCTTGCCGGAGCCCTGCAGTCCGACCATCATGATCACGACGGGGGCCGGCGCGTTGAGGTCGATCGCCTTGCCTTCGTCGCCGAGCATCGCGACGAGTTCGTCATGGACGATCTTGACGACCATCTGGCCCGGCTTGATCGACTTCACGACAGCGGCGCCGACGGCCTTCTCGCGCACCTTCTCGACGAAGGAGCGGACGACCTCGAGCGCCACGTCGGCCTCGATCAGCGCACGGCGAACCTCGCGCAGCGCCGCCGTCACGTCGGCTTCGGACAGCGCGCCGCGGCCGGTCAGGCCGTTCAGGATGGAGCCAAGGCGCTCCTGGAGGGATTCGAACATCCGGTTTCCTTCATCTCTTGCATCGGCGTGATGCCAGAGAGGTAATGCGTCCGCGTCGCGGATGGAACCGGCAGTCAAAGCCAAAAAGCACCCGGGGGCGCCTTGCGCTGCCGGGTGTTGGCCTCCGGGATCGATTTACACCGCTTGGGGTCCCGGTCGGCTGCTCGGAGTCATCAACTCGTCGCGGATTTGCGTGGCTCTAGACAGGAAAAGAGCGCGGGAGTCAAGGTCGCCGCGATTCCGCGTCAGATTCGCGCCAACGGTGCATCGGGGTCAGTCGCCGGCCGGCGTGGCCAACCACTCCGCCACGATCCGGGCGTCCTCCTCGCCGATCATGTGATCGGAGGGAATGATGCGGGCGTCGACCGCGGCGCCGCAGCTTTCGAGCAGTTCTTCCAGGGCCGGAGCGAAGGGCGCGTAGGTGCTGTCGGTCTCGCCGGCGATCATCAGCAGGCTGGCGCCCGCCAGCGCGGGCGTCGGCGGTCGGTCCAGGACGGACATCGGACGCAGCAGCGCCGCCTTGCGCACCAGCCCCGGATGCAGAAGCGCCGTCGCGGCGATCAGGTTGGCGCCGTTCGAATAACCCAGAAAGACCGTTCGGCTCAGGTCGATGTCCAGTTCGAGCGCCGTTCGGCCGAGGAAGCTCGCGAAGGCCTGCGATTCAGCGCGCACGTCGTCCTGGTCGAAGGTGACGGGATCGAGGCGCTTGTACCAGCGGGTGCGGCCGTCCTGCGTCACGCGCCCGCGAATCCCGAGCAGCGTGGCATGGGGAGCGATGCGCGACGCGAGCTTGACGAGGCTCGTTTCGTTGCCGCCGGAGCCGTGCAGCAGCACCATGGTCTGGCCGTTCGGCTTCTCGGGGCGAACCACCTCGAAGGCGAACTCGGCCGATTTGGAGAGCGTCGCCTGTTCGCCTTTGCCCTCGAGTGCCGCCACGACCAGCGGTCTGACGGCATCGTCCCGCGCCAGCGCATTCGGTGGCGTCAGCACGGCCAGCAGGATCGTCAGCGCGGGAATTGCCCGCATGAGCAGTCCGGTCATGGGTCTCGTCCAACGATGGATCGTCCGACGAGCCTTTCAGTCCTTCGACGCCAGCGCAATGACCGGCTTGCAACAGTGCCGCGTCAATCGCAGGGACCGCGCCGGTCATCACTGCCGCCGATGCAGCAACTCCCGGACATAGTCGAGTTTCTGCGCGACGGCCGGTGCAATCACGAAGGGGTAGAGATCGGGCACGCCCATGCATCGGTTGATGCCATTGACGACCTCCGTCAATGCCAGCCACCGCTTCAGCATTGCATCGATCTCCTGCGTCGGCGTTTCCGACCCGGCGTTTGCGGCTGCATCGATGCTCTCGACAGGAATGGCGAAGGCGTCGGCCATCTCCAGCGTGTCGGTCATGTGAAGATAGTGCGCCCAGGTCTCCGCCCAGTCTTCCCATGGGTGGCTTGCGGCATAGGGCGTCACGTGCCGATCCTGCCACCCGGCGGCGGGGCCCGCCTCGTAGTGTCGCTTCAGCGCTTCGGCATAGTCGGCGCGCTCGTCCCCGAAAAGGCTGCGGAACGCGTCGAGTTCCCCGTCATCGTCACGGATCAGCCGCTCCCAGTAATAGTGGCCGACTTCGTGGCGGAAATGGCCGAGCAGCGTCCGGTAGCGCTCGCCCATGGCCAGGCGCATGCGTTCCCGCTCGGCCGGATCGGCCTCGATCACGTTGAGTGTGATCAGCCCACCATCGTGGCCGGTCAAGACACGCTCGCCGGGCAGGTCGGCAAGGAACTCGAACGCCAGCCCTCGAGCGTCCTCGGGCCCTGTCTTCGGGTTCACGTCCAGGCCGAATTCCAGCAACGCATAGACAAGCCGCCTTTTGGCGCGCTCGATCCTGGCCCATCGATCCCGGTTCCCGTCGACGTCCAGATCCGGGATCGTCCGGTTCAGCGTGCAGGCGCGGCAATAGCCGCCATGGTCGGCGGAGGCGACCCAGTTGCAGCCGCATTCGGTCGTGTTGGCACAGGCCTCGGCATCCGCCCCGACGGCGACGAAACGCGACGCCTCCGGGGCGAGGGCGACGTCCGTGCCGCAGGCAAGGCAGCGGTCGTTCTCGAAATAGAGCCGGTTGCCGCAGGTGGGGCAGGCGAAGAGTTTCATGAAGACACCATTCGGAGGGGAACGGCCTGCAACGCCCGTGCCTCGATGCGGTTCCGGCCGTCCGCAAACTCCTTCGCATATCGGCATCGACGCACCGTCCGGTGCCGGGGCTAGATCCGATCACAACTGCGTCAACGCCGGCCAATTTCACACAGGCCGTTAACCTGCCAAACAATAGTCTTGTTTCTATTCTGGTACTCGCGTGGGCAGATTCGGCTTGGTGGGTCACTCCCGGCTTCGGCGTCGGGGTGCATGCGATGCCCGGTCTCGCGAGGTTCGTTGTCGAGAAGGAGATGGAACTGATGCCGAAGGGCAAACTGATCGCGTCGGCGCTGCTGGCGGTGGTGCTCGGGACCGGTGGCGCTCATGCGGCGCAGTGCGGAAACACGTCGTCCGGCTTCGATGCCTGGAAGCAGTCGATGGCGCAGGAAGCGTCGCGCGCGGGCGTCGGCCAGCGCGGTCTGGCTGCGCTGCAGGCGACCAGCTACAACACCGGCACGATTTCGGCCGACCGCAACCAGAAGAGCTTCAGGTACACCCTCGAGAAGTTCATGCAGGTGCGCGGTGCTCCCACCATCGTTGCCAGGGGCAAGAGGCTGAAGACGGAGAATGCGCAGCTCTTTCGCAACATCGAAGCGCGCTACGGCGTGCCGGCCGGCCCGCTTCTGGCCATCTGGGGCATGGAAACGGCCTTCGGCGGCTTCATGGGCGACACCAACCTGATCTCCGCAACGGCGACGCTGGCTTATGATTGCCGTCGGTCGGAATTCTTCACCGGCCATCTCATCGCTGCGTTGCAACTCGTCGACCGCGGCGTCGTCTCGGCCAATTCCGTCGGTGCGAAGCACGGCGAACTCGGCCAGACGCAGTTCCTGCCCGGCAGCGTGCTGCGATACGGCGTCGATGGCGATGGCGACGGCAAGATCGACCTCGTTCGCTCGCGCGCCGATGCGCTCGCATCGACGGCCAATTTCCTGCGCGCCCATGGCTGGAGGCCGGGCGCCGGCTACCAGCCGGGGCAGCCGAACTATGTCGCGATCCAGGGCTGGAACGCGGCGACTGTCTACCAGCAGGCCATCGCCATCATGGGCAAGCAGATCGACGGTTGAAACGACGCGTCAATCGCCGGGCTCACAAAGGGTCGCGCTTGGCGCGGCCCTTTTTCGTTCAGCCGGCGTAGACGATCAGCAAGTCCTTGGCGTCGATCTGGTCGCCCGCATGCACCAGCACTTCGGCGACCGTGCCATCTCGCTCGGCGTGCAGGGCGGTCTCCATCTTCATGGCCTCGATCGACAACAGCACGTCGCCGGCCATGACCGCCTGGCCCGCTGCGACCGCCAGCGTCGACACCACGCCGGGCATCGGCGCGCCGACATGGGTTTCGTTGCCCAGTTCCGCCTTGCGGCGCACCTTGCCGCCTCCCGCCCCATGCGCACGGTCGGGCACCTTGACGCGGCGCGGCTGGCCGTTGAGCTCGAAGAAGACGGTCACCATGCCTTGCTCGTCGGGCTCGCCGACGGCCAGGCAGCGGACCACCAGCGTTTTGCCGCGCTCGATGTCGATGAAGATCTCGTCCTCCGGCGCCATGCCGTAGAAATAGGTCGGGGTCGGCAGCACGCTCACGGGCCCGTAGGCCTCCTGCGCGGCGGCAAAGTCGGCGAAGACCTTCGGGTACATCAGCGAGGAAGCGAACTCGAACTCGTCGATCTCCCGGCCGATCCTGGCCTCGACCTCCTTGCGAATTGCGGCAAGATCGGCAGGTGCCAGCAACGACCCTGGCCGCACGGTGATCGGCGCCTCGCCCTTCAGCGCCTTCTTCTGAAGCGCGTCTGGCCACCCCGCCGGCGGCTGGCCGAGGTCGCCCCGCAGCATGGAGACGACCGAGTCCGGGAAGGCGATGTCGCGCGCCGGATTCTCGACGTCCGCCACGCCCAGGTCCTGGCTCACCATCATCAGCGCCATATCGCCGACGACCTTCGACGAGGGGGTCACCTTGACGATGTCGCCGAACATCAGGTTCACGTCGTGATAGGCCTGCGCCACCTCGTGCCAACGCGTCTCGAGCCCGAGGGAACGGGCCTGTTCCTTCAGGTTGGTGAACTGTCCGCCCGGCATCTCGTGCAGATAGACCTCGGAGGCCGGCCCCTTCAGGTCGCTCTCGAAGGCGGCATACTGGTTGCGAACCGCCTCCCAGTAGAAGGAAATCCTGCGGATCCAGGCCGGGTCGAGGCCCGGGTCCCTGTCGGTGCCCTTCAGGGCCTCCACGATCGAGCCAAGGCAGGGCTGCGAAGTGTTGCCGGACAACGCGTCCATCGCCGCGTCGACGGCATCCACACCGCTCTCGACCGCCGCGAGGACGGTGGCGGCCGCGATGCCGGACGTGTCGTGTGTGTGGAAGTGGATCGGCAGCGCCGTCTCCTCGCGCAAGGCCTTGAACAACACGCGCGCGGCAGCGGGCTTCAGGAGGCCGGCCATGTCCTTGAGCGCGATGATGTGGGCGCCGGCCGCCTCGAGCTCCCTCGCCAGGGCGACGTAGTACTTCAAGTCGTACTTGGCGCGGGCCGGGTCGAGGATGTCGCCGGTGTAACAGATCGCCGCCTCGCAGAGCTTGCCCTCCCCGATCACCGCGTCCATCGCGACCCGCATGTTCTCGACCCAGTTCAGACAGTCGAAGACGCGGAAGAGATCGATGCCGCCGGCGGCCGCCTGGCTGACGAAGTGCTTCACCACATTGTCGGGATAGTTGGTGTAGCCGACGCCGTTTGCGCCGCGCAGCAGCATCTGCAGCAGCAGGTTGGGCGCGCCCTTGCGAACCAGCGAAAGCCGCTCCCACGGGTCTTCGGTCAGAAAGCGCATGGCCACGTCGAACGTCGCGCCGCCCCAGCATTCGAGCGACAGGAGTTGCGGCAGGGCGCGGGCATACGCGCCGGCGACGCGAGCGATGTCGTGCGTGCGCATGCGGGTCGCCAGCAGCGACTGATGGCCGTCGCGCATCGTCGTGTCGGTCAGGAGAACCTGCGGCTGCTCACGCATCCATTCGGCGAACTTCACCGGCCCGAGGGCGTCGAGGCGCTGCTTCGTCCCGTCGGGAACATCGCCGCCGACGAAGGGAACCACGGGTGCGGCCGCATCGGCCTTCGGCTTTGGGCGCCCGCGCGCTTCCGGATGGCCGTTGACGGTCACGTCGGCGAGATAGTTGAGCAACTTGGTCGCGCGGTCGCGCCGCTTCACCTGGGTGAAGAGTTCCGGCGTCGTGTCGATGAAGCGGGTCGTGTAGCTGTTGTCGCGGAACTTCGGGTGCCCGATGATCGCCTCGAGGAAGGTCAGGTTGGTCGCCACCCCGCGGATGCGGAACTCGCGCAGCGCGCGGTCCATGCGGGCGATCGCCTCCTGCGGGGACGGCGCCCAGGCGGTCACCTTTTCCAGCAACGGATCGTAGAAGCGCGTGATGACCGCGCCGGAATAGGCCGTGCCGCCGTCGAGGCGAATGCCAAAGCCGGTCGCGCCGCGATAGGCGGTGATGCGGCCATAGTCGGGGATGAAGTTCTGCTCCGGATCCTCGGTCGTGATACGGCATTGCAGGGCGTGGCCGTTCAGCCAGATCTTCTCCTGCGGTGGCACGCCGGATTCTGGGGTGCCGATCGCGTGGCCGTCGAGGATGTGGATCTGCGCCTTGACGATGTCGATGCCGGTCACCTGCTCGGTGACGGTGTGCTCGACCTGGATGCGGGGGTTCACCTCGATGAAGTAGAACTTGCCGGTGTCGGCATCCATCAGGAACTCGACGGTGCCGGCGCCGACATAGTCTGTCGCGCGGGCGATCTTCAGGGCATGGCCGCACAGTTCTTCGCGCCGCGCATCGTCCAGATAGGGCGCGGGCGCGCGTTCGACGACCTTCTGGTTGCGGCGCTGAATGGAGCAGTCGCGCTCGAAGAGATGGACGACATTGCCATGCGTGTCGCCCAGCACCTGCACCTCGACGTGGCGGGCGCGTTCCACGAGTTTTTCGAGATAGACCTCGTCCTTGCCGAAGGCGGCCTTGGCCTCGCGCTTGGCTTCCACCACCTCGCGGGCCAGGTCGGCCTCGGCACGGATGGCGCGCATGCCGCGACCGCCACCGCCCCAGGAGGCCTTCAGCATGACCGGATAGCCGATCTCGGCAGCCATGCGGCGCACCGTTTCCATGTCGTCGGGCAGCGGCTCGGTGGCCGGCACCACCGGCACGCCGACCTCGATGGCGAGGTTGCGAGCGGCGACCTTGTTGCCGAGCCGGCGCATCGTATCCGGCGTCGGGCCGATGAAGACGATGCCGGCTTCGGCGCATGCCTCGGCGAATTCGGGGCTTTCCGACAACAGGCCGTAGCCGGGATGGATGGCATCCGCCCCCGAGAGCTTGGCGACGCGGATCACCTCCTCGATCGACAGGTAGCTCTCGATCGGCCCCATGTCCTTCGCCAGATGCGGGCCGCGCCCGATCGGGTAGGACTCGTCGGCCTTGAAGCGGTGCAGGGAATACTTGTCTTCCTCGGCCCAGATGGCGACTGTCCGGATATCCAGTTCGTTGGCGGCGCGGAAAATGCGGATCGCGATTTCGGAACGGTTGGCGACGAGGATCTTGGAAATCGGCAAGGTCCGGCTCCGGAAGTGGAAGGGGTGGGCGGCGGTTTTTATGATGAGCTTGAAAATGCTGCAGTGCAAACATTTTCGGTCGTAGCTTCGAGCACCTGCCGTGCATGTAAAAAAAGGCCCCGGCGCGTTGCCGCGCCAGGGCCTTCCGTGCAGACGTCAGTCGTCCATTACTGGACGAGATAATCGTACTTGCCGTCCTTCCACTCGTAGAAGACGTAGCCCGGCAGGGTCACGTCGCCCTTGTCGTCGAAGTCGAGCGAGCCGAGCACGGTGTTGAACGTGCCTTCGTCGAGCGCCTTGACCACCGCGTCGAACTCGACCGAGCCGGCCGTCGTGGCAGCCTGCGCCCAGGCCTGGATCGCCGCGTAGGTGTAGAGCACGTAGCCTTCCGGCTCGACGCCCTTGGCGCGGAACTTCTCGACCAGCGGCGCGGCATCCGGGTTCTTGCGCGGGTCCGGCGAGAAGGTCATCAGCGTGCCTTCGCCGGCATCGCCGGTGATCGCCCAGTACTCGTCGGTGACGAGCGCGTCGCCGGAGACGAGCACGGTGTCCATCCCCTGCTCCTTCATCTGCCGCGCCATCAGGCCGGCCTCGGTGTGGTAGCCGCCGACGTAGAGAACGCCCACGCCTTCGGACTTCAGCTTGGAGACGAGCGCCGTGTAGTCCTTTTCGCCGGCGGTGTAGGCTTCATACATCGCCGGCTTGCCGCCAGCCGCCTCGTAGGCCGCCATGGTGGCGTCGGCGAGACCCTTGCCATAGGCGGTCTTGTCGTGGACGAAGGCCACTTTCTTGTCGCCGTAATTGTCGACGAGGAACTTGCCCGCCACGTCGCCCTGCTGGTCGTCGCGACCGCACACGCGCATGACGCCCGGGCCCGGACGCTCGTCGGTGAACTTCGGGTTGGTCGAGGCGGGCGAGATCTGAACGATGCCTTCCTCGGAATAGACCTGCGATGCCGGGATCGACGAGCCCGAGCAGAAGTGACCGGCCATGAACACGACGCCGTCGCCGGCCATCTGGTTGGCGACCGCCACGGCCTGCTTCGGATCGCAGGCATCGTCGCCGATCACGAGCTTGAGCATTTCGCCGTTGACGCCGCCGGCGGCATTGATGTCCTCGACGGCCTGTTCGGCGCCGGCCTTCATCTGCGCGCCGAAGGACGCGTACTGACCCGTCATCGGACCCGCGGTCGCGATGAGGATGTCAGCGTAGGCGGCCGTCGACATAGCGAAGGTCATCGCGACCCCAGCCAAGAGTGCCTTCTTCATGATAACTCCCTTTAACACCTGATAATGCAGCAGCCGGCGGCGATGGTGTTCTGGCTCCCCGGTCCGGCTTGTGCGGGCGTTCCCTGACCCGCTTGACGACATAAAAGCCCACTTTCATTGCGAAATAAAGGCTTTCAGTCGAACTTCGTAAATGGTCGCGAGACCATGTTACAATTGATGGTTCAGCGGCGCTTCCAGTTGAAGGGGCCGCTGCGGTCGTAGGCAAAGCGATACTGCGTCGCCATCTGTTTCGCCCGCGTGATGCGCATGCCGACGAAGCCGATGGCGAGCAGCGCGATCAGGTCGATGGCATAGTAGTAGAGCGACAGAAGCGAGCCCGAAAACAGCGCGAAATGGATGAAGCGCGTGGCCGCCGCCAGCAGCACCATGTAGACGACGAGCTGCCATTTCGGCATCCAGCCCCGGGCGGCCGCGCGCCCGGTCATGAAGGCCGCGCCACCGGCGAGGATGAGGGTGACGAAGACGAATTCGGTCGCGCTGACTTCCCAGAGAAGGGCCAGTTCGTTTTCCATGCTCAGTGCCTCCCGCCTTCCAGGTAGGCGGCGCGCACTTCCTCCCGCTTGAGAAGCTCGGCGCCCGTGCCGCTCATGGTGATGTTGCCGTTGACCATGACATAGCCGCGATGGGCGAGCTTCAGCGCATGGAAGGCGTTCTGCTCGACGAGGAAAACCGTCAGGCCATCGGTGCGGTTGAGTTCCTTGATGACCTCGAAGATCTGCTTGACGATGAGGGGCGCGAGGCCGAGCGACGGCTCGTCGAGAAGCAGAAGCTTCGGGCGGCTCATCAGGGCGCGCGCAATGGCCAGCATCTGCTGCTCGCCGCCCGAAAGCGTGCCGCCGCGCTGGCTGGAGCGCTCCTTCAATCGCGGGAACAGCTCGAAGATGCGCTTCAGGTCGCCGTCGAAATGCTCTGCGGCGACGAGCGAGGCGCCCATCTGCAGGTTTTCCATCACGGTCATTCGCGGGAAGATGCGACGACCCTCCGGCGATTGCGCGATGCCCTTGCGCATGATCTCGTGGGTGGGCGTCGCGGTGATGTCCTCGCCGTCATACAGGATCTGGCCCGCCCTGGCCTGCGGACTGCCGCAGATCGTCATCATCAGGGTCGACTTGCCGGCGCCGTTGGCGCCGATCAGCGTCACGATCTCGCCCGGATAGACGTCGACGTCGACGCCGCGCAGCGCGACGATCTTGCCGTAGTAGGTTTCGACCTTGCGGACGCTGAGGAGTGGCTGGCGCTCGTTCATGACGCGCTCCCCTCGTCGGAGGCGGCCTGCTCGACCTCCTCGAGGTCCTTCCTGACCTCGGGGATGTCTATCTCGGCCTCGTCGTCGACGCCGAGATAGGCGGCAATGACCTTGGGGTCGTTCTTCACCTGGATGGCGTCCCCGTCGGCGATCTTCACGCCATAGTCGAGCACCACGACATGGTCGGAAATCTCCATGACCACGCCCATGTCATGCTCGATCAGGAGGATCGAGGTGGCATGCTCGGCGCGAATGAACTGGAGCAGCTCATTGAGCTCGGCCGATTCGCGCGGGTTGAGGCCCGCGGCGGGCTCGTCGAGACACAGGAGGTGCGGTTCGGTGCACATCGCGCGTGCGATCTCGAGGCGACGCTGGTCGCCATAGGGCAGGTCGGCGGCCGGGTCGTCGGCGCGCTCGATGAGCCGCGTCCGCTCCAGCCAGTAGACGGCTTTCTCCTTGGCCGCCTTCTCCGCCACCCGGTAGCCGGGCAGGCCGATGAGGCCGCCGATCGTGTAGATCGAGGCGGTCATCAGCGTGTTGTGCTGGGCCACCATCAGGTTTTCCAGGACGGTCATGCCGCCGAACAGGCGGATGTTCTGGAACGTTCGCGCCACCCGCGCGAACTGCGAAATCTCGAAGTCCGGCATGCGTTCGAGCAGGAACACGGCCTTGTCACCATCGCGAATGGAGCGCAGCCCGCCCGCGGTCACCTCGTCCACCATGTCCTGCAACAGGCCAGCGCCATGGCGCATCACGGTGCGGCCCTCGGTCGGCTTGTAGAAGCCGGTGACGCAGTTGAAGACCGTGGTCTTGCCGGCGCCGTTGGGGCCGATCAGCGCGGTGATGTCGCCGCGGCCGACGTTGAAGGACAGGTCATTGACCGCGACCAGGCCGCCGAAGCGCATGGTCAGATGCTCCACGGTCAGGACCGGATCGATGTCCCATTTTCTCTGTTCGCCCGTCATGGGCGCGGCTGCCGGTGCAGCGCTCTGGCTTGCGGAGACCATCAGTGACCTTCACCCTGTGCGACCATGTCGGCGCCAATGCGCTTCTTTTCCTTCAGGACCGCTGTCGGTTCGCGTGTCGAGACGAGACCCCGCGGCTTCCACACCATGATCAGCACCATGGCGATGCCGAAAATCAGCATTCGGTACTGGGTCGGCTCGAAGTTCGGTCCGAAAATCTGGGAGAGGAAACCGAGATTGCGCAGCAGTTCGATGCCGCCGATCATCACGATCGAGGAGATGACGACGCCGATCTGCGATCCCAGACCGCCAAGCACGACGATCGCCAGGATGATTGCAGACTCCAGGAAGGTGAAGCTCTCCGGTGAGATGAAGCCCTGCCTCGTGGCGAAGAAGGAGCCCGCGAAACCGCCGAACATGGCGCCGAGAGCGAAGGCGGTGAGCTTCGTGTTGGTGGTGTTGATGCCCAGCGAACGGCAGGCGATCTCGTCCTCGCGCAGCGCTTCCCAGGCGCGACCCACCGGCATCTTGCGCAGCCGCAGGGTCACCAGGTTGGTGATGATCGCGAGGATGAAGATGATGTAGTAGAGATAGATGAACCGGTGGATGTTGTGGAAGGGGATGCCGAAGAAGTCGGCAAACCCGCCTTCACCGCGCACGAATTCCAGCCCGAAGAAGGTCGGCTTGGGGATGCCGGAGATGCCGTCGGGACCGCCGGTGAACTCATACCAG
Source organism: Aquibium carbonis (assembly GCF_003970795.1). GTDB lineage: Bacteria > Pseudomonadota > Alphaproteobacteria > Rhizobiales > Rhizobiaceae > Aquibium > Aquibium carbonis. The sequence goes on along the minus strand of NZ_RWKW01000002.1, from coordinate 24,637 downwards.
TTGAGAAGGACCACGCGTATGATCTCGCCGAAGGCGAGGGTCACGATGGCGAGGTAGTCGCCGCGAAGACGCAGCACCGGGAAGCCTAGAATGATGCCCCAGAAGGCCGCCAGCAGGCCGGCGAGCGGCAGGGCGGTCCAGAAACCGATGAATTCGAAATGCTGCGCCAGCAGGGCGAAGGAGTAGGCGCCGACCGCGTAGAAGGCGACATAGCCGAGATCGAGCAGGCCGGCGAGACCGACCACGATGTTCAGACCCCAGCCGAGCATGATGTAGGTCATGATCAGGATGGCGAGGTCGATGTACTGGCGCTCCCGGCCGGGGAAGAAATAGGTGAAGAAGAAAGGCAGGATGACGGCGAAGGCAAACAGTGCGCGGCCGAGCCATTTTCCCAGGTTCGGAAAGGCGCGACCCTGCGCGGAAATGGCGCCGCCCATCCTCTGCGTCAGCGGCCTGGCGGTGCGGAACACGAAGATGTTGAGGAGCAGCCGGGCGCCGAAGACGATCGCCACGGCGATGGCCAGCAGACCCCAGCGGAAGGTCAGCGTCAGGCCGCCGGGCGCGATGTCGGAGCGGACGCCGAGGAAGAAGAAGCCGAGCACGAAGACGAGGAATGCGGCCGTGGCGGCGTCGCGCAGCGAGCCGGCCATCGAGGTGCGGTGATCGGCGGCCGGGGGCATGTCGCCCCGTTCCTCCAGGGCGCGCTGCGCGCCTTGCGGACGGTTCGACGCGGTTGGCGCAGTGGGCGTTCCAGCGGCCATCAGACCTTCTCCACTTCGGGCTTGCCGAGCAGCCCGGAGGGCATGAAGATCAGGACGATGGCGAGGATCGAAAAGGCCGCGACGTCCTTGTATTCGATGGTGAAGTAACCCGACCAGAAGACTTCGATCAGCCCGATCAGCAGCCCGCCGAGCATCGCGCCGGGAAGCGATCCGATGCCGCCCAGAACCGCGGCAGTGAAGGCTTTGACGCCAGCGAGGAAGCCGATGTAGAAGTCGATGACGCCGTAGAGCAGCAGGAACATCAGGCCGGCCACCGAGGCCAGCGCCGCACCCATCACGAAGGTCAGCGAGATGGTGCGGTCGACGTTGACGCCCAGCAGCGCGGCCATCTTGCGGTCCTGCTCGCAGGCGCGCTGGGCGCGGCCGAGCGGCGTCTTCGTGATCAGCAGCGTGAAGCCGATCATCAAAAGCACGGTCGTGGCGATGATGATCATCTGCATGTAGGAGAGCTGGACGGCGATCCGCCCGTTCTCGGTCATGCCTTCCATGATGGTGATGCCGCCCTGGATCTGCGGCGGAATGGGCTTGTTTCGGGCGCCCTGCGTCACCTGGACGAAGTTCTGCAGCACGATCGACATGCCGATGGCGGTGATGAGCGGCGCCAGCCGGAAAGAGCCGCGCAACGGCCGGTAGGCCAGCCGCTCGACCGTCCAGCCCCAGGCGGAGGTGAACAGCATCGCCACGATGAGCACGATCAGCAGCACGACCGGCAGGAAGACGAAGCCGAAGACGGTCGTGAGGATCAGGAACGTCGCCAGCGCGATGAACGAGCCGATCATGAAGATGTCGCCATGGGCGAAATTGATCATGCCGATGATGCCGTACACCATCGTGTATCCGATCGCGATCAGGCCATAGATCGACCCCAGCGTCAGCCCGTTGATAAGCTGCTGGACGAAATACTCCATCGTCTCTCTGGCTCCCCTGGCGCGTGCTGCGTGGCCCGCACCTCGTTGATGTTCCCCTAGTCGTAGCCCGTCGAAACGCGATTGCAACGGGAAAATAACCCGTCTGCACTTACCATCCGTCAGGCTGGACCATCGCGGAACCTATCACTGGCCTATCGCAATGTCCTTGCCTAAAACGCTTTCCAAGGCACGAAAATCAGAGATTTCTTCGAAAAACGCACGCAAGTGTCGAATAACCTTGCGGGCCGCCGCTGGAATGTGGCGACCGTAAGACAGGGCGATGCTGGCCCTATGCGACCACGAATCCATGCGCGAAGGGGTCGCGGTCGTCGATGAAGATCGTGTTGTAGCCGGTCATGCGGGCCCACCCGCCGACCGAGGGGATGATGGCCTTGCGGCCAGCCAGGTCGAGCTCTCGCTCCACCCGGCCCTTGAACAACGAACCGATGATCGATTCATGGACGAAGTCGTCGCCGGCCTTCAGACGCCCCTTGGCGTGCAGTTGCGCCATGCGGGCCGACGTGCCCGTGCCGCAGGGAGACCGGTCGATCGCCTTGTCGCCGTAGAAGACGGCATTGCGGGCATGGGCGCCGTCGACGGTCGGCTTGCCCGTCCAGAGAATGTGCGACAGGCCTTGGATCGACGGGTTCTCCGGATGTTCGAAGGTGTAGGCCTCGTTGAGCCGCCTGCGCAGCACCGGGCTCCAGCCGATCAACTGGCCGGCGGTGTAATCGGCCATGTCGCGGAAGTTTGTCTGCGGCTCGACGATGGCGTAGAAATTCCCGCCATAGGCGACGTCCACGGTCAGGGTGCCGAGGTCGGGGCACTCGACCGTCAGGCCCTCAGAATGCAGGAAGGACGGGACGTTGGTGATGCGGACTTCCTCCACATACTCGCCAACCTGGCGATACTCCGCCACGACGAGGCCCGCCGGCGTGTCGAGGCGCAGAACGCCCGGCGTCTTCGGCCGCACGAGGCCGTGCTCGACCGCCATCGTCACCGTGCCGATCGTGCCGTGGCCGCACATCGGCAGGCAGCCAGACGTCTCGATGAACAGGATGCCGACATCGCAGTCCTCGCGGGTCGGCGGGTAGAGGATCGACCCCGACATCATGTCGTGGCCGCGCGGTTCGAACATCAGGCCCGTGCGGATCCAGTCGAACTCGGCGAGGAAGTGCGCCCGCCGCTCCATCATCGTCGATCCGTCGAGCAGGGGGCCGCCGCCCGCGACGAGGCGGACCGGGTTGCCGCAGGTGTGGCCGTCGATGCAGTGGAAGGAATGGCGCGCCATGAGGGGACTCGCGAAGGGGTGCGGTTGCGGGCTCGGCTCAGAACCGTGTCGGGCTGAACGGAGAGAGGTCGATCGCCGACGGCTTGCCCGAAACCAGGTCGGCGATCAAGCGCGCGGTGGCCGCGGCCTGGGTGAGGCCGAGATGGCCGTGTCCGAAGGCGTAGAAGACGCTCGCGCTGCGCGACGCACGGCCGATGACGGGCAGCGAATCGGGCAGCGAGGGGCGATACCCCATCCATTCGCGCCCGCCGTCGGCCTGCAGGCCGGGGAGGAAGCGTTTGGCCTTTTCGAGCATGGCCTTCGATCGGGCGTAGTTCGGCGGCGCGTCGAGGCCCGCCAGCTCCACCGCGCCGCCTATGCGCAAGCCGGTCTCGAGCGGCGTGACCACGAAGCCGTGGCCCGAGAAGATCAGCTGGCGCCGGACGTCGAAGGCGCCAGGCGGCAGGGTGGTGTTGTAGCCACGTTCGGTCTCGAGCGGGATGTGGTCGCCGAGCTGGCGGGCGAGGCGGTGCGACCAGGCGCCCGTCGCGATCACCAGCCTGGAGGCAGCGACGGCCGTGCCGTCGGCCATCGTCGCGCGCGCGCCGTTCGGGCCGGCTTCGACGCCGGTCACGCTGTCCTGGCGGAAGCGGACGCCGAGGCGCTCGGCATGCGCCCACAAGGCCTTGCCGAGCAGCTTCGGATCGGCCACCGTCTTCCAGCCCGGGACGAAGGTGCCCTTGACGAACTGTGCCGACAGGCCCGGCTGCAGCGCGGCCAGTTCCGCCCCCTCGACGTGGCGGAAGTCGATGCCGAAGCGCTCGCGCGCCGCCCAGCCCGGCAGGCTGGCATTGAATTCCGCGTCGCTCTCGTAGAGCTCCAGCGAACCATTCTCGCGCAGCATCGCGCGGGTGCCGCTCGCGTCCATCAGCGCCATCCATTCGGACTCGGAAAGCGTCATCAGGCCGGCCTGCGCCGCGAGCGCCGGCTCGTAGACCGCCGCCCGGCCGGCGCGCCAGAAGCGGAACAGCCAGGGGGCGAGGCGCGGCATGTAGGATGGCGGGATCGACAGGGGTCCGAGCGGGTCGGCCAGCCATTTCGGCAGGTTGCGAATCATGCCCTTCTGGGCCAGTGGCAGGACGTCGGAGAAGGCGAAGGCGGCTGCGTTGCCGGAACTCGTCTCCTCGCACACGCCGGTTCGGTCGACGACGGTGACGGACGCGCCCCGTTGGGCGAGGCGGATCGCGGCGCAGATGCCGATGATGCCGGCTCCGACGATCAGCGTGCCTTGCGGCCTTCCGTCGGGGCCATTCTCGTCCATGTGTTTTGCACTCGATCGCGGCTTGATATATCACTGATATATCTGGCTGCCGCGGCGGCGTCAAACGCCCCAGCGAGCCGGCCGAGAGGAACCAGGAAGGATTGCAGGGGCATGCACCAGAGCGGCGATCTTGCCCAGCAACCGGCTGCGGCCCGGGCGTATCGCGCGCTGGAACGCATGATCGTCATCCTCGATCTCGCTCCGGGATCGACGACGACGGAAGGCGCGCTGATCGAACGGCTGCAACTGGGCCGCACCCCGGTGCGCGAAGCGATCCAGCGGCTGGCGTGGGAAGGACTTCTGGAGGTGCGTCCACGCGCCGGCATCGCCATCGCGCCGCTCCGTCCCGGCGACTGGCTGCGCGTCGTGGAAGCACGCCACGGGGTTGAGGTCGCCATGGCCCGGGCGGCTGCCAGACATGCGACCCACGAAGCGGGGGGGCAGTTTGCGCAGGCGGCGAGCGCCATGCAGCGCGCGGTCGTCAGCGGCAACGTCATCGCCTTCATGGAGGCGGACAAGAGCCTCGACGAGGCGATGGCGCTGGCGGCCGACAATGCGTTCGCAGCCCGCCTCGCCGCACCGCTCCAGACGCACAGCCGCCGTTTCTGGTTCCGCTACAAGGCCGATACCGGCCTGGCGGTCGCGGCCGAACACCATGTCGCGATCATCCGGGCGGTGCTCGACGGCGATGACGAAGGCGCCGCGCGGCAGGCCGCGCGCCTGATGGCGCTGCTCAGAAGCCACGCCGAGGCAGCCGGGCGGCGATAGACGGGGATCAGGCGCCGACGCCGGTGATGCGCGGCGGCGCGGCATCGAAGCCTTCGCCCACGGCCATGACGCAGGACAGACCATCGGTTCCCGTGGCGAGGATCGTCCAGGTTCCGCCGGGCGACACGAAGATCTCCATAACGGCGTCCTGGTCGACGAGGCCCGAGGCCAGCGGCTGCTCGCGGAACTCGCGGTCGAGGTCCTGCACCATCTGCTCGCGCTCGCCGCACAGATTGAGACTGGCGGTCGGGCCGGAGGGCTGGGACACCGAAGCCGGCTCGGAATAGGCGAAACGCTCCGGGAGCGGCGCGGTGTCGGGACGTGCGTTGTCCTGTGCGGCGATGGCCACGGCGCTGACGGCGATGATGGCGGTGAACGCGGCGGCGGCGGGAAGATGCTTCATGGTACAGGTCTCCTGTCGCTGCGCATGCGCGCAGCGTCGCGGCGCCTTGCCGGCGCGGTTGCGATTGGTCTGATTCCATTCGCCGAGGTAGCGATCTCAGCGGTCAAGTAACGATTTGAACCGTTAAGTCACGGAGACGGCCCTGCGTTCCATCGAATCGTTCACGAAATCATGACGCGGCGCAACGGAACCTTGCCTGGTGCGGCACTGGAGGGGAAAGCACGTTGGCTTGCGTGCGGAATGGCGCCGGCGACATGCGCTGCCATCGAGGGGTCAGCGAGGGTCTGCCGCACGGTCGGACATGATCGAGGGGCGCGACCGGGTCGCGCCCCTCCTCATCGAGTATCGGGATAGGCTGGTTACTTCATCGTGGGGATGACGAATTCCGCGCCGTCCTTGACGCCGGAGGGCCAGCGCGAGGTGACGGTCTTGGTCTTGGTGTAGAAGCGGAAGGCGTCGGGGCCGTGCTGGTTCAGGTCGCCGAAGGCCGAGCCCTTCCAGCCGCCGAAGGTGTAGTAGGCGATCGGCACCGGGATCGGCACGTTGATGCCGACCATGCCGACCTGGACGCGAGAGGCGAAGTCGCGGGCGGCGTCGCCGTCGCGGGTGAAGATCGCGACGCCGTTGCCGTATTCGTGCTCGTTCGGCAGCTTCAGAGCGTCCTCGTAGGTGGCGGCACGGACGACCGACAGCACGGGGCCGAAGATCTCCTCCTTGTAGATGCGCATCTCGGGCTTCACGTCGTCGAAGAGACAGCCGCCCATGTAGTAGCCGTTCTCGTAGCCCTGCATCTTGAAGCCGCGGCCGTCGACGACGAGCTTGGCGCCTTCCTCGATGCCGAGATCGACGTAGCCCTTGACGCGGTCGAGCGCCTGCTGCGTGACCAGCGGGCCGAAATCGGCGGAACTGTCGGTCGAGGGGCCGACCTTCAGGCTCTCTACGCGCGGGATCAGCCGCTCGATCAGGCGGTCGGCGGTCTCCTTGCCGACGGGCACGGCGACGGAGATCGCCATGCAGCGCTCGCCGGCCGAGCCGTAGCCGGCGCCGATTAGGGCGTCGACGGTCTGGTCCATGTCGGCGTCGGGCATGATGATCATGTGGTTCTTGGCGCCGCCGAAGCACTGGGCGCGCTTGCCGGTCGCCGCCGCGCGCGAATAGAGGTACTGCGCGATCGGGGTCGAGCCGACGAAGCCGACTGCCTTGATGTCGGGATCGTCGAGGATGGCGTCGACCACCTCCTTGTCGCCGTTGACGACGTTGAGGATGCCGGCCGGCAGGCCTGCCTCGAGGAAGAGTTCGGCGATGCGCATCGGCACGCCCGGATCGCGCTCCGACGGTTTCAGGATGAAGGCGTTGCCGCAGGCGATGGCCGGGCCGATCTTCCACAGCGGAATCATCGCCGGGAAGTTGAACGGCGTGATGCCGGCGACGACGCCGAGCGGCTGGCGCATTGAGTAGACGTCGATGCCGGGGCCGGCCGCGTCGGTGAACTCGCCCTTCATCATGTGCGGGGCGCCGATGCAGACCTCGATCACCTCCAGGCCGCGCTGGATGTCGCCCTTGGCGTCGGCGATGGTCTTGCCGTGCTCGCGGGCGAGCAGTTCGGCCAGCGAGTCGTATTCGTTCTGGACGAGTTCGAGGAACTTCATCAGCACGCGCACGCGGCGCTGCGGGTTCATGGCGCCCCAGGCCGGTTGCGCCGCCTTGGCGTTCTCGACCGCCTGGCGCAACTCGGCCTTGGAGCCGAGCGCGACGCGCCCGCGCACCGTGCCGTCCATGGGCTGCATGATGTCCTGCTCGCGCCCGCTGGTGCTGGCTACGTGCTTGCCGCCGATATAGTGCCCTACGACCTGCATGGTTTCACTCCCTGGAAATACGGATTTGCGGGGTTTTCTGATCGCCATTGTCCCGCGTCGCGACCGCGAAAGCAATGCGAAGGGCAAAGCACCTGTTGTGCGGAAAACGGCACTCGAAGGGCGGTGGACTTTAATCGGCGCAAATGCTCTGCTTCGCAAGAGGAGGCGGACCGGCATGAACTGGGACGACGTGCGCATCTTTCTCGCGGTTGCGCGGGCGGGACAAATTCTCGGCGCGGCCCGGCGGCTCGAGCTCAACCACGCGACGGTGTCGCGCCGGGTCGCCGCGCTGGAAGACAGCCTCCGGACGAAGCTTTTCCGGCGGCTGACCACCGGCAGCGAACTCACGCAGGCCGGTGAACGCTTCCTGGCGGTGGCGGAGCGCATGGAAGCGGACATGATCGCCGCGCGCGCCGACCTTGCGGACGAGGATGATGCGGTGTCGGGCATCGTGCGGATCGGCGCTCCCGACGGATTCGGGACGGTGTTCCTGGCGCAGCGGCTCGGCGGTCTCACCGCGCGGCATCGCGACCTGTCCATTCAGCTCGTGCCGGTGCCCCGCTCCTTCTCGCTGTCGCGCCGCGAGGCCGACATCGCCATCACCGTCGAGCGGCCGACCGAGGGTCGGCTGGTGGCGTCGAAGCTCGTCGACTATTCGTTGGGGCTCTATGCATCGCGCGCCTATGCCGAGGAGCACGGCTTGCCCGCCGATCCATCCGAACTGGGCCGGCACCGGCTCGTCGGCTATGTCGGCGACCTGACGATCAGCCCAAGCCTCGACTATGCCGCCGAATTCGACCCGGGCTGGGCGGCGCGGTTCCAGATCTCCTCGGCGCTCGGCCAGACCGAAGCCGTGCGCGCCGGGGCCGGCATCGGCATCCTGCACACATTCATCGCGCGCATGCATCCGGAACTTGTGCCGGTGCCGTGCTCGCCGCCGATCCGCCGCGCCTACTGGCTGGTCTATCACGAGACGGTGCGGCCGCTGCGGCGGGTCCAGGCGGTCGCGTCCTTCATCAGCGGCGAAGTCGAGAAAGCCCGCGGACAATTCGCCTGAAACGCCTGCCGTTACGGCATTAAGGCAAAATTCAGCGAAACCGCGCAGGATCGATCGTGACTGGGGACTATGCCATGTACAGGTTCGATCCTGCTGGACGGCGGGTTGCCGATCCGCAACGACCAGCGAGCGACGATACGCGCCTTCGCGACAATCTCGCACGCCTCGCCTTGGCCCACGAACGCGCGGCCGCACAGCTCGAGCGGGTCGACCCCATCACCGGCCTGCCGACACGGGCGCGCTTCATGGCCGACTTCGCCGGCGCCATCGACGATGGAAGCCGCTCGCTCGTTCTGGTGACCCTCGCCGACGGGCGGCACTTCAACGAATTGCAGCGCGCGCTCGGCCATTCCTACTCGGAAGACTTCATCCGCGCGGGTGCTGATCGTCTCCTGGCGCTGCTGCCGCCGGAAACGACGCTCTACCAGGTCAGCTTGCTGACCTTCGCGGTGTTCTGCCGCGAGGCGGCCCAGTCCAACGCACCGATCGAACTGGTGGGAGAGATCGCACGGGCGTTCCGCCCCTCGATCGTCTGCAACAACATTCCCGTCGACACGCGGGCCGGCATCGGCGTGGCGGCGCTGACACCAGGCGCGTCGCCCGGAGAACTCCTGCGGGCCACGCTCGCCGCCGCACAGGACAGCCGGAAGGGGTTCGCCGGTTGGGCGCTCTATGACCGCGGGTCCGACGAGGCGCAGCTGCGCGCCTTCCGCCTGTTGTCCGACCTGCCGGGCGCCTTGCGCTGCGAAGGGCAGGTGGACCTGCATTTTCAGCCGCGCATCGCCATGCAGGAAGGCGTTTGCGTCGGCGCCGAGGCGCTGATCCGCTGGACCCACCCGGAGTTCGGCGCCGTCCGGCCCTGCGAGTTCGTGCCCCTGGCGGAATCCACGGCTCTCATCGGGTCGCTGACGCGATGGGTGGTGTCCCGTGCCATCAAGGTCGCGTCTCGCTGGCAGGACGCCGGTCGCGACCTGCGGCTTTCGGTCAACCTGTCGCCGCGCAATCTGGAAGAGCCGCATTTCGTCGATTTCCTCGCAGCCGAGGCCAATCGCTTCGACGTCGATCCGTCCATGCTGGAGCTGGAGTTTACCGAAGGCGCCCTGGCATCGAACGCGGAGCTGATGCTGGACCAGATGTCGCGGCTCAAGCGGCTCGGCTTCACGATCGCGATCGACGATTTCGGCAGCGGATACTCGAACATGGGCATGCTCGGCGCCTTGCCGGCCCGAATTCTGAAGATCGACAAGTCCTTGCTGCAAGGGCTCGGGACCGACCGGCGCAAGCAGGTGCTGGTGCGCTCGATCATCCAGATGGCGCATGATCTCGACTACGAGGTGGTGGCGGAAGGGATCGAGAGCCGCGACGCGTTCCGCATGCTGTGCGGATGGGACTGCGACGCCGGTCAGGGCTACTTCATGAGCAAGCCGCTGCCGCTGGCCGATTTCGACCGCTGGTACGCTCAGCGCGGCAGCCGCCAGGTGTTCTACGACTGACGGCGACCGCCGTCAGGAGGCCAGCGTCGCCGTTTCGGGCGCATCAGCGCGGCTTCTGCCGCAAGGGACATACCTCCGTGGCGCGCCTTACGCCGCGAAGGCACATGCCTCCATGGCGCGGCTTACGCCGCGCCGGCCGACCGCTGCTTTTCGAAGCGCTTGCGCTCGTTCGGATCGAGATAGAGCTTGCGCAGGCGGATCGACTTCGGCGTCACTTCCACCAGTTCGTCATCCTGGATCCAGGCGAGCGCGCGCTCCAGCGTCATGCGGATCGGCGGGGTGAGGCGCACGGCCTCGTCCTTGCCGGCGGCGCGGATGTTGGTGAGCTTCTTGCCCTTGAGCACGTTCACTTCGAGGTCGTTGTCGCGGCTGTGGATGCCGATGATCATGCCCTGATAGACCTTGACGCCCGCGTCGATCACCATCGGGCCGCGGTCCTCGAGGTTCCACATGGCGAAGGCGACGGACTCGCCCTGCTCGTTGGAGATCAGCACGCCGTTGGTGCGGCCCGGCAGCTCGCCCTTGTAGGGCTGGTAGGAATGGAACAGCCGGTTCATCACCGCCGTGCCGCGCGTGTCGGTCAGCAGTTCCGACTGGTAGCCGATCAGGCCGCGCGTCGGCGCATGGAAGACAAGACGCTGCCGGTTGCCGCCGGAGGGGCGCAGCTCGACCATGTCGGCCTTGCGCTCGCTCATCTTCTGCACGACGATGCCCGCGTGCTCCTCGTCGACGTCGATGACGACTTCCTCGATGGGCTCCAGCAGCTGGCCATTCTCGTCGTTCTGCATCACGACGCGGGGCCGCGACACGGCGAGTTCGAAGCCTTCGCGACGCATCGTCTCGATCAGAACCGCAAGCTGCAACTCGCCGCGGCCGGAGACGTAGAAGGAATCCTTCTCGGTCGATTCCTCGATCTTCAGCGCGACGTTGCCTTCGGCCTCGCGCAGCAGGCGGTCGCGGATGACGCGGCTGGTGACCTTGTCGCCCTCGGTGCCGGCCAGCGGGCTGTCGTTGACGATGAAGGACATGGTGACGGTCGGCGGGTCGATCGGCTGCGCATGCAGCGGCTCGCTGACCGAAGTGTCGCAGAACGTGTCGGCGACGGTGCCCTTGGATAGACCGGCAATGGCGACGATATCGCCCGCCTGGGCCTCGTCGACCGGCTGGCGCTCGAGGCCGCGGAAAGCGAGAATCTTCGAGATGCGACCGGTTTCCACCAGCGAGCCGTCGTTTGCGAGCACCTTGACCGGCTGGTTGGACTTGAGCGTGCCGGACTCGATGCGGCCGGTGATGATGCGGCCGAGGAAGGGGTTTGCCTCCAGGAGCGTGCCGATCATGCGGAACGGACCGGGATGCACCGTCGGCGCCGGCACGTGCTTGACGATCAAGTCGAACAGCGGCCCGAGACCCTGATCCTTCGGCCCCTCGGGGTTTTCGGCGACCCAGCCGTCGCGGCCGGACCCATAGAGGATCGGGAAGTCGAGCTGCTCGTCGGTGGCGTCGAGCGCGGCGAAAAGGTCGAACACCTCGTTGACGACTTCCACGTGGCGGGCATCCGGACGGTCGATCTTGTTGATTACAACGATCGGACGCAGGCCGACCTTGAGCGCCTTGCCGACCACGAACTTGGTCTGCGGCATGGGGCCTTCGGCTGCGTCGACCAGCACGATGGCGGAGTCCACCATCGACAGGATGCGCTCGACCTCGCCGCCGAAATCGGCGTGGCCGGGGGTATCGACGATGTTGATGCGCGTGTCCTTCCACTCCACCGAGGTGGCCTTGGCGAGAATGGTGATGCCGCGCTCTTTTTCGAGATCGTTGGAATCCATCGCGCGCTCGGCCACGCGCTGGTTCTCTCGGAACGAGCCGGACTGCTTCAGGAGATTGTCGACCAGCGTGGTCTTGCCATGGTCGACGTGCGCGATGATCGCGATATTGCGGAGGTTCATGATATCACTCGGGGGTACGTGGCGGGCGCGGCATGGGCGCACCGCAGTTCGTGTTGGGCCGGCTCATACAAGCTTTTTCGCATTTGCGAAAGGGGCAGGCGCAAAGGCTGATCCGATGGCCGCCGATTTTTCCGCCCGCGAGACGGAACGTTAACCTTGGCTGGTCGTTAATGGGCGTGATGACCCAAAATCCGCTCACCCTCCGCTTCGCGATCCTCGCCCTCCTCGCCGGAGCGCTCGTCGCATTCTCGCCGATCGGCGGGAGCGCGCGGCAGGCCGCTGACGACCCGGTGGTGGAGGCGCCTGCGCCGGAGATGGAAACCCTGGAGGAAATGGCCTGGGTCGATCCGGTCATCACCGGGCCGGTGTCGCCCGCCTACAGGCGCCTGCGCGAGCAGGCGGGCTGCGATACGGCCACCTGGCCGAACATCCCCCACATCTGCTTTCCCGGGCGACGCTGATCCCGCCGAAGGATCGCCCTGGCCTCAGTGCGCCATGGCGGCCGAGCGCAGCATCATCAGTTCGCTGATGTTCTCGAACGTCACATAGCCGATCAGCCGCTTCTCGCCATCGACGATGGCGACGGCCGGCGATCCGCTCTTTTGCAGCGCTTCCAGCGCTTCGGTCAGGCTTCCCGCCTCTCGCAACTGGGGAATAGCGCTGGTCATGACGTCCAGCACGGGCGTGCCCGGACCGCCCTGCGCGAGACCCTGAACCAGTGCGGAGCGGGTCAGGACACCGCGAAGACGGCCGGCGCCGTCGACCACCGGAAATTCGTGCTGGGTGGTGCGCAAGAGCGCATCGCCGGCGTCCTGAAGCGTCGAGTCCGGCCCCAGCGTCTCGAAACTCGTGATCATCGCCTCGCGGATGGTGACCGACCGGGCGGCGTCCTGAAGGCCGATGGCCTGCGTCTCGGCCGTCGCGGCCAGATAGACGAAAATTCCCACGAAGATCAGCAGCGGATTGCCGCCGACGAGACCGAGGAAGCCGAAGGCGAAGGCGGCAACCTGTCCCACGGTGCCGGCGATTTCGGTGGCGCGCACCCGCGAGTAGCGGGTCGCCAGCAAGGCGCGCAGGACGCGGCCTCCGTCCATCGGGAAGGCGGGAATGAGGTTGAAGAGCACCAGCACGACGTTGATCGACGCCAATCGGGCGAGAAAACCGGCTGCCGGGTTCTCCAGTGCTGCCAGCGCTTCGCCTGAGACCTGGGCCCCCAGGATGACGATCAGGACGCCTGCGATGACGACGTTGACCGCGGGACCGGCCAACGCCACGATGATCTCCTCCGACGGCTTTTCCGGCATGCGCTCGAGTTCCGCCACGCCGCCGATCGGTAGCAGCGTGATGCGCGGGGTACGGATCCCGTAGCGCTTGGCAGCGACCGCATGGCCGAATTCATGCAGCACCACACAGGCGAAAACTGCGATGATGAAGGCGACGCCCTCGACGGCTGCTCCGCTGCCGCCGCTCTGGTAGGCGGCGATTCCGATCCAGAGCAGCAGCAGGAAGAACGTCACGTGGATCCTGAGCTCGCTGCCGGCGATGCGCCCGATGGGAAAAGACCATTTCATCGCGGTGCAACTCCTCGATTATCGCTGGAGACCCATTGTCCGTTCCAACCTATGCCTTCAACGAGCGCCTGACGAGGTGGCGCGGTTGAAAGTCTCAGCAATAGCTCTCCGGACCGATCCCCTGCGCCTCCGAGTAACGCGCGCCGTGGGCGAAGCCGACGGGCAGGATGCGATCGATCTCCGCCATGTCCTCGGCCGTCAGGCGGATGTCGGCAGCGGCCGCGTCCTGCTCCAGATGCTTGACGGTGCGGGTGCCCGGGATGGGGACCAGATGGTCGCCGCGGTGAAGCGTCCAGGCGATGGCCAGCGACGGCACCGACCAGCCTCGCGCCCGCGCGAAGGCGCGAAACCTGTCGATATGGGCGGCATTGGCGGCGTAGTTGGGTTCCATGAAGCGTGGATTGGTCTTGCGAAAATCCGACTGGCCAAAGCTCGACGGATCGACCGGAACGTCCGAGAAGATGCCGCGACCGACGGGCGAGAAGGGGACGAAGGCGACACCCAGCCGCTTGCAGGCCTGGATCAGTCCGAGTTCCGGAAGCCGGGTCCAGAGCGAATACTCGTTCTGCACCGCCATGACGGGATGCACGGCGCAGGCACGCTCGAGCGTCGACGGCGCGACTTCGGAAAGGCCGATGCCGCCGATCTTGCCCTCTTCCTTGAAGCGGACCAGCGTTTCCATCGCGTCCTCGATCGGCACCTCCTGATCGCGGCGATGCAGGTAGAAGAGCTCGACATGATCGACGCCGAGGCGTTTCAGCGAGCCTTCCAGCGCCTCGCGCAGGTAGCCCGGCTTGTTGTCGAAATGGCGCGTCGGCTGGGTGCGGATGCCGGCCTTGGTCGCGATGGTGAACCGTCCGGGGTGATCCTTGATGAACGAGCCGATGATCTCCTCCGACAGGCCGTTGCCGTAGATGATCGCCGTGTCGAGATGCGTGACGCCGAGTTCCAGCGCGCGGTTCAGCACCGCCAGGCTCTCCGCCCTGTCCGCCGGGCCATAGGCACCGGCAAAGCTCATGCACCCCAGGCCGACGGCCCCGACCATCGGTCCGTCGCTACCGAGTTGACGCTGCTGCATTCCCTGTCCTTCTCGTCGATATTGCCTTGGGGCGATTTGAAACCGTGCTTCCCGAGGTCGATGCCTCCATCCTCCGATCGACTTTCGGCGCCGGATCGGGAGTGTCGGAGGAGCGTTCAGCCCAGTCCACGCTTCCTCATCATCGCATCGGGTGACGGCATCTTGCCGCGAAAGGCGGTGTAGAGCTCTTCGGGGTCGCGCGACCCGCCGGCGGCGTAGATATGCTTGCGCAGGCGCTCGGCCGTGTCCCTGTCGAACGGGTCGCCCGTCTCCTCGAAGGCCGAGAACGCATCGGCGTCGAGCACCTCCGACCACATGTAGGAATAGTAGCCGGCCGAATAGCCGTCGCCCGAAAACACATGAGCGAAGTGCGGTGTACGGTGGCGCATGGCGATGGCATCCGGCATCCTGAGGCGCGCCAGCATCTCCTGTTCGAAGGCGAGCGGGTCCTCGGGGGCGTCCTCGGCGGCATGGTAGGCCATGTCGATCAAGGCCGAGGCGGCGAACTCCACCGTTGCAAATCCGGCTCCGAAGGTTCTCGCCGCCGCCATGCGATCCATGAGTTCGCGCGGCATGGGCTCGCCCGTCTCGGCGTGTCGTGCGTGCTTCTCGATCACGTGCGGTACGGTCAGCCAGTGCTCGTAGAGCTGGGAGGGAAGTTCCACGAAGTCGCGCGAGACGCCGGTGCCGGACACCGATGGCCAGGTGACGTCGCTCAGCATGCCGTGCAGCGCATGGCCGAACTCATGGAACAGGGTGTGCGCCTCGTCGATCGAAAGCAGCGCTGCCTCGCCCTGCGGCGCCTTGGCGAAATTCATCACGTTGTAGATGATCGGTGTCGATCCGTCGCCGAGCGACCAGCCGCCGCGGAGCGAACTCATCCAGGCGCCCGAACGCTTGGAGGGACGGTTGAAGTAGTCGGCGAGAAAGACGGCCCGATGCGAGCCGTCGGCGTTCTTCACCTCAAACACGCGCACGTCCGGGTGCCAGGCGGCGATGCCCATCTTCTCCTCGAAGGTCAGGCCGAAAAGCTGGTTGGCGACGTCGAAGCAGGCGGCGATCACGTTTTCGAGCTTGAAATAGGGCTTCAGCTGCTGCTCGTCGAAGGCATAGCGTTCCGACCGCAGCTTTTCCTGGTAGTAGCGCCAATCCCACGGCGCCAGAGGCTCGTTCAGCCCGCCGGCCGTGGCAATCCGCGTCAGTTCGGTCTGGTCTTCTGCAACCTTCTCCAGCGCCTTTTCCCAGACGGGATCGAGAAGCCGGGCCACGGCATCCGGGGTCTTGGCCATGGTGTTGTCCAGCTTGAGTGCGGCGTAGGATGGATATCCCAGCAGCTTCGCCTTTTCGCTTCGCAGGCGAAGCATGCTGGCCACCACGCCGCGGTTGTCGCTGTCGCCTTCATTCTCGCCACGAGCGGCGAAAGCCCGAAAAGCCGCTTCGCGGAGGTCGCGACGGTCGGAAAAGGTCAGGAACGGTTCCAGGATGGACCGCGACAGGGTGACGGCGAACTTGCCGTCCTGGCCGCGTGACGAGGCTGCTTCCGCCATCGAACTGCGGAGAGAGTGCGGCAGACCCGCCAGATCGGTCTCATCGAGGAACAGCGCAAAGGAGCGCTCGTCGGCCAGCACGTTCTGCCCGAAGCGGGCGCCAAGCGAGGCCAGTTCCTCGTTGATGGCGGCGAGGCGCTTCTTGTCGGCGTCACCGAGCTTCGCGCCGGAGCGCACGAAACCTTTCCATGTCAGTTCCAGCACGCGAGCGGTTTCGGCGTCGAGGTCGAGTTCGGAGCGGCGGGCGTACAGGTCGTCGATGCGCGCAAACAGCCTCTCGTTCATGCCGATCGCCGAGTAGTGCCTCGCCATGCGGGGCGAAATCGCCCGCTCCAGTGCCTGGATCGTATCGTTGGTGTCGGCGCCGGCCTTGCACCAGAAGATCGCGGAGACCCGTCCGAGCGGCTTGCCGGCGAGTTCGAGCGCCGCCAGCGTGTTCACGATCGTCGGCGCCTCCGGGTTGGCGGCAATCGCCTCGATCTCCGCGTCATGCGCGACGAAACAGGCGTCGAAAGCTGCTTCGAAGGTGTCGTCGGTGATCTTCTGGAAGTCCGGGAGGCCCAGAGGACCGGTCCAATCGACAAGCGGAGAAGGGGCGGAGGCAGTCATGTCGATCATGCAGGGTTCCTTCGGGACTGGCCCCCGATGTAGGGCGGTGGCGCGCACCGCGCAACGGGCTTGACGGTTCCAGGCGTCTTTTGTACGTACGCCTTATTATAAGTCATGCTTATCATTAACGGTTCCGGTTCGATCATGTCGCAGCCCTTCGATTCCGACACGCTGGGGTTCCTCATTTCCGACGTGGCGCGGTTGTTTCGCGCCGAGGTGGAGAGACGCATCGCCGCCGCGGGCGTGGCCGTGACGCCGGGCGAGGGGCGAGCGCTGGCCAATGTCGCGCGCTGCGGAACCGTGCGGCAGAATGTGCTCGCCGAACGCATGGGCGTCGAGGCGATGACGCTGTCGGGCTATCTCGATCGGCTGGAGAGCCGTGGGTTGGTCACGCGGACGGCCGACCCGATCGATCGACGCGCAAAGCTCGTGCAGCTGACCCCGCAGGCCGAGGACGTGCTGGTGGAAGTTCGCGCCATCGGCGCGGCGATGCGGGAAGACCTGACCGGAAGGATGGGCGTCGAACGCTGGGACGAGCTCATCGGCGCGCTGAAGGTGTTGCGAGAGGAACTCTCGACGATGAAGGGCGACGCGCCGCGATCGGGAGAGCCGTCATGAACGCGCCGGTTTCCGTGCCGCCCACCGTGATGAGCGAACGCCGCGTCGGGCTCATCGGCGCGCTGATGGTCGCCGTCGGCCCGGTGTCGATGGCGCTCTACACGCCGGCCATGCCGGAGATCGTCCATGCCTTCGGCACCACCGAGGCGGCGGTCAAGCTCAGCCTTTCGCTCTACTTCGCCGGCTTCGCGCTGTCGCAGCTGGTCTGCGGCCCGCTGTCGGACGGGTTCGGCCGAAAACCGGTCGTGCAGGGCTTCATGGCGATCTATCTGCTGGCCAGCCTGGTGGCGCTGGTCGCGCCCACGGTCGAGATCCTGATCGCCGCCCGTTTCTTCCAGGGCGTGGGGTCGGCGGTCGGCATCGCGATCTCGCGGGCCCTGATCCGCGACCTCTTCCATGACGACCGTGCCGCGCGGATCATGAACCTGCAGGCCATCGTGCTCGCAGTCGGTCCCGCCTTTTCGCCGACCATTGGCGGCCTCATCATGATCGCGGCCGGCTGGCATGCCATCTTCCTGGCCATGCTGGCGCTCGGCATCGCCGTGGTTCTGGTGGTCCAGTTCGGCCTCAGCGAGACGGTCGAGCGGGACACCTCGCGGATCCGGCCCGCCGCTCTGGCAAAGTCCTATGCGACGCTGTTCGGCAGCCCCTATTTCGTCCTGTCCAGCCTTGTCATCACCGGCACGGTCGGTTCGCTCTATACGCTGGCCACGGTTCTGCCCTTTCTCCTGATGGATCGGGTGGGCCTGTCGCCCACCGAGTTCGGGCTCGGCATGCTGCTGCAGTCGGGCAGCTTCTTCACCGGTTCGCTCATCGTGCGGCGGTGTCTGCAGGTCATGCCCGCGCCGCGGCTGGTGCCTTTCGGTCTTGGCTGCGTCGCGGTCGCCTGCGTGGCCCTCGCGGTGCTGCTGCGCGTCGCGCCGCCGAGCTTTTTGTCCATCATGGTGCCCATCGGCCTCTTCGCCTTCGGCATCGCCTTCATCATGCCGGCCATGATGGTGGCGTCGATCGCGCCGTTTCCGCACATCGCGGGGGCGGCTGCGTCGATCTCCGGCTTCATGCAGATGGGCGGCGGGCTGGTCGGCGGCACGGCCGCGGCGATGATCGGCGAACCGGTGACCGCCGCCGCGACGGTGATCCCGGCGATGGGCTTCATCGCCATCCTGTCATGGCTGATCTGGCGGCTGTTGCCCGAACCGCCGTCCGTCGCGCGCCTGTCCGGCTGACCACCTTTCGGGTAGGGCAGCCGCGCCATTGGCGCGCGCTTTGCCCTTCGCGTCATCCCGGTGGTACAGCGATGCTTCCACTCCTCCACCGCGCGGGATCGATTCGATGATCGGGAAGCTCAAGGGAACGCTCGACGAGATCGCCGAGGACCATTGCGTGGTCGACGTGCATGGCGTCGGCTACGTCGCCTACTGCCCGGCGCGAACACTGTCGAAACTGCCCGGCATCGGCGAGGCCGTCGTCCTGTACATCGAAACCTATGTCCGCGAGGACATGATCCGGCTCTACGGCTTCGGCTCGGCGCTGGAACGCGAGTGGTTCCGCCTGTTGCAGAACAACGTCCCCGGCGTCGGCGCCAAGGTGGCGCTGGCGGTGCTGTCGACCCTGACGGCCTCCGAACTCGCCAACGCGGTGGCGCTGCGCGACATCGCCATGGTCGCCCGCGCACCCGGCGTCGGCAAGAAGGTGGCCGAGCGCATCGTCACCGAGCTGCGCGACAAGGCGCCGGCCTACACCGGTGAATCCGCGGCCGCGATGGGACTGAAGCAGGAGCTCGGCGAAGGCGTGGCGCCCGCGCCGGTGGCCGACGCGGTCTCGGCGCTGGTCAATCTCGGCTACTCGCGCGACGTCGCCGCGACCGCCATTGCCGCGGCGCTGAAGACCGCGGGCGACGGCGCGGATTCGGCGAAGCTGATCCGGGCCGGGCTGAAGGAGCTGGCGCGGTGATGTGCGTTGAAAAATGGTCGATTCCTTACTATCATTAAGCAAGTAAGGAGAGATGGCGATGTCGGCAAAGACCTACGAATCCCGCATCACCAGCAAGGGACAGACGACGATTCCGGTCGAGGTCCGCGAGCGTCTCGGGGTCGGCCCGGGGGACTCCATCCAGTTCGTCCTCATCGATGGACACTACGAGATCATTCCTCGAAACAGGCCGGTGGAGATCCTGTTCGGGCGCCTGCAGGACTATGCGATGCCGGATACGAGCCTGGCGGACTACCGGGATGCCGTCGAAGAGTATTTCGCAGGTCAGGATGGCGACCGTGGCGACAAGGACGAAGCCGCGTGATGCGTTTCGGCCTGGATGCCAACGTTCTGCTGCGGGCCTTGCTGAACGATCACCCTCGGCAGTCGCCGACGGCGCATGCTTTCCTGGCCAGCTTCGATGAAGAGCGGAGAGGCCATGTCGGCATCCCGGCCGTGCTGGAGATTTTCTGGGTCCTGCGCAGTCGCTACAGGGTGCCGCATCAGGCCCTCTGCGAGGCGATGCGCGATCTTCTGACGATCAGGTATCTCGAAATCGAAAACTCGGGCGCCGTGGCGCTGGCCCTGTCCATGTATCAGCGGCGCCGGTCGGGGTTCCAGGATGCCCTGCTCGCGGCACTGAACGCCGAGGCCGGCTGTGACTTCACCTACACGTTCGACTGTGACGCCGTGAAAGCCTTACCCGCCATGAAACTGCTCGAGGACGCTTCCTAGATGGGCTGGAAAGCAGCGAAACGCGCAGCGCAGGTCGAGCGGTGGCGATCGTCCGCATCGACGAAAGCCGAGCCATGACCACATCCCCCCGCCTCATCTCGTCGGAAAAGCGCGGCGAGGACGTCGACACCAACCTGCGGCCGCAGACGCTCGACGAGTTCGTCGGGCAGGCGGCGGCACGCGCCAACCTCAAAGTGTTCGTGGAGGCCGCGCGGGGCCGCGGCGAGGCGCTCGATCACGTGCTCTTCGTCGGTCCGCCCGGTCTCGGCAAGACGACGCTCGCCCAGATCATGGCCAAGGAGATGGGCGTCAACTTCCGCTCCACCTCCGGCCCGGTCATCGTCAAGGCGGGCGATCTCGCCGCCCTGCTCACCAATCTCGAAGACCGCGACGTGCTGTTCATCGACGAGATCCATCGGCTCTCGCCCGCGGTGGAGGAGATCCTCTATCCGGCGATGGAGGATTTCCAGCTCGACCTGATCATCGGCGAGGGGCCGGCGGCCCGCTCGGTCAAGATCGACCTCGCCCGCTTCACGCTGGTGGCCGCCACCACGCGGCTGGGGCTCATCACCAACCCGCTGCGCGACCGCTTCGGCATTCCGGTGCGGCTGAACTTCTACACCGTCGAGGAGCTGGAGCTGATCGTGCGGCGCGGCGCGCGCATCCTCGGCCTGCCGCTCAGCGACGACGGCGCGACCGAGATCGCGAGGCGCGCGCGCGGCACGCCGCGCATCGCCGGACGCCTGCTGCGCCGCGTGCGCGACTTCGCCACGGTGGCGGGCGCCGAGACGGTGACGCGCACCATCGCCGACGAGGCGCTGCTCAGGCTCGAGGTCGACGCGCTCGGCCTCGACAATCTCGACCGGCGGTATCTCTCAATGATCCTGCAGAATTTCGGCGGCGGGCCGGTCGGGATCGAGACCATCGCCGCAGGCCTCTCGGAACCGCGCGACGCCATCGAGGACATCATCGAGCCCTATCTGATCCAGCAGGGCTTCATCCAGCGCACTCCGCGCGGCCGCGTGCTCACCGCCAATGCCTGGAAGCACATGGGCCTGGAACCGCCGCGCAACATGGCGGTGGTGCAGGGACGGCTGTTCGAGGAGGAGTAGGGGGCCAATGGGGCCGGGCGCCCGACACTAAGGCGTCGGCAACCCCCGCACCACCTCCAGCACGTCGCCCTCCGCCGGCCGCCCGTCGAATTCCTCCACCACGCCGAACGCGCCGCCATAGCCCCAGATCGACCAGGAAAAGCCGTGGCTTTCGGCCAGCCGGATCATCGCGCGGTAGTAGGCGGCGCGCGACTTTGCCGGCATCACGAAGGCATTGTTCCATTCCTGGCGGATCATGCCGAATTCGCCGAGAAGAAGGTCGCGCGGGTCGATGCCGTGCCTGTCCGCCCATTCGGCGGCGATGCGGAAGGGCTCGCCCATGACTGCGTCCAGCTTCTGCGCGGTGTCGATGGTCGCCACCTGTTCGTCGAGATAGGCGAGCAGGCCCGCCCGGCGCAGTAGGGGCGCATTGCTTCGGATCGCGGCGCGGATCTTTTCCAGCGCGGCGTCGCGTTCGGCCTTGCTCGCCTCGTGCAGCGGAAAGGGCAGGCCGGTGACGTGTGGGATGAAGTCGCCGGCCCATGTTGCGCCCTGGTGGGTGAGCAGGAACGGCGCGTAGGAATGGAAGCTCCACAGGAGATTGTCGTCGGGCACGCCGCGCGGGTCGAGCCTCGCCAGTCCCTCGGCCGAGCCCCAGCAGCCGCCCGACAGCACCAGCGTCAGCCGAGTGGCGGCGGCGCGGGCGGCGGCGTGCAGGCGGCGCAGGCGCTCCGGCCAGAGGCTCTCGCCCGGTTCGCAGTCGATCACCGGCTCGTTCATGAGTTCCAGCGCCAGCATCGCCGGGTCCTCGCGCCTGAGCGTCGTGGCCATGCGGCGCACGAATTCGAGATAGCGGTCGAACAGCGCGGGATCGTCCATCACCTGGCCCATGCCGATCGATCGGTTGGAGCCGGCGGGGAAGAGGTGCAGGTCGACGATCACCTTCAGCCCGGCGCGGTTGACCATGCGGGCGGCTTCCAGCACCTCGTCGTAGAGCCGGTCGTGGAGGCGCGCGGAGGCCTGCGACAGGAAGGGCGAGGGGTCGACCGGCATCCGCAGGAAGTCGAAGCCGTCGGCCTTGAGTTTCGCCAGTCCCGCTCCGTCGAGTGTGCGGCGCCATTCGGGGTAGGGCAAAAGGGCCTCCTCCTCGCCCCAGCGGCTTTCGTCGGGCCAGGTCACCCAGATGTCGAGGTTGAGGCCGCGCCGCGCCTCGAAGGTCGCGGCGTGAACGGGCAGGACGGCCGCCAGCGTCATTGCCGCCAGCAGGAGCACGCGACAGAGCCGCGCCTTGATCGAGGCCGGCCGAAATGCCATCGAGGTCGGGAAGCGCCGCATGGCGGAACGAATGGCAGAGCCGACCGGCGAAGGAAAGCACGATGGCCGATCATGGTGAACGCGAGACCGGGCTGTCGGGCGAATTGACGCAGGAGGGGCACCGCCTGTCGGCGCGGGTCTATTATGCCGACACGGATTTTTCCGGTCTGGTCTATCACGCCCGCTACCTCGAGTTCCTGGAGCGGGGCCGTTCGGACTATCTGCGGCTGTGCGGCGTGCACCATACCGAACTGGCCGAGGGCGCGCATGGCGAACGGATCGTCTGGGTGGTCCGGCGGATGGAGATCGACTTCCGCAGCCCCGCCCGGATGGACGACGTGCTGACGATCGAG
The DNA here is from genome assembly GCF_003970795.1 of Aquibium carbonis. GTDB lineage: Bacteria > Pseudomonadota > Alphaproteobacteria > Rhizobiales > Rhizobiaceae > Aquibium > Aquibium carbonis. Next base: position 1,943 of record NZ_RWKW01000002.1, on the reverse strand, counting down.
ACCAGAACGGCGGAGATTTCGGGCGCCCGCATCGTGATGGCGCAGCGCATCCGCCGTGGCGAGGACGTGTTGATCGAGGCCCGGGTGGAGGCGGCGATCATCTCCGCCAGCGGCAGGCCACGGCGATTCCCCCGGGAGTGGATCGGACGTTTCCTGCCCACGGGGGATTGATCCCGGAGGCTGTGCTTCCTAACGAATGATTAACCATAATCATTCATGAATTCCTTCACGAAAATGCAGGTGACTGCCAACGCCTTCGTTTGACCAAGATTCACCGGATAAACCCCCGGATGGCGCAGTCGGCCGACGCTGGCACGTCTCGGGGAAGGCCTCCTGGAACTGCAGGCTTGCCGGCCGGGGCGCCGAACACACCATAGGACAGGATGTCGATGGAAACTCTTGCTCTCGCGGAGCCGCATGCCAACGTTTCGCTCTGGGCCCTCTTCTGGCAGGCCGGGTTCATCGTCAAGCTCGTCATGATCGGGCTACTTCTCGCATCGGTCTGGACCTGGGCGATCATCATCGACAAGGTCATTGCCTTCGGCCGGATGAAGACCGCGCTCAACCGGTTCGAAAAGACCTTCTGGTCGGGGCAGTCGCTCGAGGATCTGTACCGGACCTTGGCGGATCGCAGCACCAGCGGCATGGGCTCCATCTTCGTTGCGGCCATGCGCGAATGGAAGAAGAGCTTCGAGAAGGGTGCGCGCGCCCCGATGGGTTTGCAGACGCGCATCGACAAGGCGATGGACCTCGCGCTGACGCGCGAGATGGAAAAGCTGGAAGGCCGTCTCGGATTTCTGGCCACGATCGGCTCTGCCGCACCCTTCATCGGCCTCTTCGGCACCGTGGTCGGCATCATGACCTCGTTCCAGGCCATCGCCGGATCGAAATCCACCAGCCTCGCGGTGGTGGCGCCCGGTATCGCCGAGGCCCTGCTTGCCACCGCGATCGGGCTCCTGGCCGCCATTCCGGCGGTGATCGCCTACAACAAGCTGTCATCCGACGCGGGCAGACTGGGGGCTCGGATGGAAGGCTTCGCAGACGAGTTCTCCGCCATATTGTCGCGGCAGATCGATGAAAAGGTCGCGCAACGCGCCTGACGGAGTAAGCACGCCATGGGCATGTCGGTTGGAACGAGCGGCGGCGGCGGACGCGGGCACAGACGCCGCGGCCGCAAGCAGGTCCTGATATCGGAAATCAACGTCACGCCGTTCGTCGACGTGATGCTGGTGCTGCTCATCATCTTCATGGTGGCCGCGCCGCTGCTCACCGTCGGGGTCCCGATCGACCTGCCCGAGACGCAGGCACGGGCGCTCAACGCCGAGACGCAGCCGATCACCGTCTCTATCAACGAGGAAGGCCGCATCTTCCTTCAGGAAACCGAAATCCCGATCGAAGAGGTGGTGGCGAAACTCGAGGCCATCGCCCAGACGGGCTACGAGGAGCGCATTTACGTGCGCGGCGACCGCAATGCCGACTACGGCACGGTGATGCGCGTCATGGCGCGCATCTCGGCCGCCGGTTTCCGCAACCTCGGCCTTGTTACCTTGCAGGAGCAGGACAGCTGACGCAGATGCGTTTCGGTTTCGCCACCTCCGCGGTCCTACACGTTCTCGTTCTCGGAGCGGGCATGGTGTCGCTGTCGTCGCCGAAGCCCTATGACGTGCTCGACGTGGAGTCGCTGCCGATCGACATCGTGCCGATCGAGGAAATCACGCGGGTTCTGGAGGGCGACAAGCAGGCGCCGCTCGCCGAGACGCCCGCGCCGCGGCCGACGACGCGTCCCGCTGTCGTGCCGGACGCGCAGCGGTTCGGCGAGAATTCGCAGGACACCCAGGCGCCGCCGACCCCGGACCCGAAACCGCGCGAAGTCCAGACCGCGGCGCTGCCCCAGGCTTCGCCGGAACCCGCGCCGCGTCCCGAACCGGTCGTGCGTCCCGAAC
>NZ_RWKW01000029.1 GCF_003970795.1 Aquibium carbonis | reverse complement strand
ATGCGGGTCAACCCCGCCTCGACCGGAAAGCTCATCGCGATGTCGGCGGCCGAAAACGTCGGCCCGGCCTGCTTGGTCGAAACGGCCGGACACCGCGACGGGCAGGCCCGACGTCGTGATCGCCGGCTGGCCGTCGGCCGAGACGATCGTCCAGTCGAAAAGCGTTTCGCCCGCCACGCGATTGGCGGCGCGCAGCGGATCGATCGCCGAGGCGACGCACATGATCGACGCGCCCGAAAAGACCAGCACGGTCAGCGTCAGCGGCGAGCGCTCGGCGCGGAAGATCGAAGCGACTTCGTTTTTCATCAAATGAAATTCGTAAATCGTGAAGCGAAGGCTTGCAAGGCGGGGGATGCTCCCCACGACAGCGAACCGGAGGAACTCGATGCCGCTTTCCATGAACCGCGAGGTCTTCATCACCTGCGCCGTCACCGGGTCCGGCGGCACGCAGGACCGATCGCCGCACGTGCCGCGCTCGCCGCAGCAGATCGCCGACTCGGCGATTGCGGCGGCGAAGGCGGGTGCCGCCGTCGTCCACTGCCATGTCCGCGATCCGGAGACCGGCAAGCCGCGCCGCGACGTCGCGCTCTACCGCGAGGTGACCGAGCGCATTCGCGATGCCGAGGTCGACGTGGTCCTGAACCTCACCGCCGGCATGGGCGGCGACATGGTGTTCGGCGACGTGGAAAACCCGCTGCCGCTCAAGGAGCAGGGCACCGACATGGGCGGCGCTTCGAACCGTGTCGAGCATGTGCGCCAGTGCCTGCCGGAAATCTGCACGCTCGACTGCGGCACGATGAATTTCGCCGAGGCCGACTATGTGATGACCAACACGCCCGGCATGCTGCGCGCCATGGGCGGGATGATGACGGCCATGGGCGTGAAGCCGGAGATCGAGGCCTTCGACACCGGCCATCTCTGGTTCGCCAGGCAACTGGTGGAAGAGGGCACGCTCGCCCCCCAGGCGCTGGTGCAGCTGTGCATGGGCGTGCCATGGGGCGCGCCCGACGATCTCAACACCTTCATGGCGATGGTCAACAACGTCCCGTCCGACTGGACCTGGTCGGCCTTCGCGCTCGGCCGCAACCAGATGGCCTATGTGGCGGCCGCCGTGCTCGCCGGTGGCAACGTGCGCGTTGGACTGGAAGATAACCTGTGGCTGGACAAGGGCGTGCTCGCCACCAACGCGCAGCTGGTGGAGCGTGCCGTGACGATCATCGAGAACATGGGCGCGCGGGTGATCGGCCCCGCCGAGGTGCGCCAGAAGCTCGGGCTGACGAAGCGCGCGCCGCTGGCCGCATGAGGGGACATGCCATGACCATCAGCAAGGCAGCGTGCATCGGCGGGGGCGTCATCGGCGGCGGGTGGATCGCCCGGCTGGCGCTGAACGGCATCGACGTCTCCGTCTACGACCCGCATCCCGAGGCGAGCCGAAAGGTCGACGAGGTGATGGCGAATGCCCGCCGCGCCTATGCCCGCATGGCGGTGAAGGGCCTGCCCAAGGAAGGCAAGGTGCGTTTTGCCGGCTCGATCGCCGAGGCGGTGAAGGGCGCCGACTTCATCCAGGAAAGCGTGCCGGAGCGGCTCGACGTGAAGCTGAAGACGCTGGCCGAGATCGAGGCGGCGGCCCCGGCGGACGCGCTGATCGGCTCGTCCACCTCCGGCTTCAAGGCGACCGACATGGCCCGGGACATGGCCCATCCCGAGCGCTTCCTCGTCGCCCACCCGTTCAACCCGGTCTACCTGCTGCCGATCAACGAGATCGTGCCGGGCGAGAAGACGAGCAAGGCTTTCGTCGAGCGCGCGCGCGCGGTCTACACCTCCATCGGGATGAAGTGCGTCGTCATCAACAAGGAGATCGACGCCTTCGTCGGCAACCGCCTTCTGGAAGCGGCCTGGCGCGAGGCGCTCTGGCTGATCAAGGACGGCATCTGCACGGTCGAGGAACTCGACGACATCATGCGCTACGGCTTCGGCCTGCGCTGGGCGCAGATGGGCATGTTCCAGACCTACCGCATCGCCGGTGGCGAGGCCGGCATGCGCCATTTCATGGCCCAGTTCGGTCCGGCGCTCGCCTGGCCCTGGACCAAGCTGATGGACGTGCCGGAGTTCAACGACGAGCTGGTCGACATGGTCGCCACGCAGTCCGACGCGCAGTCCGGCCAGTGGTCGATCCGCGAGCTCGAGCGGATCCGCGACGAGAACCTGATCGGCATCATGGAAGCGCTGGCCAAGGCCGAGAAGGGCAAGGGCTGGGGCGCGGGCGAACTGCACAATGCCTATGTGAAGCGCCTCGGCAAGGCGGCCAGCAAGAAAGTGTCGAAGGCGGCCGAAAAGGCGAAGGCGGGCAAGCCGAAGAAGGCGGAGTCCGCGAAGGCGAAGAAGAAGTGATGGCGATGCGCGTCGAGACCCCCCTCTGCCCAGCCGGGCATCTCCCCCTCAAGGGGGGAGATTGGCGGCTCGGATGTACGCGCCACATTCGCGACGGAGGCGATTGGCGAAAGTCTGGGCGCCACCCGATCTCCCCCCTTGAGGGGGAGATGGCCGGCAGGCCAGAGGGGGGTGCACCTGCCTGGACGATGGAGGTCTACCCATGCATTTCGGCCTGACCGACGAACAGAAACTCATCGTCGAGACCACCCGCGCCTTCGTGGAAAACGAGCTCTACCCGCATGAGCGCGAGGTGGAGCGCACCGGCCGGCTGGAGATGGACCTGGTCCGCGAGCTCCAGCGGAAGGCGATGGCGGCGGGGCTCTATGCCGCCAACATGCCCGAGGCGGTGGGCGGCGCCGGGCTCGATACGCCGACCTGGCTGCTCTACGAGAAGGAACTCGGTCGAGCGAACTATGCCCTGCACTGGACCTGCGTGGCGCGGCCGTCGAACATCCTGCTCGCCGGCACGGACGAGCAGAAGGAGAAGTATCTCTACCCCTGCATTCGCGGCGAGACCTGGGACTGCCTGGCCATGACCGAGCCCGGCGCGGGATCGGACCTGCGCGGCATGAAGGCGACCGCCGTGCAGGACGGGACCGACTGGGTGCTCAACGGCACCAAGCACTTCATTTCCCATGCCGACATCGCCGGTTTCGCCATCGTCTTCATGGCCTCGGGCGAGGAAGAGACCCCGCGCGGCAAGCGCAAGAAGATCACCGCCTTCTTCGTCGGCAAGGGCACGCCGGGCTTTGCCGTTCGCGACGGCTACCGCAACGTCTCGCATCGCGGCTACACCAATGCGGTGCTGGAATTCGACGACTGCCGCCTGCCGGCCGAACAGGTGCTGGGCGAGGTGCATCGCGGCTTCGAGGTGGCGAACTCCTGGCTCGGCGCCACCCGCCTGCAGGTGGCCGCAACCTGCCTCGGCCGGGCCGAGCGCGCGCTGGGCCACGCGATCGACTATGCCGCGCAGCGCGAGCAGTTCGGCCAGCCAATCGGCAAGTTCCAGGGCGTCTCGTTCAAGCTCGCCGACATGGCGACGGAACTGAAGGCGGCAAACCTGCTCACCTTCGAGGCCGGCTGGAAATACGATGCCGGCACGGTCACCGACGAGGACATGGCCATGGCCAAGCTGAAGGCGACCGAGATGCTCGCCTTCGTCGCCGACGAGGCGATCCAGATCCATGGCGGCATGGGCCTGATGGACGACCTGCCGCTGGAGCGCATCTGGCGCGACGCGCGTGTCGAGCGCATCTGGGAAGGCACATCCGAAATCCAGCGCCACATCATCTCTCGCGCGCTGCTCAGGGCGGTTGGGGGATGATGGGCGGCAGGTCCATGGCTGGTGCGCCGGTAGCCCCGGTTCCGGCCGGAACAACCCCCACCCCTTACCCCTCCCCACAAGGGAGGCGGAAACGTCTCGCGTCCCCCCTCCTCCTTGTGGGGAGGGGTAAGGGCTGGGGGCTCGCCGGGCGCAAACCTGTCGGACGTCGAGCCCGATGCCAACGAGATGACGCGCGCGGGCCTTCCACATGACCGCCCCATCCCGCGTCCGCGAGGCCGACCTCTACTTGCCCGTCAAGCGCCTGCTCGAGGGGCAGGGCTACACGGTCAAGGGCGAGGTGGGCGCGGCCGACGTCGTGGCGCTGCGCGCGGGCGACGACGAGCCGGTGATCGTGGAGCTGAAGGCCGGCTTCTCCTTGTCGCTGTTCCACCAGGCGATCGACCGGCAGGCGCTGACGGATGCGGTCTATGTCGCGGTGCCGCGCGGGTCGGGGCGCGCTTGGCTGAAGGCGCTGGTCGAAAACCGCAAGCTCTGCCGACGGCTGGGGCTCGGGCTGATCACGGTGACGCTCTCCGACGGTTTCGTCGAAATCCACTGCGACCCGGAGCCCTACCGGCCGCGCCCGTCGAAGCCGCGCAGGGCGCGGCTGCTCAAGGAATTCGCCAGGCTCGTCGGCGACCCCAACACCGGCGGCATGACGCGGCGCAACCTCGTCACCGCCTACCGGCAGGAAGCGCTCAAGTGCCTGCGTCTGCTTGCCGGGCAGGGGCCGACCAAGGCGGCGGCTGTCGCCAAGGGGACGGGCGTGCCGCATGCGCGCCGGCTGATGGCCGACAATCATTATGGCTGGTTCGAACGCGGGGACGCCAAGGGTGTCTACGGGCTGAGCCCCAAGGGCGCCGCCGCCGTCACCGACTATGCGGCCGAGATCGACCGTCTCGTGTCGGCCAGCCATCCCGCAGACAGTCCACAACCGGGCGTGACCCCATGACCGACCAGCCTCGCGACCTCGCCCGCCTGCTGCGCCCGCGCTCCATCGCCGTGATCGGCGGCGGCTTCTTCGCGCCCAACGTGGTGAAGCAGAGCCTCAAGATGAACTTTGCCGGCGACATCTGGCCGGTCCATCCGACCCGCGACGAGGTGGCCGGCGTCCGGGCCTACAGGAGCCTCGCCGACCTGCCGTCGGCGCCCGACGCGACCTTCATCGGCGTCAATCGCAACCTCACCATCGAGGTGGTCCGAGACCTGCGCGCCATGGGCGCGGGCGGGGCGATCTGCTTTGCCGCCGGCTTCAAGGAGACGGGCGCCTATGATGCCGAGGGCGAGGGCTTGCAGGCGGCGCTGATCGAGGCGGCCGGCGACATGCCGGTGATCGGGCCGAACTGCTACGGCCTGATCAACTATGCCGATGGCGCGCTGCTCTGGCCCGACCAGCAGGGCGGGCGGCGACTGGCGCCGGGCGAAAAGGGCGCGGCGATCATCACCCAGTCGTCCAACATCGCCTGCAACCTCACCATGCAGACCCGCGGCCTGCCGCTCGCCTTCCTGATGACGGCCGGCAACCAGGCGCAGACCGGCCTGTCGGACATGGCGCTGGGCCTGATCGAGGACGAGCGTGTCTCCAGCCTCGGCCTGCACATCGAGGGCTTCGATTCCGTCGCCGGCTTCGAGCGGCTGGCCGCGCGTGCGCGCGAACTGAAGAAGCCGATCGTCGCCATGAAGGTGGGGCGCTCGGAACAGGCGCGGGCGGCCACGATCTCGCACACCGCCTCGCTGGCGGGTTCCGATGCGGCATCGGATGCGTTCCTGAAACGGCTCGGCATTCCCCGCGTCGACACGATCCCCGCCTTCCTGGAGACGCTGAAGCTCCTGCACGCCATCGGCCCGCTGCCGGGCGGCAGGCTCTCCTCGATGAGCTGTTCGGGCGGCGAGGCCTCGGTGATGGCCGACACGGTGGTGGGCCGCCGCGTGCATTTCCCGGCGCTGGCGGCCGCGCACCGCGCGCGCGTCGAGGCCGCGCTCGGGCCGCTGGTCGCGGTCGCCAATCCGCTCGACTACAACACCTACATCTGGGGCAAGGAGGACGCGCTGACCGCCGCGTTCTCCGCCATGGTCTCCGGCGGCTTCGACCTGAACCTCTTGGTGCTGGACTTCCCGCGCACCGACCGCTGCTCGGATGCCGACTGGTGGCCGACGGTCAACGCCTTCGAGAAGGCGCTGAAGGCGAACGGCGCGCGCGGCGCGATCGTCGCCTCCATGGGCGAGAACCTGCCCGAAAGCCACGCCGAAGAGCTGCTGCGGCGCGGCATCGTGCCGGTCTGCGGCATCGCCGAGGCGGTGGATGCGGCCGAGGCGGCGGCGATGGTCGGGGCGGCGTGGGGGCGGCTGCCGCATGATCCCACAAACAGGCAATCACCTGCTTCGGCCGAACGCCCCCTCCACCATGCTTCGCATGGTCCCCCTCCCCCGCTTTGCAGGGGAGGATCCAGCGGCGGTGGCGGCCGCGACCTGAATCCTCCCCCGTTCACGGGGGAGGGGGACCACGAAGTGGTGGAGGGGGCGCCGGCAAAACGATACCCCAATACCCAGCCCGATGAAGCCGCCGCCAAGGCGCTGCTCGCCGCCGCCGGCCTGCCCGTCCCCGCCGGACGACGTGCGCAGACCGCCGACGGGGCGGTGCGGGCAGCCGAGGCGCTCGGCTTCCCGGTCGCGGTGAAGGCGCTGGGCCTCGCGCACAAGTCGGAAGCGGGCGCCGTCAAGCTCAACCTTCGCGACGCGGCCGCCGTGCGCACGGCCGCCCAATCCATGGCCGGACTGGGCACCGGCCTCCATGTCGAGCGCATGGTGACGGGCGGCATCGGCGAACTCATCGTCGGCGTCACCCGCGATCCGCTGTTCGGGCCGGTCATGACGATCGGTTCCGGCGGGGTCATGGTGGAACTCATGAAGGATTCGGCCACGCTTCTGCTGCCGTCCTCGCGCGAGGACGTCGAGGCGGCGCTGCGCTCGCTCAAGCTGTTTCCGCTGCTCGACGGTTTTCGCGGACGACCAAAGGCGGACGTCGGCGCTGCGGTGGCGGCGATCCTCGGCATTGCCGATTTCGCCCTGTCGCATGCGAACGGCCTGGAAGAGCTCGAGGTCAACCCGCTGATCGTCTGCGCCGAAGGGCATGGCGCTTGGGTGGCGGATGCGCTGATGGTGGTGTCGAATGACGCCTGAGCGCGAACCATTCCGGCGAACAAGGCAAGGAGGACACCATGACTGACGTCATCACCACCCGCACCGAGGGCGCGATCCTGGAAATCACGCTCGACAGGCCGAAGGCCAACGCCATCGACCTCGCCACGTCGCGGCTGATGGGCGAGACCTTCAAGGCCTTTCGCGACGATCCGGCGCTCAGGGTCGCGATCGTCAAGACCGCGGGCGACAGGTTCTTCTGCGCCGGCTGGGACCTGAAGGCGGCGGCCGGCGGCGATGCGGTCGACGGCGACTACGGCGTCGGCGGCTTTGCCGGGCTGCAGGAGCTGATCGACATGAACAAGCCGGTGATCGCCTGCGTCAACGGCATGGCGGTGGGCGGCGGTTTCGAGCTGGCGCTGTCCTGCGACCTCATCTACGCGTCGGACCACTCCTCCTTCGCGCTGCCGGAGATCCGCGCCGGCACGCTGGCCGATGCGGCCACCGTCAAGCTGCCGAAGCGCATGCCCTATCACGTGGCGATGGACCTCCTGCTCACCGGCCGCTGGATGGACGTGGCCGAGGCGCATCGCTGGGGCCTCGTCAACGAGGTGCTGCCGGCCGACAGGCTGGAGGACCGCGTCTGGGAGGTCGCCCGCCTGCTCGCCGGCGGCCCGCCGCTCGTCTTCGCCGCCATCAAGGAGGTCGCGCGCGAGGCCGAGGCGATGGGCTTCCAGGAGGCGATGAACTGGATCACCAAGCGCAAGTTCCGCACCGTCGACGCGCTCTATGCGTCGGAGGACAACATGGAAGGGTTCCGCGCTTTCGCCGAGAAGCGCGACCCGGTGTGGAAGGGGAAGTAGGGATGGGAGCCCTGGTCGAGCCCTACGGCGCCCCCCTCTGGCCTGCCGGCCATCTCCCCCACGAGGGGGGAGAACCGCAGCTCGGGCGACAGCGCTCCCTTTGCATCAATGGCGATAGGCGAAGACGGCCGCGACGGCCGATCTCCCCCCTCGTGGGGGAGATGGCCGGCAGGCCAGAGGGGGGCGCGAAGGAACGCGGCTCTTCCGAGAGAGCACCGAAATGACAGACTACACCAAACTCATCGACGCCGAGACCTGGGCCTTCATCGAACGGACCAATTCGTTCTACCCGCCCGACACGATCGACGCGACGATCGACGGCCAGCGGGCGATCTACGACCGGATGTGCCGCGAGTTCCACGCGGGCCATCCCGACGGCATCGCGGTGGAGACGACGGCGATCGGCACCGCGACGCATTCCATCCCCATCCGCATCTATACGCCGACCGCTGCCGCGCCGGCCGCGCTCGTGCTCTATTTCCACGGCGGCGGCTTCGTCGTCGGCGGGCTGGAGAGCCATGACGACGTCTGCGCGGAGCTGGCGAAGGGCTCCGGCTGCACGGTCGTCTCCGTCGACTACCGGCTGTGTCCCGAACACGTGCATCCGGCCGCCTTCGACGATGCGATGGCGGCCTTTCGTTGGGCGGCGGACGGCCAGGCCCTGCCGATCCTGCTGGCCGGCGATTCGGCCGGGGGCAACCTCGCGGCGGCCGTGGCGCACCACACGCGCGGCCACCCGCGCGCGGCGATCGGCCAGGTGCTCATCTATCCGGGCCTCGGCGGCGACCAGACGAGAGGCTCCTACGTCACCCATGCCGAGGCGCCGATGCTGTCGGTGCGCGACATCGACTTCTACCGCGACATCCGCGCCGGCGGCGCCGACATCACAGGCGACGTCTCCTTCGCGCCGCTGTTCGACACCGACTGTTCCGGCCTGCCGCCGACGGTGGTGGTCACGGCGCAGTGCGATCCCCTGTCGTCCGACGGCGAAGCCTATCGCGACCGCATCCTCGCCGCGGGCGGCAAGGCCGTCTCGTTCGAGGAGGCGGGGCTGGTGCATGGCTATCTGCGGGCGCGGCATTCCGTCGAGCGCGCGCGGCAAAGCTTCGCGCGGATCGTGGCGGCGACGGCGTCGCTGGCAAAGGGCGCGTGGCCCTACTGAGCGAGGCGACGCTCGCACGTCTTCGGATGTCGCGGCCCTGCCCGAGGATTGACGCAATCCTGCGGCAACGGCAGCACCATCGGCGCATGCCCCCGAACCTGACAGGACGCCCATGGTCCCCTTTCTTCGCCACGCAGCCTTGATCGCGCTTGTCGCGCTACCCGCCGGGTGCAGCGTGATGTCGCTCAACCCGTCGATCGACACCGCGAGCGTCGGCGCCTCGGCGAGCGCCCAGGAGGTCTACGGCTACGTGCGCAGCTCGGCCGGCCTGTCCGCCGCAAGGCCCGATCCGGCGCTGGAAAAGGCGGCCATGCAGCAGGCGCGCTACATGGCCGAGACGGGCCGCATGGTGCACACGACCGGGCGCGGCCGCGACTTCTCCACCCGCATGCGCCAGAACGGCGTCGAGGGGCCGGCGGCGGAAAACATCGCCCACGGCCGGATGGCGGTCGCCAAGGTGTTCCAGATGTGGGTCGACAGCCCGCCGCACCGCAAGAACATGCTCGACCCGCGCTTCTCCCGCTACGGCCTCGCCTCGGCCGCCGACGCCGAAGGCCGGCGCTACTGGGCGCTGGTCATGGGCAAGTAGCGCCGCCTCACGATTTCCTTTCGTGCCGCTCGTCCGCGCGGCACGCGTCCATCGCGCCTCCGCGCGGCTCCTGACGGCAGGCTGTCAGGGGCGTCCGTCTAGTGTCCGGCGCATGGCGAGGGCGCGCGTGTCTGCCGGCATGCAGCCCTCCCGGCGACGTTCAATCCGTCGGTCGCGGTCGCGCATTGCCGGCGCGCCTGCGACGGCCAGACCGGAAGGCGACACGATGACACCGAACCCCGCAATTGACCACCACCCCACCCCTCCCAGGGCGACGCGACGCGAATGGATCGGCCTCGCCGTCATCGCGCTGCCGTGCCTGCTCTACTCGATGGACCTCACCGTCCTGAACCTCGCCGTTCCCCAGCTCACGGCGGATCTGAAGCCGAGCGCCTCGCAGCTTCTCTGGATCGTCGACATCTACGGCTTCATGGTGGCGGGCGCTCTCATCACCATGGGCACGCTGGGCGACCGGATCGGCCGTCGCAAGCTGCTCGTCATCGGCGCGGTGGGGTTCGGGGCGGCGTCCGTCCTGGCCGCCTTCTCCACCAGCGCCGGCATGCTGATCGCGGCCCGCGCGCTGCTCGGGCTTGCGGCCGCCACTCTCGCGCCGTCGACGCTGTCGCTCATCCGCAACATGTTCCTCGATCCGGCGGAGCGCACCGTCGCCATCGGCATCTGGATCTCCAGCTTCTCGGCCGGCGCCGCCATCGGGCCGCTGGTCGGGGGCATCCTGCTCACCTGGTTCTGGTGGGGCTCCGTCTTCCTCATCGCGGTGCCGGTCATGGTGCTGCTCGTCGTCCTGGCGCCGCTTCTTCTGCCCGAGTATCGCGACCCGCAGGCCGGGCGGCTCGATCTCGTCAGCGCCGCGATGTCGCTGGTTGCCGTGCTGTCGGTGATCTACGGCGTCAAGCGCATCGCGGAAGGCGAGGCGGGCTTTGCGGCGCCCGTGGTGATCGCGTTCGGCGTTCTGGTCGCCCTGGCCTTCCTGTGGAGGCAGCGCCGCATGGCCGACCCGCTGGTCGATCTGTCGCTGTTTTCCTCCGCCGCCTTCAGCGCCTCGCTGGCCGTCAACATGCTTGGTTTCTTCGCCGCCTTCGGCATCTTCCTGCTCACGGCGCAGTATCTTCAGCTGGTGCTCGGGCTCTCGCCCTTCATGGCGGGCATCTTTTCGGCGCCGTCGGCGCTCGGTTTCATCGCCGGCTCCATGCTGGCGCCAGCATTGCTTGCCCGGGCGCGCCCGGCCTTCGTCATGGCGTCGGGCTACGCCCTCGCGGCGGCCGGCTTTCTCGTCATCGCGCTGTCGGCGGAGACCCAGTCCCTGGCCCTCATCATTCTCGGCTACGTGCTTCTGTCGCTCGGGCTCGGACCGGTCTTCACGCTTGCGACCGATCTCATCATCGGCACGGTGCCGCCGGAGCGGGCGGGCTCGGCCGCCGGTCTTGCCGAGACGAGTTCCGAGCTGGGCGGCGCCCTGGGCATCGCGGTGCTCGGCAGCGTCGTCACGGCGATCTATCGCCGGACGATCTCCGTACCCGACGGCATTGCGCCGGACGTCGCCGAGCGGGCGCGCGACACGATCGGCGGCGCGGTCGCCGAAGCCCTGGTCCTGGGCGATGCCGGAGAAGGCCTGACGGTCGCCGCGCGGTCCGCCTATGCGCAGGCCTTCGAGTTCGCGGCGCTGCTCGGCGCCGGCGGACTGCTCGCGGCCGCCGTGGCTGCCGCGATCCTGCTCAGGACGGTCACGACAAGCGGCGCGGAGGGTGCGGAGCAGGCCGCGTGACGGTCTGGATCGCGCGGCCGGTCGCCGCCGCGACCCGCCGTCACCCTCACGAGAGGAACGGCTTTGCCTTCATCGTTTCCGGCACGGGCACGCCCAGCCGCGTGAGGATGGTGGGGGCGAGCTGGAGCTGGTCGAGCAGCGTGTCCTCCGCCGGGCCCTGGCCGTCGCCGAAATAGTACAGCGCAAAGTCCTGCTGCAGGTCTTCGCGGCCGCCATGATGGCCGCGGTCGGTCTGGCCGTGGTCGGCCGTCACCATCACCTCGTAGCCGGCGGCGCGCCATTTCGGCAGGAAGGCCGCCAGCATGGCGTCGGCCACCGCGCAGGCATGGTCCATCGGCGTGTTGTCGTGGCCGAAGCGGTGGCCCATCGAATCCAGCGTGCAGGTGTGCAGGATGCCGTAGTCGATGCCGTGGCGCTTCGCGAGCATGGTCAGCGTGGCGAAAAGGTCGACGTCCGACGGCGTCATCTGGTTGTCGTGGCCATAGCCGGTCATGGTGTGGAAGCGGCCATGGGTGATCGGCCCGGCCGGCTCGTCATACTCCATGTCCTCGACCAGGTCGAAGGGATGGCTGCGGAAGAATTCCGACCAGTAGGAATGCGTCACCGCGCCGGTCTTGCCGCCGGCCTTCGTCACTTCCGAGAAGATGTCGGGCTGCGACACGCGGAAGCGGACCTCGTTCGACAGGATGCCGTGCACTTGCGGCGACACGCCGGTGTGGATCGACGCATAGCAGCAGGCCGAGGTGGAGGGCAGCACCGCGCGCATCTTCCACACCCGCGCCTCGCCGGATTGCACCCAGCCTTCCAGATTGCCGAACAGCCGGCGCCAGTTGCGCCACGGCACGCCGTCGAGGATGATGAGGAGGAGTTTGCGCTGCATGGAGTGGTCAGTCCTTGAGATGGGACGAGTGATTCATACGCTGGTGAAGGACGCGCATCACCTCGATGGTGCCGTCAGCAGCCGACTTGTAGAAGATGAAGTGCGAACCGATCGCAAGCCGCATATAGCCATGTCTATACTGGCTCGCGGATCGACCTGACACGTCACGCGAGGCCAAACGCCCGAAGCAATCCTCGATCATCGTCACGTAGCGATCAGCTTGGTCAGTACTCCAGGTTTCGGCCGAGTAGACCCAGATATCACGGAGATCGGATCGTGCGGCAGGCGAAACCGTGAAGCGGCTCATTTCGCGTGTGTGCGGTGCATCTCTGCGAGGAATTCCTGCAGATCGAACGGCTGAGGCAATCCACTCTCCTCGCCCTCGATGAGCGCCGCGCGAACGGCCTCGATATGGGCTTCCCTCTCTTCAAGCAGCTTCAGGCCTTCCTGCACGACCTCGTTGGCCGAGGCATATCGTCCTTCCTCGACCTGCTGCTCGACGAATTCGCTGTAAGGCGTATCCAGCGATATGGTGGTGCGCTTGTTCATGGGAACAGAATACCAGACACGATACCTCCGGCCAATCCGCCCCGCGCCTCAGTTCCCCGCCGCTTCCATCCGCCGGCCCTTGATCGCCTTCTCCAGCCAGCCCACCTCCATCTCGGGCACCGACGACAGCAAGAGGTCGGTGTAGGCGTCGAAGGGCGGGCTGAGCACCTGGCTCTTGGAGCCGTAGCGAACCACCGCGCCGCGATACATGACGGCAATCGAGTCGGCGATGGAACGCACGGTGGCGATGTCGTGGGTGATGAAGAGATAGGCGACGTTCTCGACCGCCTGGAGGTTCAAAAGCAGCTTCAGGATGCCGTTGGCCACCAGCGGGTCGAGCGCCGACGTCACCTCGTCGCAGATGATGAGCCGGGGCTTGGCCGCCAGCGCGCGGGCGATGCAGACGCGCTGCTTCTGGCCGCCGGACAGCTCGGCCGGATAGCGGTCGAGGAAGCCCTTGCCCATCTCGATCTCTTCGAGAAGCTCCGCCACGCGCCGGTCGCGCTCGGCGCCGCGCATGCCGAAGTAGAATTCGAGCGGCCTCCCGATGATGGTGCCCACCGTCTGGCGCGGATTCATCGCGACGTCGGCCATCTGGTAGATCATCTGCAGTTCGCGCAGGTCGTTCTTCGTCCGGTCGGCCAGCTTCGCCGGCAAGGTGCGGCCATCGAAGGTGATGGAGCCTTCGCGCGGCGGCAAGAGGCCGGTGATCGCGCGCGCCAGCGTCGACTTGCCCGAGCCGGATTCGCCGACGACGGCGAGCGTCTGGCCCGGATGGATGTCGACCGTGACGTTCTTCAACACGTCCACCACGCCGCCGCCATAGGCAGCCGTCACGTTCTTGACCGACAGCAGCGGCTTGTCGCCGGGCGTCTTTTCCTCGTGCTCGATGCGGTGCACCGACACCAGCTGGTTGGTGTAGTCCTTGCGCGGTTCGCGGATGATCTGGTGCGTGTCGCCCCATTCGACGAGCTTGCCGTGCCGCAGCACCATGATCTCGTCCGACACCTGGGCGACGACGGCCAGATCATGGGTGATGTAGAGCGCGGCGACGCCGGTGTCGCGGATCGCGTCCTTGATCGCGGCAAGCACGTCGATCTGCGTGGTCACGTCGAGCGCCGTGGTGGGCTCGTCGAAGACGATCAGGTCCGGCTCGGAGCACAGCGCCATGGCGGTCATGACCCGCTGCAGCTGGCCGCCGGAAACCTGGTGCGGATACCGGTTGCCGATCACCTCCGGGTTGGGCAGGCTGAGCTTCTTGAACAGCGCCACCGCCCGCTTTTCCGCCTCGGCGCGGTTCGCCACGCCGTGCAGCATGGCGGCTTCCACCACCTGGTCCATCAGCTTGTGGGCCGGGTTGAAGGCCGCCGCCGCCGATTGGGCGACGTAGCAGACTTCCTTGCCGCGCAGCTTGCGCAGGCCGCCGATGCCGCTCTTCAGGATGTCGCGCCCGTTGATGATCACCTGGCCGCCGGTGATGCGCACGCCGCCGCGGCCATAGCCCATGGCCGACAGGCCGATGGTCGACTTGCCGGCGCCCGATTCGCCGATCAGGCCGAGCACCTTGCCGCGCTCGAGCGTGAGCGAAACACCGTCGACGATGACGATGTCCTTCGGCGCTTCGCCGGGCGGATAGACCGTCGCCTCGATCTTCAGGTCGCGGATCTCGAGCAGCTTGTCGGGGGTTTTCCCGACACCCTGGGCCGATGCGGGCGCCTTAGCCATTGCCGCGGCCTCCCTTCAGGCTGGTGGTGCGGTTGAGGATCCAGTCGGCGACGAGGTTGACGGAGATGGCGAGCACCGCGATCGCCGCGGCCGGTATCAGCGCCGCGGGAATTCCGAACACGATGCCTTCCTTGTTCTCGCGCACCATGCCGCCCCAGTCGGCCTCCGGCGGCTGGACGCCGAGGCCGAGGAAGGACAGCGCCGAGAGGAACAGCACGGCGAAGATGAAGCGCAGGCCGAGTTCGGAGACCAGCGGCGACAGCGCGTTCGGCAGGATCTCGCGGAAGATGATCCAGCCGCGGCCTTCGCCGCGCAGCTTGGCCGCCTCGACGAAGTCCATGACGTTGATGTCGACGGCCACCGCGCGCGACAGGCGGTAGACGCGGGTGGAGTCCAGGATGCCCATCACCAGGATCAGGGTCAGCACCGTGGACGGCAGCACCGACAGGACGACGAGGCCGAAGATCAGCGTCGGGATCGACATCAGGAGATCGACGAGACGCGACAGGATCATGTCGAACCAGCCGCCGATGACCGCTGCCGTGAAGCCCAGGATCGCGCCCAGCGAGAAGGACAGGGCGGTGGCGAGCCCGGCGATCAGCATCGTCGTCTGGGCGCCATAGAGCATGCGCGACAGGAGATCGCGCCCGAGATTGTCGGTGCCGAGCCAGTGCTCGGCGCTCATCGGTTCCCAGACGTCGCCGACGATCTGGCTCAGGCCGTAGGGCGCGAGGACCTGCGCGAAGACGGCGGAAAACACGAGCACGACCGTCAGGAACAGGCCGATGGCCGCCCCGATCGGGATGGTTTTCAGGTCAGGCATCGATGTCCCCTCACTTCGGATGCCTCAGGCGTGGATTGGCCAGGATGGCTGCGATATCGGCGATGATGTTCAGGCCGATGTAGACGGCGGCGAAGATGAGGCCGACCGCCTGCACGACCGGCACGTCGCGCTTGGAGACGTGGTCGACCAGATACTGGCCCATGCCCGGATAGACGAAGATCACCTCCACCACGACCACGCCGACGATCAGGAAGGCGAGGTTGAGCATGATGACGTTGACGATCGGCGCGATGGCGTTCGGGAAGGCGTGCTTGCGGATGATGTCGAAGCTCGACAGGCCCTTGAGCTCCGCCGTCTCGATATAGGCCGACTGCATCACGTTGAGGATCGCGGCCCGGGTCATGCGCATCATGTGGGCGAGGACGACCAGCACCAGCACGGTGGCCGGCAGCACGATGGCGTTCAGCTTGTCGGCCAGCGGCATGCCGGCATAGACGGTCGAGATCGACGGGAACCACTGCATCTGCACGGCGACGAAGAAGATCAGCAGGTAGCCGATGAAGAATTCCGGCAGCGAGGTCGAGGCCAGCGCGAAGCCCGAGATCGCCTTGTCGATCGGGCCGTTGCGGTAGCGCACCGCCAGAAGGCCGAGAATGACGGCGAGCGGAACCGACACGATGGCGGCCCAGAAGGCGAGAAACAGCGTGTTCCACAGGCGCGGCATCAGCGTGGAGGCGATGGGCTGGCGCGTGGTCAGGGCGGTTCCCAGGTCGCCGGTCAGCACGCCGCCGAGCCAGGAGAAATAGCGCACGATCGCGGGATCGTTGAGGCCGAGCTCGCGGCGCAGGTTGGCCAGCGCCTCGGGCGTGGCGGATTGTCCGAGGATGGACTGCGCGACGTCGCCGGGAAGGATCTGCGTGCCGGCGAAGATCAGCACCGACACGGCGAAGAGGAGGAGAACGCCCAGCGCGATGCGCTGGGCGATCAGGGTCAGGATGGGTGACACGGCTCGTCGAACCGTATCAGGCCTTCACCCAGCATCGGGCGAGCGCGTAGCCGTCCATCAGTTCGTGGTTCACGCCGTCGCCATAGCCGCCGACCTTGTCGCTGATGGCGTCGATGTACTGGTTGAACATCGGCAGGATCAGGCCGCCCTCGTCGCGGACGATGATCGACATCTCGCGATAGAGATTCTTGCGCTTGTCCTGGTCCAGTTCGGCGCGCGCCTCGATGAGCAGCTTGTCGAACTTCTCGTTGAAGAAGCGGGTGTCGTTCCAGTCGGCGCTCGACAGATAGGCGGTCGAGTACATCTGGTCCTGCGTCGGACGGCCGCCCCAGTAGGAGGTCGAGAAGGGCTGCTTGTTCCACACTTCCGACCAGTAGCCATCGCCCGGCTCGCGCTTCACCTCGATGGTGATGCCGGCCTTGGCGCAGGTCTGCTGGTAGAGCTGGGCGGCGTCGACGGCGCCCGGGAAGGCCACTTCCGACGTGCGCAGCAGCACCGGGCCGTCATGGCCGGACTTCTTGTAGTGGAAGGCCGCCTTGTCGGGATCGTAGGCGCGCTGCTCGATGTCGTCGGCAAACAGCGGGTAGGACGAGTTGATCGGGAAGTCGTTGCCCACGGTGCCGTAGCCGCGCAGGATCTTGTCGACCATCTCCTCGCGGTCCATGGCGAGCTTCAGCGCCATGCGCAGGTCGACATTGTCGAACGGCGCGGTGTTGCAGTGCATGATGAAGACGTAGTGGCCGGGGCCGGACACCGTCTTGATCTCGACGCCCGGCACGCGCTTGATCAGGTCGACGATCTTCGGCTCGACGCGGTTGATCATGTGCACCTGGCCGCCCTGCAGGGCCGACGTGCGGGCGGTCGGATCGTTGACGACGATGATCTCGACCTGGTCGGCGAAGCCTTCCTTGTCCGGCTGCCAGTAGTTGGCGAAGCGCTCGCCGACGTAGCGGACGCCCGGCTCGTTGACGGCCACCTTGTAGGACCCGGCTGAGATGCCGGCGTCCGGCGCGTCCTTGCCGCCGTTCGGCTGGATGATCAGGTGATAGTCGGCCATCAGGTAGGGAAGGTCGGCGTTCGGCTCCTTCAGGGTGATGACCACGTCGCGGCCGTCGACCTTCATGGATTCGATGCCGCGCATGATGCCCAGCGCGCCGGACTTCGAATCCTCGTTGGAGTGGCGCTCCAGCGTCGCCATCACGTCTTCGGCGGTGACGGTCTTGCCATTGTGGAACTCGACGTCCTGGCGGATCTTGAAGGTCCAGACCTTGGCGTCGTCGGACGAACCGATTTCCTCGGCGAGGCGGTTCTCGAGCCCGCCCGGCGCCAGCTGCACGAGATACTCGCCCCAGCACTTGGCGAAGTTGAACGGCACCTGGCTGAGGAAGGTCGCGGGGTCGAGGCTGTTGGTCGCCTCGCCGCCCTGCAGGCCGGCCTTGAGGATGCCGCCGCGGACGGGCGCCTGCGCCTGCGCGGCGCTGGACAGGAGCATGTTGGCGAAGGGCGCGGTGATCCCGAGCGCCGCGGCGCGACCGAGGAAATCACGGCGGCTCAGGCGGCCTGACGCCACGTGACGGCTCAGGAATTCGAGTTCTTTCGACATGGATTGCTCCTCATTTTGAAACGGTTGCCCCTGGCCCATTGTATTGGGCTCTGTGTGACAAGGATATTGCCGTCAAGGGAACCCCGGCGGCAAGACCGAAAGCGACATTCCGTGGCGTAAACGGCGTGTCGCAATTGAATGGGCGGTGACGCGATCAGATCAGGTCGCGCTTGATTTTATTGCTGAATTGTCTGGAGAACACAACCCTTTGCCCCTCGAAAGCCTCGATTCGTCCTTCGAGGTGGAAGTGCTCGGCGTCCGATCGCATGCTCGTTCGGGTCTCGGTCCGCACCCGCCAGTCGCCCCGTCCGAGCGTCTCGGTCCAGTGGGTCTGGCCCATGGCCGACAGGGGATCGGCGGGATCGATCGTCCATGTCTCGCGGGCGATCGTGCCGTTCTCCAGGCCATGCTCGAGGTCGCGGTCCTCGCCGAAATCGTCGAGGATGTCGAGGGTCACCAGCCCGGTCGAGGCGTCCCGCGTCACCTCGCGCCGGTTCGTCGCCTTGCGCAGGTTTTCGATGCGCCAGCGCGGCGCGCCCTCGGGCTCCTTAAAGCGCCACTCGTCGGCCGTCTCCCCGGACGCACGAACCGGCAGGTCGAGCGCGGCCTTGTGCAGGGTCAGCGTCACCGGTTCGGGCGAGGGCCACACCAGCGGCCAGTAGGTGGACGAGATCGCGACCCGCAACCGGTGTCCCGGCTTGACCGAATAGGCCACGTCGTCGAGGCGCAGCGCCACCTCCATGATCTCGCCGGGAGCCACCGGCTGCGGGAACTCGCGCGAGGCGCGGTGGCACAGGTTCATGACGCCATAGGTGATGCGGGTGGAGGCGCCGTCCGGCTGCACGTCGCAGAGGCGCACGGCGACCATCGCCACCGGCCTGTCCGCGGCAATCTTCATGCGCAGCACCGGGCCGCCGACGATGTCGAGATCGGCTTCCAGCGGGGCCTGGTCGAAGCAGGCCGATTTCGCGTCGTCCACGCGCTGGTCGCCCGGCAGTTCCGGGCCGAGCCAGATGGCGCAATACTCGCCGCCCGCCATGCCGCAATCCTGCGGCGACGCGATGGCGAGGTCGAGCGCCGCCGCATCGCTCTTCGCCAGCACGCCGCCGGGCATGAGCGTCAGTGTCTGCTTACCGATGGTGGATGACGGCCAGTCGCGCTCGGCGATCCAGCGGCCGGGGCGCTCCTCGTACCAGTCCCGCGGCGGCACCGAATCCATCAGGTAGACCCGCATGGCCGGATCGTCCTCCACGCCGGTGTCGGCGTCCTTCAGCCAGCGGTCCCACCAGCGCAGCGCCTCCTGCAGGAAGCCGATCGCCGGCTTCGGCACCGCGAAGTGCGGATATTTGTGGATCCAGGGGCCGACGATGCCCTTGGCCGGCGCGTTGGTGATGCCGGTCACGAGGCGCGACACGGCATTCTTGTAGGCGTCGCCCCAGCCGCCGATGGCCAGCGTCGCCGCCTTGATCCTGGAAAAATCCTCGCAGACCGAGCCGCGCTTCCAGTAGGCGTCGCGGTGCTGGTGCGACAGCCAGAGCGCGGGCAGGAAAGGTTCGTGCTCCAGCCGGTCGAGCCACATGTCGCGCCAGCGGTCGCCGACGATCGCCGGGTCGGGCGACCGCGACGAGTAGGCGAGCATCGTGGCGCCCCAGCCCTGGTTCTCGTTGAGCAGCAGCCCGCCCTTGTAGTGGATGTCGTCGGCATAGCGGTCGTCGGTGGAGCAGAGCGTGATGATCGCCTTCAGCGCCTCGGGCTGCATGGCCGCCACCTGCAACGCATTGAAGCCGCCCCAGGAAATGCCCATCATCCCCACGCGGCCGTTGCACCAGGGCTGGCTTGCGGCCCAGGCGATCACGTCGCAGGCGTCCTGCAATTCCTGCTCGGAGTACTCGTCCTCCATCAGCCCTTCGGAATCGCCGTTGCCGCGCATGTCGACGCGCAGGCAGGCATAGCCGTGGCCGGCGAAATAGGGGTGGGTGAGGTTGTCGCGTGCGATCGTGCCGTCGCGCTTGCGGTAGGGCAGGTGCTCGAGGATGACCGGCACCGGGTCTGCCTCGGCGTCCTTGGGAATCCAGGCGCGCACCGACAGGCGGCAGCCGTCGGGCATGACGATGCCGAGATCGGGGTGCTCGACGACCTTGCGGGGAAATTCGGTGACGATCTTCATGGGGGCCCTCTTTGCTGGCCGCAGTCAGCCATGGGGGATTTCCCCACGCAATGCGCCAGCGCGACGAGGACATTGGCGATTGCGGCGTGAGCCGGAACAGAGGTGACTGGATAAACGCGGAATTTGGTGCTAAATAACGATCCATTCATAACACTGGAGTTCGTACCATGCCTCATAGCGTCCTTTCGCGGGTGACGGCCAGCGTCTCCGAACTGAAGCGCAATCCGATGGGGACGGTGGCGGCTGGGGAGGGCGAGGCGGTGGCAATCCTCAACCATAATCGGCCGGCCTTCTATTGCGTCCCGGCGGAAGCCTTCGAAGCGATGATGGATCGCCTCGAGGATCTCGAACTCAACGCCATCGCCGATGCGCGAAAAGGCGAGACGCGGATTCCGGTCGATCTCGATGAGATATGAGGTCGAATTCCTGGAGTCGGCTCTCAAGGAATGGAAGTCGCTTGGCGCCACCGTGCGCGAACAGTTGCGTAAGAAGCTGAAAGAGCGCTGTGAAAACCCTCATGTCCCGGCGGCGCGGCTTCACGGCAGTGCAAACCGGTACAAGATCAAGCTGAGGAGCGCCGGATATCGCCTCGTCTACGCCGTGGAGGACCATAGGCTGGTCGTGCTGGTGATCGCCATCGGCAAGCGTGACCGATCCGAGGTCTACGAGAGGGCGAATAAGCGCTGACGCGATGCCCCGTCAGTTCAGCGGGATGTCGTTGGCGTCCTTGCCGTCCTGGTAGATCGCGGACAGTTCGTCATAGGTCTTCGCGATGGCTGCGATGCGGGCCTCGATGCGCGCCCTGTCCGCATCGGGCAGGGCGGCGGCGAGCTTTCGGATCGAATAGCTCTTCCAGAACTCGTTCTCCGCAGCATAGCCGCCCGGTTCCAGCGTGAATACCGCCTTCAGGATCTTCAGGTCGTGCGGAATGGCGAAGGCGTCGCGCGAATCCTCGTGGCTGAACAGGTAGTAGAAATTGTCGAAGCCGGTCCAGGTGATGGCCGACAGGCAGAGCGAGCAGGGTTCGTGGGTGGCGATGAAGATGCAGTCGCCGGTCGGCGGCCGCTTCTCCTTCGGCAATTCGTAGAACCGCTTCAGCGCGTGCACCTCGCCATGCCAGAGCGGGTTTTCCAGCTCGTTGTTGGTCTCGGCCAGCACCAGCGATCCATCGGCCTTGTTGAGGATCGCGGCGCCGAAGAGCTTGTTGCCCTTCTCCACGCCGGCCCTCGTCATCGGCACCACGTCCTTCTCGATCACGTCGAGCAGGCGGTCGAGCAGGGCTGCGTCGGTCATGCGCGGGTTCCTTCGGGAAGGGTGACGATCCAGGGCTCCTCGAAGACATGTTCCTCGAGGTTGTTTCCGTCGCCGCCGCGGTCGACCACGAGAAAGTCCTGCGGCGCGCCGATCGGCGTCAGCACGGCGTGCCAGCGGCCGGCCGGATAGTTCACGCCCTGGCCCGGGCGGGTCACGAAGGCGCGCGGCGTGCCGGGGCCGCCGCCCGGCCCATCGGGGCAGACGACGACGAGGAAGGGCGCGGGCGTCAGCGGCATGAAGGCCTGGCTGCCGAGCGGGTGGCGCTCGACCAGCGTCAGCTCGAGCGGGAAGGGATAGGGCGTGCCCTTGAAGATCGAGACGAGCACGCGGGCGTTTTCGCCTTTCGCCTCGACCGTCGCCAGATCGTGGTAGCGTTCGCACTTCCCGCCATTGATCGGATAGTGGCGCGCGCCTTCGGTCTCGATCACGTCGCCGAAGGGCGCGAAGGCCTCGCGGGTGAGGGG
>NZ_RWKW01000028.1 GCF_003970795.1 Aquibium carbonis | reverse complement strand
TCGTCCATGCCCTTGCCTCCAAAAACCGCGGCCATTGTGGGGTTGGAGCGGGGAGCCGTGGATGGATTTCGTGGAAGCGTCTGATTTCGTTGGGGCTGGGTGGAATCTGTCCACGCGGTTGGGCCTTCGGGCGCACTGGATATCGAACCGGAAGGTCAGCGCTGTCGGTCCTGCTACCTTGCGATAGCCTGCGCCCTACGGCGCCCTCCTTTGCCTGCCGGTTGCCTGGCCCGAGCCACGGGACTCGGCCCGTCCTTGCGGGGGAGATCACTCTCTCCGCCGGCTTCGCCAATAGCCAAGCGTTTGCGTGGCGCGCCTCTACTCCGCCGCCGCCTTCTTCCCCGCAGGGCGGCGTTCCAGCAGCTCCTTCAGGAACTGGCCGGTGTAGCTGCGGGGTTCCTTGACGACGTCCTCCAACAGGCATTGCGCCGCCGGTTCGCTACGCGTCACGCCACCTTGGTCATCTCAAACACTTCCCCATGTCTCGCCGCGCCGGCAATATCGCGACGGCGCAACGCCCGGCGGACTTCGTCGAGCTTCAGGGCATCCGCGGCGGAGAGGTAAGGACCCCAGCCGGTTTGGTCGTCGGGCTCGTAGATGAGCTCGACCGGAATCCTGGCGACATAGCCGCCTTCCTCTACGAGCTTGGTAACGTGCTCACGCCTTGCGTCGGCTTGTGGAGTGCTCATCCCACTTGTCCTTGTCGGGCAGATAGACCGTCACGAGGACGGCATGAACCGCAGTGTCGTTGATCATACCCCAAACGGCATGGATCGTGCCAGCCGGAAGGATGTGCCGTGCGAGAAACGAAGGTCCCATGCGTCCAGTGGTATAGGTCTCGACGACAGTCCATGTCGGAATGCTCGCGAGAATGTCTGACAGGAGGATGCTTCGCTCATTCAGTCGTCCCTGGGCATGGTCGGAAAGCCTGAACCTGCCGGCCTCGATACGCTCGCGTATCTGGTCGACGACGTCGTTCATCCTACTCCGCCGCCGCCTTCTTTCCCGCCGGGCGGCGCTCCAGCAGCTCCTTCAGGAACTGGCCGGTGTAGCTTCGCGACTCCTTGACGATGTCTTCCGGCCGGCCGACGGCGACCAGTTCGCCGCCGCCGTCGCCGCCCTCCGGGCCGAGGTCGAGAATCCAGTCGGCGGTCTTGATGACCTCCAGATTGTGCTCGATGACGACGACCGTGTTGCCCTGGTCGACGAGCTCGTGGAGGACTTCGAGCAGCTTGGCGACGTCGTGGAAATGCAGGCCGGTGGTGGGCTCGTCGAGGATGTAGAGCGTCTTGCCCGTGGCCTTGCGCGACAGCTCCTTGGCGAGCTTGATGCGCTGCGCCTCGCCGCCCGACAGCGTGGTGGCCTGCTGGCCGACATGAATGTAGCCGAGGCCGACCTTGGCCAGCGTCTCAAGCTTGTCGCGCACGGCGGGAACCGCGGCGAAGAACTCGGCGCCCTCCTCCACCGTCATGTCGAGCACGTCGGCGATCGACTTGCCCTTGAAGGTGACGTCGAGCGTCTCGCGGTTGTAGCGCTTGCCGTGGCAGACGTCGCAGGTGACGTAGACGTCGGGCAAAAAGTGCATCTCGATCTTGATGACGCCGTCGCCCTGGCAGGCCTCGCAGCGCCCACCCTTGACGTTGAAGGAAAAGCGCCCCGGTTGATATCCACGCGCCTTGGCCTCCGGCAGGCCGGCGAACCAGTCGCGGATCGGCGTGAAGGCGCCGGTGTAGGTGGCGGGGTTGGAGCGCGGGGTGCGGCCGATGGGCGACTGGTCGATGTCGATGACCTTGTCGAGGAATTCCAGCCCCTCGATGCGGTCGTGCTCGGCCGGGTGCTCGCGCGCACCCATGATGCGCCGCGAGGCGGCGCGAAACAGCGTCTCGATCAGGAAGGTGGATTTTCCGCCGCCCGAGACGCCGGTGACGCAGGTGAACGTGCCGAGCGGGATCTCGGCGGTCACGTTCTTCAGATTGTTGCCGCGGGCGTTGACCACCTTGATGCGGCGGCCCTTCTTCAGCGCCCGGCGCTGCGCCGGCAGCGGGATCGACAGCGCGCCGGAGAGATACTGCCCGGTCAGCGATTTCGGGTTGGCCATGATCTCGGCCGGCGTGCCCTCGGCGACGACGCGGCCGCCATGGATGCCGGCGGCCGGCCCCATGTCGACGACATAGTCGGCGGTGCGCACCGCGTCCTCGTCGTGCTCGACCACCACGACCGTGTTGCCGATGTCGCGCAGGTGCTTGAGCGTGTCGAGGAGGCGCGCGTTGTCGCGCTGGTGCAGGCCGATCGACGGCTCGTCGAGCACGTAGAGCACGCCGGTCAGCCCCGAGCCGATCTGCGAGGCGAGCCGGATACGCTGGCTCTCGCCGCCCGACAACGTGCCGGAATTGCGCGACATCGACAGATAGTCGAGACCGACGTCGTTGAGGAAGCGCAGCCGGTCGCGGATTTCCTTGAGGATCCGCACCGCGATCTCGTTCTGCTTGGCGTTCATCTGCGCCGGCAGCGCCTCGAACCAGGCGCTGGCGTTGCGGATCGACAGTTGCGTCACCTCGCCGATGTGTCGGCCGGCGATCTTGACCGCCAGCGCTTCCGGCTTCAGGCGAAAACCGTGGCAGGCCGGACAGGGCGTAGCCGACATGTAGCGCTCGATCTCCTCGCGGCTCCAGGCCGACTCGGTCTCCTTCCAGCGCCGCTCGAGATTGGGGATCACGCCCTCGAAGGTCTTCGAGGTCTTGTAGGAACGCATGCCGTCGTCATAGGAAAACGCGATCTGCTTCGATCCCGTGCCATGCAGGATGGCGTTGCGCGCCGCCTCGGGCAGCTCGCTCCAGCGGTCGCCGAGCTTGAAGCCATAGGCCTTGCCCAGCGCGTCGAGCGTCTGGCCGTAATAGGGCGAGGAGGAGCGCGCCCAGGGGGCTACCGCGCCGTCGCGCAGGGACAGGTTCTCGTCGGGAATGACCAGCAGCGGGTCGATCGCGCGCTGGCTGCCCAGCCCGTCGCAGGTCGGGCAGGCGCCGAACGGATTGTTGAAGGAGAAGAGACGCGGCTCGATTTCCGAGATGGTGAAGCCGGAGACCGGACAGGCGAATTTTTCCGAGAAGAGAATCCGCTCGTGCGTCTCGTTGAGCGACTTGTTGGCACTGCCGCCCTCCGACGTCTCCCCGGGAGGCAGCGGCTTGTCGGCGAATTCGGCGATGGCCAGTCCGTCGGCCAGCCGCAAGGCGGTTTCCAGCGAATCGGCCAGCCTGGCGGCGATGTCGCCGCGCACCACGATGCGGTCGACGACGATGTCGATGTCGTGCTTGTATTTCTTGTCGAGCGCGGGCGCCTCGGCGATCTCGTAGAACTGCCCGTCGATCTTGACGCGCTGAAAACCCTTGCGCTGCAGTTCGGCCAGTTCCTTGCGGTATTCGCCCTTGCGGCCGCGCACGATCGGGGCGAGCACGAAGAGCCGCGAGCCCTCCTCGACGGCGAGCACCCGGTCGACCATCTGCGACACCGTCTGGCTCTCGATCGGCAGGCCGGTGGCCGGCGAATAGGGCACGCCGACGCGGGCGAAGAGCAGGCGCATGTAGTCGTAGATCTCGGTGACGGTGCCGACCGTGGAGCGCGGGTTCTTCGACGTCGTCTTCTGCTCGATCGAGATGGCGGGCGACAGGCCGTCGATCTGGTCGACGTCGGGCTTCTGCATCATCTCCAGGAACTGGCGCGCATAGGCCGACAGGCTCTCGACGTAGCGGCGCTGGCCCTCGGCATAGATGGTGTCGAAGGCGAGCGACGACTTGCCCGAACCCGACAGGCCGGTCATCACCGTCAGGCTGTCGCGGGGGATGTCGAGATCGACGTTCTTGAGATTGTGCTCGCGCGCGCCGCGGATCGATATGTACTTCTGGTCGGCCATGGCCGGATCGCCGCCTCGTGCTCGGTGTGGGAATGCGCGGCGGACAGGGACCCCGCACCGTCCTCATGTAGGATCGATCGCCGCCACGTCGAGAGGCGCGCGTGCAATGCGGCATGGAGTTAGACGCCAATGCCGCGCGCAGGCAAGCGCAAAGAACAAAGAGGAAACAGGTTCCTGACACGCAGCCTGTGGATAACGGTGCGACGTGTGGATAACCGAGAGGCCGTGGATGAAGCGCCGGTCTTCGCCGGGGGGTGATCACGTTTGGTGACGAGAACCCGCCGGGCCTTGACCCCCGGCGCGATCGGGGTCAATCTTCCTTCGTCGGCTGCAAGACGTCGGCGCCCGCCGGAGCCTGATGACCCCGGTACGCGCCCCGCCGGCACGGCGAAACAGACACAGGAGGGAGGCATGACTCCACCGGACTGTTCCCCAGGGTCCCGCTCCTAGCGGGACCGCGGCAGGCGCGGCGCTTGCGCCGTCACGTCGCCCGCCGTTTCCCCTGACAATCAGAGACTGCTGGTCGGGCCGTCGGTCATCCCGCGTTGCGCCCGAAATCATCGGAGAGCACTCTCCGCCAAGCCGGACATATCCGGACCTGAATGGAGCCCTGACCGCCACGTGCGGCAGGGCTTTCCTCATATGGACTGGCGCTGCGCGGGCGGCCCTCGGAGCCGCCAGGCCATGGCCGCCGCCTCACGCGTTGACGAATGACAGCTTGATCAGCCGGCTGTTCATGACCGCGTGCTGCCATTCGACGATCCGTCCGTCGGCCAGCATGCCGGTCGCGACCACGTCGAGAAGCGGAGCGTTCCGCGGGCACTTCAGCAGCGACGATTCGCGTTCGTCGGGCAATCGGGCTCCCACGGTCGTGGATTTGCGATGCAGGTCGCCCAGCTTCGCCTCCTTGAGGAGCGACGTGAACGACCCGACCCGCAGCAGCCTCTGCTCGAAATCCTCGATCAGGTCGGCCGGAAAGTAGCGCGTCGTCAGGATGAAGGGCACCCCGTCGCCGAGAATGATCGTGGTCTGGGACAGGACCGCGCTGCCTTCCGTGGTTTCCAGCCTTGCCGCAAGCTCCGCATCCGCGGTCGTGACTGCGCTGTCGACGAGTTGCGAGGAACTGGCCACGCCCTGTTTTTCCAGCACGTCGCGAAACCGCGACACGGCGTCGATCTCGTAGGTCACGTTGGTGCGCATGACGAAGCTGCCGCGCCCGTTGATGCTGCGGATCGAACCGTCCTGGGACAGGGCGAGATAGGCGCGCCTGACCGTGTTGCGGCTCACGCCGTGCCGGGCCGAGAGCTCCTGCTCGGGAGGAAGCCGCTCGCCCGCGGCAAGGCGCCCGTCCTCGATGTCCGACTTCAGGTTCTCATACAGGGCTGCCCATTGCGATTTCATGCCTGCGACCGTGCCTCTTCCCGATCCTCGGATTGTATGGAGTCCGGCTCTCCTTGTCGAGCTGTACCTACAGCTGTCATCCGCATTTCACAATGCTTGGGTAATTCCGGGGAGGGTCATCGACCCCCGCCACACCCCTGGCGGCGAGCAAATCAAGGAAGCGTCCACAGCGCACGACTTCTGGCGTCACCGTGCCGGAACGCGTCGTCTGCTGCCTGAAATCTGGAGACCAAGATGAACCGCAGACAGCTTATCCGTTGCACATTCGCGGCCGCAGCCCTCGTCGCCGCGCCGTCCGTCGCTTTCGCCGATGTCAATCGCATCGACGTCTACATCACCGGCGATTCCAACATCATCAACTTCTGGAACAACATCATCAAGCCGGCTTACGAGTCCGCCCATCCCGAGTACACGTTGAACGTCGTCAGCGCCCGCAACGCGATCGCACCGATCGTCGAGCGCACGCTCGCGGCGCTGGGCACCGAGGTCGATCCGCAGGTCGACATCTTCGACGAGAACGATCCGAACCTCCCCGCGGGCGCGATCGAGAAGGGCCTCTGGGTCGACTTCACCGAAGCCGGCCTGCAGAACTACGACAAGATCAACCCCGTGACGATCGAGACCAACTACGGTCTCCCCTATCGCGGCACGCAGGTCGTCCTGGCCTACGACACCACCAAGCTCGCGCCGGAAAACGCGCCGAAGACCTGGGCCGAGCTGGTCGCCTGGATGAAGGAAAATCCCGGCCAGTTCACCCACAACCGTCCCGATACCGGTGGCTCGGGCGGCAATTTCGTCCGTCGCGCCATTCACGAGGCCAACGGCCGCGATCCGTCGCTCTTCCGAATCGACAACTACGTGCAGGGCGAGAGCGACGAACTCCTGGCCAAGGGCTTCGAGCTGCTAAAGGAAATCGCGCCCTACACCTACGGGCCCGGCTCCTATACGGCCGACAACATGCAGTCGATCCAGATGCTGGCGCAGGGCGTCATCACCATGGCTCCGGTCTGGTCCGACATGGCCCTCGACGCGGTCAACAAGGGCGTCCTTCCCGAGACGATCGCCTTCACCCAGCTCACGGATCTGGCTTTCGCGGGCGGCTTCGCCGACATGACCGTTCCGACCAACGCGGGCAACCTCGAAGCCACCCTCAAGCTCGCCGACCTCGTGCTGTCCGAGGAGATCCAGACCAAGGTCGTCACCGAGATCGGCGCCTTCCCGGCCATCGGCTGGGAACACCTGCCCGAGGAACTCGCGTCCAAGTATTCGAACCTGCAGCCGGCCTCGATACCGACGTTCCCGGGCGGACCCTGGGTGTCCGCCATCAGCGACGGCTGGTTCCGCAACGTGGCGCCGCATGTCAACCGTTGAGGCAGCCACGGCCGCCGTCAAGCGTCGGCACGTCGACGGGAGGGGGCTCATCGGCCTCCTCCTGGTCGCCGCGCCCGTCACGCTAATTGGCGCGCTCATCCTCTGGCCGGTCAGTGTGTCGGTATTCGACACCCTGACCGTGCGGGGTCCGGACGGACGTCACTTCAGCCTGGAATCCTACCGCTTCTTCTTCTCCGACGGGTTCAGCCTGCGCAACCTGTGGCTGACCATCCAGGTGGCGGCCATCTGCACGGTCCTGCTGCTCGTCATCAGCCTGCCCATCGCGCTCTACCTGCGGTTTTCCGAAACCCGCCTCGCCGGCTACATTCAGGCGCTGGCCCTGTTTCCCCTGTTCGTGCCGTCCATCCTGCTCGCCTACGCGCTGATCCGCACGCTTGGCCCCAACGGCACCGTCGACATCCTGCTGACGGCGGTCGGTCTGCCCAAGATTCCATCGCCCTACCTGACGCCCTGGGGGCCGATCATCGGGCTGGTGTGGGACAATCTGCCGTTGACGCTGCTGATCATCCTGGCGGGCCTGTCCAACGTGTCGCGTGCCTCGATCGACGCTGCGCGCGACGTCGGCGCGGGATCCTTCGCCGTGTTGTGGTACATCGTTTTGCCGCGGATCAGGGGCACGCTGCTCGTCGCGGCCTCCTTCATCATCCTCGGCCTGTTCTCGGCCTTCACCCTCCCCTATCTGCTCGGCCCGGCCGTTCCGGAGATGATGGGCCCGTTCATGCGCCGCACCATCATCGAGGTGGACGATCCGCTGCAGGCGCGCACCCAGGCCGTCGTCACCTTCATGATCTGTGCGCTCTTTGCCATGTTCTACGTCCGGTCGGTCGCACGCACGCGGCGGGAGCAGTCCTCGTGACCCGGGTGATGCGGCTGGACTGGAAGGGCTGGCTGATCGCCGCCCTGCTGACGGTGGCGATCCTGCTTCCCCTCGTCAATGTCGCCGTCTGGTCCTTCACGGAGGTGTGGCGATATCCGGCGGTCATCCCGCAGAAGTTCGGCTTCCGCTTCTGGGGAGACGTCCTGGGCCGTCGCGACGTGCGCGACGCGGTGATGACGTCGCTGTCGCTGGCAGCCATCGTCACGGCGCTGTCGGCGCTCATCTGCCTGCCCGCCTCCTACGCCTTCGCCAGGATGAACTTTCCCGGTCGCAACCTGTTTTTCATGTCGTTCCTCACCGTCTACGCGTTTCCGAAGTTCGGGCTCTACATCACCATTGCGACGATCTTCATCGGGCTGGGGCTGATCGGCAATTTCTGGGGCGTGGTGCTGATCCAGCTCGTCTCGACCCTGATGTTCATGGTGTGGATCCCGGTGTCGGCGTTCCAGAACGTCGATCGACGGCAGGAGGAGGCCGCGCGCGACGTCGGAGCCTCGCCGCTGCGGGTGTTCTGGTCGATCACCATGCCGCAGGTTCTGCCGGCCATCACAGCCGCCGTGCTGCTCACCTTCGTCAACACCTTCTACGAGACCGAAGTCGCATGGCTCATCGGCGCCCCGGAGGTGCGGACCGTCCCGCTCCTGATGATCCGCTTCATCAACTCCGAGCTCATCGTCCAGTACGGCGCGATCCTGTCGCTCATCATGTGGGTGCCATCGTTTCTCTTGCTGATCGTCGCTCGCCGGTTCCTGGGCGCGCAGGCGCTGGGCCGGGCCTTCGCCTGACAATCCGGGCCTTCGCCTGACAACAAGGAGTGTCTCTCCATGGCCGAACTCGAAATAAGGAATCTGAGCCGCGTCTTCGGCGCCACCCGCGCCGTCAACGACGTGTCGATTTCCGTCGCTCACGGCGAACTGCTCTGCCTGCTCGGTCCGTCGGGCTCCGGCAAGTCGACGGTACTGCGGATGCTGGGCGGCTTCGAGCGTCCGGACAGCGGCTCGATCCTCATCGACGGAAAGGATGTCACAAACCTTCCACCCGAGCGGCGGCCCACGGGCATGGTGTTCCAGAGCCATGCGCTGTGGTCGCACATGGACGTGTTCTCCAACGTCGCCTTCGGCCTGAAGCTGCGACGGCTGCCCCGGCAGGACATCCGGCAGCGAACCGAGGCGGCGCTCGACATGGTCGGGCTCGCCGGATTCGGCCCGCGCCGCCCGACGAAACTGTCGGGTGGCCAGCAGCAGCGCGTCGCGCTCGCGCGTTCGCTGGTGCTGGAACCGAAGATCCTGCTCCTCGACGAGCCCTTCGCCAGTCTCGACCAGCACCTTCGCGAACGCATGCGCGAAGAGGTGCGCGAGATCCAGCAGCGCGCCGGCATCACCATGGTCTTCGTCACCCACGGTCAGGACGAGGCGCTTGCTCTGGCCGACCGCATCGCCGTCATGCGTGACGGGCGGCTGGAACAGGTGGACAAGCCCGACGCCGTCTACCGACGGCCGCGCACGGCGTTCGTGGCGGGGTTCATCGGCCAGATGAACCTGATCGACGGCGAAGTGCGGGCCGGCAGTCTCAACGCGGCCGGCGTGACGGTGGCGGTGGCGCTCGCCGACGGGCCGGCCACGCTGGCCATGCGTCCCGAAGACATCGGCCTCCAGCGCGCGTCGGGCGCAGACGCCGCGACTGTGCACCGCGTGATCGACTTCGGCACGCATCTTTCCGTTGAGCTTCAGGCCTCCGGCGGCACCCGCCTCAAGGCGACGGCGCAGCCGGGTTCGGGCTGGACCGCCGGAATGCAGGCGCATCTGCATCCACGCAAGTTCGCGGTCTACCGCGACGGAACGTTGTGCGGCCTGCCGCTGGCGCCGGGCCGGGCCGATCTTCCGCTGTCGCTGCAGTCCCTGGTGACCGACCAGGCCCCTGCATCGCGCGACCACCTGGCTTCCAATCATTCCTAGGAAAGAAAGTTCGACATGCTCACCGCCTTCACCTCGTCCGGCCGCTTCCTGCGCGGGAACTTGCACTGCCATTCCTCGCGATCGGATGGGGATCCGACGCCGGAACGGGTGTGCGCCTTCTATCGCGAGGCCGGATATGACTTCATCAGCCTGACCGACCACTTCATGGAACGCTTCGGCTATCCGATCGTCGACACGACCGGATTTCGCGCGGAAGGCTTCACCACGCTGATCGGCGCCGAGCTTCACGCCCCCGGACTGGGCAATGGAGAGATCTGGCACCTCGTCGCAAACGGGCTGCCGCTCGATTTCGCCCGGCCCCAGTCTGGCGAGGGCGCAGCCGAACTGGCGCAGCGCGCGATCGACGCCGGCGCATTCGTTTCCCTCGCGCATCCGGGCTGGTACGGGCTGACACTGAACGATGCCCTGGCCTTGCCCGAGGTTCACGCCGTCGAGGTCTTCAACTCGATCTGCGACTGGGAGACGGGGCGCGGCGATGGCGGCTACCTGATCGACCAGATGCTGAACGCCGGCCGCCATGCGGGCGTCATCGCCACCGACGACGCGCATCGCTACCAGGGCGAGGCCTGTCGTGCCTGGGTCATGGTCAAGGCGGAGGAGAACACGCCCGAGGCGATCCTCTCGGCGCTGAAGGCCGGCGCCTACTATGCCTCGCAGGGCCCGGAGATCCGTCACGTGGAGATCGACCGCGACTGGCTCAACGTCGAGACGAGCCCGGTCGACAGCGTCTGGCTGGTCGGGCACGCCTCGCGATCCAAGGTCGTGATGGGCCCCGGCATCACCCACGCGCGCCTGCCGCTGGAGAAGTTCTCGCAGGGCTGGGCACGTCTCGTCGTGCGCGATGGGCAGGGGCGCCACGCCTGGAGCAATTCGCTCCGGGTTTAGCCGACGGCCTGCCAGTACCAGCGGGGCGTCGACCCGACGCGCCGCCGGTCATGGTTCGCTGCCCGGATTCATCTCCCGGCGCCCGGTTCCAGCCCCGCGCCCTTGCGCGCCATGGCCGAAAAGCCTAGCTCGAAGGCATCGTCAGCGAAGGGTCGAGGCAGGACGGCATGAGCAGAAGGCACGGGCTCGACGGGCTGGCCCGCTGGGCGGAGCGGGACGACTGGGCCGAACATTTCGACGAGGTGTTCGACCGGCATTTCGGCGACATCCTCGATGATCGCGATCTCGATTTCGAGGAGCTGGACGAGCTCATCGGCGAAGCCCAGGCCGACATGCTGTGGGCATGGGCCTTCGAGGATTTCGCCACCCGGCCGCGACCGGACGACGGGCAGACCGTCATCGACGATTACCTGAAACGTCGCGGCTGGAAGGAGAGCGTCACCAACCGGCGCTATCTGGAGGCGCTGAAGAGCTCGGTCGTCGGCTTCTGGGCGGTCGTCGAGGTCCAGCCACGGCGCTCCGTCACGCTTCGCGACCTGCTCGGCGACACGGAAACGGTGGTGCTGGACGATCCGGCGCTGGCCGACGCGCTGCGCCAGGGCGACCAATTCGCCGCTCGCGTGGTGGAGATTTCCGGCCGGATGCGCATCGCGGGCGCGACGCTGGTGTTTCCCGATCCGATGACCGACCTCCTGCTCGAAGGCATGCAGGCCCTGATGCAGAACTACCGGACGGAGGTGCGCGCGGCCGTCCACGAGAGCGATCCGGCTGGCGAACTCGCAGACGAGACCATCGACGACATGTTCATGCTCGCCTTCGCCGGCGCCTTCTTTGGCGGCGCCTGGCTCGACGGCGTGCTGTCGGACCTGCTGGAGGACGAGACCGCGACGGCGATCAATCTCGAAGGAGAGCCGATCCTCTTCCACACGATGCGGTTCGCACTGGCCCGGCGCGCCGCCTCGCTCAGTCTGCGGGCGCGGCTGGACGATGCCCCCGGCCTGACACGCGATGGCGCGGACCGCTGGCTCTGGCTGGCAGACGCCAAGCCCTTGCCGGTGGCGGACGGCGAACGGGCGGTGTTTGCCGAACTCGTCGAAGGCGGGCGCGAGGTGGCCGGCCGCCTCGAGCTCAAGGCCGGGACGTTGACGCTCGTCGTCAACTCCGCCGCCCGCGCGCTGCGCGGCCAGGCGTTGATAAGGGAGGCTGTCGAGGACCTGCTCGGCGAGCCGGAAACCACGAGCCAGACGCTCGCGCAGCATCTGGAGGCGAATCCGCAAGCCGCCGCCCACCTTGTCGAGGGGCCTCGGCAGTAGAACGGATTGCCCGGTTCGGTTTCGCGGCGGTCGGTTCTTCCGTCTCTGTCGTCCGGGTGCGCGGGAGCCGAGGCCGAATGCCGATCGGGCCGCGGACGAAGCCGCTTTATCTTGTCATTCGTGCGCACTAAAACGATGATAGGCGCATTTCCGCGCGGACGGGCCTGCCGATCGTCGACACGAAATCCGGCATGGCGAAACGGAGGACTGAGCATGGGTATCTTCGACAAGATCAAGAACGCCATCTGGGGCAGCGACGAAGAGGAGGCGGCGCCCGTCATCGCCGACGCGTCGTCCAAGCCCGTGGTCGCATCGGCCTCCACCACCACCTCCCCTACCGCCGCGCCCGCCCCGCCGAAAACCGGCGTGGCAGCCCCGGCGCCCGCCGCCGCGCGCGGCCCGGTCGATGTCGCTGCCATCCTCGATGCCGCCGTCAAGCGCAGCGGCCAGAAGCTCGACTGGCGCAAGTCCATCGTCGACCTGATGAAGGCGCTGGGGCTCGACAGCAGCCTTGGCGCGCGCAAGGAGCTTGCAGCCGAACTCGGCTATACCGGCAGCACGAGCGATTCCGCGGCCATGAACATGTGGCTGCACAAGCAGGTGATCCAGAAGCTGAAGGACAATGGCGGCCAGGTTCCCGCCGAGCTGCTCTGACGGCCTCGCCGGGCGGCGTTGCGGCCGCCCGGCGGCCATTTCAGAGCGCCGCCCCGGCTTCAGGGCGTGTCAGCAATGGCCTGCCCTTGCCGCCTTGGCGGGTGGACATTCGCGGCGCGGGGCGACAACGCTCGAAGGATGGCACTCCGGCAACCACAGCGAGCACCAATCATGGCCCCTTCACAGAAGAGCCGC
The DNA here is from genome assembly GCF_003970795.1 of Aquibium carbonis. GTDB lineage: Bacteria > Pseudomonadota > Alphaproteobacteria > Rhizobiales > Rhizobiaceae > Aquibium > Aquibium carbonis. The sequence continues at coordinate 17,310 of NZ_RWKW01000028.1, read as the reverse complement.
CCCGACGAGACGAATGCCGGGAAGATCCGCACCGGCATGGGCGGCTGGACCTTCGAGCCCTGGGAAGGCAGCTTCTACCCCGCCGACCTGCCGAAGAAGAAGCAGCTCGAATTCGCCGCCAGGCAGGTGACGACCATCGAGGTCAACGGCACCTATTATCGTGGCCAGACGCCCGAGACCTTCGCCAAATGGGCGGCCGAGGCGCCCGACGGCTTCGTCTTCTCGCTCAAGGGCAACCGCTTCGTCACCAACAAGAAGGTGCTCGCCTCGACCGGCGAATCGATGGAAAAGTTCTTCGCTCAGGGAATCGAGGAACTCGGCGACAAGCTCGGCCCCATCGTCTGGCAGTTCGCACCGACAAAGAAATTCGAGGCCGACGATTTCGAGGCCTTCCTGAAGCTCCTGCCCGAAAAACACGCCGGCCTGCGGCTGCGGCACGTGCTGGAAGTGCGCCACGCCTCCTTCGTCGACCCCGCCTTCGTCGCGCTGGCGCGTGCCTATGGCACGGCCATCTGTTACGCGCATCATTTCGACTATCCCGAGATCGCCGACGTGACCGCCGATTTCGTCTACGCCCGTCTCCAGCGTGGCGACGACGACGTGCCGACCGCCTATTCGCCGGCCGAACTCGATGCCTGGGCGGCGCGCCTGCGGCTCTGGGCGCAGGGCGGCGTGCCGGACGACCTGCCGATCGCCGATGCGGCGGCCGTGGTGAAAACGGTGCCGCGCGACGTCTATGCCTACATCATCCACGAGGGAAAGATCCGCGCGCCGCAGGGCGCCATGGCGCTGCAGCGTCTCGTCGACGGCTGACCTCGCTCCCGCCTGCGGCGGCGTCGAAACAGTTTCCGCCGTCATGCCCTCGAAATCCGCTGCCATCATGCTAAACCGGTTCGATCGCACGGCGAGGCAGGCGGATTTATCGTTCATGACGCAGCAGACACCCAAACCAGCGCTCTCGGATCTCGACGAGGCGGCTCTGTTCTTCCACCGCTATCCGGAACCGGGAAAGCTGGAGATCCAGGCGACGAAGCCGCTCGGCAACCAGCGCGACCTGGCGCTGGCCTACTCGCCGGGCGTGGCGGCGCCGTGCCTGGCCATTGCCGACGATCCCGCCACCGCCGCGCTCTACACCGCCCGCGCCAACCTCGTCGGCGTCGTCTCCAACGGCTCGGCCGTTCTCGGCCTTGGCAACATCGGCCCGCTGGCGTCGAAACCGGTGATGGAGGGCAAGGCGGTCCTGTTCAAGAAGTTCGCCGGCATCGACGTCTTCGACATCGAGATCGATGCGCCCGGCATCGACGCGATGGTCTCGACGGTGGCCGCGCTCGAACCCACCTTCGGCGGCATCAATCTCGAGGACATCAAGGCGCCGGAATGCTTCGAGGTCGAGGAGCAGTTGAAGGCGCGGATGAACATCCCGGTCTTCCACGACGACCAGCACGGCACCGCCATCATCGTCGCCGCCGCCGTTCTCAATGCGATGGAACTGGCCGGCAAGGACATCGGCGAGGTGAAGATCGTGACGTCCGGCGCGGGCGCGGCCGCGCTCGCCTGCCTCAACCTGCTGGTCTCGCTGGGCGCGCGGCGCGAAAACATCTGGGTCACCGACCGCTTCGGCGTCGCCTACAAGGGCCGCGTCGACGAGATGGACCGCTGGAAGGACCCCTACGTCAAGGACACCAACGCGCGCACGCTCGTCGACGTCATTGGCGGCGCCGACGTCTTCCTCGGCCTGTCGGCGGCCGGCGTCCTCAAGCCCGAGCTGCTCGCGCACATGGCGCCCAACCCGTTGATCCTGGCGCTCGCAAACCCGGTGCCCGAGATCATGCCGGAACTCGCGCGCACGGCGCGGCCCGACGCGATGATCTGCACCGGCCGGTCGGACTTCCCCAACCAGGTCAACAACGTGCTGTGCTTCCCCTACATCTTCCGCGGCGCGCTCGACGTCGGCGCGACGGCGATCAACGAGGAGATGAAGATGGCGGCCGTGCGCGCCATCGCAGCCCTTGCCCGAGAGGAACCCTCGGACGTCGCCGCGCGCGCCTATGCCACCGAGACGCCGACCTTCGGCCGTGACTTCCTGATCCCCTCCCCCTTCGACCCGCGCCTGATCCTGCGCATCGCGCCCGCTGTCGCGAAGGCCGCCTGCGACAGCGGCGTCGCCACGCGGCCGATCGCCGACATGGATCACTACATCGACCGGCTGAACCGCTTCGTCTTCCGCTCGGGGCTGGTCATGAAGCCCGTGTTCTCGGCCGCGCGCGGCGCGTCGGCCCGGCGCGTCATCTATGCCGATGGCGAGGACGAACGCGTGCTGCGTGCCGCGCAGGTGGTGCTCGAGGAAGGCATCGCCCGTCCGATCCTGATCGGCCGGCCGAGCGTCATCGACACGCGCCTGCGCCGCTACGGCCTGAAGGTGAAGCCCGGCGTCGATTTCGATCTGGTCAATCCGGAAGACGATCCGCGCTACCGCGACTATGTCGACCACCTCATCCAGCTCGCCGGACGGCGCGGCGTCACGCAGGAGGCGGCGCGCACGCTGGTGCGCACCAACACGACCGTGATCGCGGCGCTGGCGCTGGTGCGCGGCGAGGCCGACGCCATGATCTGCGGCCTGGAGGGCCGGTTCGAACGGCATCTGCGCAACGTCGACCTGATCGTCGGCCGCCGCGAGGGCGTGCGCGACCTGTCGGCGCTGTCGATGCTGATCATGCAGCGCGGCGTCACCTTCTTCACCGACACCTATGTCTCCGTCGATCCGACCGCCGAGGAGATCGCCGAAATGACGCTGCTGGCGGCGGAGGAAATCCGCCGCTTCGGCATCGAGCCTAAGGCGGCGCTGCTCTCGCTGTCGAATTTCGGCTCCCGCGACACGCCGAGCACGCTGAAGATGCGCAAGGCCGCCGCGCTGGTCGCCGAGATGGCGCCCGACCTGGAGGCCGACGGCGAGATGCATGGCGATTCGGCGCTGTCGGTCGTGCTGCGCAACCGCGTCTATCCGCATTCCAAGCTGACCGACGAGGCCAATCTGCTCGTCTTCCCGACGCTCGACGCCGCCAACATCGCGCTGACCACGGTCAAGGCGCTGACGGATGCGCTCCACGTCGGCCCCATCCTGCTCGGAACCGCCCGGCCAGCCCACATCCTGACGCCGTCGGTCACCTCGCGCGGCGTCGTCAACATGACGGCGCTTTCGGTCGTCGAGGCGTCCCAGAGCGCACCCGCCCTGCCGGCCAACGAAGGGTTAACCACGACCGGCTAGCATGCACCGCGCTTCATGACGGTGGGATCGGCGAGGACATGGCAGTTGCGGTGACACCGGAGGGGGCAATACGTCGCGCGATGCTCGCCATGGTGCTGCTCCTCGCTGGCGTGCTCGCCACTTCCGATGCCAGCGCCTCGTCGCGCCTGTGCCGCGACCTCGAAGGCCAGCTCGCACGGGTCGGCGGCGGCGGCGCTTCGCCTGCCCGCGCACGCCAGTACGAGCGCGCCATCGCCGACCAGCGCCGGCAGATCGATCGGGCCGAAAGCCAGGCGCGCCGCGCCGGATGCGCGGGCGGCTTCGGCAGGTCCTCGCCATCCGCCTGCCAGTCCTTGCGCGCGACGCTGGATCGCATGTACGCCAACCTCTCCACCCTGGAGCGAAGCCACCGCCAGCTTTCCGGCGGCCGACGCGACGACGCGACGGCGCGCGCGCGCATCCTGGCATCGCTGGACGCCAATGGCTGCCGCACAACGACTGCTACCCGCCGGCCGGACGGCTCGGTCGGGAGCGCAGGACCCACCTTTCTCGATCGCCTGTTCGGCGGCGGCCTGCAGGACCGGCAGCCGGAGGAGGTCATGCGCGAGCCTGTCGAAACCGACCGGCAGCGCCAGCGCAGCGTCATCGTGAACGGCAGCCGGATCGAGATCCGGCCGCGCGTGTCGGGCACGTTCCGCACGCTGTGCGTCCGATCCTGCGACGGCTACTTCTTTCCGGTCGCCTATTCGACGTCGGCGGCCGAGCTCGACCGGGACGCGGCCGCGTGCCGGGCCCAGTGCCCGGGCACGGAGGTCGAACTCTACATCCATCGGACGCCCGGTGAGGAAACCAGCGAAATGGTGTCCCTGGCGGGCGTGCCCTACACGCAGTTGCCCACCGCTTTCCTGTACCGCAAGGCCGGCTTCGTCCGTCCGCAGACCTGCGGCTGCGGCGTCCCGAAGAACTTCTCCATCCTTGCCGGGGACCACGCGCAACCGGTCGAGGCCGACCCGGTCGGCGTCGAGGCGCCGGCGTCGGAGATGGTGGCCGTTCCCCTGCCCCGCCCGAGGCCCGATCCCGCGACCGATCTCGAAACCATGGTCAACCGCGACGGCGGGCTGGATCAGGCCGCGATCCGCAACATCGTCAACGCATTGAAGGCCGACCCGGTACCGACCGCCTCCACCAGCCTGCCGGGAGCCGAAGGTGAACGCCGGATCAGGGTCGTCGGGCCAGCGTTCCTGCCCGACCCAGAAGGGGCAATAGATCTGCAAGCTCCGGTCCCGACTCTCGTCCAGTGAGGGCGAGCCGCAGCGGCATGAACAGCGCCTTGCCCTTCCGACCGGTCTTTTCGCGAATGGCGCTCGTCCATTCCTTGAAGGTGCCCGCCTCCCAGGGCTCTTCGGGCAGGAGGTCGAATGCCTCGCGCAGGAAAGCAACGTCCTCGGCGCTGAAGGTCACGCCCGGTTCGGGCCTGACGGTGACGATCTTCCACCACGAGGTCACGTCCTGCACGCGGTCGAGATTGCCCTTGATCGCCATCCAGAAAGGCTCGGCTTTCTCGCCCATGACGCCATAGGCCACCAGCCGGTCCCGGAGCGCTTCGAAGGGCATCGCCTGGATGATGGCGCGATTGAGATTGGTGAGGTCATCGGGATCGAATTTCGACGCCGAGCGTGACGTCGCCGCCGGATCGAAACGCTCGGCCAGCTTGAGCATGTCGCTTTCCGGCACCACGTTTTCCGACGTGCCGGTCAGCACGGCCAGCGACGCGATCGCCATCGGCTCCAGTCCGCTTTCGCGCAGGCTGCGGATCGACAGGGCGCCCGTGCGCTTCGACAGGCCCTCGCCGGTCGCCGTCGTCAGCAGATTGTGGTGCCCGAAGGCCGGCACGGTCGCGCCGAGCGCCTGGAACAGCGCGATCTGCACGCCGGTGTTGGTCACATGGTCGTCGCCGCGGATGACATGGGTGATCCCGAATTCGATGTCGTCGGCGACGGAAGGAAGCGTGTAGAGATAGGTGCCGTCCTCCCGCACGAGGATCGGGTCGGACAGGGATCCGAGGTCGACCATTTCGCGCCCGCGCACGATGTCGGTCCAGGTGATCTCGGTGCGCACCGGATCGAAGGGATCGCGGCGGTAGTTCGGCAGGCGAAACCGCCAGTGCGGCTTGCGGCCTTCGGCCTCGAAATTCGCCCGGTCCTGATTCGAATAGGCGAGGCCTTCGCGGCCATAGATCGGCGGCAGCCGGCGCGACAGGCGGATCTTCCGCTTGAGTTCGAGTTCTTCCGCCGTCTCGTAGCAGGGATAAAGCGCGCCGCTCCGCTTCAGGCGCTCGACCGCTTCCTCGTGCGAGGCCCGGCGGCGGGACTGATACTCCACCGCATCGGGAAAGATGTTCAGCCAGTGGAGATCGTAGAGCGTCTGGTCGGCATATTCCTGCCGCGAGCGTTCCGCGTCGGTGTCGTCGAACCGCAGGATGAACCGGCCCCTGTTCTTCAGGGCGAACAGCCAGTTGAACAGCGCCGTCCGGGCGTTGCCGATGTGGATCTGGCCGGTCGGCGATGGGGCGAAGCGTACGGTGACGGTCATGATCGCGAGGTATCCGAAGGGTGAGATGCTGACAAGCTACGCTGCCGAAGCCTGCGGGTCACCACGCTCATGACCGCGACCATGGCAAAACAATAGAGCCCCATCACCACGATCTGGGCAGGCAGCGCGATCCCGATGTCGATGAGGTATCCGGTCAGCCCCGGTCCCATGGCCGTGGCGAAGACGAGGATGGCGACCATCACGGCCCGAATCGAGCCCAGATGCTTCAGCCCGTAGATTTCAGGCCACAGAGAGCCGAACAGCGTCGAGGAGAAACCGTAGGACAGGCCAAGAAGCGCCATGAAGACGAAGACGCTCCATTGCGCCTCGAGGAGCCCCAGCGCCAGGCACGACAGGCCGAGCGGGACGAGGAACGTCGGCAGCAGCGAGACCGCCGAGAAGCGGTCGACCAGTTGCCCGGCGATCAGCGCGAAGGTGATGGTCATCGCCGCCATGAAGGTGAACGAGCCGGCGAAGAGTTCCAGCGACCAGCCGCGCAGTTCCACCAGGTAGACCTGGTGGAAGAAGATCGTCGTGCCGATGAAGCCCGGCGCCATCACTCCCATGAGAAGCAGATAGAACAGCGGATCGCCCAGCACCTCCGCGCGGGTCCAGTCGCGTGCGACGGGTTTCGTCGAGACGGGATCCGACGCGCGCGGCGCCCGCTCGACCGCGATCAGACCGAAGATCGCCGGCAGCGCGAACAGCATCAGCACCGCGGCGGCGACGAGCCAGGAGTTGCGCCATCCAACCAGGCCCGCCACCAGCACGAACAGCAGCGGAAAGACCGCCTCTCCGGCATTGTGCCCGAGCGTCGTGACCGAGACCGCGCGACCGCGCTGGGCGGAAAACCAGCGCGCCATCGCGGTCATCGCGTTGTGGGTCATCATGCCCTGCCCGAACAGCCGCAGCATGTAGATGCTGAGAACCAGGACGACGACGTGGCTGGAGACCGACATCATCACGGCGGCCAGCGCCAGCATCGGCATGGTGACCAGCGCGACCTTCTGCGCCGGATGACGATCGACGATCTGGCCGAGCTTCGGCAGCGTCAAGGCACTGCCCAGGGTAGCCACCATGTAGATCAGGCCGAAATCGCCATGCGACAGGCCATATTCGCGCCGTACGTCGCCGGCCGACAACGAGATGAAGAAGGTCTGGCCGAAGGAGGAAAAGAAGGTCAGCAGGAAGCCGCCGGCCAGCCAGCGTGCATTGTCGCGAAGAAAGACGAGGAAGGGCATGGGCACGCGGACGAATGATTGGCGTCCGTCGCGGTCATGCGAGGGGCACGATTCTCGTCCTTAAAGCACGCGCCTCGAGATGAAAACCGGACCCTCGCGATCTGCATGCCGGCGCGGCACGTCGCGACGACCCTCGACGACCGGTCAGCCGCGCCCGGGGCCGCCTCCGGGCCCGTTGCCGTTTCCTTCGTTCCCGGTGCCGTTTCCACCGCCATTGCCGGCGCCGACGCCGCTGTTGCCGCTGTTGCCGCTACCGCCGCCATTGCCGTTTCCCGGGCCGACGCCGTTGCCTTCGTTCCCGGTGCCGTTTCCGCCGCCATTGCCGACCCCGACGCCGCTGTTGCCGGTGCCACCCGTGTTTCCACCACCACCGCCGCCGCCGCTGTTGCCGCCGCCGCCGCCCGGACCGGGCGGGTTGCCGGGCACGTTGCCTCGCTGGGTGTTGCCCGACGGCGTCGTCGAGATGCTGCTCGACAATCCGCAGCTGTCGCCGGTGCGGAAGCGTCGCGACAGCTGCTGGTCCCCGGTCATGAACGGCAGGGCCCTCACGTTCGAGACCTGCCGCAGAACGCCTTGGTTGACGCGCGACGGCCTGGTGATGCCGCCGCGGGGCGTCGCCACGACATAATCGCAGCGGCGCGTCAGTTCCTGACATCCGCTGCGGCCGCAGAAACGGGCCACCCCGCTCAGAAGCACGACGGCCGTCACCCCGCCCTTGCCGACATAGACGTCGAGGGCCGTCCCGCGGATGCCGATCGTGCCTGCAGGCGTGTTGATCTTGTAGGCCGACGACGGTGATCCGCCGCTGATCCATCGAAAGCTGCCTTTTGCGGCGCTGATGGTCAGGTCCTTGAACGAAGAGCCGCCGCCATAGACGAACTTGTCGATGACGATCGAGGAATTCAGGCCGATGGCGAATTTCGTTCCATCCCGGAAAACGAACTCTCCAAGACCGGACGCGGACGTCTTGAGCCTTTCGTCGCGGTAGACCGGAGACTTTTCCGCCAGGGTTCTGCCGTCACCGGTCACCGACGTCCGGATGAGAACGGCCTCCCCGACCGTTTCGGCCGCGTTGGCCGCAAGAGCGGCGAGGGAGAACAGCCCCCCGGTCAGTAGCGATTTCCAACCATTCGACATGACAGATTACGCTTTACAAAATTAACCAAGCGTTAATCATATGACTATTTACAAGCTTACGCAACGTAAATCTTATAAACTTACAATTGCAGAGAATTTTCGGAAATAAGACATGTATAACGTGTCGGAATCGGAAGTTGTTCTCCCATGGGTTGAATGGTGGACGCGGGGCATCCCCCGCCCGGCGGCAGGCGGCCAGCCCGGACGAGGACGTGGCGAACGAAGGGAGGCGATGCGGGGAAGTAGACGATGACCGCGGCCCGAAATCTGTGCTATGGGCGCGGCAACCTCCATTTCCGCCCATCGAAAGTCCCGCAATGAACGCTCCGCGCGTCTCCTTCGTCAGTCTCGGTTGCCCCAAGGCGCTGGTCGATTCCGAGCGCATCCTGACGCGCCTGCGCGCCGAGGGCTACGAGATCGCCCGCAAGCACGACGGCGCCGACCTCGTGGTCGTCAACACTTGCGGCTTTCTCGATTCCGCCCGCGACGAATCCCTCGCGGCGATCGGCGAAGCCATGGCCGAGAACGGCAAGGTCATCGTCACCGGCTGCATGGGCGCGACGCCGGAGCTGATCCGCGAAAAACATCCCAACGTGCTCGCCATCACGGGGCCGCAGGCCTACGAAAGCGTCATGGCCGCCGTCCACGAGGCCGCGCCGCCGGCGAACGAGCCGTTCTTCGACCTGATGCCGCCGCAGGGCGTGAAGCTGACGCCGCGCCACTATGCCTATCTGAAGATTTCCGAGGGCTGCAACAACCGCTGCTCCTTCTGCATCATTCCGGTGCTGCGCGGTGATCTCGTCTCCAGGCCCGTGGGCGACGTGCTGCGCGAGGCGGAGCGCCTGGTGAAGGCCGGGGTGAAGGAACTCCTCGTCATCTCCCAGGACACCAGCGCCTATGGCGTGGACGTGAAATACGCCACGAGCCAGTGGCACGACCGCGAGATCCGCACGCGCTTCCTCGACCTCGCGCGCGAACTCGGCGATCTCGGCGCCTGGGTCCGCATGCACTACGTCTACCCCTACCCCCATGTCGACGAGGTCATTCCGCTGATGGCCGAGCACAAGGTGCTGCCCTATCTCGACATCCCCTTCCAGCATGCCTCGCCTCGTGTCCTGAAGAACATGCGCCGTCCGGCCCACCAGGAAAAGACGCTGGAGCGCATCGGCCGCTGGCGCGAGACCTGCCCTGACCTGGCGCTTCGTTCGACCTTCATCGTCGGCTTCCCCGGGGAGACGGAGGAGGATTTCGAGATGCTGCTCGACTGGCTGGACGAGGCGAGGATCGAGCGGGCCGGCTGCTTCAAGTACGAGCCCGTCGGCGGCGCGCGCGCCAATGATCTCGGACTGGACGCCGTGCCGGAGGAGGTCAAGCAGTCCCGCTGGAACCGCTTCATGGCACGTCAGCAGAAGATTTCGGCAAATCTCCTGAAGAAGAAGGTCGGCAAGCGCCTGCCCGTCATCATCGACGAGGCGAACGGGACCATCGCCAAGGGACGCACGAAATACGACGCGCCCGAGATCGACGGCGCCGTGCATGTCCAGTCGCGCCGTCCGCTGCGCGTCGGCGACATCGTCACGGTGAAGATCGACGAGGCCGACGCCTACGATCTTCGCGGCCAGGCGGTCTGACGCACGTCGCTCGGCGCTCAGGCCGCTTTCGCCACGAGGCCGTGGATGCGGCGAACGAGCCCGATCACGTGCTGGCGCTTGTCGAGATTGTAGGTCTCGGTTTCGACGATGGTCCGGCTGGTTTCCTGCCAGAGCGCCGACAGCGCCTCGGCGCGGACGAGATCCCCGGCCAGTGCCGCGTTGGCCGCCTGCGTTCCCACCCGGTCGAGCGCATGGGCGTTGAACAGCGAGAACGGGATGGCCTGGTCGCGTCCCGCCACGGCGTCGGCGAGCTTGGTTGCCGCCGCTGCATCGAAGCGGCCCGCGTGGATGATCGCTTCCAGCGCGCCGGCGATCTCGAGCCCGCCATACTCCGTCAGAAGGATGGCCTCGCGCACGCTGCCGCCCGCCTGCGCGGCGAGCCCGGCGGCGTCCGCCACCGCCAGACCGAAGCCCGACAGGACGCTTTCGAGCTGCGCGGGCTGCAAGCCGTGCAGCCGCACGCTCTGGCAGCGCGACCGAATGGTCGGCAGCAGCCCGCCGGCCGCATGCGAGATGAGGATGAACAGCGTCCGCGAGGGCGGCTCTTCCAGGTTCTTCAGCAGCGCATTGGCGGCGTTGACGTTCATGTCGTCGGCGGGATCGATGATGACGACGCGATAGCCGCCGTCGTGGGAGGTCATCGACAGAAAGCGATTGACCCGGCGGATTTCCTCCACCGTCACGGCGGTCCGGAACACCTTGGTCTTGTCGTTGAGCGGCCGCGCCAGATAGAGCACGCCGGGATGGGCCCCCGAGGCGACCATGCGGAAGAGCGAGGCGTTCGGATCCGGCTTTGCCAGCGTTTCCGGCGCAACGTTTCGATCCGGATATCTCAGCAGGTGGTTGGCCAGATGGAAGGCGAAGGTGGACTTGCCGATGCCGCGCGGTCCCGAAAGGATCAGCGCGTGATGCATCTTGCCTGCGCGATAGGCGGCGGCAAGCCGGTCGGCCTCCCCGTCATGGGCCAGCAGCAAGGGGTTTTCGGATGGTTCAGGAATGCCGTCCAGCGTGTCGTGCTGTTCCGGCGCAAGCCTTTCGAAGGTCATTCGGCCGCGGCCCTGGCTTCGTGATCGGAGAGCAATCGCTCGACGGACGCCTTGATGCGGTCGGCCACCTCGTCTTCGGTTCCGCCGGCGTTGATCAGCACGCAGCGATCGGGTTCGCGCATGGCGATGTCGAGAAAGGCCTCGCGCCGCCGCGCGTGGATCGCGACCGTCTCCTTCTCGAAACGATCGGCGGCGGCTTCGACGCCGCGGCGCTCGCCCGCCCGCCGCAATCCCTCGACGGGATCGAGATCGAGGATCAGCGTGAGATCCGGCATCATCCCGTTGACGACGATCCGTTCCAGCACCGAAACGAAGGCTGGATCGAGGTCGCCCGTCGCGCCCTGATAGACGCGGCTCGAATCGAGGAAGCGGTCGCACAGCACGATCGCGCCCCTCTCGACGGCCGGGCGGATGACCTGCTCGACATGATCGGAGCGGGCGGCGGCGAACAGCAGCGCTTCCATGCGCGGTCCCAGCGGTTCGGCGGCACCGGACAAGAGGACGTGGCGCACGGCTTCGGCGCCCGGCGAGCCGCCCGGTTCGCGCGTGACGACGACGTCGTGGCCCTTGCCGCGCAGGAGATCGGCCAGCCGCCTGATCTGCGTCGACTTGCCCGCGCCCTCGCCGCCCTCGAATGTGATGAACAGTCCGCCGTTCAACAAGGTCTGTCCCTATCGCGATCCAGCCGCCTTCATAGTCGCGCCGATCGGTCAGGTCCACGCCGCAGGACGTGTACGACGCGCACGCGCCGCCGCATCACCCGCTAGCGCATCCATCCGACCAGCAATTCGCCGATTGCGTCGATCGCGCGGCTGTGCAGCGATCCGGTCCCGACGCTCTCGGCCGTATAAAGCGGTGTTTCCTGGCTCAGCGTGTCGCCGATCCACACCTTCAGTGTTCCGACCGCCATTCCCTCCTCCACCGGCGCCTGCAAGGGCCCCTCGTAGACGATTCGGGCGACGAGACGGTCGCGGTTGGTGATCGGAACGAAGATCGCCACCGGCGCCTTCGCCTTCAGCGCCACGCCGCCCTTCTCGCCGCCATAGAGCTTGGCCTCACCCACCACTTCGTCGGCCGTGTAGATCTCGCGCTTCTCGAAGGCACGCATGCCCCAGTCGAGAATGCGGCGCGCCTCCTCGGCGCGCGCGTTCTCGCTCGGAAGGCCGCTGAGCGCGGCGAAGATCCGCCGGCCCTGACGTTCGACCGAGCCGACGATCGCATAGCCGGATTCGGCCGTGTAGCCGGTCTTCAGGCCATCGGCGCCGATGTCCATCCTGAGCAGCGGGTTGCGATTGGTCTGCCGGATCCTGTTCCAGGTGAATTCGGTCTGCGAATAGTAGCGGTAGTATTCGGGGTATTCGCGCCAGATGTGATGCGCCAGAAGGGCAAGCTCCCGTACCGTCACGATCTGACCCTCGGCCGGCAGGCCGGTCGAGTTCCGGAATACCGAGGTCGACAGCCCGATCCGCCGGGCGCGCTCGGTCATCAGCTGGGCGAAGTTCTCCTCCGATCCGGCCATGCCTTCTGCGATGATGATGCAGCCGTCATTGGCGGACTGCACGACAACGCCCTGGATCAGGTCCTCGAGCCGGATCGACGACCGGATCGCGGCAAACATCGTCGAGGTGCCGGATGGCGCGCCGCCCGTCCGCCAGGCATTCTCGCTGACCAGGAACTCGTCGTCCATGCTGAGACGGCCCGACTTCAGCGCATGAAAGACGACCTCCATGGTCATCAGCTTGGCCAGCGAAGCGGGCGGAATGGGTTTGTCCGCATCCTTGGCGTAGAGCACCGTTCCGGTCTCGGCATCGATCAGAAAGGCCTGCTCGGCCCGCGTCTCGAACAGCTGCGCCTGCACCGGCAGCACCAGGATCAGCAGTAGGGCGAAGGACGTCGAAAGCGTCCTGAAGTGACGGAACATGATCCTCGATCCTGTTGCGAACGTCGCCAGCCGGCGCAGGCCGAAGACTATGCCCCGATTGCGGCCAAACAACAGCATCCGCCGCAATCTATCAGCCGGGGGTCGGACCGATCAACACGACCGGACCGGTGTTCGCGGACCTGCGGCGAGAGGCCCCCGCCAACGGCCGGGCGCCATGCGGTCGCGCTACTCGCGCACCATCAGGGCGTTGGTCGCGCCGGCCGCCCACGCTGCGCGCAGCATGCCGTCGAGGGTCGTGCGGCCGTCGGAATGCAGCGCGATGGTGTACCAGGTCGTGCCTTCCGCCGGCTCGACCGACATCTCCACGGCGCCGACGGAGCCCAGGCCGCGCGCGACCGCCTCGGCCTCGCCACGGTCGTCGAACGAGCCCACGGCGATGTAGGGCGACGAGATGGCCGATGGCGTCGCGGCGGCGCCACGGCTCCGCTCCCAGGCGGCGACGATCATGGCCGGGGTCAGGCCGGCGTCGAAGGCGGCGAAGGGGTTGCCCGAGCGCGAGATGCGCTCGTCGGCGTAGGACAGCGACGCGAGCGTCACGCCGCGGTCGTTGAAGGCGATTTCCGGGCGCTCCGGCACCGCTGGTCCGACGGCCGGCAGCGCGATGTCGCCAGCCGACGCAAACAGCCCGGCCGAGGCGAAGGCCTGGCTCGAGGCGGCGGCGCTCACGGTGGGCGTCGATCCGTTCATCGCGATCATCACCCCCGTCGCCGTTTCGCCGGGCAGGTCGTAGGGGCTGCCGCCCTTTCCAGGGCGATAGGATGCCATGAGATACTGGTCGTCCTGCCCATGCAGCGGCGCGCGGCCGACATATTCGACCTTCACCTTGGCGACACCGGCATGCTTGTAGTCGAGGAGTTCGGCGGCACGTTTCGAGAGGTCGATGATGCGGTCGTTGGCAAACGGTCCGCGGTCGTTGATGCGCACGATCACCGAGTTGCCATTGGTCGTGTTGGTCACCCGGGCATAGCTCGGCAGCGGCATGGTCGGGTGCGCCGCGGTCAGGTGGGTCATGTCGTAGACTTCGCCATTGGCCGTCAGGCGCCCGTGAAAGGCATCGCCATACCAGGACGCGGCGCCGACCTTGAGGTAGTTGGGATCTTCCTTCGGCTTGTACCACTGGCCCTTGACCTTGTAGGGCTTGCCCAACTGGTCACGGCCGCCGCCACGCGGCACGCGCGACGTCTTGTCGGCGACCACCAGCGGGCTGGCCTTCACGCCATAGATCGATTCCGGGAAATATTCCTTTGACCGCTTCGTCACCTTGGCGGTGGAGACCGGCGACTGGCTCGAACAGGCGACGAGGACGACGCTCATCAACGCTGCGGCCCCAACGGAGAACACGCGTTTCTTTCGTGCGCGCGCCAAGTCGTTCATGCGGTCTTGTCCCCGGTCACTCTCTTTCGCATGCCTTTCGGAATGCGAGCCTGCCAATTGTCGTTCTCGCCGCCCCCGCAACGCGCTCGACAGGTCTGCTCTACAGAGCAAGTGCTTAGCACATTCTTAACTTCTTGTGGCCGGATCGGGGCGAGATTGTGACGCGCCGACACAAAGCTGCCCTATCGGGACGCGCGACGGCGTACGCTATGCTTGCCGGTCGCTTCGATCCGGCCATCTTTGCGTCCCTTGGACGGCCCGATACTGTCGCTCAACGGATGACCAGCACCGAACATCTGGAATGGCGCACCACGCGCGCCGCGGTCGACCCGATCAGGTAGTCTTGCAGCCCCGGCCGATGCGACGCGATCACGATGACGTCGGAGCCGTGTTCGTCGGCGGCCTCCAGGATCGCGGAAGCCGGCTGTCCGATCCGCACGTCGATCGCGGCGTTCAGCCCCTCGCGCCGCGACAGGTCCTCCAGGGTCCGGATGGACTCCTCCTTCTGGCTGGCGAGGATTCCGCTCGGCAGTTCGATGGCGACGTAGCTTGGAATGTCTTCCACGACATGCAGAAGGACGATCTGCCCGTCCTGGCCGCGCAACTGCACCGCCGCGTCGATCATCGATCTGGCCTTGGTGTCGTCATGCAGGTCGATCGGAATGAGAATTCTGGAAAACATCGCCAATCCCTCCGGCTCCCGTTTGTTGAGCGAGACAATGCGACGGACGCCTTCAGGCGGCCTTGCGCTGGATCAACGAAAAAGGAGGACGGGCGCGGAAAGGATCAGCCGTGCAGCGGATGCGCGGCCAGGAACGCGAGAACCCGCTTCTTGAACGTGCGATCGCCCACCGAGAGCATGTGATCACGCCCCTCGATCGCGAAGGCTTCGGCGTCGGGCATCAGTCCCGCCAGCAGGTCCGGCGATCCGGCGATGTCGTCGGTGGTGCCCACGGCCACGAGCGTCGGCTGGGTGATGCGCGCCGCATCCGCTTCCGAAACGAGATCGCGCGAGGTGGCGATGCAGGCCGCGAGCGCCTTGCGGTCGCTCCGGGTCTGGTCCGCGAACGCGCGAAACATCTTGCCCCGCGCATCGGTGATCGAGGCCGGGTCTTCGGCCGACAGCGCCCGTGCGATCGGGTCCCAGTCGCCGACGCCTTCCACCATGCCGATGCCCAGCCCGCCGAACACCAGCGTCGCCACCTTGTGCGGATAGGCCAGGGCCGTGAAAGCGCAAATCCGCGCGCCCATCGAGTAGCCCATCAGGTGCGCCTGGTCGATTCCGAGATGATCGAGCAGGGCTGCGGCGTCCGCCGCCATCCGCGCCGGCCGATAGTCTTCCGGATCGTAGCTCTTCTGCGACTGACCATGGCCGCGATTGTCCAAGGCGACGACCCGGTAGCCCGCGTCCCGCAGCGTCTTCACCCAGCCCGGTCCGATCCAGTTCACCAGCATGCTCGACGCAAAGCCATGGATCAGCAGGACGGGATCGCCCTCGCCCTCGTCGATGAAGGCCAGGTCGAGGCCGTCGTGATGGAAGCTCGGCATGCGTTCGCGATCGTCCTGCGGTCAGCCGCCGGTCGCGGCATCGATGATGGGATGCGACAGCCGGTCGCCGACGGTGATGCCCTCGCGCTCGGCGGTCCCGGCATTCAGTTCGAGCACGAAACGCACCGGCTCACCAGGCGAGATCGTGTCGGTGGAGAAGGGCACGCCCGGCAGGATCGCCCGTACCTCGCCGTCCTCGGCGACGAACAGGAGGTCGAGCGGCAGGATCGTGTTCTGCATCCAGAAGCCGACCGGCAGGGTTTCGGGAAAGACGAAAAGCATGCCCTGGTTCTCCGGCATGCGCTCGCGGAACATCAACCCGCGGCTGCGTTCCTCGGGCGTGTCGGCAACCTCGATCTGGAACCGCTTGTCCCCCTCGCCCGTGCGAGCCACCAGCGGCGCGGGATCGATCGGCAGGATCATCGGGCTGCCATGCTCCTGGGCGGAGACGCCGGCCGCCGGGATCAGGAACAGGAAGGCGAGAAGGGCTGGTGCCAACGCCAGCCCGATCGATCGAAACATGGGACATCACCCTGTCAGTTGGAGAACGGCAGCGTCCCAACATCGGGGTGAATTTCGGCGGCCATAAGGCCCTTGTCGCCGCGCCCGAAGCGAACGAGCACCACCTGTCCGGGGCGCAGCTCGGCAATGCCGTACTGGCGCAGCGTCTCCATGTGAATGAAGATGTCCTCGGTGCCCTCGCCGCGGCTGAGGAAACCGAAACCCTTGGTGCGGTTGAACCATTTGACCAGCGCACGCTCGAGCCCGCTTTCGGGCTGCACGCTGACATGGGTGCGCTGCGCGGGAAGCTCCTTGGGATGGGTCGCGGTGCTCATGTCCATCGACAGGACCTTGAAGCACTGAAAGCCGCGCTCGCCGCGCCGCACCAGGCAGACGATGCGCGCGCCCTCCATCGCGGTCTGGAAACCGTCGCGACGGAGGCAGGTGACGTGCAGCAGGACGTCGCCATAGGCCGGCTCGTCGGGCAGGATGAAGCCGTAGCCCTTCGCGACGTCGAACCACTTGATGGCGCCCGCAATCTCGGTGAGATCCTCGGCTTCGTTGCTGCCGCCAGCGTTCACGAACCCTGCCCTGATCAGCTCTCGCCCTTCCGAAGAGGATTTTTCCCCCATCCGAACGCACCTTCCGTCGCAAACTCGACTGATTCCCACAGCCAAGATACCACCCTGCCTGTCCCTGTCAGCATGCGAAAGACATTTTTTTCCGGTTCTGACGACGCCAATTCAAGGCTCGCGCAAGCTTCGGAAAGCTTAGCCCGCCATTCATTGCCATCGGGCAGTGGCAGCGCCATATGCTGCGTTGCGATCCCAAACTGAAATTGTCAGGATATCAACACATGCGTTATCTCCACACCATGGTTCGCGTCACGGACGTGGACGCCTCGCTCGACTTCTACTGCAACAAGCTTGGGCTGGAGGAAGTCCGCCGGATCGACAACGAGAAGGGCCGGTTCACGCTCATTTTCCTCGCCGCCCCGAAGGACAAGGCCACCTCGTCGGCCAATCGCGCGCCC
>NZ_RWKW01000185.1 GCF_003970795.1 Aquibium carbonis | reverse complement strand
GGAAGCCTGCCGGAGGAACTGGCCGGCGTCGAGCCTCCCATCCTCGATCGCTGGGCGCCGGCGTTCGGGAACAATGTCTTCCTCGTCGGTCTGTCCACCGGCCACCCGAAGCTTATTGGCGAGAACAGGCTGATCAGCACCTCGGAACTCATGCTCGTGTCCGAGGACCAGACATGGGCGCGGACCCTGTCGCGCTGGTATCGCCTCGGCCGCGAGGTGAGCCGCACCGAACTGGACGGATGAGGACGCGTCGTGGCCCGCGCTTCCCGTCCCTCAGCCGAGCTTCAGCAGCTTCACTTCGAGCGCCGCAGCAAGCAGGTGATTGCCGGGACGCGTCTTCCGAGCGAAGCCGACCTGCTGCGGGGCATGCCCTTCTATCGTGACGATGTGAGCGAGGACATCAGGGAGTTCTCAGAGCGCGCCGCCGAGCATATCCGCGTCAGTGAAGCGGCCGGGCTCGATTCCTTGCTGAGCATCCTTGATAGCCTCGCGTTGGCTCCCGGCGCCGAGGCACTCGCGCTGCTGGAAGCCGAACTCAGGGATCACTCAGATGAAGCGATCCTTCCCACGGACACGTGGCGGATGCGCTGCCGCATCTACCGAGCGGCGTCCGGCGATGCCGATGCGGCAGCTATCGTGGCTGCGGAGACCGCCGCGCTCGGCCTCGAGGATATCCGGCAAGGACACGGTCGAGACCTCGTGTGGCGTTCCCTGGGCTGGGCCGTGCATTCACGCCGCATGGAAGACTGGCACGGAACCGGAGTGAGCATCAGCTTCGCCAAGAACCACTACCTGCAGGACGTCGGCGCCTATGCAAAAGAGTTCAGCGAGGCATTCGACGCGACTGTGGAGGTGCAGGGAGAATCGGCGCCGGGCGGCCGGGCGGGACGGACGCTGGACGAGGCGACGGACGGGTCCAGGTCTGGTTCCGGCGAAGACGGTGTCGTGGTCTTCAGGACCATCGGCATGGCGACGGCGAAGGGAGGCGCCGAGGTCGGCAAGGACTACAAGCATCTCATCCGCAAGGCGCTGCCTCTGTCCCCGGTTCCAGACCTTAATCTGGTTCGAGGAATCCTGCTCGAGGAGTTTCCCTACGCGGCGTCGGTGATCGACACCGTCCTGCGGGATCTCGATGGTCGCGAGAATGTCCACGTTCGGCCGACGCTCCTGATCGGTTCGCCCGGTGCCGGCAAGAGCCACTTCGCGCGGCGGCTCGCCGAGGTGCTGAAGACCCCATGGCAGATGATTCCTTGCGGCGGCGTGTCGGACAGCATGCATGGCGGCGCAACGCGAAAGTGGGCCACCGGTGAGCCGAGCCTTCCCGTGGCCGTGATCCGCACCCACCGCCACGCCGGTCCCCTCATCATCCTCGACGAAATCGAGAAGGCCGGCACCGGCCGGCACAACGGAAACCTTCATGACGTTCTGCATGGGCTACTCGAGCGCGAGACTGCGGCGCGATGGCACGACCCGTATATCGACGCGCCCTGCGACCTCTCGCACATCTCCTGGATCATGACGGCCAACACCATCGA
>NZ_RWKW01000184.1 GCF_003970795.1 Aquibium carbonis | reverse complement strand
GCGATGTAGCCGCCGACGACGCCGAAGGCCTTGCCCAGCGTGCCCTCGATCAGCGTCACCCGGTCCATCAGGCCCTCGCGCTCGGCGATGCCGCCGCCGCGCGGGCCGTAGAGGCCGACCGCGTGCACCTCGTCGAGATAGCTCATCGCGCCATGCTTTTCGCAGACGTCGAGAATGTCCCGGATCGGCGCGATGTCGCCATCCATCGAATAGACGCTCTCGAAGGCGACGATCTTCGGCCGCTCCGGCCCGTATTCCGACAGGATCCGGTCGAGGTCCTCGACGTCGTTGTGGCGGAAGATGCGGCGCTCGGCCTTGGACTGGCGGATGCCCTCGATCATGGAGGCGTGGTTGCCGGCGTCCGACAGGATGACGCAGTCGGGGATCGTCGAGCCGAGCGTGCCCAGTGCCGCCCAGTTCGAGACGTAGCCCGAGGTGAACAGGAGCGCCGCCTCCTTGCCGTGCAGGTCGGCCAGCTCGGCTTCCAGAAGAACGTGGTAGTGGTTGGTGCCCGAGATGTTGCGCGTGCCGCCGGCGCCCGCGCCGCAGCGGTCGATCGCCTCGTGCATGGCCGCGATCACCTTGGGGTGCTGGCCCATGCCCAGATAGTCGTTCGAGCACCAGACGGTGACCTCGCGCGTTTCGCCCTCGACATGACGGGTGGCGCGCGGAAACGTGCCGCGCTGCCGTTCGAGATCGGCGAAGACGCGGTAGCGTCCCTCGCCGCGCAGGCCATCGAGCTTCGTGGCGAAAAAGGCTTCGAAGTTCA
>NZ_RWKW01000027.1 GCF_003970795.1 Aquibium carbonis | reverse complement strand
GCTCGGCGCCGCCCGCGCGCAGGTCCATGCCAACTACATCGTCGCCCAGACGGAGGATTCGCTGGTGATCGTCGACCAGCACGCCGCCCATGAACGCCTGGTCTACGAGGCGCTGAAGCAGGCGATCCACGCACGCCCCCTGCCCGCGCAGATGCTGCTCCTGCCGGAAATCGTCGACCTTCCCGAGGAGGACGCCGAGCGGCTGGCCGCCCATGCCGGCACGCTCGCCCGCTTCGGCCTTGGCCTCGAACGCTTCGGGCCCGGCGCCGTGGCGGTGCGCGAGACTCCGGCCATGCTGGGCGAGACCGACGTGCAGGGCCTCGTGCGCGACCTCGCCGACGAGATCGCCGACACCGATTCGGCCGACGGACTGAAGGGGCGCCTCGACGCCATCGCAGCCACCATGGCCTGCCATGGCTCCGTGCGTTCGGGCCGCCGGCTGCGGCCGGAGGAGATGAACGCCCTGCTGCGCCAGATGGAAGCGACGCCCGGCTCCGGGACCTGCAACCACGGGCGTCCGACCTACATCGAACTGAAGCTCACCGACATCGAGCGCCTGTTCGGCCGTCGTTGACGAGCGCATGCGATGTCCGAAGCTTGACCGGGCGAAGGATTTGTGGCGCTAAGGGCGCGACGAGTGAGAGAGCGATGAACAGGTTCGAAGGCCCCGGCGCGAGGGAAGCCCGACTGAGATATCTGGACGGGGACTTTCAGGTCGCCAGCCCGGGCGCCTTCGTGCGCTGCGCGGTCACCGGCGAATCGATCCCGCTGGACGAGCTGAAATACTGGTCCGTCGCCCGCCAGGAAGCCTATGTCAGCGCAGCCGTCTCGCTGGCCCGCGAGATCGAAGCCAATCCCGAACTGCGCCGACGCGGCTGACCCAAGCCGCGAGCCGCCGGGCTACCGTTTCTTGGCAACGCCGAACCGTCGCTTCTCGAACGCCTTGACCGTGTCTTCGATCAGCCGCCGAGGCACCTGGAGATCGTCGAAAACGAGATCGATCGGCAGCGTCGTCGTCTTTTCGGCCAGCGCGCGCGCGGCCTGGGTGCCGGTCTTCAGGCGCATGGCGTCCTTCTCGGTGGTGACCAGCATGAGCCCCGCCTGATCGGCTTCGGCCGACAACTCTGCGATTTCGGCATCGGTGAACGGGTGATGGTCGCCGAACACGCGCCGGGCGGCGATCGTGCCCCCGGCCTCCTCGACGGTGGCGAAGAATTTCGAGGGATCGCCGATTCCCGCGAAAGCCAGAAGTTGCTTGCCGGCGATCCGGGCTGCGTCGCGCGGCTTCACCCGCGCGCGATGGACCGGCCGGCCGGCACGGGCCGCCTTGCGGACGGTCTCCTCGGCGCCCGCACCGATTCCGATCGCCAGGATGGCATCGGCGAAGCGAATCTGGCTCAGCAGCGGCGCTCGCATCGGCCCGCCGGGAATGACATGGCCGTTGCCGAGCCCCCTTGCGGCGTCGATGACCAGCAAAGCCTGGTCGAAATGGACCCGCGCGCTCTGGAAACCGTCGTCCATGAGGAGGAAGTCGCAGCCCAGCCGGATCAGGATGCGCGCGCCAGCCGCCCGGTCCGGCGACACCGCCACGGGCGCGTGCTGGGCAATCAGCATCGGTTCGTCGCCGACATGGCGTGCCGTATCGTGATGGACGTCGACGAGGTGGGGTTCCGAGACGCTGCCGCCATAGCCGCGCGACAGGACACCCGGCTTGAGGCCGAGGCGCCGTGCCTCCGCCGCCAGCGCCACCACGGTCGGTGTCTTTCCCGCGCCGCCGACGGTGAAGTTTCCAACGCACAGGACCGGCAGGTCGAGCGCTTCGCGCCGGGCGCCGATCATCCGCCGTGCGGCGACGAAGCCGTAGATCGCCGATGCCGGCCAGAGCGCCCAGGCCCGCCAGTCCGCGGTTTCCCACCAGAAGGGCGGCGCCTCGCTCGTCATCCCGTCAGCGCCTCGCGCCTTCGTCGAGACGCGCCTTGACGATCAGCGGATTGATGTAGGGCTCCAGCGCCTTCAGCGTGGCGGGGAGCGCGCCGCGCATCTCGTTGACCGTGGCCAGCGCGGCCGCGATCATCTCATGCCGCTTGTCTTCGTTTGCGAGCAGGAAGTTCACCGCGCCCGCCAGCATGTCGCGATCGGCGACGAGGCGCGCACCGCCGCGCTCGATCAGCCGTTCATAGGAATCCCGGAAATTCTGGACGTTGCGGCCTGCGAGGATCGCCGTTTCCAGGATGGCGGGCTCCAGCGGGTTCTGTCCGCCTTCCGCCGTGAGCGACCGGCCGACGAAGGCGATCTCGGTGACACGGAGGTAAAGCCCCATGTCGCCGATCGTGTCGCCGATGAGAATGTCGACCTCCGGCTCCACCGGCTCGCCCAGGCTGTGGCGCGCCACCATGAGACCGGCGGCAGAAAAGGCGCCGAGCAGGCCTTCGGTTCGCTCGGGATGACGCGGGACGATGATCGTCAAAAGGTCGGGGTAGCGCCGCTTCAGGAGCCGATGCACCTCGATGGCGATCGCTTCCTCGCCGTCGTGGGTGGAGATGGCCGCCCATGTCGGTCGACGCCCGATCTGCGAACGCAGCAGGCGCAACTCCCGCTCGTTGACGGCCGGAGGATCGGTATCGACCTTGAGATTGCCCGAGACCGTGACCGGCCGTGCGCCGAGCTGGCGGAACCGCTCACCGTCGATCTCCGACTGCGCGACCACGTGGGACAGGTTCTCGAACAGGGCTTCGGCCAGAAAGGCGCGCTTGGTCCAGGCTTCGAAGGACCGGTCCGACAGACGCCCGTTGACCAGCACCTGCGGCACGCGCCGCGCGCCGAGTTCCAAAATGGTCATCGGCCAGATTTCGGACTCGGCGATGATGGCGAGGTCGGGCTTCCAGTGGTCGAGGAAGCGGCTCACCGCCGGCTTCAGGTCGAGCGGCACATATTGGTGCAGCACCCTCTCGTCGAAGCGCGACTGGACGATCTGCGCCGACGTGACGGTGCCCGTCGTGAACACCACGTTGATGTCGAAGCCCGAAATGCGCCGGACCAGCGGAATGACCGCATAGGATTCGCCCACGCTCGCCGCATGGATCCAGACAAGCGGCCCGGGCGGACGCTTGACCACGGCAAAGCCATAGCGTTCGCGGCGGCGCGACCGCTCTTCCTTGCCCCGCGTCGTGCGCCAGGCGATGTAGCCGCCCACGAACGGGTAGGCCGCCGCTCCGGCGAAGCGATAGGCCGTCAGCATGGCACGTGCCCAGCGTTCGCTCATGACGACCGATCGACCAGCCCGTAGGCCTTCCGCGTGGCTGCGTCGAGGCTTTCGGTCACCTCCCGCCGCTTCTGCTCGAGCATCGCCTCGTCGGCGTCCGCGGGCACGTAGACGGGTTCGCCGACGATGACCGCCTTGCGCCCGAAGGGCAGATTGATGGTGGTCTTGTCCCAGCTCGATTCGATGACCTTGCGCCGGCTCGTGGCCAGCGCGACCGGCACAACCGGCCGGCCCGAGAACTTGGCCAGCATGACGATGCCCAGCCCGGCGTCGCGCGGCGTGCCGTGCGGAATGTCGGCGATCATCGCCACCGAGCGACCCGTGTCGAGCAGGCGCTTCAGCATGATGAGGGCGCGTGCACCGCCCTTGTCGGCGTTGTGGGTGTTTGCGCGGCCGCCCGAGCCGCGCACCGTCTCGAAGCCGAACCGCTCCGCCACGCGCGCATTGAGCTCGGCATCCCGGCTTTTCGAAAACAGCGCCGCCATCTTGAGCGAACGCGGCTTCAGGCACGGCGCCATGAGGTGCTGGCCATGCCAGAACGCCGCGATTCCCGGTGCGAACTGCGCATAGGCATCGTCCAGGCTGTCCGATCCCGGCACCGTGCGATTGGTGACGAAGATGAACCGGAGCGTCTGGGCCAGCGCGAACGCCACCGCATCGGCGACGAAGCGCGATTCGGCCAGAGGGGTTCGGATCTTGCGCCAGAGCGCCTTCAACGGACCCGGCCTGGCGGATCGGGACTTTCTCCGTCCGCCGGTGTTGCCGGCGGCGAGCAAGGGAGGCACGTCCGTCATCAGGCCCCGCCGACTTTTGGCGTCATGTCGGCGTCGGGATCCAGCAGGCGATGCAGATGGACGATGAAATAGCGCATGTGGGCGTTGTCGACGGTCGCCTGCGCCCTGGCGCGCCAGGCCGTCTGGGCCGATCGGTAATCGGGAAAGATGCCGACGATGTCGAGCTCGTCGAGGTTGCGGAAGCGGACCTCGCCGAGCGACTGCAGCTCGCCGCCGAACACGAGGTGCAAGAGTTGCTTGCCTTCGGCGTTTTCTGTCATGTTCCAATCCGCTGATGTGGTTTGAGCCGAGCCTGATTAGACCATTCCGCCGGTGTTGGAAACCGGCGCGAGCCGCCTGGCGGCGAAGGCCTCGAGGATTTCCGCCAGCAGTGCGCCGCTGCCGGCGACGAGCATCTGGTGGCGGACATGCTCGCCTGCGTAGCGGAGCGTCCGTCCGTGTTCGTCCACGACCTGTCCGCCCGCCTGCCGCAGGATGAGATCGGCGGCAGCGAGATCCCAATCATGCGAATCGGGCTTGACGAGGGCGGCATCGAGGCCGCCCCGCGCCAGCAGCGCCAGCCGATAGGCGAGCGAGGGCACGTAGGGCGTGATGAGGAAGCGATCCCGCAACGCGTCGGGCAGCATGTTGAAGATCGCCTTCGGGCCGCCGACCTTCGGCCGGCCGCCGTCGCTGCGCACGGAGATCGGCTCGCCGTCGAGAAAGGCCGGGCCGGTCGAGGCCGCCCAGTAGGTCTCCTTCAGGGCCGGACAGGCCAGAACGCCCGCCACCGGCACCCCCTGCTCCACCACGGCGATGCTGACGCACCAGGTGTCGCGCCCGTCGATGAAGGCGCGGGTGCCGTCGATCGGATCGACGACGAAGGTGCGCTCGGCGCCGAGCCGCTCCGGTGTGTCGGCCGTTTCCTCCGACAGCCAGCCATAGGCGGGGCGCGCCGCCGAAAGGCTGTCGCGCAGGAATCGGTCCACCGCGAAGTCGGCTTCGCTGACGGGTGAGCTACCCGCCTTCAGCCACACCTCGGGCTTGCGGCCGAAATAGCCCATGGCGATGTCGCCCGCCTGGCGGGCGGCCGTCAGGATGAGGTCGAGATCGGCGGCGTTGCGCGCGGCGTCAGCTTCCGGCAAGGGTCATTCCTTCGACGAGAAGGGTCGGCGCCGCTGTTCCGAACGTCCGGTCGATGTCGCTGGCCGGCGTCATGGCCATGAACATGTCCTTCAGGTTCGAGGCGATCGTCACCTCGGACACGGGATAGGCCAGCGCGCCGTTCTCGATCCAGAAGCCGGACGCACCGCGGCTGTATTCGCCGGTGATCATGTTGACCCCCTGGCCGAACACCTCGGTGACGTAGAAGCCGCTGGGAAGGCCGGCGATCAGGTCCTGCGGGCTCGCTTCGCCCGGCTCGATCGCGAGATTGGTCGAGGTCGGGTTGACCGACGTTCCCGACCGCGCACCGCGCCCGTTGGTGACGAGCCCGAGTTCGCGCGCCGTGGAGGTGGACAGGAACCAGTGCTGGAGGACGCCCTGGTCGACCATGGTGAGCGCCTCGCCGGCCACTCCCTCGCCGTCGAAGGGCCGCGACGCGGTGCCGCGACGCTTCTTCGGGTCGTCGGTGACGGTGATCGAGGCCGACGCGATGGGCTTGCCCATCCGGTCGCGCAGAAAGCTCGTCTTGCGCGCGACCGATGCGCCGTTGATGGCGGATGCGAGATGCCCGGCGATGCCGCGCGCGACCCGCGGATCGTAGACCACCGTCACCGGGCCGCTCTTGACCTTGCGCGCGCCCAGACGCCGCACCGCACGTTCGCCGGCGCGCCGGCCGATCGCCTCGGGCGCATCGAGCTCGTCGAAGAACAGGCGCGAGGAGAAGTCGTAGTCGCGCTCCATGCCCGTGCCCTCGCCCGCAATGACGCTGACGGAGCGCGAGAAGCGCGAGCCGACGTAGTGGCCGAGAAATCCGGCCGACGTGGCAAGCACCATTCCGCCGAGCCCCGCGCTGGCGCCGGAACCGCTCGAATTGGTGACGCCCTGGACGTCCATCGCCGCCGCCTCGGCGGCGAGCGCGTCCTGGCGCAACCGTTCCGCCGAGACCTCGGTCGCGTCGAACAGGTCGAGGTCGGCCACGCCCTTCACCAGGAGGTCCGGATCCGCGAGGCCCTGATAGGGATCTTCCGGCGACACCTTCGCCATCGCCACCGCGCGCTGCGCCAGCGCATTCACGTCGGAATCGATGGTCGCCGAGACGCTCGCCACGCGCTTGCCGACGAAAACGCGCAGCGAGAGGCTGTCGCCTTCGGACGCCTCGGTGGATTCCACCTTGCCGAGACGCACGGACACGCTGGTCGAACGGCCGCGAGCGACGACCGCGTCGGCCTCGTCCGCGCCGGCGCGGCGGGCCGCGTCCACCAGCGAGCCGACGAGATCGGTGAGTTTGTCTGTGTTCAGGGACATGCAATAGTTCCGGTTGGGGTGCCGCCTCGGCTATGACGTTTCGGGCGCGGCGCGCCGGCCCGTCTGCTGGACCATCTATGGCTCCGGACGGGACTGTGCAATGGGTGGCCGGCAATGGCGCGGCACACGGACCTGCCCGGAGAGACGGATGGCGACGGAACACGGTGCCCAGTTCACGGAAATCCTGATCCTGCTCGGCGCGGTCGCCGTCTCCGCGCCGATCTTCAAACGCATCGGCATGGCGACGGTTCTGGGCTACATCGCCGCAGGCATCGTCCTCGGCCCGATCGCCACGCTCATCATCGGCGGCGAGGACCTGCTCGATTTCGGCGAGCTGGGGGTCGTGCTGCTGCTCTTCGTGATCGGACTGGAGCTGAAGCCGAGCCGATTGTGGGCCATGCGCCGCGACATCTTCGGCCTCGGCGCCGCGCAGGTGATCGTGACCGGCCTCGTGCTGACCGGCCTCGTGCGCCTGGCGGCGGGCCTTGGCTGGGAACAGGCGACGATCATCGGCATGACCCTCGCGCTCTCCTCGACCGCCTTCGCGCTTCAGCTGCTCGACGAGAGCCAGGGCACCAACCAGCGCTACGGCCAGACCGCGTTCTCCATCCTGTTGTTCCAGGACCTGGCGATCGTGCCGCTGCTGGCGCTCGTGCCCTTGCTGGCACCCGGCACGGAAGACGGCAGCGAGTTCGGCTTTCGCCATTTCGCCTTCGCGGTCGGCGCCATCGCGGCCCTGATCGCGACCGGACGCTACCTGCTCAACCCGTTGTTTCGCGTCATCGCCAACACCGGCGCGCGCGAGGCGATGATCGCCGCCGCGCTCTTCGTCGTGCTCGGCGCGGCCACGCTGATGCAGTCCGTCGGCCTGTCGATGGCCATGGGCGCCTTCGTGGCCGGCGTCATGCTGGCCGAATCATCCTACCGCCACGAACTCGAGACCAGCATCGAGCCCTTCCGCGGCATCCTGCTCGCCGTCTTCTTCATGGCGGTCGGGCTGTCGCTCGACATCGACATCGTCCTGGCCGAATGGCTCACCATCCTGGTCGCGGTGCCGGTGCTGATGCTGGTGAAGGCGGTGATCTGCCATGGGCTCTGCCGGGCCTTCGGGTCCACGCATGCCGACGCCGTGCGGGTCGCGCTGCTCCTGCCGCAGGGCGGCGAGTTCGGCTTCGTCATCTTCTCGGCCGCCACCGCGGCGGTCCTCCTGCCGCCCGAGCTTTCGTCGCTGCTGATCGCCGTGATCACCGTCACGATGGTCGCCACGCCGCTCGCGGTGTCACTCGGGCGCTTCCTGATCCCCGCCGAGAAGGAAGAGACCATGGAGGAGGACTTCGAAGGCGCGGGTTCCGACGTCCTGATGATCGGCTTCTCCCGTTTCGGCCAGATCGCCTCGCAGGTTCTCCTGTCGGGCGGCGCCCGGGTCACGATCATCGACCATTCGGCCAACCGCGTGCGGGCGGTGGAGAAGTTCGGCTTCCGCATCTATTTCGGCGACGGCCGCCGCAAGGACGTCCTCGAAGCGGCGGGCATCCGCGAGGCCCGCATCGTCGCGGTGTGCACCCATGGCCGCGAAGGGACGGACCAGATCGTCAACCTGATTCAGAGCGAGTTCCCGCATGTGCGCCTGTTCGTCCGCTCCTACGACCGCGACCACACCCTGTCCTTGCGGGCGCGGGACGTCGAGTACGAGATCCGCGAGACGCTGGAGTCCGGCCTGCTGTTCGGCAGGATGACCCTCCAGGCGGTCGGGATCGAGGAGGAGACGGCGGCCGACATCGTCGACGACGTGCGGCACCGGGACGAGGAACGCCTGTCGATCCAGGCGGCGGGCCTGAAGGATCCGGGCATCTCGCTCTCGTTCCCCGAACCGCTGGTCAGGCCGAAGCGCGAGGGCCGGCGCATCGACCGCCTGCCCGACGGGCCCGACGAGACCGAACCTGCGCGCAGCTGATGCACTCCATGCGGCATCGACATCAGGAGACGACGTGAGCACCCCATCCGCAAGCCCCGCCGGGCCGGCGCCGGCCAAGTTCACCACCGGCTCGACGCTGCGCCATGTCGTCGTGATGACGGCCACCGGTTCGATCGGGCTGATCGCCATCTTCCTCGTCGACGCGCTGAACCTGTTCTACATCTCCCTGCTCGGCGTGAAGGAACTCGCCGCCGCGATCGGCTTCTCCGCCACGCTGATGTTCTTCACCGTCTCGGTGGCGATCGGCTTCACCATCGCGACGTCGGCTCTGGTGTCGCGGGCGCTGGGGCGCGGCAGCCGGGAAGATGCGGCCGCCATGGGCGGCGCGGCGATCGTCATCATGGCGCTCACGCTGGCGGTGTTGTCGGCGATCGTCTGGCCCTTCCTGCACCCGCTGCTGGCGCTGCTGGGCGCCACCGGGCAGACGCTCGAGCTCGCCACCCGCTTCATGCAGATCGTGCTTCCGTCTTCGGCCCTGGTCGCGGTGGGCATGTGCACGACCGGGATCATGCGCGGCGCCGGCGACGCGCGTCGCTCCATGTACGTGACGCTGTCGAGCGGCTTCGCCGCCGCGATCCTCGATCCGATCCTGATCTTCGGCTTCGGGCTGGGGCTCGACGGCGCGGCGATATCCACCGTCCTGGCGCGCGTCTTGATGGTGGTGGTCGGCCTGCATGGCGCCATGGTGGTGCACCGGCTGGTGGCATGGCCGAACCTCGCGCGGCTGCGCAACGCGGCCCGGCCCTTCTTCGTCATCGGCCTTCCCGCTGTCGCCACACAACTGGCGACGCCGGTCGGAAACGCCTACGTGACCGCCGAGATCGCACGCTTCGGCGACGATGCGGTCGCCGGCTGGGCCATCATCGGGCGGCTGGTCCCGGTCGCCTTCGGCGTGATCTTCGCGCTGTCCGGCGCGGTCGGACCGATTCTCGGCCAGAACTACGGCGCGCGCCGCTACGACAGGCTGATGTCGGTGATGCGCGACAGCCTGCTGGTCACGCTGGCCTATGTCATCGCTGCCTGGGCGCTGCTGGCCATCTTCAGGCACCAGATCGCAGACCTGTTCGGGGCGACCGCGGCGGCGCGCGACCTGATCGAGTTCTTCTGCCTGTTTGCCGCCGGCAGCTTCCTGTTCAACGGCGCGCTGTTCGTGGCGAATGCGGCGTTCAACAATCTCGGCTATCCGGGCTATTCGACGATCTTCAACTGGGGCCGCGCCACGCTGGGCACCATTCCCTTCGTCTGGATCGGCGCGCACCACTACGGCGCATCGGGCGTCATCGGCGGATGGGCGCTGGGTTCCGTGATGTTCGGCATCGCCGCCCTGATCTGGTGCTTCCGGATCGTGCGGGACGTGGCCGATCGCGCCCCGCCCGGGCCACCGCTGCCCGGACCGCCGCCGGCATCGCATTCGCCCTTCTCGACCGGCAAGGCCTCGACCATGCTCGACTGAGGTTCAGGCGTGCTCCAGCGCGTCGTGGGCGAGGAACGCCGCCTCGATGGCCCGCTTCAGCTCGTCCTTCAGCGGCGCCGTCTGGGCCATGATCGCCTCCATGCGCAGGAAGTCGAGGACGCGGAAGCGCGATACCGGCGGACGGAGGAAGATCGTCGGCCGGCAGGTTTTCAACTTCATCTGGATGATCGACTGCATCATCAGCTGCGTGGAGCCGAAGACCAGCTCGAGCGAGTTGAGGATACGGTGGTTGTTGGGCGTCGGCATGCCGACCACGTCGATGGCGATGGTGATGTCGGCCTTCCCCTCTATGAGGTCGAAAGGCACCGGATTGCAGATGCCGCCGTCGATCAGAATGCGTCCCTCACGCCGGACGGGGCGGAACACGGCCGGGATGGCGGCAGAGGCGGCGATCGCCGAAGACAGCCCGCCTTCGCTGAAGATCACCTGCTCGTGCCGGTAGAAATCCACCGCCGTCACGAAGAGCGGAATCTCCAGCTCCTCGAAGGTCTGCGGGATCGCGGCCGGCAGGAAGGCGCCGAGAATGCGCTCGATGTTGAACTGGGTGAGCCGGAACCCGCCGTCCATGAACTCCGAGAACGTGCCGGGTCGGGCCCGCCACATCCGCGCCGCGACCTCCGCGCGGCGGCTGAGGATCGAATGGGCGTAGCGGTGAATGTCCCGCCCGCTCATGCCAGCGGCCATCCCGGCGCCGATGATCGCGCCGATGGACGAGCCGGCGATGGCGGCCGGGCGGATCCCCAGTTCGTCGAGCGCTTCGATGGCATGGATATGCGCAAGGCCGCGTGCGCCACCGCCTCCGAAGGCGATGGCCACCGTCGGCCCGGCAGAGGCCATTCTCGAAACGGAAACATGTCCGTGCATCGACATCGTCCTTCCGGCAAGCGCCCTGTTCGAGCGAGTGTGACACTCGAGTCCGGTTCGCCGCGAGCCACTGGTCCAGTATCGGGCTCAAAGCTCCAGCGGAGCCTTGAACTTGTTGATGGTCCTTTGCGTCCGACATCGGCGCCGGCGCTTAGCCCGGCGGGATGCAGATGTCGGAATCGGACTAGCGGACGTTGGCCGCCGCATCCGGTCCCAGGATCATGATCGCCGGCTCCACCGACAGCAAGTCGCGTGCGGCCGCCTTGACCTCGTCGAGCGTCACCGCCCCGATGAGGTCGCCGCGCCGCTCGATGTAGTCGATCCCGAGGTCGTCCATCTGCAACTGGACCAGCGTGCGGGCGATCGCAGCGGATGAATCGAGATTGTTGATCGCGTAGCTTCCGACGATATAGGCCTTGGCATCGGCGAGTTCCTGCTCGGTCGGCCCCTCGGCGGCCATGCGCGCGATGACGTCGCGGATCACCTGCAAGGCTTCGCCGGCCCGGTCGGCCCGGGTCGAGGTGCCGATGATCAAGGCGGAGGAGTGGTCCCGGTTGGCCAGCGACGAGCCGACACCGTAGGCCAGACCGCGCCGGTCGCGCACCTCGTCGAACAGCCGCGACGAAAACGTGCCACCACCCAGGACATGGTTCATCATGTAGGCGGCGAAGAAGCGCGGATCGTCCCGCTCGACGCCCGGAAAGGCCAGCCTGAGGCTTGCCTGCGGCACCGGGAACGAGACGCCGATGAACTGGTCGAGCTTCGGCTCGACGCGTTCGATGGGCCGCATGTCCGGGCTTTCGGGCAGCGCGCCGAAGGTCCGGTCGAGCTCGGCCTTGAGCGTCTCCGCGTCGATGGCCCCGACCACGCCGACGACGAGATTGCCACGGGCGAACAAGGCGCGGTGCAGCGCCTCCAGATCGTCCCGGGTGATCGTCGCCAGCGTTTCGGGCGTGCCCTCGCTGCGGCGCGAATAGGGATGGTCGCCATAGATGGCGTTCGCCCAGGCGATGGACGCCGCCTGGTCGGGATCGTTGGCGCGCGCCTCGATACCCGCGACCATCTGGGCGCGGATGCGCGCCAGCGGCTCGGCGTCGAAGCGCGGCTGGTTGACGGCGAGCTGGAGGAGCCGGAATGCCTCGGCGCGATCGTCCGCCAGGGTGCGCAACGACCCGTAGAAGGCGTCCGGGCTGACGTTGAACGACATCTCGGCGCCGGACAGGTCCAGCGCCTCCTGGAACGCCGCGCGCGGCATGTCGCCCGCGCCCTCGTCGAAGAGGCCGCTCATGAGCTGGGCCAGGCCCTCCTTGCCGACGGGGTCCTGCGTGCTGCCGCCTTCGAAGGCGAAGTTCACCGCGATGATCGGCACGGTGTAGTCCTCGACCAGCCAGGCGGTGACGCCGCTGTCGCTGGTGACCTCCTGGATCGTGACCGCCGCCTGCGCGGGCGCGACCATCATCATCGGGGCGGTGAAGGACAGCGCGACGAGAGCGGCGAAGACGGGTTTCATGACGATGTCCGTTGCGGGGGCTGCGGCGGCGGGAAACATCATGAGCGGTCTCCTGCGGCCGGAAGCAGATAGCCCGTCACCGCGCGGTTGAAGTCGAGATGCCGGCGCGCGGCCTCCTGTACCTGTTCGGCCGTGACGGCCTCGATCCGATCCGGCCAGCTGGCGATGTCCTCGATCGTCCCGCCGGTTGTCAGCGTCGAGCCATAGATCCGCGCCATGCCGCTCTGGTTGTCGCGCGCGAAGATCATGCTGCGCACGTATCGCTTCTTGGCGGCGGCCAGCTCGGCCTCGGTGACGCCGTCGTCCGCGATGCGCCTGATCTCGGCGTCCATCGCCTTCTCGACGTCCTCGAGGGTCGCCTCCCCGCGTGGCGAGGCGTAGATCTGGAAGCTGGTCGCGTCGAGCGCGCCCGACTGGTACCAGGCGCCCGCCGAAGAGGCGATGCCCTGTTCCACCACCAGCGCCTCGTAGGCGCGCGAGCGCGGGCCGCCGCCGAGAATCTCCGAAAGGAGGTCGAGCGCCTCGGCCTCGCCCTTTTCGGCCGTGGTGTAGGACGGCACGATCCATCCCTTGCGAAAGCTCGGCGTGGACACGCGCGGGTCGGTCAGCGTCACGGTGCGGGCCGTGTTCTGCTCGGGTTCGCTGGGGCGCAGGCGCGGCGGCAGGTCGGGTCCGCGCGGCACGGCGCCATAGGTCTCCTCGGCGAGCTGCCGGACCGCCTCGGCCTCGACATCGCCGGCCACGATGAGGACCGCGTTGTTGGGGGCGTAGAAGCGCTGGTAGAACTCGATCGCATCGGCGCGGTTCAACTGCTCGATCTCGTGCATCCAGCCGATCACCGGAATGCGATAGGGATGGTTCTGGTAGAGCGTGGCGTCGAACTCCTCGCCGAGCAGCGAGCGGGGCTCGCTTTCCACGCGCGAGTTTCGCTCCTCGATCACCACCTCGCGCTCGGGGGCGACGACCTCGTCCGTCAGGATGAGGTTGGTCATGCGGTCGGCCTCGAACGCCATCATGGAACGAAGCGCATCCGGAGTGACCTGCTGGAAATAGGCGGTATAGTCGTAGGAGGTGAAAGCATTTTCCCGTCCGCCGATCTCCGCGATCCTGCGCGAGAACACGCCCGCCGGATTGCTTTCGGTCCCCTTGAACATCAGGTGCTCGAGAAAATGCGCGATCCCGGACTTGCCCGGATCCTCGTCGGCGCTGCCGACCTTGTACCAGAGCATGTGGGTGACCACCGGTGCGCGGCGGTCGGGAATCACCACCACCTGCAATCCGTTGTCGAGCGTGAAGCTCGACACCTCGCTGGACGGCTGTTGCGTGGCGGACAGCTGGACGGCCGTCGCCGCGGCCGGGGAAAGCGAAGCGGCGCCCGCCACAAGGGCGACCAGCAATGCCGGAAGAACCCGACGTCCTCGCGCGCGGTAGCGTGTGTCGTGCATTCGCAATCACCTCGGATTGTTGCTGCCGCCAAAGTGGTGCGGCAAGCCTCGTCTGTGAAGCGCGAGGCGGATGAATTATCCGTAATGCGGCCGAGGCCGAATCGGATCGACCCAGGCGAAAGCCTCAGTCGGCCTCGATGAAGCGGACGATCGTGTCGCCATAATGACGTTCGTCGACGATCCCGAAGCCTTCCACCGCCCGGAAGGACGCCGAGGCCGCTTCCTCGACGACACACAGCGCGCCGGGTTTCAGCCAGCCGCCCGCGCGCGCCGAGGCGAGCGCGCTTTCGCCGAGCCCCTTGCCATAGGGCGGATCGGCGAAGACGAGATCGAACGGCGCGATCGTGCCTGCGGTGCCGAGCGCGGTGGCATCGCGGCGGAAGATCTTCGTGCGGCCCTGAAGGCCGAACGCCTCGATGTTGTCGCGCAGCAGGCCGCGACCCTCCGCGCTTTCTTCGATGAACAGGCAGTGCGACGCACCGCGCGAGATGGCTTCGAGCCCCAGCGCGCCTGTGCCGGCGAAGAGATCGAGCACGCGCGCGCCTTCGAGCCGGTCGCCATGGCGATGCGACAGCACGTTGAAGACGGCTTCGCGGGTGCGGTCGGTCGTCGGGCGGATCGCCTGGCTTTTCGGCGTCGCCAGCGCGCGGCCGCGAAACGCTCCCCCGACGATCCGCATCGCTCAGTCGTCCCGGCGCGGCTTGCGCGGGCCGCGCCCGGCGCCACCCGTCGGACCCTTGCCGGGACCGTTGCGCGTCGGCGCGTTTCGCGTGCCGACCGGCGCCTTGCGCGGGCCGGCCTGGCCCTTGCGCGGTCCCGCCGACCGTTTCGGCGCGGCATCGGCTTCCGCCTCGGCCTCGTTCTTCTTGCCTTGCGGACGGGCGCCCGGCGCCATCCAGACGTTGGACGAGCGCGCGCGAGGCGGCTGATAGGCCTTCTCCTCGCGCTCCTCGCGGTTCTCGCGCTTCTTGCCGCCGAAGGACGGCCTGGCCGTCTGCAAGCGGCCGAGCACGTTTTCGCGATGCGCCTCGCGGTCGCGCTTGCGGTTCTTGATCAGCCCGCCTTCGCCTGGCTCGGAGCGGGAGCTGCCGCGCTCGGCATGCTCGGGATCGGCTTCGCGGCGCGGCGCGACCGTCGGCTTGTTGGTGAAGGGCGTGGTGACCGGCGCGTCGAAATTGGCGCCCGCCTCCTCGATCAGTCGCTCGCCGAGCTGGTCACGCAGCATGCGGCCCTTGATCTCCTGCACCGCGCCTTCGGCGAGATCGCCGAGCTGGAACGGGCCGTAGGAGATGCGGATGAGCCGGTTCACGTCGAGGCCGAGCGAGGCCAGGATGTTCTTCACCTCGCGGTTCTTGCCTTCGCGCAGTCCGATCGTCAGCCAGGCGTTGGAGCCCTGCTCGCGGTCGAGCGTCGCCTCGATGGCGCCATAGAACACGCCGTCCACCGCCACGCCGTCGCGCAGCGAGGCCAGCTGCTTCTCGTCGACGTGCCCGTGGACACGCACGCGGTAGCGGCGCAGCCAGCCGGTCGCCGGCAGCTCCAGCAGACGCGCGAGCCCGCCGTCGTTGGTGAGCAGCAGCAGGCCTTCGGTGTTGATGTCGAGGCGTCCGACCGTGATCAGGCGCGGCAACTCGTCGGGCAGCGCCTCGAAGATGGTCGGCCGACCTTCCGGGTCGCGATTGGTGGTCACCAGGCCGCCGGGCTTGTGGAACAGGAACAGGCGCGTGCGCTCGATCTCGGGGATCGGCTTGCCGTCGATGGTGATCCTGTCCGCCGCGACGACGTTGAACGCGGGGCTGGTCAGCACCTGGCCGTTCACCGCGACGCGACCATCGGCCACCAGCGACTCCGCATCGCGGCGCGATGCGACGCCGGCACGCGCCAGCCGCTTGGCGATGCGCTCGGGCACGGCGCCGCTCTCCTCGGCGGGAGCCGACGACCGATCGCTGCCGCGTCCATCCGGGCGGGCGTCCCGCGCCGGGCGCTCCCGGAAGCCGGGCTTGGCGGCGCGGAACGGCTTGTCGGTCCGGAACTGCCGATCGCCGCGATCCTCGCGCGGCTTGCGGTCGCCGTCGAAGCGACGCTCCGGACGGGCGCCGGCGGGTGCGTCGCCATCCTGGGTGCGCTTGACGAAGGGCTTGCGCGGGCGGTCGCCGCCCGAACGCGTCTCGTCGCGATCGAACCGGCGCGCGGGGCGCTCCGTCGAACCCGCCTCGCCCTCCGGCTTGCGAGCGCGATAGGGCTTGGCATCGCCTTCGGCGCCGCGCGGGCGGAAAGGCTTGCCTCCCGCCGACGGGCCATCGGCACGAAACGGCTTGCCCTCGCCGGGCGCCCTGGAACGATAGGGCTTGCCCTCGCCGGGTGCACCGCGCGGCTTGTCGCCGTCGAAACGACGGGCGGGACGCTCGCCGGCCGGCGCATCGCCCGCCGGAGCACGCTTCACGAAAGGTTTGCGCGGACGGTCGCCGCCGGGACGCGCATCGTCGCGATCGAACCGGCGCGCCGGGCGCTCCGCCGAACCCGCCTCGCCCTCCGGCTTGCGGGCGCGATAGGGCCTGGCATCGCCTTCGGCACCGCGCGGGCGGTAGGGCTTGCCTCCCGCCGACGGGCCATCAGCACGAAACGGCTTGCCGCCGGCCGGGCTCTTCCCGCGATAGGGCTTGCTCTCGCCGGCCGCACCGCCGGGCCTGTCGCCATCGAAGCGCCTCGGCCGTGCATCGCTCCTCGGGGCACCGCCGAACGACGACGTCTTCGCGCCACCGCCCGCCGGTCGATCCGCGCGCGGCTTGCCTGGTCCCTTGCGGGGCGCGTCGCCGCCGCGAGGCCCCCTGCCGCGCTTGTCGTTTGTATCGTCGTCCATGTGGCCTTTGCCTTTCCGCGCGGCTAACTAACAGCAACGCCAGCCCGGCGCGAGTGGAATTGTCTGGAAGGATGAGCGGTGAAACGCCCGGATTTCATGGGTGAAGCAATGATCGAAGCCCGCGCCGCCGCCGAACGCGGCGAAGTGCCGGTCGGCGCGGTCGTGGTGGTCGACGGCCTCATCGTCGCCCGAGCGGGCAACAGGACCCGCGAACTTGCCGATCCGACCGCCCATGCCGAAATTCTCGCGATCCGCCAAGCCTGCGCCAAAGCAGGCTCGGAGCGCATCGGTTCGGCCGATCTCTACGTGACGTTGGAGCCCTGCGCAATGTGCGCGGCTGCAATCTCCTTCGCGCGCGTCCGCCGCCTTTACTTCGGCGCGGACGACCCGAAGGGCGGCGCTGTCGTCAATGGGGCCCGCTTTTTCGCGTCGCCGACCTGCCACCACGCGCCGGACGTGTATCCGGGAATCGGCGAGCGGGAGGCCGCGTCGATCCTGCGCGACTTCTTCCGCGACCGTCGCCGCGAGGGCTGAGCGATCAGAAGCCGGGAATGAGGTTGCGCCAGCTGAACGTGCTGCCGCCACCGGCCGCGGCCTTGCGGCGCTGCTCCTTGCGCCATTCTTCCTCGCCGACGTCGCCGACCGGCGCCGTCTCGACGGGCTTGCGATACTCGGTCGGCGGTTCGCTGAGGTAGCGGCGCGACGTGGCGCTGCCCTGCTTGTTCTCCGCGAGGCGACGATTGAACTCCTCGCGGGTCTGCTTTCCGTTGCCGTTGAAGGTGTCGACCACGTCGCCGCGCGCATTGCGCACGACGGTCGACGCGGCGGCCGTGCGGGTGTCGACCACTTCCGGCGAGAAATCCAGATTGTCGCGATTGGCGGTCGCCTCGGCGCGAATGCGTGCCCGGCGCTGCTCCGGCGATTCGGGCCACTCGGTGCTCGACGTGTTGATCACGCTGTCCTGCGGCGGCGGCAGGGTGGTAAGCGACGCAGGCTTCACCAGTTCGGGACGCGGCTTGTACTCGATGCGCTGGTCGTTCTTGGGTGCGAGAGACAGCACCCCGGTGATGTCTTCGAGAAGCTGCTGGTCGGCGGGCTTGCCGGTGCCGTAGGTGGGCGAGCCCATGCAACCCGACAAGGATGCGATCGCCACGGCAAGAACCACGCCCTGCGGCGCGTTTCTGCGAAGCGCGTGTGTAACGCCAGACTTCATACGATGCTTGCCTTTCCCGACGGCCGAACGATTCCCGACGTCGCCGTTGCCGACAGTTGGGTCGAAAATCCGGCAACAAGATGACGCAGGAGCGTGAACGTCCTGTATAGCAACCGACCCGCAACGGCAATGCAGGCGAGCCCGGCCGACAGGGCGACGGCGCGAGGCCGCCGCCCTCCGACGCCTCAGATGCGCCCCAACGCCTTGAGTTCCTTCAGCGCGGCGGCATCGCGCGCGGACACGTCCGGGAACTCCGGATCGGTGCCGACATCGGCCGTGTAGCGCCATGAGCGCGCGCATTTGGTGCCGCCGGCCCGTGCGAACACCACGCCGACACCCGCCACGTCATCGAGCGTGAACGCTTCGGCCGGCGCCTCGCCGGCGCGCACCGATATGCCGCTGGTGATGGCAATCTCGGCCATGTCGGTTCCCTCGAGCGCGGCCATCAGGGCCTCGTCCGCGATGGTGACGATCGGCGCCGCTTCCAGCGACGAACCGATGGTCTTTCGCGCGCGCTCCAGTTCGAGCGCGCCGGTGACGACGCGACGCACCTGCCTGATCTTGCGCCATTTCTGGGCGAGCGCCTCGTCGCGCCATTCGGCCGGGACCTGCGGGAACTGCGCCAGATGCACCGATGTCGCCTGCGGGTAGCGGTCGAGCCAGGCTTCTTCCATGGTGAAGGGCAGCATCGGCGCCAGCCAGGTCACCATGCAGTCGAACAGATGCCGCACCACCACGATGGACGCCTTGCGGCGGGCGCTCGACGGGGCGTCGCAATAGAGCGCGTCCTTGCGCACGTCGAAGTAGAAGGCCGACAGGTCGACCACCATGAAGTCGATCAGCGACTTGGTGATCCGCTTGAAGTCGAAGGCGTCGTAGCTCTTGCGCACCAGCTGGTCGAGTTCGGCCAGCCGGTGCAGCATCAGCCGCTCGAGCTCCGGCATCTCGGCCAGGGCGATCTGCTCGCCCTCGTCATGCGCGAGCGTGCCCAGCATCCAGCGGATGGTGTTGCGCAGCTTGCGGTAGGCGTCGATGTTGGTCTGCAGCACGTTCTTGCCGAGCCGCTGGTCTTCCCAGTAGTCGGTGGTCATGACCCACAGGCGCAGAATGTCGGCGCCGGACTTGGCCATCACGTCCTGCGGCACGACGGTGTTGCCGAGCGACTTCGACATCTTGCGTCCGTCCTCGTCCATGGTGAAGCCATGGGTGATGACGGCGCCGTAGGGCGCGCGGCCGCGCGTGCCGCAGGCCTCGAGCAGCGAAGAATGGAACCAGCCGCGATGCTGGTCCGAGCCTTCGAGATAGACGTCGGCCGGCCATTTCAGGTCGGGCCGATCCTCCAGCGTGAAGGCGTGGGTGGAACCCGAATCGAACCAGACGTCGAGGATGTCCCTGACCATCGTCCACGGCTCGTTCGCGCGTGAGCCCAGGAAGCGGTCGCGCGCGCCGTCCGCGAACCAGGCGTCGGCGCCCTCCTGCTCGAAGGCTTCGAGAATGCGGGCGTTCACCGCCTCGTCCTTCAGGACGGCGCCATCCTCGCTGACGAACACGCAGATCGGCACGCCCCAGGCGCGCTGCCGCGACAGCACCCAGTCGGGGCGCTCCTCGATCATGGCGCGCAGCCGCGTCTGCCCGGCCGCCGGCACGAAGCGCGTGGCGTCGATGGCGGCGAGCGCGCGGGTGCGCAGCGTGTCGGGCTTGTTTTCGCTCACGGCCGAGCGCTCGCTCCGCTCGCGGGCCTCCGCGCTGGCGGGCGAAACGTCGCCCGGCGTCCGGTCGGATGCTCGGCCTTCCGGGGGAAGGCCGTAGCCCCCCAGTTCCTTGTCCATGTGGACGAACCATTGCGGCGTGTTGCGGAAGATCACCGGCTTCTTGGAGCGCCAGGAATGCGGATAGGAGTGCTTCAGCCGCCCGCGCGCAAACAGCATGCCGCGCTCGATCAGCGCCTCGATGACGACCTTGTTGGCGTCGCCCTTCTTGCCGTTGTCGTCGATCACCCGCGCCGCCCCGCCCGGCCGATCCGGCCCGAAGCCCGGCGCATCCTTCGTGAAGAAGCCGGCATCGTCGACGGTGAAGGGGATCGTCGTTTCGATGCCGCGCGCTCGCAGATCCTTGGCCGCATCCATCCAGGCGTCGAAGTCCTCGCGGCCGTGGCCGGGCGCGGTGTGGACGAAGCCGGTGCCGGCATCGTCGGTGACGTGGTCACCGGGGAGCATGGGGACGGGGAAGTCGTAGCCACCGCCGAGCCCGCGCAGCGGGTGGGCCAGAGTCAGCGCCGCGAGTTCATCGGCCGAAACCGAGCGCAGTTTCTTGAACTGTAGCTTGGCCTTGGCGAAGCTCTCCTCCGCCAGCGCGTCCGCGAAGATCAGCTTTTCGCCGGGCCGGGGACCGAACTCGTTCTCCGCCGCCGTCACCTCGTAGAGCCCGTAGGCGACGCGCGGCGAGAAAGCCACGGCCC
Organism: Aquibium carbonis; assembly: GCF_003970795.1. Lineage (GTDB taxonomy): Bacteria > Pseudomonadota > Alphaproteobacteria > Rhizobiales > Rhizobiaceae > Aquibium > Aquibium carbonis. The sequence goes on along the minus strand of NZ_RWKW01000027.1, from coordinate 28,662 downwards.
GGTTGCCCGGCATGGTCCAGGGCGTGGTGGTCCAGATGACGACGGAGGCGTCCGACAGGCTCTGTGCCTCGACATAGGTCTCGAGTTGCTCGACCCCCAGCGCCTCGCCGCCGAGCACGGCGACGTTGTCTCGGATCTTCCCGATCGCGGCATCGTGTATCGAGTCATCCACCACCGGAAACTTCACCCACACCGTATCACTCTCATAGTCGTGATACTCGACCTCCGCTTCAGCCAGCGCGGTGCGCTCGACCACGCTCCACATCACCGGCTTCGAGCCGCGATAGAGCTGGTCGCTCATCGCGAACTTCAACAGTTCGCCAGCGATGCGAGCCTCCGAATGGAAGGCCATCGTCGTGTAGGGATTGTCGAAATCGCCCTCGACGCCGAGCCGCTTGAATTCGCCCGCCTGCACCGAGATCCAGTGCTGCGCGAACTCGCGGCACTCGCGGCGGAACTCGTTGACCGGCACCTCGTCCTTGTTCTTGCCCGCCGCGCGGTATTTCTCCTCGATCTTCCACTCGATCGGCAGGCCGTGGCAGTCCCAGCCCGGCACATAGTTCGAATCGAAGCCGCGCATCTGGAACGAGCGGGTGATGACGTCCTTCAGGATCTTGTTCAGCGCATGGCCGATGTGGATGTTGCCGTTGGCATAGGGCGGCCCGTCGTGCAGCACGTAGAGCGGCCGGCCCTTTGCGTCCTCGCGCAGTCGCCGGTAGAGCCCCATCTCCTGCCAGCGGGCGACGATCTGCGGCTCCTTCTCGGGCAGGCCCGCCCGCATCGGGAAATCGGTCCTGGGCAGATAAAGCGTCTTGGAATAGTCGAGCGTGTCGGCTGTGTCGGTCATGGTCTCGCCATTCAGGTTGGCCCGGGGCATGACGCCGCGCCGGGCCGGGTCGGTCGAACTGGAAGTGCGCATCGCACGCGAAGAATGTCCCGGACCGTCCGGCGGCTCAGGCCGCCCGGATGGCCGGGCCGATAATTCGGATCGCGAAGGGGCGAAAGCCGGCGCTCGGTGTCATGGCCGCACCATGTAAACGACGAACCGCGCGGAATAAAGGGGATTGTGGGGGAGCGTTGCCTGTGCGGCGGAACGCGACTACATTCAAGCGTTGCCAGTCGGGAGTCATGGCGGTGTCCATGTTTTCAGCACGCAAAGAAACGACGCTCGATTTCACGGTACCCGTAGCGCGCCTCGACCACCTGCGCCGGCTTGGCGTGAGCGATTCCGAAATCCACCGTATCGTTGCACCCCGGCGCACCTTGTCACGTCGCAGACAAAAGGGCGACATGCTGTCGGCGGCCGAGTCCGACAGGGTGCGGCGAGTGGAGCGGGTCTGGGAACTCGGAACACGCGTCTTTGCCAGCGAAGAAAAATTTGCACGCTGGATGCGGAAGGAAAATCGAGCGCTCGAGGACGCGCGTCCGATCGAACTCCTCGAAACCGAGACCGGCGCCCACGTCGTCGAGGACGAGCTGCACCGCATCGACTTCGGTCTGTTTGCCTGACCATGCACGTCTGGCGGATTTCGAACCATGCCGACCTCTCGGGTCGCGGCGGCTTCCTTGCCGATGGCCGATGGCACCGAAAAGGCGTTTCCGTCGTTTACTGCGCAGATCACCCGTCTTCCACGCTTTTGGAGATGCTCGTTCACGTCGACCCGGAAGATGTTCCGGCCAGTTTCCAACTGCTGATGATCAATCTGCCGGACGACGTGGCGGTGGTCCAACCGGATCTGCCGACAAACTGGGCCGATCAGAACGCCGTCACGCAGGCGTTGGGGATGGATTTCCTCCAGAACACCCCCGGCCCGGCCATGCGGGTGCCGTCGGCGCTCGTTCCCTTTGCGTGGAACTACATCCTCAACCCGGGCACGATGGAAAGGTCGGGCATCCGGATCGTCGGCGTCAGCCGACATCCGATCGATCGTCGTCTCCTGGGACTTCGATGACACCCGGCTCCATGGTTGGGTCCTATGGATGACCTTGGCCCCGGATGTGAGACCCCTCCCAGCCTACATCGAAAAATCGAAGCGATAGGTCGCCGAGACGCCGACGAGGAACTGGTCGACCGATCCGCGCTGCCGGACGAGGCTCGAATCCGCCGCCGATCCCATCAGGCGCGAGTATTCGCCAAACAGGCTGGTCTCGATCGTGTCGGTCGCCTTCCAGGTGATGGCGCCGCCGATGCCGACCGATTCCACGCCGCCATCGGGATCGTAGGCCGACAGGCCCGACGCCAGTGCTTCGGACGCAGACACGCCGTACCAGGCATCGAAATAGTCGTTGGTGGCAAACGAGGCGCGCGGCCCGCCCGAGATGCGGATCGTCGGCGTCACGTCGGTGAAGGCATCGGCCGAAAGGTCGCCGACGATGCCGTCATGCGAGCGGATGCCGTGGCGGACCTCGCCGCGCAGGCGCAGCCAGTCGACGGGATAGAACTCCGCGAAGACGCCGAGTTCGCCGCCGAAGCGCACCGGGTCGAGCCCGACGAGATCGCCCGAATCGTCGCTGTCGCGCCCGAACACCAGCTTGCCGGTCGGGCCGGCGCGGAAATAGCCCTGGTCGAGGATCCCGATCGAGATGTTGTCGTTGCGCGAGGAGAAGGGGGTAGAACTGCCCTGCCGGCCGAACGAGATCAACGGCTGGCCGCGGAAGCGATAGTCGTCGTCGCCCTTGAAGTTCGGCGCCACGAAACCGGCCGCGCCCACCTTCAGGTACCAGTCGCCCGAAAACCAGTTCTCGGCCTGCGCGGGAACGGCGGTGGCGGCGATCAACAGGGCAGGCAGGACGGCGAGGATGGTTCTCGGCATGGACGCTCTCGTTTCGAAAGAAGATGGACGGCTTGTCCAGACGGTCGATAGTGCTTCTACGCCCGGCCTTGCGCAATGGACCAGCGTTGACGAATGGTGAACCCGGCGGGTGAATCTTTCGTGAATGTCGTCCCGCTCGCCCTACCAGACGTCGCGGTCGAGACGTTCGAAGATCAACCGCCGCATCTGGCGCATCATCGCGCCGGGCAGCAAGGCGCCGGCGATGGCCGCCAGCCGGTTCGTCCGGCCCGGAACGACGAGGCGCCGCCCCGCGAAGGTCGCGTCGAGGATGATGCGCGCCGCGATATCGGGGGCCATGCGGCGCGCCGCATCCGCGCCGGGCGGCGCATGGCGCTCGGCATGCGCGGTGCGCAGCGGTCCGGGACAGGCCAGCGTGACCGACACGCCGCGCCGCGCGAACGGCTTGCGTACGCTTCTGGCGTAGATGGCGAGTGCATCCTTCGACGCGGCGTAGACGACCGCACCCGGATAGCCGGTGAAATGCGACAGGGACGAGACGAAGCAGATCGGCCCCGCGAGATGGCCGCTCCTCACCAGTTCCGCCGCGAGTATCATCGGCGTCTCCGCGTTGACGGTCATCAGGCGTCGGTAGGCGTCGAGCGGAATCGCCTCGAAGCGGCCGGTGGCGCTGACGCCGGCATTGAAGACGGCGAGGTGGAATGGCGCCAGCGCGCCGAGCCGCGCCGGGAGCGCGTCCACTTCGCTCCGATCCGACAGGTCGCAGGCCACGTGCTCCATGTTCGGCTCCCGCGGCCCCTCGTCGCGGTCGACCGAGACGACGCGCCAGCCCCGGGCGAGCAGGCGCTCGACCATGGCGCGACCGAGGCCGGCGCTGCCGCCGGTGACGAGCGCGGTCCTCACCGGCCGCCCTGCCCGCGCCCGAGGAAGCGGGCAAACGAGATGGTCTCCACCGTCCGGCCGCCCGCGATCAACCGATCGATCAGCCGCGCCATGGTCTCCGTCCTGGCGAAGAGGCGGGCGACGCGCCCGGGATCATGTCCGGCGCGGGCATGCATGCCCGTGTCGGTCGGGCCAGGATGAATGACCTGGACGGCGACGCGCCCCTTCCATTCTTCCGACAGCGCCCGCGCGAAGCCATGCAGCCCGGCCTTGGCCGCCGCGTAGCTGGCGAAGCCGGGCGCGCCCTTGTGCGCCGTCGAGCCGATCAGCACCAGCCGCCCCTGCCCCGCCTCCAGCCGCGCCAGCAGCGCCTGGGCCAGCGCGATGGCGGCGAACAGATTGGTGTCGAGCACGTCGCGCAGCATCGACGGCGTTTCCTCGGCCGGATCGACCGCATGGCCGATCCCGGCATTGAGGATCGCGAGATCGAGCCCGTCCCAGCCGAGCTCGTCGAGGCCGCCCAGAATGGCCGCCACGGCCCGTTCCGGCTCGCGCTGGTCGGCCTGGACGTAGGAGACGCCGTCGGGCAGGACGCCATGGGCATCGGCTGCGGCGCGGCGGCCGCCGGCGAGCACCCGGGCCTTCGGCGCGTGCCGGCGAACGAGCGCCAGGCCGATGCCCGACGTCGCGCCCGTGATCAGGATCCGCGCCGGGCGCGAGGAATTCCGCTCTGCCCCCATGCGCGGGAGCTTTGCCCGAAGCGCGGCGTCAAGTCGATAAACAGCCGCGTGATGATCAGCCGGGGAAGCAGAGCCCGGCATCGACGGCCGAGATGGGCCGCACACCGGCGAGCAGCGCTCGCGCCTCCGCCTCGTCGCGCTTCATCTGCGCCACGAGGGCGTCGAGCCCGTCGAACTTCTCCTCTCCGCGCAGGAAGCCGAACAGGGAAACGCGGCAGGTCTCGCCGTAGAGATCGCCGGAAAAGTCGAAGACGAAGGTTTCCAGAAGCGGCGCGCCGTCGGCGTCGACCGTCGGCCGCCGACCGAAACTGGCGACGCCGTCGTGCAGGGTGCCGTCGGCGCGCCGCAGGCGGACGGCATAGATGCCGTATTTCAGCTCGGTCTCGGCCGGCAGCGCCATGTTGGCGGTGGGATAGCCGAGCGTTCGGCCGAGTTGCTTGCCGCCGACGATCTCGGCCTCGACGGTGAAGCGGTAGCCGAGCAGCCCGGCGGCCTCGGCGACGTGGCCACCCGCCAGAAGCATGCGGATGCGGCTCGACGAAACGACGTCGGCGCCCTCGTCGCGGAAGGCATCGACCAGCGTCACGCCGAAACCGTGGCGCTGACCGGCCTCCATCAGATAGGCGGGGCCGCCCTGCCGGTTCCGGCCGAAATGAAAATCGAAGCCGGTCACGGCATGCGCGATTCCAAGCCCCCCGACCAGCACGCGGTCGACGAACTCTTCGGCCGTGAGGCTGGCGAAATCACGCGTGAAAGCCTGCTCGACCACGGCGTCGAAGCCCGCGCGGTGGATCAGGTCGGCTTTCAGCGATGCCGGCGTCAACCGGAAGACCGGGATTTCGGGTCGGAAGACCGAGCGTGGATGCGGCTCGAAGGTCAGGGCAAGAGCCGGCGCCCCCATGCTGTCGGCCAGCGCCCGCGCCCGCTCCAGCACGGTCGTATGCCCGCGGTGCACACCGTCGAAATTGCCAATCGCTGCGACGCCGCCGCGAAGATCGGCGGGCAGCGCGGCGGGATCGTCGATCCGCTGGAAGGTTCTCGGGCTCATGGCTCGGTGCGTCCTGGCCTTCCCCCGTCAGCGCAACCGCGGAATGACCGCCGCCGGCGCATGCCCATGCCTGTCGAGGAAGGCCGCGAGCCGGTCGAGATCGGGGCTCAGCGTCTCGCCATAGTCGCGCGCATGGATGCCGCCCGAGACGTAGAGCGCGTCGATGTCGTTCTCGACAGCCCCCTTCAGGTCGGTCAGCGCGCCATCGCCGATCGCCAGCACTTCCGAGGCAGCGACCGGGCGTCCGAGAACCTCGCCGGCTGCCCGCAGCGCCGCCTCGTAGATCGGCCGGTGCGGTTTGCCGGAGATCAGCGTACGGCCGCCGAGCAGGGAAAAGTCGCGCGCCAGCGCACCGGCGCACCAGATCAACTGGTCGCCGCGCTCCACCACGATGTCGGGATTGGCGCAGATGAAGGGCAGGTTGCGGGCGCGCAGGCGCTGCAGCATCTCGCCATAATCGTCCGGCGTTTCGGTCTCGTCGTCGAAGAGCCCCGTGCAGACGACGCTCGACGCCTCCGGCTCCTCGCAGAGCTCGATATCCAGGCCGTCATAGATCGACAGGTCGCGATCGGGGCCGATGTGGAACACGCGCCGCGATCCTTCCGCGATGAGATCGCGCGTGACGTCGCCCGAGGTCACGATCCGGTCGTAGGCATCGGCCGGCACGCCGAGCACGGCGAGTTGAGCCCGGACATCCGGAAACGGCCGCGGCGCGTTGGTGATCAGGACGACGGCCAGACCCTTTTCGCGGGCTCGCACCAGCGCGGCGGACGCATCGTCGAAGGCGTTGACGCCATTGTGAATCACGCCCCAGACATCACACAGGAGAGCGCCGTAGTCGCTGGCGATGTCGTCGAGCGAAGCGATCATTCGCGGCTGGCCTGGCATTGTCGCTCCTCGGTTTCGCTGACGCCCGTCCCGGTCGGCGGCGGCCCCGGAATTAACCGAAGCCGATGACCCTGTCATTATGTTTCGCTTCACATTCATGGCGCAGAATGTCTGCTAAACTCCTGCGTGAAACATGTGACGGCGAATGTCCGACGACCGGACATGCGTCGCACCGACCCGAGGGATGGGCATGCGACTTATCGCTGGCGCCGCCATTTCGGCGGTCATTCTGGGGATCGGCCTGCGCGGCGTCGGCGCCGAACCGACTGCTGCCGTCGTCCACAGCCTGCCTCCGACGAGCGGCGCGCTGGCCCTGAGCCTGCTCGTCGCGGGGCTGGCGCTGGCAACGGCGGGCATTGCCATCTGGAAGGCGCGACGCGCCCATGCCGAACTTCGGCGCCTCTCGCGCGGGCTCGATGCGGCGCTGGCCTCGCTCGACGCACGCGCCAAGTCGGCGGACGCCGAACGGCTGCTGCTGGAGGAACGCCTGCGCACCGAGATCGACACGATCGCCTTGCGCGGCGCTTCGGCCAGCCTGGCCCCGTTGCAGGCCGACATCATCCCTTACCCGGCGATTTCCGCGAAGCGAAAGGGAGACAAGCCCGATCCGGCCGACGCGGTCGAGATCGCGCTGGCGCGCGTTCTGGCGGATGACGAACTGGAATTGAGCCTGGAGCCGATCGTCTCCGTTTCGCGCAATGCCGGCGTCGCCTTCGAGGTCCATGTCTGCCTGGAGCTGAACGGCGTGACGCATCACATCCACCGGCTTTCGGCTGCCGGACGCCATGTCGAGCGGCAGGCTTTCGAAAAGGCGGTCGTCCTTCGCGCGGCCGAAGTTGCAAGGCGTCGGCTCGGCGGCAAGGACGACCGGGCGCCGCTGCACTGTCCGGTCTCCGAAGAACTGCTGTTGAACGCGACGGCCTGCGCCGAGATCGCGGCGCTGGTGACCATGCAGCCGGCCCTGGCCGACCAGATCGTCATCTCCGTCCCGGCGCATCTGCTGATCGCCTCCACCGGCGCGGTGGCCGCGGGCATCGACACGCTTTCCGCCTCCGGTCTGGGCTTCGCCGCCGAGGGCTGGGACAAGCCGGCCGCTGGTATCCGCCTGCTGCGCGACCGCGGCACGGTGGCCCTGAAGGCCGAGGCGGGCCGGCTTCTCGACCGGCAGAAGGCTCGCCGCGGCTCGGCGAGCGGCGCCGAGATGGTTGCCGCCGCCAAGGCCGACGGGCTGGCCATCGTGGCGCGCGGCATCCGCAACGACGAGGACGCGATCGAACTTCTGGACCTCGGCATCGACCTCATGATGGGGCCCCATTTCGCCAAGCCCAAGCGGCTTCGTCCCGAACCGGCGAAAGCGTCGAGGGCGCTGGCGGACGCACAGGCCGGTTAACGCCGGATGAACCCGGCCTTTCGCATTTGAACCGCACCGAAAACTGGAATTTAGCACGCCTCTGCCATGGTGAAGCACGTCGACTTGGCAGAGGTGCAGGATGTTTCGCAGATTTATCGAGGACCGGCGCGGCAATTTCGCGATCGCGACGGCGGTGGCCATCGTCCCGATCCTGGGCGCTCTGGCCCTCGCAATCGATTATTCCGAGATGACGCGGCAGCGTGCCATGGCGCTGAACGCGCTGGACGCCGCCGGCATCGCGGCCGCCCGATTCTATGTCGCCGGCGGCTCCGAGAAGGACACCATCGCCTATGCGAAGGATTTCTTCCAGGCCAACATGAACGGCATCGACACCAGCGCTGCGAATTTCCAGCTGACCCTGCCCAGCAGCGAAACCGGTGGCGGCCTCCTGACCATCGACGCGTCCTACTCATTCAAGCCGTTTTTCTTCGACGCCTTTTCCTCGCTGGTGTCGCGAGACCAGACGGCCCTTCAAATCACCGCCGAGACGCGGGTCCGGCTGAAGAACACGCTGGAAGTCGCCCTCGTCCTCGACAATTCCGGCTCGATGACCGACAACGGCTCGGGTTCCGGCAAGAAGCGCATCGACCTTCTGAAGACCGCGGCCAAGCAGCTCGTCGACACGCTGGCCGGACAGGCAGCCCAGATCAAGCAGGTCGACAAGCCGGTCCAGTTTTCCGTCGTGCCCTTCGCCGGGTCCGTCAACGTCGGCACACAATATGCGACCGCCAGCTGGATGGACGTCGACGGGCGCTCGCCGGTGCACCACGAGAACTTCAACTGGTCGACCATGCCGTCGAACAAGCAGGTCTCGCTGTCGGGCGGCATCTACTACAAGGTCGGCAGCGGCTGGGGCAGCGCGGCGGGCCAGAAGGTGACCCGCTTCTCGCTGTTCAACGACATGCAGCGCGTGACAGGCCAAGTCTGGACAAGCAACTGGGTGCAGAAGTGCGGCTGGACCTGGAGCGGATACAAGTGCAACTGGGTCGATGAGGGTTCCTACAGCTACACCTATGGCAGCTATGCGAGCTGGCAGGGCTGCGTGGAAATGCGCCCGCATCCCTACAATCTCGACGCCAGCGCGCCCTCGTCGAGCAAGCCCGAGACGCTGATCGTCCCGATGTTCGCGCCCGACGAGACCGATTCCACGACGAACGGGACGGCCTACACAAACTACTGGGCCGACGGGACGACCGGCACGGACATCGTGCGGCAGAAGTACATGCCCAAATATTTCGAGCCGAACAACACATCGGCGGCGGGCAGCGGCAAGGGCCCCAATACGTCCTGCACCACTGCGCCGATCACGCGGCTGACGGACGTGACCTCGGTGAACGGAAAGAACGCCGTCAACGGCGCGATCGACGCCATGGTCGCCAATGGCGCGACGACGGTTCCGCAGGGCATCGTCTGGGGCTGGAAGACCCTCACCAGCACCGAACCGTTCGCGGACGGACGCCCCGAAAGCGAAAAAGGCAACGACAAGGTGCTGATCGTGCTCACCGATGGCGCCAACACCTACTACACGCCGGGTTCGCTCGGCTACGGCGACGGCGCGGGCAACAAGTCGATCTATTCGGCCTATGGCTATGCCGGGGTGAACCAGTCGGGACAGTCCAAGTCGCGCATCTTCATGGGCACGTCGGTCAGCAGCAGCACCTATTCCAACAGCAACTACACCACGGCGATGACGCAGCAGATGAACGCCATCTGCGAGAAGGCCAAGTCCAGCAACCTGGTCGTGATGACGGTGGCGCTGGACCTGAGCTCGAGCAAGGCCGACGAACTCGGCCAGATCAACGCCCTGAAGAGCTGCGCGTCCGATTCGAAGTTCCGCAAGGCGCCCGACGGCAGCGCGGCCAAGCTGTTCTGGAACACGACCGGGGGCGCGCTGGAGCAGACGTTCAAGGAAATCGCCGACGAGCTGTCCAACCTGCGCATCGTCAGCTGAGCGGGCAGGCAGGCCCGAGGCAGGGCCGGCGTCCATCGCCGGTCTTTCGCGGCCGGCAGGCCGGGATCCTTCGCAGAAGCCGGCGACCGCGGCCTTGATTTCGCCGTCGACCGACGCCACCTGAGGCCGACCGAAAGTCCTGCGGCGCCGATCTCGCGATTGCGCCCGGCAAGCCTCCGGCAAAGCGCTCCCAGCGACTCCGACGAGCGCGACGAGGCCATCCCTTTCTCTTGACAGCCAAGCGTATCGCGCCTATCTGAGCGGCGCGTTAGCACTCCCTCGCGGTGAGTGCTAACGCAGTCCGGTCACGCCGGACGGAAGATAATTCCATCATCCGCATCGAGGATACCAAAATGTCAGAAACGAATTTCCGCCCGCTGCACGATCGTGTGGTGGTCCGCCGGGTCCAGTCTGAAGAGAAGACCAAGGGCGGGATCATCATTCCCGACACCGCGAAGGAAAAGCCGCAGGAAGGCGAGATCATCGCCGTCGGCTCCGGCGCGCGCGACGAGAGCGGCAAGCTGGTTCCGCTGGACGTGAAGGCCGGCGACCGCGTGCTTTTCGGCAAGTGGTCGGGCACCGAGGTCAAGCTCAACGGCGAAGACCTGCTGATCATGAAGGAATCCGACATCATGGGCATCATCGGCTGAGCCGAGCCCTGATCGAAATCTGATCCACGGCCAGGTCCGACGACCGGTCGAAACTGTTGAGGAGCTAAAACATGGCTGCCAAGGAAGTACGTTTTTCCCGTGATGCGCGCGAGCGGATGCTGCGCGGCGTCAACATTCTCGCCGATGCGGTGAAGGTCACGCTCGGCCCCAAGGGCCGCAACGTCGTCATCGACAAGTCGTTCGGCGCTCCGCGCATCACTAAGGACGGCGTCACCGTCGCCAAGGAGATCGAGCTGGAAGACAAGTTCGAGAACATGGGCGCCCAGATGGTGCGCGAAGTGGCCTCGAAGACCAACGACATCGCCGGTGACGGCACCACGACGGCGACCGTTCTCGCCCAGTCGATCGTCCAGGAAGGCCACAAGGCCGTTGCCGCCGGCATGAACCCGATGGACCTGAAGCGCGGCATCGACCTCGCGGTGACTGAAGCCGTCGCCAGCCTCGTCAAGAGCGCCAAGAAGATCAACACCTCCGCCGAAGTCGCGCAGGTCGGCACCATCTCCGCCAATGGCGAGAAGGAAATCGGCGAGATGATCGCCGAGGCCATGCAGAAGGTCGGCAACGAGGGTGTCATCACCGTCGAGGAAGCCAAGACCGCCGAGACCGAGCTCGAGGTCGTCGAGGGCATGCAGTTCGACCGCGGCTACCTGTCGCCCTACTTCGTGACCAACCCCGACAAGATGGTCGCCGAGCTCGAGGACGCCTACATCCTCCTGCACGAGAAGAAGCTGTCGAACCTCCAGGCGATGCTGCCGGTGCTCGAGGCGGTCGTCCAGACCTCCAAGCCGCTGGTCATCATCTCCGAGGACGTCGAGGGTGAGGCGCTCGCCACGCTGGTGGTCAACAAGCTGCGCGGCGGCCTGAAGATCGCTGCCGTCAAGGCGCCCGGCTTCGGCGATCGCCGCAAGGCCATGCTGGAGGACATCGCGATCCTCACCGGCGGCCAGGTGATCTCGGAAGACCTCGGCATCAAGCTCGAGAACGTCGGCCTCGACATGCTCGGCCGCGCCAAGAAGGTGTCGATCTCCAAGGAGAACACCACCATCGTCGACGGCGCCGGCAAGAAGGAAGAGATCCAGGGCCGCGTCGCCCAGATCAAGCAGCAGATCGAGGAGACCACCTCGGACTACGACCGCGAGAAGCTCCAGGAGCGCCTGGCCAAGCTCGCGGGCGGCGTCGCGGTCATCCGCGTCGGCGGCTCGACCGAGGTCGAGGTCAAGGAGAAGAAGGACCGCGTCGACGACGCCCTCAACGCGACCCGCGCGGCCGTGGAAGAAGGCATCGTGCCCGGCGGCGGCACCGCGCTGCTGCGCGCGTCGCTGGCCATCAAGGGTGAAGGCGCCAACGCCGACCAGAAGGCCGGCATCGCCATCGTCCGCCGCGCCCTGCAGGCTCCTTGCCGCCAGATCGCGTCGAACGCAGGCGCCGAGGCTTCGATCGTCGCGGGCAAGATCCTCGACAACGGCAGCGAGACCTACGGCTACAACGCCCAGACCGGCGAGTATGGCGACATGATCGCCATGGGCATCGTCGACCCGGTCAAGGTCGTGCGCACGGCGCTCCAGGACGCGGCTTCGGTCGCCGGCCTGCTCGTCACCACCGAGGCCATGATCGCCGAGGCTCCGAAGAAGGAAGCTGCCGGCGGCGGCATGCCGGGCGGAATGGGCGGCGGCATGGGCGGCATGGGCGGCATGGACTTCTAAGTCCCGCCCTCGGGCTCGCCCGAGGACCGGCCCCTCCCCGGCTCCGGCCGGGGAACCAGCCACGCAGACATGGAAAGGCGGCTCGCAAGGGCCGCCTTTTTTTACGTCGACTGCGGATCACTCCCGATGCATATTTCGAAGGGGAAAGTAATGCCCGTCAGGGTCGGCATGACGCCGACCAAACGGATACGTTAGATATGTGCGTCTGTTCGGCGCGCATCTTGCTGTCGCCGATCGTGTGTATTATCTTACACGGAGACGGGAATGGAACGCGACAGCCGTGCCCTCATCAAACTGCTGGAAAATGATGGCTGGTTCGAGATCGGAGTGACCGGATCGCATCACCATTTCAAGCATCCGTCGAAGCCCGGGAAGGTAACCGTTCCCCACCCGCGTAAGGATATCCCGATGGGAACCATACGATCGGTTCTGAAGCAGGCGGGGTTGATGCAGAAGAAGTAGCAAGTTGCGATACATCGCCTTCATTCACAAGGAACCCGACAGCGTCTATGGCGTGAGCTTCCCAGATCTCCCCGGCTGCATTTCGGCAGGGGATACGATCGACGAGGCGGTGCAGCACGCCGTCGAGGCGCTTTCCGGCCATGTCCGCATACTGGAAGCGGACGGCGACCCCGTCCCCCCACCGCGCGACTTCGACGCCATCATGTCCGATCCGGATCTCGAAGAGGACCGACAGGGCGCCATGACCACGATCGTGCCTCTGGTGCGCGATCGCGGTTCGACGGCTCGGATCAACGTTTCCTTCGATCTCGGCCTGCTCGACGCCATCGATGCGGCGGCAAAGGCCCGCAAACAGACCCGCTCGGCCTTCCTGGCGAGTGCCGCACGCCGTGAGATCGTCGAATAGCCCAAGTCGCCCTGAGGCGGCGGCGGATTCCCCTCACCGATACAGCAGCGTCGGCAGCCAGAGCGTGATCGACGGGACGAAGGTGACGAGGACGAGCACGATCGCCAGCGGCACGAGGAACGGCGCGGTGGCGACCACGCAGCGCTCGAACGGCACCTTCGAGACTCGCGCAAGCACATAGAGCACCAGACCGACCGGCGGCGTCAAAAGGCCGATCATCAGGTTGAGCACGACGATCACGCCGAAATGGACCGGATCGACGCCGACCTTGACGGCGATCGGCAGCAGCACCGGGACGAGGATGGTGATCGCCGCCACCGTCTCCAGGAAGCAGCCGACGACGAGCAGGATCAGGTTGATCAGCAGGAGCACGATGATCGGGTTTTCCGACACGGTGAGCAGCAGCGCGGCAAAATGCTCCGGCACCCGGTTGGAGGCGAGAATCCAGGCGAAGATCGAGGCCGAGGCGACGATGAAGAGCACGACGGCGGTCGTCTCGATCGTGTCGAACGAAACACGCAGGAAACGGCGCAGGGACAGGGTGCGATAGACGACGAGGCCGAGAAACAGCGCCCAGACGCAGGCTGCGATGGCGGCTTCGGTCGGCGTGAAGGCGCCCGACAGGATGCCGCCCACGATGATGACCGGCGTCATCAGCGAGAGGAAGGCGCGCACGAAGGTGATGCCGAGGACCGGGATCGAAAAGGCCTGATCGCGCGCGTAGCCGTGCCGGCGGGCGTAGATCGCCACCATGATCATCAGCGAGACGGCCATGATCAGTCCCGGCACGAAGCCGGCCGCGAACAGCTGCCCGATCGAGGCTCCAGCCACCACGCCATAGATGACCATGGGCAGAGAGGGCGGGATGATGGGGCCGATGGTCGAGGACGCCGCCGTGATGCCGACGGCGAAGCCGGGATCGTAGTTGGCGTCGCGCATGGCCTTGATCTCGATGGCGCCGAGCCCGCCGGCATCGGCCACCGCCGCGCCCGACATGCCGGCGAAGATGACCGAGGCGCCGATGTTGACGTGGCCGAGCCCGCCGCGCATCCAGCCGACCAGCGCCTTGGCGAAATCGAAGATGCGCTCGGTGATGCCGGCCGAGTTCATCAGGTTGCCGGCGAGGATGAAGAAGGGCACGGCGAGCAGCGGGAAGGAATCCACCCCGTTGATCATCCGGTGGACGACCACGACGTCGGGAATGCGTCCGTCGATGAAGATGAAGACGGCCGAGGCGCCCGCGAGTGCGATGGCCACCGGGACCCCGAGCAGGAGCATCACGAGAAGCAGGACGAAGAGCAGGGTCAGGAGCATGATCGGTCGCCGCTCTAGAGGGTTGGGCCGGTCGCGGCGAACCGCTCCGGATCGACGAGACGGCTGGTGCCGGTGCGCAGGTGGCGCACGAGGACCACCGCGCCATAGACGGTCATGGCGGCAAAGCAGGCCGCGACCGCCCAGTAGACGATCGATTTCGGCAGGTCGATCGCGCCCATCATCTGCTGGGTGCGCTGCGCCAGCGTCACGCAAAGCCAGGCCGTGATGCCGTAGAAGGCAAGCGCCACCAGATCGACGGCGATCTGCAAGGCAAACCGCGCCCGCCGGGGCAGCCAGCGGTAGACCAGTTCGACGGCGATATGACTTTCCTTGCGAACCGCCGTGACCGCCCCCACGAAGGTGACCCCGATCAGGAGGTAGCGGGCGATTTCCTCGGTCCAGCCCAGCGAATTGTTGAGCACGTAGCGCGTGAAGAACTGCAGGAACACCACGACGGCCAAGGTCCAGAAAACAAGGAACACGATGGCGTCCTGCGGCTGGAGATCGTCCAGCCGCTCGCTCTCGTCCACCTCAACGCCGGTTTCGGTCGGGTTTTGCCGCATATTGATCTCCGCAAAGGAAGCCGGGCGACGCAGGACGGCGCCGCAAGCAATCTGCCAGGCATGTCCCCGGCCGCAGGACGGGGACATGCGAGAAGGCAAGGGGTCTGCAAGCGCCATGGATCCGGATCGGCCGTGACGCGCACGAAAGCGCGCGCATCGGCCGGACGCATCGCAGCAAACCCATCCCCGATGGCCGCAGCCGCATGACGACCGGAAACCGGAGCCCGGTCTCCGGCTGATCACGAACGGCGGCCTTGCGACCACCGACGCGGGACGTCGGCGGCCGAAGGGGCCTGCGTGCAGCCTACTGGATGGCCTGCAAGGTATCGTAGGTGGCCTGATCCCAGGTTGCGTCCGGCCCGTTGTGCAGGGTCATCGTCGCCTCGCGGAACGGCCCCCGATCAACCTCGCGAACGTCCACGCCCTCGTCGCGGAACCACTGGACGAGGCTCTTCTCGGATTCGATGATCTGCCCGGTCGCGCAATCCGACGTCTCGTCGAGCACCGCCTCGAGAGCCTGCTGATCGGCCGCGTCCATGGCGTTCCAGGCCGGGCCGCCGACGATCGTCAGCAACGCGTCGGTGATGTGGCCCGTGAGGTTGATGTGCTTCTGCACCTCGTGGAACTTCTTGGCCTGGATGGTGGGCAGCGGGTTCTCCTGCGCGTCCACCGTTCCCTGTTGCAGCGCGAGATAGACTTCGGCGAAGGCGATCGGCGTCGGGTTGGCGCCCGCTGCCTTGGGGAACATCATGTAGAGCGGCGCATCCGGCACTCGGATCTTCAGGCCCTTCAGATCCTCCGGCTTGTCGATCGGCACGTTGGACGTCACATGGCGCTCGCCGTAATAGGTCATCGAGGTGATGTGGTTGCCGGTGGCGCTCTTGTAGCCGTCGGCAAGCTGCGTGAAGAGATCGGAGTTGCGATACTTGTCCCAGTGATCGTAGTCACGGAACATGAACGGCGCGCCGCCGATGGCAATCGGACCGTAGGAGCGCCCGGCGAACAGCTGGCCGGTGTAGATGATGTCGACGGTGCCCAGCCCGAGCCCTTCGTTGATGTCGGATTCCTTGCCGAGCGAGGAAGCCGGGAAGACCTCAACCGAATAGCGTCCGTCCGTCGCCGCCTTCAGCTTGTCGGAGGCGGCGACCGCACAGGTGTGATAGGGCTCGCTCACCTCATAGACATGCGCCCACTTGAGCGCGGTCTCGGCAAAGGCGGGCGCCGCGCCCGCAAGGCAAACGGCGGCGGTGCTGGCCATGGCGACCAGGATTTTGTTGGTTTTCAAGACTGTCTCCTCCCGAGAGAACTGTTGAAGGCGCGGCTCCTCCCGCCCCTTGTTCCTGTTTTTTGTGGGCAATGTCCCGATCTTTGCCGGGTGTCGCTCCTCCTTTTCTTCGATCCTCGAAAAGAGTATCGGCAGGATGGACGAGGAAATCAAGCGAAGGCGTGGATTGCCTTGCAGGGGTTGCCCGGTCACCACGCCGAGAGGCGCCACCCGGCCCCGCCCCAGCGAAGCGAACTCAAGCACTTGGCCGCGTGAATTGAATCGATTTGACAGGAGTCCACCGGCAATCTGCGCTTGAAGCGCATCCGCCTGCACGCTACCCCCTCGCTCACATCGTCCCCAGGAGCCCGCCATGACCGACGCCCGCGCCACCCGCACCGAGACCGACACGTTCGGGCCGATCGAAGTCGCCACAGACCGCTACTGGGGCGCGCAGGCGCAGCGATCACTGGGCAATTTCAAGATCGGCTGGGAAAAGCAGCCGCTCTCGGTCGTGCGCGCGCTGGGCATCGTCAAGCAGGCGGCCGCCGAAGCCAACATGGCGCTCGGCCGGCTCGACCCCACGATCGGCGAAACGATCGTGAAGGCTGCGCAGGAGGTGATCGACGGCAAGCTCGACCAGCATTTCCCGCTGGTGGTCTGGCAGACCGGGTCCGGCACCCAGTCCAACATGAACGCCAACGAGGTGATCTCCAACCGCGCCATCGAGATGCTTGGCGGCGTGATGGGCTCCAAGAAGCCGGTGCACCCCAACGATCACGTCAACATGAGCCAGTCGTCGAACGACACCTATCCGACGGCCATGCACGTGGCCTGCGCCGAGCGGATCGTGCACGACCTGCTGCCGGCGCTGAAGCACCTGCATGCCGCGCTCGACGAGAAGGCCAAGGCCTTCGACCACATCGTCAAGATCGGCCGCACCCACACGCAGGACGCAACCCCGCTGACGCTCGGCCAGGAGTTCTCCGGCTATGCCGCGCAGGTCGCATCGTCCATCAGGCGCATCGAACTGACGCTGCCGGGCCTTTGCGAACTGGCCCAGGGCGGCACGGCGGTCGGCACCGGCCTCAATGCCCCCATCGGTTTCGCGGAAAAGGTGGCCGAGCGCATCGCCGCCATCACCGGCCTGCCCTTCGTGACCGCGCCCAACAAGTTCGAGTCGCTGGCCGCGCACGACTCCATGGTGTTCAGCCACGGCGCCATCAACGCCGCAGCGGCGGCCCTGTTCAAGATTGCCAACGACATCCGCTTCCTGGGCTCCGGCCCGCGTTCGGGCCTGGGCGAACTGTCGCTGCCAGAGAACGAGCCCGGCTCGTCGATCATGCCCGGCAAGGTGAACCCCACCCAGTCGGAAGCGCTGACGCAGGTCTGCGTGCAGGTGTTCGGCAACAATGCCGCCATCACCTTCGCCGGCAGCCAGGGCCATTTCGAGCTGAACGTCTACAATCCGCTGATGGCCTACAACTTCCTCCAGTCGGTGCAGCTGTTGTCGGATGCCGCGCGCTCCTTCACCGACAATTGCGTGACGGGCATCGAAGCGCGCGAGGACAACATCAAGGCGGCGCTGGAACGTTCGCTGATGCTGGTCACCGCGCTGGCGCCGACGATCGGCTACGACGCGGCGGCAAAAATCGCCAAGACGGCGCACAAAAACGGCACCACGCTGCGCGAGGAGGCCTTGGCGACCGGCCTGGTGACGGCCGAAGATTACGACCGCATCGTCCGGCCGGAACTGATGACGCAGCCGGGGTGAGGATCGGGCAAGACGGGGATGGCTTGCTTTGGTTCGGCGCACGCGCCGGCCATCGTGCCCTTGCGCGGCGTCATCCTCGGGCTCGTCCCACTGCTGTCCGGTTCAGCTTTGCAGGAAAGCGAAGCTGATCTGGTTGGGATTTGGCCTCGGCGGGTTTGGCGGTGTGGTGAGTTCGTCGATGGGTCTGCGGTGCATGAGATTGAGGCGGACGAGGCGTGCGAAGGTCAGCGGTCTTGCGACGGCCTTCTGTGCGGCATGGGCGGCGCGCAGGACCAGATAGGCGATGAGGGCCACGAAGAGCTGGATGCGGATGGCGTTCTCGGAGGTTCCCAGGAAGCGGGCGATCTTGAGGTTCTGCTTGATCCATTTGAAGAAGAGCTCGATCTGCCAGCGCGCCTCGTAGAAGTCTGCGATGTCCTGCGCGGGCGCGTCGAGATCGTTGGTGACGAGGCGGATGATCTTGCCGATGGAGATGCGCACGGTCAGTTCGCGCACCGGGGCGGCGAAGGGATTGCGCCGCGATGCGGCCATGCGCTGCGGCAGGAAGCCGATGCGGTCGGACAGCACGTCGGAGCCTTCCGGCAAGGCGAGTCGCTGCGCCGCCTCGATCGTGGTGTGGACCTTCAGACGGGTGACGAAGCGGCAGCCCTGTGCGTCGAGCCGCGCCCACCAGCCATAATCATAGTAAGCGAGATCAAACACATAGGTCATTCCGGGGGTGATCGGAAGCGTCTTGGCGGGTGTGACGTCGGCGACCTTCTGGTCGGTGATCTCGGCGCTGAGCGGAGCCTGCACGGCCAGGTCGTAGGCGATGTGCAGCTTCACCGCGCGGCGGCCGTTCTGCGCGCTCAGCCAGCCGGCGCTCGCGCCGCCGAGTTCGATCCGCGTGGCGTCGAGCAGGCAGGCGGCGTCGGCCAGATGGCGGCGCGTGTTGCGGCAGGCCGTCCTGGCCATGTGGGCGAACAGCTCGGCGAAGACCTGCCACGACCGCTTCGCATTGGCGTCCGCCAGCGTCGAGCGCGCGGCGGGGCTGGCTCCCAGATGATAGAGCCGGCTGGCGTGGCTTGCCAGGCCCGCCTCGATCTCGCGCAGGCTGGCTGCGCCGGACAACTGGCCAAACAGCAGCGCCAGCAACTGGCTCTTCGTGTCCAGCCGCCGAACCCGCCTGTCGGTTCGGTGCTTTTCCACCAGAGCGTCGAACACGCACCAAGGAATGTGCTTCTGAAGGCTGTGAAAAACGCTATTGTCGTGCCGCATGACATTGCTCCCTGCTCGTGTCCAAACGCCGCGAAACGTCTGAAACCGAGTAGAATCAATGTCATGCACCTTGTCCAGATACTTAAACCGGACAGCAGTGGGACAAGCCCGAGGATCCACATTCGCCTGTCAACCACCCTCGTCGTCGGTGAGAATTTGTGGCACATGGCCCTCCGGTTGGCAGATCCTCGGGACAAGCCCGAGGATGACGGGCGATGCACGAGGTCTACCATCTACGACACCCCGCCATCGTTCAACAATAGTGAACGTACAGTCGGCTGAGGCGCTGCTATCGGTTTCCGCCATTCGGCGTATGGTCCGGGCGAACTCAATCCTCCCGGAGACCTCCCAATGTCCAACAGCGTCATCCTCCTCATCGGCCGCATCCTCCTCTCGGTCATGTTCATCATGTCGGGCCTGCAGAAGTTCGGCGGCATCGAAGGCACCGCCGGCTACATCGGCTCGGTCGGCCTGCCGGCCGCCACCGCCCTCGCCTGGCTCGCCGCGATCTTCGAGACCGTCGCCGGCATCGCCATCCTCGTCGGCTTCCAGACGAAGATCGCCGCCCTCCTGCTCGCCGGCTTCTGCGTCTTCGCCGGCTACGTCTTCCACTTCCAGCCGGAAGACCAGATGCAGATGATCTCCTTCATGAAGAACCTGACCATCGCGGGCGGCTTCCTCGCCCTCTACGTCTCCGGCCCCGGCGCGCTGTCGCTCGACGCCCGCGGCGGCAAGCTCGCCACGGCCTGACCTCCAGTCTTCCGCGCGCAGCGACGAAGGCCCGGCTTTCCCAAGCCGGGCCTTCTTCGCATTCGCGGAAAGCGACGGGTCGCGGCGGCTCAGGCCGTCTTCAGCTCGGCGATGCCGAGTTCGCCCACCATCTCGTCGCGCATGACGAACTTCTGCGGCTTGCCCGTCACCGTCATCGGCAGCGAGGGGCGGATGCGGACGTAGCGCGGGATCTTGTAGTGCGCGATCTGGCCGCGGCAGAATTCGCGGATCTCCTCCTCGCTGGGCGCCTCGCCGGCCGGCACGATCCAGGCGCAGACCTCCTCGCCGTAGCGCGCGTCCGGCACCCCGAACACCTGCACCTCGCGCACCTTGGGATGGCGGTAGAGGAACTCCTCCACCTCGCGCGGATAGACGTTCTCGCCGCCGCGGATGATCATGTCCTTCACCCGGCCGACGATGTTGCAATAGCCTTCGGCATCGATCGTGGCGAGGTCGCCGGTGTGCATCCAGCCTTCCTCGTCGATCGCCTCGGCGGTCTTTTCCGCCTCGTCCCAATAGCCCTTCATCACCGAATAGCCGCGCGTGCACAATTCGCCGCGCTCGCCCGGCGGCACCGTGCGGCCCTCGGCGTCCACCACCTTGACCTCGACATGCGGATGGACGCGCCCCACGGTCGAGACGCGTTTTTCCAGCGGGTCGTCGACATGGCTCTGGAAGGACACCGGGCTCGTCTCCGTCATGCCGTAGGCGATGGTCACCTCGCGCATGTTCATCTGGCTCTGCACCTTCTTCATCACCTCGATCGGGCACGGCGCGCCGGCCATGATGCCGGTGCGCAACGAGGAGAGGTCGAAGCCCGCAAAGCCCGGGTGGTCGAGCATGGCCACGAACATGGTCGGCACGCCGTAGAGCGCCGTGCAGCGCTCGGCCGCCACGGCAGACAGCGTCGCCTCCGGATCGAAACCCTCGCCCGGAAAGACCATCGCGGCGCCCTTGGTGACGCAGCCGAGCGTGCCCATCACCATGCCGAAGCAATGGTAGAGGGGCACGGGAATGCAGAGCCGGTCCTGCTCCGTCAGGTTCATCGCCGCGGTGACGAAATGCGCGTTGTTGAGGATGTTGGAATGCGTGAGCGTCGCGCCCTTGGGCGCGCCGGTGGTGCCGGAGGTGAACTGGATGTTGATCGCCTCGTCGCGGTCGAGACTGGCCGTGATGGCATCGAGCCGCGCACGCTCCCTTGCCGTGCCGAGCCCGGCCACGTCGTCGAAACGGATCATCCCCGGCGACGACGCCTCGCCCATGCGGATGACGAACTGGAGGTGCGGCAACCTTGCCGCCTGGAGTTCGCCGGGCTTCGACGTCGCCAGTTCCGGCGCGAGCTCGGCCACCATGCCGAGATAATCGGAACTCTTGAAGCTCGCCGCCGTCACCAGCGCCCGGCATCCGACCTTGTTCAGCGCATATTCGAGCTCGTAGAGCCGGTAGGCCGGATTGATGTTGACCATCACCAGCCCGATCCGCGCCGTGGCGAACTGTGTCAGCAGCCATTCCCAGCGATTGGGCGACCAGATGCCGATGCGGTCGCCCTTCTCGAGCCCGAGCGCCAGCAGCCCGGCGGCGAGGTCGTCGACCGCGGTGGCGAACTCGGACCAGGTGACGCGCACGCCCTGCGCCGGAAACACCGCCGCCGGCCGGTCGGGAAACCGCGCGACCGTCCTGGCCAGCGCCTGCGGGATCGTTTCCTCCAGCAAGGGCCGGCCGCGGTCGCCGGATACGTGCGACAAGCCGTCGATGGGCGCGAGCGAATGCGGCGCGCCGGCGTCAGTGGTCATGGATGATCCTCCCGATGGTCCGTCCCCGGCGGCCGCGTCGGCGCCCGCCGGACTCTTTCAGGCAAGTGTATCAGGCGCCAACGCCGGTGCAATCGGACAGGCGGCGCGGCGCGCTCTATGCCACCGCCTCGCGCACGCGCCGGCAGACCTCCGCCAGCAGCGCGGCGTCGGCGGCCGGTCGCTCCCGTTTCGCCGCGACGAGGCAGGCCTGCGACTTCAGGATCACGCCGTCGTCGAGAATGCGCAGGTGATTGGCCCTGAGCGTCGAGCCGGTGGTGGTGATGTCGACGATGACGTCGGCCGAGCCGGCAGCCGGGGCGCCCTCGGTGGCGCCGAGGCTTTCGACGATGCGATAGACCTGGATGCCGTGCATCTGCGAGAAGAACTGCTGCGTCATGCGCCAGTATTTCGTGGCGATCCGCAGCCGCCGCCCGTGGCGCTGGCGGAACTCGGCCGCCACGTCGTCGAGGTCGGCCATGGTGGCGACGTCGAGCCAGATGTCGGGCACCGCCACCACCACGTCGGCGTGACCGAAGCCGAGCGGTGCCGCGATCTCCACCTTCGCGTCCCAGTCGGCCAGCGTCTCGCGCACGAGGTCTTCGCCGGTGACGCCGCAATCGACGTTGCCCTGGCCGAGTTCGCTGGCGATCTCGGAGGCGGAGAGGAACGCCACCTCGATGTCGTCGCGCCCGCCGATCCTGGCGCGGTAGCGCCGCTGGTCGGCCGGCTCCTCGACGGGCAGTCCCGCCTTGGCGAAGACCTCCAGCGCCTGCTCGCGCAGCCGGCCCTTCGACGGCAGGGCGATGGTGATGCTCATGGGCGTCGCTCCGCCGTGGCCGCGCAGGCGGCAGCAGCGCAACCGTATTGAGCGTCGCTACCCCCACCCCTCACCCCTCCCCACAAGGGGGAGGGAGGGCGCCAGCGTCTCGCGTCCCCCTCCCCCTTGTGGGGAGGGGTGAGGGGTGGGGGTAGCGGCTCGGAACGCCGGCTCAGCCGTTCAGCAATCATCACGCCCCTCCCCTGAGCGCTTCGACCCGGTCGAGCCAGACCGAGAAGCCGACGCCGGGGATCGGCGATTTCGCGCCGAGCAGCGTCAAGAGCCGGTCGTAGCGGCCGCCGCCGACCAGCGTGCGCGGCGCCCCCGCGGCCGCGATCTCGAAGACGAGGCCGGTGTAGTAGTCGAGCGGACGGCCGAAAGCCGCGTCATAGGTGATGGCGCCGGCCGGCAGGCCGTGCCCTGCCACCGCCTGCGCGCGCGCCGAAAACCGCTCCAGCGCAGTCCCCAGGGAGACGCCCGCACTGGCGGCGAAGCCTTCCAGCACGTCGGCCGCCGTGTCGAGCGGCGCGCGGATGGCGAGGAACGCCTTCAGCGCCGAGAACGCTTCGGCCGAGAGCCGCACGCTTCGAAGTTCGGCCTTCTCGATCAGCCGCCGCGCGATCTCGTCCGGCGTGCGGCCGAGCGTCGGCGACAGGCCGGTCTCGGCCATCCCCTCGGCGATCTGCGCCGCCAGCGCCTCGCGGTCGCCATCGGCGACGAGTTCGGCGACCCGGGCCGGCAGCACCGAGGCCTTCGGCGGGTTGGCGAGGTCGGCGAGCGCCGCTTCCAGCTGTTCGGCCGAGCCGAAGGCCCGCGCCAGCCGCATGCGCCAGCCGCGCGGCAGGCCGAGCGCGGCCAGCACCGCCTCGAACACCGACTGGTCGCCGAGCGTCACGTTGAGCGCGCGGCCGGGCAGCGACAGCGACAGCAGCGCATGCGCATCCGCCACCGAGCGCGCGTCGGCCATGGCGGCGTCGGTCTCGCCCAGATCCTCGATCCCGGCCTGGAAAAACTCGTTGCCGCCCTCGCGCCGCTGCCGGAACACCTCGCCCAGATAGGCGTAGCGGCGCGGCGTGCCGGCCTGGCTGGCGATGTGGTCGAGGCAGACCGGAATGGTGAACTCCGGCCGCAGGCAGAGTGCTGCCCCCGTCTCGCTCTCGGTGAGAAAGATGCGGCGACGCAGATCCTCGCCCGCCATGTCGAGAAACGGGTCCGCCGGCTGGATCACCGGCACGTCGACCATGTCGGCCCCCCGCGCGGCGAAGAGGGCGACGAGATCGGGGGCGATGGCGGGAAAGCGGGTCATGGGCGGGCCTGGGGCGGAGAAAGTTGCGCCTCGCGACGCGCGCGCAACAAGGGCGCGAATCCGGAACGGAGATGCCGCGTTCCTTCGCGCCCCCCTCTGCCTGCCGGCATCTCCCCCACGAGGGGGGAGATCACTCTCTCCGCCGACCTCGCCAATCGCCAGCGTTGCAAGATGAGCGCAGACGCTGGAACTGCCGATCTCCCCCCCTGTGGGGGGTCCGAAGGACGGGCGAGACGAGTGGCTCGCCCCGCCCGGCAGGGCAGAGGGGGGCGCCGTAGAGCGCCGCCCTTGCCTGCAAAGGCCGGATCCAAAGCAACGCCAATCGCCCTCACCGACCGCCCCGCTCCGCCGCCTGCGCCGCGATGATGCCGCGCACGGTCGCCACCAGCTCGCTCTCCAAAACCTCCACCTGCGCCGGCCGGCCCTCGCGCCATTCGGCATTGTCGGTGATCGTCTCGGCCATCCGCGCGCCCTCGACGAGGTCCTTGATCTGGACGACGCCCTTGGCGCGCTCGTCGCCGCCCTGGATGACGACGCACGGAGCCCCCCGTCTGTCGGCGTATTTCATCTGCGGCTTCATGCCCGAGCCGCCGAGATACATTTCCGCCCTGATGCCGGCGGCGCGCAGCTCGCCCACCATCTTCTGGTACTTGCCGAGGCTTTCGGTGTCGCGGTCCATGACCAGCACCACCACCGGGCCGGGCACGTCGGCCGTCTGCAGCTTGCCGAGGTTCTTCAGGGCCGTCATCAGCCGCGAGACGCCGATCGAAAAGCCCGTCGCCGGCACCGGCTCGCCGCGGAAGCGCGACACCAGCCCGTCATAGCGCCCGCCGCCGCCCACCGACCCGAAGCGCACGATCTGCCCGTCCTCGTTGGGGATCTCGGCCAGCAGCTCGGCCTCGTAGACCGGGCCGGTGTAGTATTCGAGGCCGCGGACGACGGAGGGGTCGATGCGGATGCGATCGGGTCCGTAGCCAGCGGCGCGAACTAATTCCTCGATCGCAATCAATTCACCCTGGCCAGCGGCAAATGTCTCGCCGGCCGGATAGAGACTATCATCCTTGATGCTGCTCGGAATACCTAGCTGGAACAGGACAGTTTCGCTCTGCCCCTCATCCAGCCCCGCGCCCTTCGTAAAGTCCCCCTCGCCTTCCTTGCCGCCGTCCCAACGCCCGGCCCCGAGCAGCAGCCTCACGCCCTCCGGCCCGAACTTGTCCAGCTTGTCGATGGCCCGCAGCACGGTCAGCCGGCGCCCGGCATTCTCGTCTCCGCCGAGGCCTATCGCCTCCAGAACCCCATCCAGAACCTTCCGGTTGTTCACCCGGATGACGTAGTCGCCGCGCGCGATGCCCAGCGCCTCCATCACGTCGGCCATCATCATCGCCATCTCGGCGTCGGCGGCCACGCCCGGCGTGCCGACGGTGTCGGCGTCGAACTGCATGAACTGGCGGAAGCGGCCCGGCCCCGGCTTTTCGTTGCGGAAAACCCAGCCCTGGCGGTAGCTGCGGAACGGCTTCGGCAGCTTCTCGAAGTTCTCCGCCACGTAGCGGGCGAGCGGCGCGGTGAGGTCGTAGCGCAGCGACAGCCACTGTTCGTCGTCGTCCTGGAAGGAGAACACACCCTCGTTCGGCCGGTCCTGGTCGGGCAGGAATTTTCCCAGCGCATCGGTGTATTCGATCATCGGCTGCTCGACCGGCTCGAAGCCGTAGAGCTCGTAGACGGCGCGGATCTTCGCGCACATCTCGTCCACGGCGCGGATGTCGGCCGCCTGCCGGTCGACGAAGCCGCGCGGCATGCGCGCTTTCATCTTTTCGCTCTTTCCGGTCATTTCCGTCGCATTTCCGGCCGGTTCGCGCCTGCCCCCGGCCCTCGAGAACAATCCTGCGCGCGTGTAGCCGATGGGACCCGAAGCGGCAAGGGTGAGGCTTCCCTGCAACACCACGCGGCGCGTGAACCGCTGCCCCGAAGCCGCCCAGATCGCGCCCAAATTGCGCCTTGGCCGCTGAACATCTTCCTCCCCGTGTGAAATTCTTCGCCGCGCGTCCTGCGGCCGGAGACTAGGCAGACGACCGAGAGGAACGGGACGCGGATCCCGGCGCGACACAGATGGACATGACGCAGCACGAACCCACGGCCCCGATGCGGGGACATCCGGGCGGCCTCAAGCCGGCCGGCACCCAGGAGGCGAGCCGCCCGCACCGCGCCGATGGCGAGATGCGCGGCGCCACGCTGACGCTCGTGATCGCGCTCTATCCGCTGGTCGGCTCGGTGACGGTGGTGATCGCCGCGCTGCTTCTGGCGGGCGGAGCGCTGGCGGGATGACCGGCATGCGCGACCATCACCCTCATCCGAGCGACGGCCCGGCGCTGGACGGCTTCGGCCTGCGCGCGGCGGTCGTCGTCGCCGTCGTCACGATCGGAACGGCTGCCCTGCTGCTCGGCTTCGGCGGCTGGGGGCCGGACCTGTGCTCGGCGCTGCGCGCCGGCTACCCGCTCTGCGCGCTTTGAAGCGGGATGCATCGGCGCGGCGAGGACGTGGCCGCGCCACGCGCCGTTGAGGGCTTTTTTTTAACTGTTCTGCTCCAATGATTTGAGGGGAAACCTTCATGCTGCCTCGCGACCCGCGGGGCGGCAGCGTCATTCGGGGAACAGCATGGCCTTTCGCGCGATCTCGATTCGCAGCACCTTGTTTGGACTGGCGATCCTGCCACTCACCATCATCGCCCTGATGGGTGGCTACCTGGCCTGGAAAACCCACAGCGAATATGTCGACCTGCGGCAGGCCATGCCGGTCAAGGAACTCGCCGAAGCGGGTTCGCAGCTGGCTCTCGCCCTGCCCGCCGAAGCCCTGTCGAACCCCCAGACACGCGCCGCCGCGCGCACCCGCACCGATGCCGTCTTCAAGCAGGTGCTGGAGGCGCACCAGGCGCTGGTGGAGAGCGGCCAGAGCGACCCGGTGATCGAGGAGACGATGGCCGTGATCCGCGACGGCATCGACAAGGTCGCGCCGCACCGCATTCGCGTCGATACCGACAAGGCGACCTTCAACGAGGCGCTGTACATCCTCCAGCCGGTCTCGGCGGCCGGCCTGAAGCTGATGGACCGGGCCGGCGCCATCGTCGCCGATCTGGAGCTCGCGCGTTTCGTCGCCGGTTTCCACGCCCTCATGCAGACGAACGACGCGGCCCTGATCGAGAACAATCTCGGCCTCATGTTCCTGCGCGGCGAAACCCTGCCGGCGCCTGCCTTCTCCTACATGGTTCATTCGCGCAGCCTGACCGACATCCACCGCCCGGCCCTGACGGATTTCCTGCCGGCCGACATCACCGCCGCAATCCGCGCCTTCGAGGCGGGCGCCAATGGCGAAACCATGAAGGCGGCACGCCAGGACATTCTGCGCAACGACCAGGCCGGGCGCACGAGCAGCATCACCGTCGACCAGTGGACCCAGGCGAAGCAGGCCCAGTACCCGGTTCTTCGCGCCGCGATCGACCAGTCGACCTCGGCGCTCGATACGCTCGCCAGAACCCGCCTGGAGGAGGCCCGCGCGGCCTTCGTGTTCTATGTCGGCCTCACCCTCGCCGTCGTGCTCGTGGTGTCGGCGCTGTGCGTCCTGGCGGTTCGCAACATCAGCGGCTCGATCCGCGGCATCGCCGGCCGCATGCATGCGCTGGCGGAGGGCGACGTGCAGAACCCGATCCCGCTGCAGGATCGCGGCGACGAGATCGGCGAGATGGCGCGTTCGGTGGAGATCTTCCGCCAGGCCGCGCTGCGCAACCTGCACCTCGAAGCCGAGAATGCGCGCCAGCGCGAGGCGGCCGACCGCGAGCGCGAGGCCATGCAGGCGCAGGCCGAAGCCGACGCCGAGCAGCGCCTGAACCAGGCGACGGGGTCTCTCGCGGCCAGCCTGCGGCGCCTCGCGGCGGGCGACCTCATGTGCGACATCGAGGAACGGTTCGCCGAACGCTTCGAGCCGCTTCGCAACGACTTCAACACCTCCATGCGCCAGCTGCGCGCGGCGATGGCCGATGCCGCGCGGTCGGCGTCCATCGTCGGCGGCGGCTCCAACGAGATCTCGCAGGCCTCGGGCAACCTCGCCCGCCGCACCGAACAGCAGGCCGCGGCACTGGAAGAGACCGCGGCCGCGCTCGACCAGGTGACCGCCAACGTCACCGCCACCTCGCGGCGCACCGCCGAGGCGCGCGACCTCGTGCGCTCCACCCGCGAACGGGCCGAGCAGTCCAGCACCGTCGTGCGCAACGCGGTCGGGGCCATGGAACGCATCGACCAGTCGGCGCGGCAGATCACGCAGATCATCGGCGTCATCGACGAGATCGCCTTCCAGACCAGCCTTCTGGCGCTCAACGCCGGCGTCGAGGCCGCGCGCGCCGGTGACGCGGGCCGCGGCTTCGCGGTGGTCGCCCAGGAGGTTCGCGCGCTCGCGCAGCGCTCGGCGGAGGCTGCCAAGGAGATCAAGGGCCTGATCTCGAACTCCGAACGCACCGTCGGCGAAGGCGTCCAGCTCGTCACCGACGCGGGCGGCAGCATCTCGGCGATCGAGGAACTCATGCGGTCGATCGACGCCCACATGGACGCGATCGCCAGCGCGGCGTCGGACCAGTCCTCCAGCCTGGCCGAAGTGAACATCGCCATGAACGACATGGACAAGAACACCCAGCAGAACGCCGCCATGGTGCAGGAGGTCAGCGCATCCGGCGACGAACTGCGCCTGGAAAGCGCGCGCCTCGCCGAAATGCTCGGCCGCTTCCGCACCGGCAGCGGCGCCGGCGACCTGAGGCAGGCCGCCCAGGCCATGCGGGCGCCGACCGCCCAGCCGGCCCAGCAAGCCG
>NZ_RWKW01000183.1 GCF_003970795.1 Aquibium carbonis | reverse complement strand
GGTGCCGTGCGGTCGGGCCACACGTCGATGGACGGCTCGAGATTTCCGAGCAGGTCGTCGAATGAACTGACGAGCGCGCGAAGCGCCTCCTGGTTCGTCGAGATGTTGAAGAGGTTGCACATGCTTCGCGAGACTAGCTGCGCAGCCGGCGTTGGCAAGCAGGCGCCGCCATCGGTCTAGCGGAAGTTCTTCGCCTGAACCCGCAGGCGATCGATGTGCAGGTCCGGAGTGTAGATGTCCCTCGGCTTGGCGGCGCCGCGCGGGTCGGGCGTAGGACTCCCATGATGGAATTCGTCGCCGCGGCCGTGCGGGAGGGGGAACGGCGCATCGCGCCTTCCGATCCCCGCAAGCGCCTCCGACATGTCCGTCAACTGATGGGCGACGAGGTGCACGACGTCCCCCTCGCGCTGGATGCGTCCCCGGACTGCGAACATGGTGGAACCCAGCACGACGCGCCGGAACTTCTCGAACATCTTTGGCCAGACCACGAGATTCGCGATCCCGCTCTCGTCCTCGATTGTGATGAACATCACGCCCTTGGCGCTGCCCGGGCGTTGCCGAACGAGAACGAGTCCCGCGGCTTCCAGCCAGCGGCCGTCGCGGGCACGCATTGCGTCTAGGCAGGTCACGATGCGCCGCTGCGCGAGATCAGCCCTCAGGAAGGATACGGGATGCTGACGCAGCGAGAGCCCGGTGTGGCCATAGTCGGAGACGACCTCACTGCCCTCGGTCATTCGGCGGAGCGCAGTGACAGGCTCCACTTGCTCCGACACGGTTGCGTGCTCGCGCAGGGAGGCGGCCGCGAAGAGCGGCAGGGGCTCGTCCCTCAGTCCCTTGATGGCCCAGAGCGCCTCGCGTCGCGCCATGCCGAGCGAAGGGCGGAAGGCATCCGCCTCTGCAAGCTGCTCCAGGACGTGGGACGGGACACCAGCGCGGCGCCACATGTCGTCGATGGAGGCAAAGGATTCCTCGCCGCGAACGGCAGCTATGCGGGCGGCATGACCGTTCGCGATTCCCTTGACCATGCGCATGCCGAGCCGGACGGCGAAGCGGCCGTCGTCCATCTCCTCGAGGGTGCAGTCCCGTCGGGATGCGTTCACGCAGACGGGCCGAACCTCGACGCCGTGCTCGACAGCGTCGCGGACGATCTGGGCCGGCGCGTAGAAGCCCATGGGCTGGGAATTGAGGAGCGCCGCGCAGAAGATGTCGGGGTGCCAGCACTTGAGCCAGGCCGAGGCATAGGCGATCAGGGCGAACGATGCCGCGTGGCTTTCTGGAAAGCCGTAGCTGCCGAATCCTTCCAGCTGGCTGAAGGTCTTCTCGGCGAAGTCGCGATCATAGCCGCGCTCGACCATGCCCTCGATCAGCTTGTCCTTGAACCGGCTCACCCCGCCGGTGAACTTGAAGGTGGCCATGGACTTGCGCAGCATGTCGGCTTCGCCGGGCGTGAAGCCCGCGCATTCGATGGCGACGCGCATCGCCTGCTCCTGGAAGAGCGGCACGCCGAGCGTCTTGCCCAGCACCTTCTCCAGTTCCGGCTTGGG
>NZ_RWKW01000026.1 GCF_003970795.1 Aquibium carbonis | reverse complement strand
TCGTGAGGCTTTGCCGAAGCGTCTCCTGATTCGCGGCAGCGCGCTTGGGCGTTTCCTGGCAAGTCCGTGTGGTTAATCCTCGTCCGGTTAGTCGTCTGCGTTGCGGTGCAGCAATTGTTCCCCCTCCATGCTGGCGTTTCTCTGCCACGGCTGAGAAAGGGCCGGCCCTCTCCCGGTCATCTCCTGCGATATAGAATTATCCGCATCGCATATGTGATATTACGCCTGAGACCCGTCGTCCTTGACTCCATTGGCCGGGATCGATCCGTTGTGTAGTGGCTGCGTCGGGAAACAACACTTTCTTTCCTTGAGCACATGATTTTGTTTCGGCCCCGATTTCCGATACCGGCTTGCTGTGGTTTAAAATCTTTTTAACTTTTGATACTTTTACAAGTAAGCTGGCGCTTTTCGATGGCTTTGACTCTTGGTCATTTCCGTTTTTATATTTGGAAGTGCTTGTTTTTTGTTTCGTATTGTCGATCCAGCTGGCTTTTCGATCGCGCCTTGTATCTCCCGGCTAAATGTTATTTGATCCTGCCTGGTCCCTTCCTGGTTGAATGGGGTGGGGGCGTGTGTTAGTTGTCACTCCAAAGGTTTGGGCGGTATTCCATAGAGGGAAATGATGCGCATCATCGCAAACATTCGCACTGCGGTCCTGGCAGTCGGATTGGTCACTGTCGGCGGCTCTGCCTGGGCGCAGGAATGCACTTGCCGGGTTCCCTTGTCCGAAGGCGCCGTCGGTCGCATTCTCAATGCATCCGGCGACGTTCGCATTGCGCAGTCCACCAACTTCGCCCGCGCGACGGGTGGGACGGAGGTCGCGCAGGGCACCCGTATCATCGTTGGTCGTGGGTCGGCGAATGTGCGCCTGGGGAACAGCTGCGACATCGCGCTCGGCGCCAACTCGTCCCTGACGCTGATCTCGTCCAACGGGTCCCTCTGCGCAGCGGTCGACACCGCGCAGACGACGGCCTCCAGCAATGTCGGTACCGCGCTGGGCGTCACGGGGGGAGCGTTGCTGGTGGTCGGCGGCGCCATCTTGTTCAGCCAGGACGATGACACGCCGCCGCCCGTCAGCGTTCAATGACGGCGCCGGCCGGTTTCCGGCCGATCCGGGCTTTGTTGCTCGCTGTCTTTGATCTGGTATCTGACGAGAGCGGCACGGCCCGGTGACGGGTCGCGCCCCGAATATGCCTTAGATCGATGACCGGCATGATCGTGACAATCCAGCCGATCATGGGCGATCCCGTCCGCGCTGACCCGGGCTCGGATCGTGTCCTCGAAGCTGCGCTTGTCGGTGGCGGCGGGTTTGTCGCCAAACCGGACGGTTCGCTCCTGGAGCATCAGCGCGAAAAAAGCGGCCCTTCGCTCTTTTCCGCGTCATCTGCGCCCTCTACCTTGCCGTCGTCTGCATGCGGCGTCGCGGCCCAATCCGATCGGACATTGCCCTGGCGATGATCGACATTCATTCGCACATCCTGCCCGGTCTCGACGATGGGGCTCCGGACCTCGCGACCTCCATCCAGATGGCGCGCTTGGCAGTCGCCGATGGAATCACGTGCATGGCCTGCACGCCGCACATCCTTCCCGGCCTCTACGAGAACACCGCGAGCGGGATCACGGTCGCAATAGGTGCGCTCCGCAAGGCCTTCGCCGACGAGGATATTCCCCTGGAGATCGTCACCGGCGCAGACGTCCATGTCGCGCCTGACCTCGTCGAGAAGTTGAACGCAGGGCTCGTGCCCACTCTCAACGGGTCGCGCTACTTTCTCTTCGAACCCTCGCACCGGATTCTCACGCCGAGACTGGAAGAGTTTGCCGAACGCCTCATTGGTGCCGGTTTCATCCCCATAGTAACGCATCCAGAGAGGTTGCAATGGATCCGCTCGTCGTACGGCGTGATCCAGAGCCTGAACCGGATCGGATGCCTGATGCAGATCACGGCCGGTTCGGTGCTGGGGGAGTTTGGCAAGGTGCCGCTATACTTTGCGGAGAGGCTCTTGGACGAGGGGCGGGTCGATATCCTGGCCAGCGACGCGCACGGCACCACGCGTCGGCGTCCTCTTCTTTCGCGTGCGCGCGACGCGGTGGCGCAACGCCTGGGCGAGGCAGAAGCCAACGCCATGGTTGAAACCAGGCCGGCCGCCGTGCTCTGTAATGCGACCATCGCACCTGTGGGTCAGTTCAGCGAGGCGCGCGTGCCTGAGCCGGAGCGACGCAGTTTCTTGAGTCGATTATTCGGGCGGACCAATTCCTGATGCGCAACATCTCCTACAGCCGGTCGCGACTGGCGCTCGTAGCGGCGGCACTCGTCCTCGTCGTCTCGGGTTGCTCTTCGACGGAAACGCCCACGTCGGTTGCCGGCGGTACGGCGCAGGACGTGCTGGCGCTGCAGGGCTCGGCTGGCGGGCGCGCCGGCGAATTGCGGGTGGTCCGCGATCTGCCGCCGCCGACCGATACGCAGGATGGCCAGGAACAGCCGCTCGCTCCCAACGACATTCTCGAGGTCGACGTGTTCCAGGCCGATTCGCTCGACCGGACGGTGCAGATCGACTCGGCTGGTCGGATTTCGCTTCCCCTGATCGGTCCGATCCAGGCGGCAGGCAAGAGCGTGCGGGTGCTGGAAAAGGAAATCGAGACAGCCTACGGCCGCAACTATCTCCAGAATCCGGACGTGACCGTCTTTCTGAAGCAGTCGTTCGGTCAACGCGTGACCATCGACGGGGAAGTGGCGAAGGCCGGCGTCTATCCCGTGTCCGCCAGTTCCACGCTGATGGAAACCATTGCGCTCGCGGGCGGCTTCCGGCCGATCGCCGACCAGTCAAAGGTTTATGTCTACCGGGATGTCGGCGGCCAGAAGCTTGTCGCCAATTACGACGTCGCCGAAATAAGGACCGGGCGCAAAGCGAATCCGCGGATATACGGCGGTGATGTAATCATCGTGTTCACTTCACAGACCAAAGTCGCTATGCAGAACCTGAAAGAGGCGTTGGGCATCGCGACCAGCGCGTCGAGGCTCGCGATAGTCCCGTGATATCGCGGATTCGAAGAGTTGCTTGAGATGAATCGACAGATCCAGCCAGGAGGGCCCGGTTCAGCATATCCGCTGCCGTCCGAGTATCTGTACGACGGCCCGTATCGGTATGCCTCCTACGGCTACCGGGAACCGGAGCCGGAGCCCGATTCCTTCAGCCCGCTCACGCTGCTTCTCTATGTCGTACGATATCGCTGGCTGATTGCCTTCGTCATGGCCGTTGGCGTCGTTTGCGGCGCCGTGTTCACGATGATGCAGACCCCGCGCTACATGGCGACCGTTCAGCTCGAGGTTCTGGTGCCGTCGGCGAAGGTGTTCCAGGATATCGAGGTGGTGTCGGAAGTGTCGGATGTCCGCTCCTTCCTGACGGCGCGCGAGAAGCTCAGGAGCCGCGCGCTCGCGCAGCGCACCGTCTACGAACTGGGCTTGACGGACAAGCAGGATTTCCTGTTCCCGAAGCCCGACTTCTCGCCGTTCAATCTGTTCGCGCGCGCCTTCGGCATCGATCGCACGACCGACATTGCGCAATACTCGCCCGAGCAGCGCGAGGCCATCGCCGTTGGTCGGGTCATGCAGAACCTGTCCGTCGATCTCGTCACCAACACCAGCCTGCTCAAGGTCAGTTTCAGCGACCAGAATCCGGTCTACGCGCAAAGCGTCGCCAACCAGGTGGCGCAGAGCTTCATCGACCAGAGGGTGGACCAGACGAGCGAGACGTCCGGTCTCGCACGGCAGTTCATCCAGGAGCAGGTGGTGCAGGTCAAGGATCGCCTGCAACAGTCCGAGAAGGCGCTCGTCGACTACGCCAAGGAAGCGGGGATCACCGTAACCGGTGACGAGAACTCGCTGATATCGGCCAACATGACGGCCATCAATGGCGCGCTCGCCAAGGCGATCGAGGAACAGCTCGAATATGGCCGGCTGGTCCAGCAGATCGACGCCGGCCGGGGTGATGGTCTCGAGCAGGTCCTGAAGAGCGAGGGGCTGGAGCGCATTCGCGGCCGCATCGCCGAACTCAGCGCCGAGTACCAGCAGAAGCTCTCGCTCTTCAAGCCGGGCTTCCCGGAGATGCAGCAGCTGAACTCCCAGATCCAGGAGCTCCGCAAGCAGGCCAACAATGGTATCGCCGTCATCACGGAATCGATCCGTCTGAAGCACGAGGAGACCGTGACGAAGGTGTCCGACCTTCGTTCGAAGCTCGCCGAACTCGAAGCCGAGCAGGCAGTCTATCAGGACAAGAACATCCAGTACACGATCCTGAAGCGCGACGTCGAATCCTACCGTTCCCAGTATGAGAGTCTGATCGACAAGCTGAACGACATCGGCGTCGGGGCCGATCTGAAGACCCAGAACGCAGCGATCGTCGATCTGGCCGTTCTTCCCGGCGCGCCCTACTCGCCGCGGATGACGATCAACGTCGCGCTGGCGCTCTCCCTGTTCCTGACGCTCGGCGCGGCACTGATCTACGTTCTTGAACTGCTGAACAACACCTTCTCGAATCCCGAGCAGGTCGAGAAGGAGCTCGGGTTGCCGGTGCTCGGCATCCTTCCGTCGGTGGACGAGAGGGATATTGCGAACGCGCTTGCCGACCAGCGGTCGGGACTTTCGGAGGCTTACCGGTCGCTTCGGACCGCGTTGCAGTTCTCGGGCAGCGAAGGCATGCCGCGGACCTTGCTGGTCACCAGTTCGGAGCCGTCGGAAGGCAAGTCGACGACGGCCTTCAAGCTGGCGCAGGATTTCGCGTCTCTGAACACGAGCGTCCTTCTGGTGGATGCGGACATGCGCAAGCCGAATGTTCACCGCCTGTTCGGGCTCGACAACACCCTGGGGCTCAGCAACCTCCTCACCAACACGATCCGCCGCGAGGACTATCCGAAACTGCTCCGGACGACGAAGTTTCAGAACATCACCGTGCTGACGTCCGGGACGATTCCGCCCAACCCCGCCGACCTGCTGTCCTCGTCGCGGATGGCTG
This sequence comes from Aquibium carbonis, assembly GCF_003970795.1. Classification (GTDB taxonomy): domain Bacteria; phylum Pseudomonadota; class Alphaproteobacteria; order Rhizobiales; family Rhizobiaceae; genus Aquibium; species Aquibium carbonis. The sequence continues at coordinate 86,608 of NZ_RWKW01000026.1, read as the reverse complement.
CGGCGCTGAGCGGTTTTTCGAAGCGCTACGATCTGGTGATCATCGATGCGCCGCCGATCGTCGGTCTTTCGGATGCGCCGATTCTCAGCCGCCTGGCGGACGGATCGCTGCTGGTGGTATCGGCAAACCAGGTGACGCGCAAATCGGCCGTCAATGCGTTGAAGCGGCTTCGCGCGGCCGGTGCGAACGTCCTTGGAACGACATTGTCGAAGTTCGCGGTCAGCCGTCTCGACTACAATTATGCGTACCGGTACATCAACAGCGACTACTACTCCTATGGAGCAGAGACTCCGAGGCTTGCCGGGACAGCCGGTCGCATGGAGGGAGAAGAGGTTGGTCAGGATCCGACGCTTGGCGATCTGGCTCGTGGCGTCCGCGGCCGTTTCGGCGCTTTTGTTGCACGCCTTAAGCAGGCTGGTTGAAGAAACGGATCCCGAGCTTGCGCTGAGCCTTTTTCCGTTCAATGCGGAGGCGACGGCTCATCGAGTCGAGAAAATCCTCGACGCACAGCCGGCGCAGGAGGACCTTCCCGCCATCGAGGCACTGCTCGATGGCGCGTTGCGGCTGCACGCGGGGCAGGCGAGGCTGCAAAGCCTTCGTTCGGAGGTGCTCCTGCGGCGCGGTGACCGCGACGGCGCCGTCGAGGGTTTTCAGCAGGCCCTCCGGCTCTCCAAGACCGAAAGTGCCGCCTTGCAGCGAACGATCGCCTGGTCGATCGAAAGCCACGACGTCTCGGGCGCGATCCAGAACATCGACATTCTGCTGCGGCGCCATCCCGCCAAGATCAGGGATCTGGCCGGTCTGTTTTCCGCGCTCGTCGCGACGGAGGAGGGCTATGCCGAGCTGCGCCAGCGCCTTGCGGTGATGCCGCCATGGCGCGGCGCCGTCTTCGCGCAGATTGCCGCGGACCCTGCACGTCTCGCAGCCGGCTCCTCGCTCCTCATCGACCTGCATGAAGCGGGTGCGCCGGTGGGCGACTGGGAGGTCTCCACCATCATTCAGGCGCTCATCCGGGAAGGCCGCGCGCTCGAGGCCTACAATCTGTTCCTGGGCACGCAGTCCGACGAGGACGTCGCGCTCGGCGGATACATCCATGACTCCGGTTTCGAAGGGCCGGCGAGTTCGAAACCGTTCAACTGGCAGATTCGCGGTCGACCCGGTCACGCGATCGAGCGTCTGCCCCATCCGGCCTTCGCGACGGAACCGTCGGGACTGCTCATCCAGTTCAACGGTACGCCGGTCAAGGACATGCACGTGCGGCAGGTGCTTCACCTCCCGCCCGGGCACTACGAACTCGCCATAGAGGTCAGCGCGGCGAATGCCAGGCTCCCGAAGGGGCTGTTCTGGTCCCTGCAATGCCTGTCGCCTTCACGCGAAATCGCCAGGCTCGACATTCCCGAGGGAAGCTATCGCGGAGAAACGATTTCGGCGCGTTTCGAGTTGCCGCCGACAGGCTGCCCGCTCCAGGTCATCTCCGTGCACACGGGCGTCATCGCCGAGAGCTGGAAGGACCGCTACGCTGGCAATGTTGCCGTCCGACGCCTGCACGTCCGCAAGGGCGTCTCCTGATGTCCACCACGGAAAGCCGGGGAAAGATAGGGCTCGGCATCGTCCTGTTCCTGGCTCTCGTCCTTGGCGGCGGAGCGGGGCCGGGGCTGTTCACCGATTCCCTCCTGCAGGCTGCAATCGTCGTGGCCGTCGCCTTCGTCCTTGCCGGTCCGCGCCAGGTTGCCGCGTCGCCCATCGTCCTGTCCTTCCTGATCCTCACCTTTCTGGCGGGCCTGCTTCAGGTTCTGCCCCTGCCTGCGTGGATGATCGAAGGCACCCGCCCGGAGGTTTTCAATCCGCATGGCGATGGCTCCGCCTACCGTCTCGTCAGTCTTGGCGTCGGTCGGACGCTGGAGGCGATGGCCTTCGCCCTTTGCGGACTGCTCTTTGCGCTTGCGGTCTCGACGCTCCGCGGCGAGCATGTGCGAGGGCTGCTGCCGTTCTTCTTCATCGGCGTCGCCTGCAACATGCTGGCCGGCGCCATGCAGTTCTCCATGGCGCAGGACACGCGCCTGGAAAGCTGGTTGCCCTATGTCATCATGGCCGGGCTGTTTGCCAACGTGAACCACTTCTCGACCCTGCTGTTCGCGACCATTCCGCTTCTCGTCTATTACGGGCTCTTCGTCGGGCGGGGCGTCCTCGTGAGCCTCGCCATTCCCGCGATCCTTCTCGTTCTTCTGGCAGCGGGCTCGAGGGCAGGGGTCCTGATCGGCCTCGCGATCACCGTCCTGTCGCTTCTGTTCCTGGCGTGGCGATCACGGATCGGGACCGTGACCATCGGCGCGCTGTTTGCCGGGCTCGGGGTCTACAGTTTCGGCGCCACCACCAAGTTCGTCGGCGAACTCGACACCGCGTTCGGCCGGCTCGAATTCATGCGCAGCACCCTCGAAGGCATCAGGGAAAACTGGCTTTGGGGTATCGGCTACGGGAACTTCACCAGCGGCTATGGACTCTACGAGCGCGGCGAGATGATCTTCCGCAACTATGTCAATCACGTCCACAACGACTATCTGGAAGTCGCTTTCGAAGGCGGCATCCTGGCAATGGCCCTGATGGGCTTCTATGGGCTATGCGTTCTCGCGCGGCTGCGTCACCGGCTCGATCCGTTGCAGCGGGCCGCCTTCCTGTCGATCTTATTCATCCTGCTTCATTCCTCGGTCGACTACCCGCTGCGAACCATGGCCATCGCCATCACCTTCGCGCTGCTCAACGGCATCTACTTCCATCGTTTGCCGCTGTTCAAACCGCTGTCGCGGGACGAGGCGATCGAAGTCCAGCACAATGGCGACACCATCCTCGTGCCGATCGCGGAACCCGCAGGGTCGAGCCGTCGTCGCTCCCGGGCGCAGGCCGACGCCTGAGCCGCCACAGCGTGGTCAGCCGTGCCGAAAAGGCGGCTACATCCGCTTCGCCAGGATGGCCAGGGCGGCCAGCGGCAATTCCGCGCGCAGCAGCGCGATGCGCTCGGCGGTGAAGTGCCCCGCCTCGTCCATGAGGTTGAGCAGGCCGATCGTGGTTCCGGAAACGACGATGGGAATGTTGGCGAGGGAGCCATATCCTTGCGCGACATAGGCGTCGAAGCCCGGCAGCCAGGCCTCGATGGCTTCCGCGTCGTTGGCCACGATCGCTTCGCCATCCGTGAACAGCCTGCGAAACCAGAGGCTGTCCTCGATCGGATCGGCCGCGCCGAGCGGATACTGGTCGAGATTGGTCGAGAACATGCGCGTCAGAAACGGCTCGTCGCCGTTTGGCGCCAGAACCGTCATCAGCAGATACCCGACGTTCTCGCGGATGCGGTCGGCGAGGATGTCGAACATCGCGATCGCGCCGCGCGGCATGGCGTCGACGAGCGCGCCGCCCTCGATGCTCAGCGTCATCGCACGCTCTCCCCGATGATGGTCAGCTCGCGGGGGAAGCCCGACAGCGAGCGGCAGCCGTCACCGGTGACCAGAACGTCGTCCTCGATGCGCACGCCGATGTCGTCGGTCCGGTACAGTCCCGGTTCGATCGTGATGACCATGCCCGGCTCCGCCGGCTGGTCATTGCCCTTCATCACCTGCGGCGCCTCGTGCACCTCCTGGCCGAGACCGTGGCCGGTCTTGTGCACGACGAGATCGGAAAAGCCCGCCTCGACGAGAACGCCGGTCACGGTGCGGTCGAGCTCGTCCATGGTCAGGCCCGGCTTCGTGATGGCGCGCCCCTTGGCGTTGGCGGCAAGCACCGCCGCGTAGATTTCGCGATGTTGTGCGCCGGCGTCGCCGACGAAGAACGTCCGGGTGATGTCGGCATTGTAGCCGCCCCAGGCCGCGCCGAAGTCGATCAGCAGCGCATCGCCCCTTTTCAGCACGCGTTCGGCGCTGGGCGAGCCATGCGGATCGGCGGATGCCCCTCCGGCCAGAACGATGGGCTCGAAGGCCGGCCCGTCGGCGCCCTCCGCCAGCATCGCCGCCAGAAGCCGCCCGCGCACCTCCCATTCGCTCATGCCCGGCCGTACCGTTTCGATGGTGGCCGCAAGCGCCGTCTCGCTGATGGCGATCGCCTTTTCCATGGCCGTGATCTCGGCTTCGTCCTTGTGAAGCCGGATCGACGAGATCGCCGCATGGGCATCGAGCACCGGTGTCTCGCGAAAGGCGCGGCGCAGGGCTTCGGCCTCGAAAACGCGCATGCGTTGGCCTTCGACGCCGATGCGGGAGGCGTTCAGACGGCGCGCCACTGAGGCGAAGGCGGCATCGAAGCCATCCGAATCCTGCCAGTAGTCGGTCTCGACCTCCGGCGCGAGCGCTTGCCAGCGGGCTTTCTCCAACTCCGGTATCACGGCGTGCATCGCACCCGACCGGGTGACGAACAGCACCGTTGGACGTTCCATCAGGTGGAAATGCGCGCCGGTCAGGTGGTAGAAATTCGCACCCGGTATGATCGCCACCGCTTCCGCATCGCTCGTTTCCATGGCCGCGAGCAATTTTTGCCTGCGCGCTTCCTTCAGGCCGGGCTCGATCATCTGCCGTCTCCAGTGCCGTTTCCGAGTGAAAACTTGATGCCGACCTTCGGTTCCAGCGACCGCTGCACCACGCGCAGTTCCGACATCACGTGATCGCTCGCCAGTTCCTCCGAGCGCGCCGGGTCGCCGGCCTCGATGGCGGCGAGCATGGCCGCGTGCTGGTCGACACAGCGCGCGGCTTCCTCGGCATCGAACAGGGGGTAATAGTGAAGCAGATGCATGCGCCGGCCATAGTCGAGCGCCAGCTTGTAGAAACTGCCCAGGAACGTGTTGCAGCTGGCCCCCGAGATCGCGTTGTGAAAGGCGAGATCGGCCGCAACGACGTCGTCGAGCCGACCGGAGGCGACCGCGGTCGCGTAGTCGGCATGGCGGGCGTGGATGCGCTCCAGCGTCTCTGGCGTCCGCATCTCGGCGGCGAGCCGGATGATGGCGCGCGACAGCAGCATCAGGGTGTCCATGTACTCATGTGCGTTGCTCATCGTGTGCGGCGTGACGATGGCGCTGCGGCCGGGCAGGAAGGTGACCAGATCCTCGCGCTGCAACATCAGCAGCGCCTCGCGGATCGGTGTCCGCGACAGGCCGAACCGCGCCGCCAGCGCCACTTCGTCGAGGGCCGAGCCCTGCGCCATGCGCAGCGACAGGATGTCCTCGCGCAGTTCCTCGTAGACCGCGGTCGAGCCGCGTCCGCGCTTGGCGAGGCCCGCGTCGGGCGCCTCCGCGTCGCCTCTCGTTGCTGTTGGTGCCTTGCGCGCGCCGGTCGCCAAATCCCGTCTCCTCCGACTTCCCCATGTGCTGCGTCCGGGGCTGCTTAGCCGACCTTGCCCGGTCGTCAAAGCCAAATTCCGCAGCGGAAATTCCGGTTGCATAAAGTTTGTATTATGCCTACGATCCTGTTGTCCAGAGGGAATGGCGACATAACGCCGACAAGAGGAGAACCGTCATGCTGAAAGGAATCTGCCGTCTTGCGGCGTCGACCGCGCTGGTCGCGGCCGCGCTGACCGGAACGGCTAATGCCAAGGACTGGAAGGTCGCAGTCTTCGCCTCGTCGGCCCAGAACGGCTTCAACCAGGCGATCTACGAGGGTGTCCAGAACAAGGCGAAGGAACTCGGCAACGTCCAGACGTCCATCTATGATGGCCAGTTCAACGCCGCGCTCCAGTACAGCCAGATCGAGGACGTTCTGGCCGGCGGCCAGTTCGATGCCTTCATCGTGGTGCCGAACGACACGGTCGGCATCGCCGGTGCCGTCGAAGAGGTGGGCAAGGCAGGAAAACCGCTGGCAACCGCGCTCTTCCCGATCGGGCCCGATCTCTCCAAGCTCGAGCCGCAGGTTCCGGGCGTCACGACCACCGTTGCCGGCCCGCCGGCCGCCGGTGCGCGCGCGCAGGCCGAGGACGTTGCGAAGTTCTGCGAGGGCAAGGATCCATGCAACGTCGCGATTCTGATCGGCCAGCGCATCTATCCCTTCGACAATCTGCGCTATGAAAGCTACGTCGAGGTTCTGGGCCAGCATCCCAACATCAAGATCGTCGCCACGGGCGAGGGCAATTACGACCCCGACAGGTCGCTGACCGTCATGCAGGACATCCTGCAGGCCAATGCGTCGATCGACGTCGTGCTCTCCAATGCCGACCAGCACCTGATCGGGGCCGAAATCGCCATCGAGGCCGCCGGCCGCGACGTCAAGGCGATGTACCTGTCGGGCGGCGGCGCTGCCTCCGTGGCCATCGAGGCGATCCGCGAGGGGCGCTGGGACGTGACGCTTGCGGCGTTTCCCGTGTCGATGGGATCCTACGCGCTCGACGCGGTCGTGAAGACGCTGGAAGGCAAGGAAGCGCCGAGCTTCGTCAACATGGACGAGGTCGGCCCCGTGCCGGCCATGATCAATGCCGAAGTCCTGGAGGCCAATCCGGACTTCAAGGGCGAATGGGCCCAGTAGACCCAGAAGACGACCCGATCGACACCGCCGGCCCCGAGGGGCATCGGGGCCGGCCCCTTCGACACCCTATTCTTGCGGGAGAATTGACGTGACAGGCAGGTCCTATCGCGTGTCGGCCGATATTGGCGGTACGTTCACCGATCTTGTGTTCCAGGATGCCGAAACCGGCGTGTGCGAAGCCTTCAAGGTTCTGTCCACGCCGCACAATCCGGCGCTCGCCGTCATCGAGGGCGTCGAAACGCATCTCTCGGGCGGCGACATCGCCTTCTTCGTGCATGGCACGACGGTGGGTCTCAACGCGGTGCTGACCCGGCGTGGCGCCAAGGTTGCGCTCGTCACCACCAGGAACTACCGCGACATCTACACCATTCAGGGCAACGACCGCGGCGAGATCTTCTCGATCCACTGGCGCAAACCCCGGCCGCTGGTGGAAATCCCAGACACCTACACCGTGACCGAGCGCGTCAATGCGAAGGGCGAGATCGAAACCGCACTCGACGTCGCCGAACTCGATGCCGTGGTGGAGGCGGTTCGCACGAAGGGCTACGAGGCCGTTGCCGTCTGCCTGCTCTTCTCGTTCAAGAACGCCGCGCACGAACTCGCCGTCGAGGCCTACCTGAAGGATCGGCTGCCCGGCATTCCGGTCACCCTGTCGCATCGCGTCTCGCCGGAGTGGCGCGAATATGCCCGCACGTCGACGACGGCCATGGACGCCTATGCCGCGCCGGTCGTGCGGCGCTACCTCGACACACTTGTCGCCCAGCTCTCGTCGCGTCTGCCGGAAGGCCGGCAGCTTCACGTGATGAAGTCGAACGGTGGCGCCATGACCGCGGCCGCCGCGACCGACATGCCGTTGCAGACGCTCCTGTCGGGACCGGTCGGCGGCGCGATCGGTGGCCAGACGCTGGCCGCCGAAATCGGCAAGCCGAACCTCATCTGCGTCGACATGGGCGGAACGTCCTTCGATGCCAGCCTCATCATCGACGGCAAGCCGTCCGCATCCAACGAGGCCGAGCTCGAAGGCCTGCCGATCCAGATGTCGGTGGTCGACATCCACGTGATCGGGGCCGGCGGCGGCTCCATCGCCTGGGAAGAGGCGGGTGCCGTCCGCGTCGGGCCGAAATCGGCCGGATCGGTGCCCGGTCCCGCCTGTTATGGGCGCGGCGGAACGGAGCCGACCGTGAGCGACGCCAACCTCGTACTCGGCCGGCTCGATTCGTCCAACTTCGCCGGCGGCTCGATGACGCTCGACAAGGACAAGGCGCGCGAGGCGGTGGGCGCGCTGGGCGCCCGTTTCGGACTGTCCACCGAAGCGATGGCGCAGGGCATCATCGACATCATCAATGCCAAGATGGCCGACGCCATCCGCACCATCACCATTCGCCGCGGCATCGATCCGCGCGATTTCGCGCTCGTCGCCTTCGGTGGGGCAGGGCCGGCGCAGGCTGTGGCGCTTGCCCAGCAGCTGGATATCCGCGAAGTGGTGATCCCCGTGATGCCGGGCGCGTTCTCCGCCTGGGGCATGCTCCAGACCGACGTCCGGCATGACTTCAAGATGACCTATTACGGCTTCTGGCATCAGATCGACGGGTCAGATCTCGCCGAGAAGTTCTCGGCCCTTGAGGCGGAAGGCACCGGCTACCTCAACCGGGAAGGCTTCGCCGATGCCGAGATCTCCTTCGAGCGCTTCGCCGATTTCCGCTACCACGGCCAGGAATATGTCCTGACCATCCCGGTGCCGGCGGGAGCGATCGACATGGCGGCCGTTCGCGCCTCTTTCGACGAGGCCTACGAGCGCCAGTACGGCCACTCGAGCCCGGAAGCGCAGGTGGAGGTCGCCAACCTGCGGGTGGCGGCGCTGGGTACGCTCACCCGTCCCGGCATCCCCGACCCGGCGGTGCGGGGTCGCACCGCGCCGCGCGCACGCCGCGTCTATTTCGACGGCGTCGAACATGACGCAGCCGTGCTCAACCGCGACGAGTTCGCCAAGGGCGAGGCGATCGAAGGCCCTGCCATCATCGAGGAGGCGACCGCGACGACGATCCTGCCGCCCGACTGGCGCGCCGAGGTGATCACCGGCGGCCAGCTTCTCCTGACGCGACGCTGAGAAGGACATCGACCATGGCCCATGCCGATCCGATCACCACCGAAGTCGTCCGCAACTTCGTCATCTCCTGCGCCAAGGACATGAATGCCGCGCTGTGGCGTTCCGCTTTCTCGGCGATCATCTACGAAGGGCGCGACAGTGCCGTCGCGCTGCTCGACGAGAAGGGCAACATGCTCGGCCAGTCGACCGGCGTGCCGCTCTTCGTCGGCGCGATCGATGCCTGCGTGAAGCTGGTGCTGGATCGCTACGGCGAGGACATCCATCCCGGCGACATCTTCATCCTCAACGATTCCTACCTGCAGGGCACGCATCTGCACGACGTCACCGCCATCGGTCCCCTCTTCTACAAGGACGAGCTCGTCGGCTTCGGCGCGGCGCGCGCGCATTGGCAGGACATCGGCGCCATCGACCCCGGCTCCACCATGGGCTCGACCTCGATCTTCCATGAGGGCCTGCGGCTCGGACCGACCCGCATCGTGACGAAGTTCAAGCGCATTCCCGAATGGTACGACCTTCTCACCCGCAATACGCGGCTGAAGGACATGACGATCGGCGACCTGAACGCCCAGATCACCTCGATCCGCACCGGCGAGAAGCGGCTGTCGCAGATCCTCGACCGGATCGGGGCCGACACCTATCGCGCCGCCTGTGCCAACATCTTCGAGCAGGCCAGGCTGCTCGATCGCGAGGCGATCGGCAAGCTCAAGGACGGCAGCTACTATCGCGAGGGCTATCTCGACGACGACGGCGTCACCACCGACCCGGTCAAGGTCGCGCTTCGCCTGACGATCGAGGGCGAGAAGATGATCATCGATCTCGAGGGCTCTTCGGGTCCGGTGCAGGGCTCGATCAACTGCGGCGCGGTGCAGACCGAGTCGCTGCTGCGGCTTGCCTACAAGACCATGATCAGCCCGGACCGGGCGATCACCGGCGGCTCCTTCTCCACCATGGAGGTGCGCATCCCCGACAAGTGCATCTTCAACGCGCGCGAGCCTGCCGCCTGCGAATGGTACTTCACCGGTCTCGGCCTACTCGCCGACCTGATGATCTCCTGCCTCGGCGAGGCGATGCCCGAAAAGGCGACCGCCGCGCATTACGGCGACTCCATGGTCGCGGCCTTCTTCGACATGGAGTCCGACCGCGGCCAGTGGATCTCGGTCGAGCCGACGGCCGGCGGCTGGGGCGGCGCCAACGGCTCTGACGGCGAAAGCGCGCTGATCAACCTCGTCAATGGCGGCTTCCGCAACCTTCCTGCCGAGGTCTACGAGACCAAGTTCCCAGTGCGGGTCGAGGAGTTCTCTCTGCGCCAGGATTCCGGCGGGCCGGGGCGCTGGCGCGGCGGCATGGGTGTCGTGCGCAGCTATCGGCTGCTCGAGGATTGCTACGGCGCGCTGTGGTTCGAGCGCTCGCGTACGCCGGCCTGGGGCATCAATGGCGGCGGCGACGGGCAAGGCCCCGACAACGACATCATCCACCCTGACGGCCGCGTAGAAAAGCCGCTGAAGATGCGCGCCCGGCGCTTCGAGAAGGGCACGCTCTTCGTCACCCGAACCGGTGGCGGCGGTGGCAATGGCAACCCGAAGACGCGACCCGTCGACGAGGTCCTCCACGATGTCGTGTCCGGCGCGGTCTCGCGCGAGGCAGCCCTTTCGCATTATGGTGTGGCGATCGGCTCGGACCTGACGGTGGATCCCGTCCGCACCGAGGCGAGAGCCTGACCGACGGCGAGAAGCCGGCGGTTCGCAGCGGGTTGGAAAGGCACGAGATGGCGGCTGGAACGGAGGTCGAAACGGGACAGGCGGCACGCGCTGAAGCGTCCGCCCCTTGCATCAGCCTCTCCGGCGTTTCGAAATCCTTCTCCGGCGTCGAGGTTCTGCGCGACGTGTCCATCGACTTCCTTCCCGGCGAGATCCACGGGCTTATCGGCGAAAACGGCGCCGGCAAGTCCACGGTCGGCAAGATCGTCGGCGGCTACTACTCGCGCTCTTCCGGCGACCTGATGGTCTTTGGCGAGAGCGTCACGCAGTGGGATCCGCCGCTGGCGCTGGCGCGCGGCGTCGCGATGATGCACCAGGAACTGCAACTCGTGCCGGCGCTGTCGGTCGCCGAGAACGTCTTCCTCGGCATCGAGCACAGCCGCGTCGGCTTTCTGGTCGGTGACGAGGACCGGCGGCTTGCCGACATCGCCGCCTTCGCCGGCTTCGACCTCGATCCCGCGGCAACCGCCGGCTCGCTCTCGATCGCCGACCAGCAGAAGGTCGAGATCATGCGAGCGCTCGCCCGCGAGGCGCGCGTCATCGTCATGGACGAGCCGACCTCGTCACTGACCCACGACGAAGCCGAGCGCCTGCACGGCGTCATGCGCAAGCTGCGGGACCGCGGCTGCACCATCATCTACGTCTCGCACTTTCTCGACCACGTGCTCGACGTCTGCGACACCGTCACCGTCATGCGCGACGGCGCCGTCATCCGCACGTCGCCAGCAGCCAACGAGACCAAGGCCTCGCTGATCGCCGCCATGATTGGCCGGCCCGCGGCCGATGTCGCCTATCCGCCGCTTCCGCCCGAGCCGGACCGCACCGGCACGCCGCTTCTCTCCGTGCGCGGCCTTGTCACGTCGACCGGGGTGCGCGGCGCGGATCTCCATCTCTGGCCCGGCGAGATCGTCGGCCTCGTCGGGCTGGTCGGCAGCGGGCGCACGGAAATCGCCCGCGCGATCTTCGGCGCAGATGCCTCGGTCGCAGGCATGGTAACGGTTGCCGGCGAAGTCTATGCCGACCGCTCGCCGCGATCCTCCATCGAACGCGGCCTTGCCATGGTGCCCGAGGACCGCCGCAAGCAGGGGCTCGTCCTGACGCAGACCGTGCGACCCAACATCACCCTGCCGCACCTTTCGGCCTTCGCGCGTTTCGGGCTGGTCCGCGCAGGCGCGGAGCGCAGCGAGGCGCGCCGCCTGATCGACTATTTCGGCGTCCAGCCCGGCCATGTCGACGGCGAAGTCGCCAATTACTCGGGTGGTAACCAGCAGAAGGTGGTGATGGGCAAGTGGATCCTCGGCGATCCCCGCATCGTCATTCTCGACGAACCGAGCCGCGGCGTCGACATCGGCGCGCGCCGCCGCATCCACGAATTCATCGGCGAGACGGCGCGGCGCGGCGCTGCCATCCTGCTCATCTCGTCGGAAATCGAGGAGGTGCTGGGGCTGGCGCATCGCGCCTACACGGTCTCGGGCGGCCGCGTCACCGGCGAAATCGTTCCAGCCGAAACGACGGTGGACGAGGTGATCTGGCGGCTGTTTCACGAACAGGGCGCCGACAAGGCAGGGGCAACGGCATGACGACGAGCGCGCGCGGGACGGAACAGGGCATCAGTGTCGCGGCCGCCCTGAGGTTTCTCCAGACCTATGCGGTCGCGGTGATGATCCTCGTCCTGATGGTGCTGCTCTCGCTGTCGAGCAATTCCTTCCTCACGGTTCAGAACCTGATCAACATCCTCAACCAGAACACGCCGCTTGCCATCATGGCGGCAGCGATGACGCTGGTCATCATCTGCGGCGGCTTCGATCTGTCGGTCGCGGCGATCTTCGCCGTGGCAAGCGTGACAGCCGCCTGGCTCGCGCTCAACGTCCACCCCTATGCCGGGCTGATGGCCGCGCCGCTGGTCGGCATGCTGCTCGGCTTCGTCAACGGGCTGACCATCACGACGCTGAACATCCATTCCTTCCTTGCGACGCTGGCGACGGGGCTGGTCTATCGCGGTATCGCCATCCTCATCACCGGCGGCACGCTGCTACCGGTGCGGCTGGACGATTTCACCTGGCTCGGCCGTGGCCGGATCGGCGTGGTCTTTTACGCGGTGATCGTGCTGGTCGTCTTCGCCGTGGCGCTGACCATCCTGCTGAACCGATCGACGATCGGACGCAAGATCCTCGCCGTCGGTGGCAACGAGGAAGCCGCGATCCTCTCGGGTATCCGCACCAAACGCGTCAAGATCGTCGCCTTTTCCATCAACGGCTTCGCGGCGGGGCTGGCAGCCGCCATCGCCACCTCCCGCATCTCTCTCGGCCAGGCGACGGCCGGCACGGGCATGGAACTCGAGGCCATCGCGGCCGTCATCATCGGCGGCACGTCGATCTACGGCGGGCAGGGTGCTGTCTGGCGCTCGGTGGCCGGTGTCTTCATGCTGGCGCTGATCAACAATGGGTTCAACATCCTCAACGCCGACCCCTTTTACAAGGACCTGACCACCGGCCTGATCATCGTCGCGGCGGTGGGTATCAGCGCGGCGGGCCGGCGACGATAGACGCCGAACCAACGATCTGCCGTCGCGCTCATTCCGTCGAATCAAGCGCCTCGCAAAAAGGGTATGTTTACCGCTGCCGGTGTTCGAGGGTGCATGTGCCGGGCTCATGGTGCATTGCACCAGACATGCGCCTGTTCCTCTTCGCCATCGCTTTCTCCACCTGTGTTTCCACGCCCGCCCGGGCGGGCTGGGAATGGACGAACTGGGGCATGACGCAGCACGCCGCCCGCCTTGCGGCGCCTGCCGGCACCGGGCGTGTGGACGAGCCGGTCGCGGGATCGAGCCTGACCATGCTCCTTGCGGTCGACGTCGAAGCGTCCGGGATCGATTTCCAGGCCCGGCTCGGCTTCAGCGAGTTCGGCGAACTCGGTCTGGTGGAGTTGCGACCGTCCGACGAGGTCAGGGACTGCGATGCGGCGTCGGATGCCCTCTTGCAGCAACATGGTGCCCCGGTGTCACGTCGGAGTTCACCCTCGCAGCGCTGGCTCTGGGCCGATGCCGAACGCGACACGCTGGTCGAATTCTCACGCGGCGACGATGGAAGCTGCCTGATCCGTCTGACGCCCTTGCCGCGGCGCAATCCCTATCTGCGCGGCTGATCGTCCGGACGGGCCTGCCAGGGGAAGCGCCCTTCGATCTCGACTTCGAGGGCGAAACTCAGGAAGGTTCGAATGAGGACGATCCCGGCCAGCACGGCGAGGCTCTCGAGCGTCGGGTCGATCGCGACCGTGTTGATGATGTCGGCTGCCACCAGGAACTCCAGTCCGAGCAGGATCGAGCGACCCACATCGCCGCGATAGCGCTGGAACGTCATCTCGCGCTGACTGTCGAGGATATGGCGAAGACCGAAACGCGCCGTCGCCAGCAGAATGCCGAGCACGATTGCGGCGATCCCGGCCACCTCGATCGAGCGGGTGGTCCAGTGCAGGAGCGCGTTGAAGAAGCCTTCGTCGATCATCGTCTGTCCCCGTCGCTTTGCGGCAGCGTTCCAGATGGCGAGGGTCGTGACAAGGCCGATGATTGCCTTGGCCGGGGTCCGCTCCCGCCATCGACGGCGGGAGCAGCCACACGCTCAGGCGGCCGAGTTCTTCCGCGACAGGCTGTCTTCCCAGGCAAGCGAGGTCTCGATGATGTCGTCGATCGCGTCGAAGCGCGGCGTCCAGGCCAGTTCCTTGCGGGCCCTCGCCGCATTGGCGATCACCGAGGGGAGATCGCCGGGACGGCGCGGCGCGAAGGCCACGGGGAAATCCTTTCCCGCAACCCGCTTGGCGCTGTCGATCACTTCCCGGACGGAATATCCGCGTCCGTAGCCGCAGTTCGCCACGAGGTTGCCGCCGCCATTGCGCAGGCGTTGCAAGGCCAGGCGGTGGGCCAGGACGAGATCGGAGACGTGGATGTAGTCGCGAATCCCGGTCCCGTCGCGCGTTTCCCAGTCGGCGCCGTAAACGTCGACATGGTCGCGTCGGCCATGGGCCGCCTCGCAGACGACCTTGATCAGGTGCGTGGCGCCTTTCGTCGACTGTCCGGCGCGGCCCTTCGGGTCGGCGCCTGCGACATTGAAATAGCGCAGGATCGCGTAGTCGAGCGGATGCGCGACCGCCACGTCGCGGAGCATCAGTTCGACCATGAACTTGGACATGCCGTAGGGCGTCTGCGGGGCGACGAGCGCCTCCTCGTCGAGCGGCCGCGAATCGCCGGCCGCGTAGATCGCCGCGGTCGAGGAGAAGATGAAGTGACGGACACCGCCGGCCACCGCGTGCTCGATCAGCGCGCGCGACTTGCAGGTGTTGTTCTCGTAGTAGAACAGCGGTCGTGAGATCGATTCGGGCACCACGACCGAGCCGGCGAAATGGATGATCGCGTCCACCGAATGGTCGCGGATGACGCGCCTGACGAGGCGCCGGTCGGCAACGTCACCCTTGTAGAACGTCGCTTCCGGCGCCATCGCCCATTCGAAGCCGGTCGAGAGATTGTCGATGACGACGACATCCTCGCCCGCGTCGAGCAATTCCCATACCATGTGGCTGCCGATATAGCCGGCGCCACCCGTGACGAGCACAGCCATGTGAGAGATCCGCCTGTTGTCCCGGCACACGTCCCCGGTGCGCCAACGAGCGGAATATGCACGACAATCGTCTGAAGTGCCGTTAAGTCAGCCGATGCAATTTTAACGATCAGCGTCAGCGACCGCCGATCCAGCCGGCAAGGCGCTCGGCGGCTTCCTCGACCTGGTCCAGGCGGCGATGGAAGCAGAGCCTGAGATAGCCGTCGCCGCCGGCGCCGAAGGCGGTGCCGGGCGCCAGCCCCACATTGGCCTTGTCCACGATCTCGGCTGCCGCCGCCCGCGCGTCGGGCAGGCCGTCGATGGCGAAGAACAGATAAAAGGCCCCGGCCGGTGGCGACAGCTTCACCCGGTTGGTGGCGCCAAGGATGCGGCAGACCAGGTCCCGCGCGGCACCGGCGCGTTCGACCTGTCCGGCAACGAACGCGTCGCCTTGGTCGAGTGCTGCCAGGGCTCCGCGCTGGAGGAACTGCGGAACACCGGAATTCGAATACTGGATCAGGTTTTCGAACATCTGCTGCAGGCTCGGGTGCACCCGCAGCCAACCGACCCGCCAGCCTGTCATGGCCCAGTTCTTGGAGAAGCTGTTGACGAAGATGATCCGGTCGTCGGGTTCCATCACATCGAGGAACGATGCCGCACGGCCGCCACGGTAGTGAAACAGTGCATAGATCTCGTCGGCGATGATCCACAGCCCATGCCTGCGGGCCAGTGCCAGGATCGCGGCAAGCGTTTCCCGGTCGGCGGTCCAGCCTGTCGGGTTCGACGGCGAATTGACGAACAGCACCCGAGTTCTGGGTGTGATGGCGGCGTCCAGGCGCTCGATGTCGAGGGTCCAGCCCCGTTCCGAGAAGGTGAGCTCGACGGGAACCGGCCTGGTGCCCATCACGCCGGCGGCGGCGGCGAAGTTCGGCCAGGCGGGCGACAGGTACACGGCTTCGTCGCCGGCGCCGGCGGTCGCCTGCAAGGCAAGCTGGATCGCATGCATGCCCGACCCGGTCACGAGGAACTCCTCGGCCGAAGCGGAGCGCCCGAAATGGCGGCTGTGGTAGTCGGCCAGCGCCCGGCGCAGGTCGGGCATGCCGCGCTGCCACGTGTAGAACGTCTCGCCGGCCTCCAGGCCCGCGACCGCGGCGGCGGTGATGAATTCCGGCGTCGCCTGGTCGCCTTCGCCCGCCCACATCGGGATCAGGCCAGGGCGTCCGCGGCCATAGTCGATGATCGAGGAGATGCCGCTGTCGGGCGCGAGCCGGGCTTCGGCTCGGATGTCGTCGAGAAGGCTCATGGCGGGGGTAATCCGTGTGCGAGAGGCGCACGGATTACCCCCGCCATGGACGCGGTTGCAATAGGCCAGTGCGGTGGAAACCGCTTCGCCGGGGTCTGGTCAGACGGTCCGGGTCGGGTCGTCGCGCTTGGCCAGCAGATCGCGGATTTCGGTCAACAGCAGAATGTCGGCGGGTGGCGGGGCCGGCTGGTCCGGCGTCGCCTTGGGTTTCTCCATCGTCCGGCGCATCCGGTTCACGGCCTTGATCATGATGAAGATGATCCAGGCGAGGATCATGAAGTTGATCACGACCGTGATGAAGCTGCCATAGGCGAAGACCGCGCCCTGTTCGCGTGCCGCGTCCAGCGTCGTGGCCGTCACGCCTGAGGCGAGCGGCAGGAAGTAGTTCGAGAAGTCGACGCCTCCGAAGATGGCGCCGACGATCGGCATGATGATGTCGTCGGTCAGCGACTTGACGATCAGGCCGAAGGCTCCGCCGATGATGACGCCGACGGCGAGATCGATCACGTTCCCCTTCGAGATGAACTCCTGGAATTCCTTGAGCATGGTCCCTCGTTCTCCCCGGATGGCGCCCCTCGCGGCCAGTCTCCGGTCTGGCGATTATAGCGTCGCGCGCGGCGAAGGAAACGTGCATCGGTCGGATGCCGCGGAACGTCGTGGAACGGGGTCGACTCAAGTCTGATTTGCATTTCGCCGCGAGTTGTCGAAAACATTCCCGTCGGGAGGACAGGGTGAATGCGCGGCTGGGTCGTCGTCATCATCGCCATCGCATATGTCACGCTGCTCTTCGTCATCGCGAGCCTCGGGGATCGCAGGGCGGCGCGCCGGCCCGACCGCGTGCGCCCCTACATCTACGCGCTCAGCCTCGCCATCTACTGTACGTCCTGGACCTTCTTCGGTTCGGTCGGCCTGGCCTCCGAACGGGGGCTGGAGTTCCTCGCGATCTACATCGGCCCGGTGCTGGTGTTTCTTTTCGGATACCAGCTGCTGCACCGCATCGTGCGGCTTTCGAAAGCCGAGAAAATCACCTCGATCGCCGATTTCCTGGCCGCACGCTATGGCAAGAGCTTCGTGGTGGCCTCCATCGCCACCATCATCGCAACCGTCGGGGCCATTCCGTACATCGCGCTGCAATTGAAGGCGATCTCGGATTCCGTCAGCCTGATGGTCGAGCACTACAATGGCCGCCCGCCGGAAATCGACCTGTTCCTCGGTGACATTTCGCTCCTCGTCGCCATCCTCCTGGCGCTGTTCGCCGTGCTTTTCGGCACGCGCCACGCCGACGCGACCGAGCACCAGGACGGGCTGATCCTGGCGGTGGCGGTCGAATCGGTCGTGAAGCTCGCCGCATTCCTGGCGGTGGGGATTTTCGTCGTGTTCCTGTTCTTCGACGGTCCGGCCGATCTGATCGAGGCGGTGCGCGACAACGCCGAGGTCGCGGCCGCCTCGGCCTATCCGACCTCGTTTGCCACCTGGTTCGTGCTGACGCTGCTCAGCGCCTTCGCCATCATCATGCTGCCGCGCCAGTTCTACGTCATGATCGTCGAGAACCGCGGGGCAGGGGAACTGCGAACCGCGACCTGGCTGTTCCCGATCTATCTCGTCTGCATCAACCTCTTCGTCATTCCGATCGCCTTTGCCGGGGTGGTGTCGGTCGGCAGCCAGACGAGCGCGGATCTCTACGTCCTGTCGCTGCCGCTGCTGGCTGGAAACGACCTCCTGGCCATGGCCGCCTTCATCGGCGGGCTCTCGGCCGCCACCGCCATGGTGATCGTCGCCAGCGTGGCGCTGTCGATCATGATTTCCAACGACCTCGTCATTCCGCTCCTGTTTCGCCGGCTCATCCGGTCGGGACGCTCGGGATATGAGGACTGGTCGCAGATCATCCTCAACGTTCGCCGCGCGGCCATCTTCCTGGTGCTGTTTGCGGCCTTTCTCTACTACCGTGAAACCACCCACAACACGCGCCTGGCCTCGATCGGCCTCATGTCATTCGCCGCGATCGCGCAGTTCGCACCGGCCTTCTTCGGCGGGCTCGTGTGGCGACAGGCCAATGGCCGCGGAGCCATCATGGGCATGACCGGCGGCATCCTGGTCTGGGCCTACACGCTGCTCCTGCCCTCGCTCGCTCCTGCCGACCTGCCGCTGGTCGTTCACGGACCGTTCGGCCTCGAGGCGCTGCGGCCGCAGGCGTTGTTCGGCGTCGTCGCCCAGCCGCTCAATCACGGCGTGTTCTGGAGCCTGCTCGTCAACACGCTCGGTCTCGTGCTCGGATCGCTGTCGCGAGCGGCGCGCCCGCTCGAGCGCATCCAGGCGTCCATCTTCGTGCCGCGCGAGGTGAGCCCGATGCCGAGCCTGCGCCGATTCCGCACCACGGCGACCGTCGACGACCTGAAGGACACGATCGCGCGTTATCTCGGCGCGGAGCGAACCGAGCGCTCCTTCGAGAGCTTCGCGCAGCGGCGTGGTCGCGAACTCGACGGCGCCGAGCCGGCCGACATGTCGGTCATCCGGTTCTCGGAACAGTTGCTCACGAGCGCCGTCGGATCCTCGTCGGCCCGTCTGGTCCTGTCGCTTCTGCTGCAGCGCCGCGACAAGACGGTCAAGGATGCCTACAAGCTGCTCGACGACGCCTCCGAAGCCCTGCAACACAATCGCGACCTGCTCCAGACGGCGCTCGACCAGATGGAGCAGGGCGTTACCGTCTTCGATCGCGATTTCCGGCTGATCTGCTGGAACCGTCAGTACCGGCTCCTGCTCGACCTGCCCGACGATCTCGGCCAGGTCGGCGTGTCGCTGGGCCAGGTGCTCGACCATCTGGCCGAGCGCGGCGACATCGGTCACGGGTCCGAAGGCCGGACGCTCGAGCGCTTCAACACCTTCGCCAGACCCTGGCAGATCGAACTCAAAGCCAGTGGCCGTATCCTGGAGGTCCGCTCCAACCCGATGCCGGACGGCGGCATCGTCGCCACCTATGCCGACATCACCGCGCGGGTGCATGCCGACATCGAGCTGAAGAGCGCCAACGAAACGCTGGAACAGCGCGTCGCGCGCCGAACCGCCGAGTTGCTCCGGGTCAACGAGGAACTTGCCCAGGCGCAGATGCTCGCCGAGGAAGCCAATCTCGGCAAGACGCGCTTCCTGGCGGCCGCCGGCCACGACATCCTGCAGCCGCTCAACGCCGCGCGGCTCTACTGCTCCTCGCTGCTCGAGCAGGCCGGAAAGGGACCGTCTGGTGCGGCCGCCGCCAACATCGAATCGGCGCTGGAGTCGGTCGAGATGATCCTCGGCGCCGTACTCGACATATCGCGGCTCGACGCAGGCGCCATGCGGCCGAAGGAAACCACGTTCCGGCTCGATGGCCTGCTGCGCCAGATCGGCACCGATTTCCAGCCCATGGCGAAGGAAAAGGGCCTCAGGCTGCGCATCGTTCCCTGTTCTCTGACGGTAACGACGGACCGGAACCTGCTCCGACGACTGATCCAGAATCTGGTCTCCAACGCCATCAAGTACACGCGCAAGGGCACCGTGCTCGTCGGTGCGAGGCGGCGCGGCGAACTGGTCGAGATCCAGATTCTCGACAGCGGCATCGGCATCGCGCCCGACAAGCTCAACACGGTGTTTCGCGAGTTCACCCGTCTCGACGAAGGCATGCGCGAGGCGCAGGGGCTGGGACTTGGGCTGTCGATCGTCGACCGTATCGCCCGCGTGCTGCGGCTGGAAATCCAGATCCTGTCATGCCAGCACCGCGGAACCCGCTTTTCGGTGATCATGCCGGTGGCCGAGCCGATGGCGGTGGACGCGGTCGTGACGCCGTTGCGCGCGGCCGAGGGCGGACAGTCGCTGGCCGGGCTCGACGTGCTGTGCATCGACAACGAGCCGCGCATCCTGGACGGCATGCGTCTCCTGCTGGAGGGGTGGGGCTGCCGGGTCACCACCCACGGCGCGATGCCAGACGTGTCCGACGACGCGCTCGGCGACCCGCCCGACGTCATCCTGGCCGACTACCACCTCGACCGCGACGATGGCATCCGGGTGATCCGGCGGCTGCGCGAAGCCTATGGCAGGGATGTTCCTGCCGTGCTGATCACGGCCGACCGGTCGAGCGAAGTGCGCGACAAGGCGGCCGCGCTCGACGTGGTCATCCTCAACAAGCCGGTCAAGCCGGCCGGCCTGCGCACCGTGCTGCAGCGTTGCCGCAAGATGTCGTCGGCGGCCGAATAGGCTGAAATCCGAATCGGTTGCAGCTGGTTTCTCAGTTCGCGGATGCGACGATCGTGTCCGTTCCGATCCGCGAAAGCTGGATGACCGCCTGCGTTCGGCTGTCGACATTCAGCTTCTGGAGCACGGCCGAGACATGCGCTTTCACCGTCGCCTCGGAAACACCGAGTTCATAGGCGATCTGCTTGTTCAGAAGTCCCTCGGCGATCATCGACAGAACCCGGGCCTGTTGCGGCGTCAGGCTGTGCAGCCGCTGGATGAGGTCGGCGATTTCCGGGTCGGTTTCGGTGCCGAGTTCGCTGTCGGTCGGTGCGTGCACGCCGCCGTCGAGAACCGTCTGCACGGCCTTGCGGATTTCGTCCATGCTGGCGGATTTGGAGATGTATCCGGATGCCCCGAGGTCGAGCGCCCGGCGGATGGTTTCGACTTCGTCGTGGGCCGACACGATCATGATGGGTGCGCCGACGTTGATCGCGCGGATGGCGACGAGCCCCGACAACCCGCTGGCGCCCGGCATCGTCAGGTCGAGCAGCACCAGGTCGATGTCATCGCAACCGGCCACGACCTCCTTGGTCTGCGCGAACGTGCCGGCTTCGAGGATGATCGGGTCTTTCGCCACGCTGGCGAGTGCCTGTTTCAGCGCGCCGCGAAACAGTGGGTGATCGTCGGCGATCACGATTTTCAGGCCCGATGACACTGGCCGCCCTCCCTGGGTCCGCATCCGGTTCTTGTTTTGTGTATGGATGACGGGAGGTTGATTATGCGGCGTTGCAGTCGCTTTTCAAGCCATAAGACGCATATCGACCGGGTTTCCCGGTTTGAGAGACATTTGCGGCCGTCCGAAGCGAAACCTTTCCGGTGCTGAGCCGTTCGAAACTGCAAATCTCCAGTTTTGGATGGCCGGGGACGAATGGAGGACGCCGTGGAGCCCGTTCGCAAGATTGCCTTCGTCTGCGTCGGCAGAGCCGTCGGTTTCGGTGCGCTCGCCATTGCCATGACGATGCTGTCCCTGGCCTTCCACCCGGTCCTCGCCTTTCGGTGCGGCGCCATCTGCACGCTGCTCATGGCGGGCCTTCTCACGCAGAAGGCCATGCTGGCCCATCGGCAGCCGCCGCGCCGCACGGAAGTCTGGCTGTTCCTGGATGAGCGCAGCCGTCCATCCGACGAACGCGCCGACCGGGCTTTCGCCGACATCCTGCGTGAAGTCTATGGCCAGTTCGCTCGGCTTGCGTTCAACGTCGCCTGCTTCTTCTTCGCCATGTCGGTCACCCTGTCCATCGCCGGCGTGCGCCCGTTTATGGCCCTCCAGTCCTGACATCCTCGCCGCGAGCAAGAGGCGACTTGCCAGCGGAACGACGCGGGTCTAGCGTCGATTCGGGCTTGGCTCGAGCCTCCTCCCTCCATCGGGGCAGCATCCGACATGCAGAGCGACGACCTTGCGGACCACCTGGTTCGAGCGTTTGCATGAGGAGGGGTTGCGAACATCGCTCGCACGAGGACGTCGCCGATGAAGCTATCCGCCCCGATCTACAGGCTTAAACGCAATGCAAGAATCATGTCGCGACAACGCGGCATCGCCCTCAACGAAGCGCTCGACGCCATCGCGCGCGAAAGCGGCTTTCGAAGCTGGGACCATCTGGCTTTCGCTGCCCGTTCCGATCCGGCTGGCAGCATCCTGCGTGGCCTTTGCCAGGGCGAGATGGTGTTGCTGGGCGCGCGGCCCGGGCACGGCAAGACCTTGCTGGCCCTGCAGTTGGCGCTCGCCGCTGCCGGCCGAGGCATGCCCAGCACCTTCTTCACGCTCGAATACACCGATCCCGAGGTTCGAACGCGGCTGGCGTCGCTCGGACACGCCAGTGATCCGGGCGAGGCGGCGCTCTTGATCGATACGTCCGACGACATCTGCGCCGACTATGTGGTGGATCGGCTTCGCGATCGGGATCGTCCAGGTTTCGCTGCGATCGACTATCTCCAGCTTCTCGATCAGAAGCGGACGAAGCCGCCGATCGGTGAACAGCTCGCCACGCTGGCCGCCCATTCCCGGAGTTCGGGTTCGATCATCGTGCTCGTGTCGCAGATCGACCGCGTTTTCGAACTGGCGGACCGGCGGATGCCCTCGCTCGGCGATGTCCGGCTGCCCAATCCCGCCGACCTGAAGCTGTTCTCGAAGGCGTGTTTCCTTCACGAAGGCGAGATGGTGCTTTCTGCCGTTGCCTGACCCGAAGCCGGTGACCCGGACGCGGACTGGCCGTCTGGCCCAGACATCCGCAGTTGCCACCAGCGCCGCCTCGTGCAAACGGGGCGGTGGCTGAATGGCATCGGGAGGCAGCAGATGAACGGTTTCGTCGAGACCCATCGGTCGTTCGTGAACACGTGGGAATGCGACGACAACGCCCACATGAACGTCCAGTTCTATTTCAAGCGCTTCGACGAGGCGGCGCGCTTTCTCGCCGGGATGAACGGCGGCGACATGGCCGGCCCGCTGCCGCGCACCCGTCACGTCCGCTATCACGCGGAGCTGCACGCCGGGGGCATCACGCGCACGCTCTCGGCGATCGTGGCCGACGGGCGCTTCGCCGGGTACACGGTTCACCTCCTCGAGGACATCGAGACCGGCCGTGTCGCGGCCACGGCGCTCGACGCCCCGACAGGTATCCCGGCCGCCGGCAACCAGGTTCGGGAGAGCGACGTCGAGCAGGCCCTTCCGCGTGGCGTCGATGCCGCCCCGAGCCTGCCGATGCCGCCGCGTGAGGTGCTGGCGCTCGGCGGGCTGGTGTCGAGCCGGACCATCGTCCAGCCGATGCAATGCGACGCGGTCGGCGAACTGCTCGCGCAGGGTTTCGTCGGGCGTCTGTCCGACGCGGCCGCGCATGTCTGGGAGGTCGCGGGGGTTGGGATCGCCCGGCTTCGGGAACTGGGTTACGGCCGCGTGGCGCTGGAAATGAAGCTCACCCATCACCAGCCGGCCAAGGCGGGTGACGCCCTGCTGATCCATTCGCACGCCGTCCCGACCGGGGGAAAGGCGCTGCAGCTTCACCACGAGATCACCCGCTTTGCCGATGGCGCGCCCGTCGCGACCGCCCAGGTCGTGGCGGTGATTCTCGATCTCACGACGCGAAAGTCCGTCGCCATGCCCCTCGCCGGGTCTGCTGGGGCCTGACGTCAGGTCCGGTCGGGAGCAGGGCTGTCGCGGTCGAATTCCTTGACGATGTCCATGAAGCGGCGAAAGAACCGCTCC
This sequence comes from Aquibium carbonis, assembly GCF_003970795.1. Classification (GTDB taxonomy): domain Bacteria; phylum Pseudomonadota; class Alphaproteobacteria; order Rhizobiales; family Rhizobiaceae; genus Aquibium; species Aquibium carbonis. The sequence goes on along the minus strand of NZ_RWKW01000026.1, from coordinate 62,908 downwards.
ATGTAGCTCAGGCTCTGTTCGAATTCCTCTTCGCCCGGCAGGGCGGTCGCCGGTGCGCCTTCCAGCGCCGACAGCCGTTCCTCCACCGCCGAGAGACGGGCCGCGAGCGTATCGAGGTCGTCCTGGAAGGCGTCGCGCTCGTCGACAGCCAGACGGCAGACCAACTGGCCCGCCTGCTCCGAGCAGCTCGACATCTGGCCCGTCCGTGTGTCCAGCCGCACATAGCCGTCCTGGGTCCGTTCGATCGCGTAGCGCTCTTCCTGTGCCGGGGCGCCGGCCGTGGCGGCGAGAACGATGAGCACGGTCGCGGCGGCAAGTCTGGTCGGCATGGCACCCTCCGATCGGTCGATGCGGCAGCAAACGCACGGCATTGCGCCGGAATTGGGACATCCGGTCGAGCGGCGCCTTCCGCCATGGCCGGACTCGCCCTATAGAGCGGGGATGAACGAGCGCATCTACAAGATCTGCACGGCGGCGCAGTGGCGGCTTGCCGAGGACAAGGGCGTATTCGATGGCGCCGCCGTCGATCTCGCCGACGGATTCATCCATTTCTCGACAGCCGGCCAGGTCGCGGAGACCGCCGCGAAGCACTTTGCCGGGCAGGGGGATCTGCTGCTGGTCGCGGTGGATGCCGCCGCGCTCGGGGGGGCGCTGAAATGGGAGGTGTCGCGCGGCGGCGCGCTGTTTCCGCATCTCTATGCGCCGCTCGATCCTCGGCAGGCCCTCTGGGCAAAGCCGTTGCCGCTCGGCGACGACGGCCGGCATGTCTTTCCGGATCTCGCGACATGAAGGGCCTGGTCGAGGCGATCGGCCGCCGCGCGCTCTTTGCCTTCGATCCCGAAACGGCGCATGGGCTGTCCATTGCCGCCCTGAAAACCGGGGTGCCGCTCGGCTGCCGGCCGAAGGCGGATCGGCGGCTGGAGACGAGGGTCGCCGGCCTGACATTTCCCAATCCGCTGGGCATGGCCGCCGGTTTCGACAAAAATGCCGAAGTTCCGCACGCATTGCTGGGGCTGGGATTTGGTTTCGCCGAGGTCGGCACCGTCACGCCCCGACCGCAGGCGGGCAATCCCAGGCCCCGGATATTCAGGCTGACGCAAGACCAGGCCGTCATCAACCGTCTCGGCTTCAACAATGAAGGCCATGATGCCGCATTTGCGCGCCTGACGGCGCTTCCGGCCGGGCCCGGCATCGTCGGCGTCAACATCGGCACCAACAAGGACGCCGACGACCGCATCGCCGACTATGAAAGCGGCGTCCGGCGCTTCGCCTCGGTGGCCTCCTATCTGACCGTCAACATCTCGTCTCCGAACACGCCGGGCCTTCGGAACCTGCAGGGTCGCGAGCAGTTGGCCGAACTCCTGTCGCGGGTCGCGCAGGCGCGTGCCGCGAGCGCGAAACCGGGGATCGCGATCTTCCTCAAGATCGCGCCTGACCTGCACGAGGGCGACCTCGACGACGTCGCCGCCGAGGTCGCCTCGCACGGCATCGAGGGCGTCATCGTTTCCAACACGACCCTGTCGCGGGCCGGCTTGACCGCGGCCCAGAGGTCCGAGACGGGGGGCCTGTCGGGTCGGCCGCTGTTTTCGCGTTCGACCGCCATCTTGGCGCGCATGCGCCAGCGGCTCGGCCCGGACCGGGTGCTGATCGGCGTCGGCGGCGTCGATTCGGCCGAAGCCGCTGCCGAGAAGATTCGGGCCGGCGCGGATCTCGTTCAGGTCTATACCGGGATGATCTATGCCGGTCCCGCGCTGCCCGGCCGCATCGTCGAGGGTCTGTCGGCCATTCTCGACCGCGAGGGCGCCACGTCGCCCGCCGCCCTGCGCGACAGCCGGCTGTCGCATTGGGCCGCCGTGCCGCTCGACTGATCAGGTCCGGTCGACGAAGGTCTGGCGCAGCCGTCCGGGCAACATCGCTGCGAGGGTCAGCCCGCGCGCGATCAGGAAGACGTGCAGCGCCGCCCAGACGCCGTGATTGCCGTACAGCCCGGGAAGCACGAAGAGGGCGGCGAGGAAGAGGACGAAGGACAGCAGCATCATGTTGCGCATGTCCCGCGACCATGCCGCGCCGATGAAGACGCCGTCCATCTGGAAGGCGAGCACGCCTGAAACGGCCGTCAGCGCAGCCCAGGGCAGATAGGTCGCCGCCTGTTCGCGCACGTCCGGCGCCGTGGTGATGAAGGCCACCAGCGCGTCGCCGAACAGGATCACGATGACCGCCACCGCGCCCGACAGCGCAAAACCCCACAGGCCGGTGAGCCTGATCGTGTCGACGAAGGACTTGCGCTGCCGTGCGCCGACCGACCGTCCCGCGAGTTGCTCGGCCGCCGTCGCAAAACCGTCGAGGAAGTAGCCGGCGACGAGGAAGAAGTTCATCAGCACGGCGTTGACGGCCAGCGTCAGCGTCCCGAGTTGCGCACCCTGGCGGGCAACGAGCGCGAAGGCAAAGAGCAGCACGAAGGAGCGGATCATGATGTCGCCGTTCATCGCGAGCATGCGCTTCAGCGCGGTGCGGTCGAGAATGAGGGCCATGGACAGCCGCGGCAGGATCGAGAAGCGACGGAACACGATGGTCAGGCCGATGAGGCAGGCGAAAAGCTCGCCCCAGACCGTCCCCCAGGCGACACCCTCGATCCCCCAGCCGAGCACGAGCCCCAGCCAGATCGACAGCAGGATGTTCGCGCCGTTGAGGACGATCTGGAGAAACAGGCCGAGCATGCCCTCGCCGCGGCCGAGCACGTAGCCGAGGATGGCGTAGTTCGCGAGAGCGAAGGGGGCGCTGAGCAGGCGCACGATCACATAGCTCTTCAAGGCTTCGTTCACGGCCGGCTCGCCGGCGATGAACAGCGTGCCGGCCCAGGCGACAGCCGGTCCGGCGAGCGCCAGGACGATGCCGATGCCGACCGCGAGGACGAAGGCGCGCCAGAACGACGCCTGCTCGGCGCGGCCGTCGCCGCTGCCGAAAGCTTGCGCGACGAGGCCGGTCGTGCCCGCGCGCAGGAAGTTGAAGGTGGAGAAGACGAGGTCGAAGACGATCGCGCCGGCGGCAAGGCCGCCGAGCATGGCGGGATCGCCGAACTGTCCGATGACGGCCGTGTCGGTGATGCCGAGCAGCGGCGTCGTCAGATACGCCAGCGTCATCGGCAGGGCGATCGACAGGACGAGCCTGTTGGTGACGATGAAGGGCCGCCCCTGCATGGGCGCAGGCGCCAGTTCCTCGACTTCCGACCGCATCAGCCCGCTTCCCCGACCACAAGACGCCTGTGTAGAGGAAAGCTGGCGTGGATCAAACAGGCGGCAGCGTCCTTCCCCATGTCCGTCCGGTCGATTGCCGAAGCGCGGTTCGCATCCGGCCAGACGCGATGTCGAGAGGCCGATATCGAGCCGAATGCACAAACCGGTGAACGCAACCCTTTTCTTCCGGGCGTTGCAGACCTAGCTAGAAAGGGATGCCAATCGATATCGTCCATCATCCCGACTACGACGCCCGATTTTCACCCAGCCATCGCTTTCCGATGGCGAAGTACAGCCTGCTCATGGAGGCGCTGAGGAGCCGTGGGCTCGTCGATCCCGCCCGCCTGCATGAGCCCGAGCCCATCGGCGCCGACCTCCTGACACTCGCCCATGATCCGATCTATGTCGAACAGGTTCTGACGCGCAGCGTGCCGCAAGAGATCGAGCGAGAGATCGGTTTCCCCGTCGACGAACGGGTGGCGCGGCGCGCGCATCTGGCGACCTCCGGAACGCTTCTGGCAGCGCGCCTGGCGCTTGCCAAAGGCCTGGCCTGCAACACCGCCGGGGGCAGCCATCATGCGCGCCGGATGCAGGGCGCCGGTTTCTGCACCTTCAACGACGTCGGCGTGGCCGCAATGACCCTGCTGGCCGAGGATGCCGTGCGGCGCGTCCTCGTCGTGGACCTCGACGTTCACCAGGGCGATGGCACGGCGGACGTTTGCGCGGACGAGCCGAGGGTCTTCACTTTCTCCATGCATGGCGAGAAGAACTATCCGGCCCGCAAGATCCCGTCCGATCTCGACGTCAGCCTCCCGGACGGTACCGGCGACGATGCCTACATGGCGAAGCTCGAGCCCTTGCTGCAACTCCTGTCCGACTACGCCCGACCTGATATCGTCTTCTACAATGCGGGCGTCGACCCCCATTCCGACGACCGGCTGGGCAAGCTGTCGCTGACCGATGAGGGCTTGCGGCAGCGCGACCGTGCCGTGATCGGCCATTTCCGGCAGGCCGGCGTGCCGGTCTGCGGGGTGATCGGCGGCGGTTACTCGACCGACGTACCGGCGCTCGCCGAACGTCACGCGATCCTGTTCGAGGTCGCGGCTGCGTGGGCGAACGAGCAGGCGCGCGTCGCTGTCAGCGTCTGAAGCTGAAAAGCCTCATGATGATGAAGATCGGCACGACGATCATGGCGCCGATGATGAAGTAGCCGAAGAAGCGCTCGATTGCGTCGAACCCCATCCGCCACACGTCGAGAACGGCGTTGCGCAGCGCATACCAGACATCCTGCGGCATCCAGCCGAAGGCATGCATGGCGAAGCCGACCAGGAACGACAGGACGACCAGCTTGACGAGCACGCGCAGCGGGCTGTCGCCGAGGAAGCGGGAAACGGAACCGGACACGGTCAGGGACATCCTTTGCAAGGCGCGATGCAGCGCGAGATAGGACTTTATCGCGTCGTCATCAAGGCGGACGGCGGTTCATGCGCATGGCGATCGCCTTGGCGAGCGGCGGCCCGACGATCAGGACGATCAGGAAACGCGTCATCTGCAATGTCATGACGAAGGACAGGTCGACGCTTCCGGACGCCGCGGCGATGATGGCGACCGAGTCCATGCCGCCAGGGCTGGTGGCCAGGAACGCCGTCAGCGGATCGACATCGAAAGTGGCCGCAAGAACCGCGCCCACCGCCGCGCAGAAGCCGGTCAGGACCAGGATGGCGCCGATGATCTGCGGCAGCGACCGGGCGGCGTGAAGCAGGATCGGGCGGGTGAAGCGCAGGCCGATCGACCAGCCGATGATGGCATAGCTCGTCGCCAGCAGCCATTCGGGCAGTTGCAGATCGAGGCCGAGACCGAGATGCAGCGGAATGCCGATCAGCAGCGGCCCGAGAAGTGTCGCGCCCGGAATGCCGGTCATCCGGCCGCCGAACGCCCCCACCAGGGCAATGACGAGCGTCATGGCGAAGTCGGGCAGGATGAGGTGCGGCAACCAGTCGACCGGGGGGCGGGCCGCATCGCCGACATCGATCCAGATCCGGGCCAGCACCGCCGCCGAGATCGAGACGATGAGGACGCGCAGGTACTGCATGAAGGCGACCAGGCGGGCGTCGGCGCCGAAGGCGTCGGCCATCACGACCATCGCGCTGGCCGCGCCGGGCGCCGATCCCCAGACGGCCGTGGTGCCCGGCATCGAGCCCCAGCGCGCGACCATCATGCCGAGCAGGCTCGACGCGGCGAGCGTGGACAGCACGGCTGCCACGATGACGGGCCATCCCGACAGAAGCGTCCGGAACAGCGACGGCTCGATGGCGCTGACGATGACACAGCCGATGATGCCCTGCGCGGCGACGAAGAACGATGGCGCGGGGCGGACGGTGGCGCCGGAGACGCCAGCCACGATCGCCGCGATCATCGGGCCGATCAGGAGCGCTGCGGGAAGCGCGGCAAATTCGAGCCCGATCGCGATAATGGTCGAGAGCATCACAAGCAGGAGCCATTGCCATGGCGAGGCGAAACGGGCGAGGCGGGCGGGCTGGTCGAGGTCTTCGGACATGGTGAACTGCGAGAATGGGAGTTCCCTTATGCGCGCAGTCGGGCTCGATGCCAATGACGGCCGCGCATGGCTGGCACCCAGTCATGGCCCGACTCTGCCGCCGGCGGGCTCTCATCCAGATTCAGGTATGGCGCTCAACTGCTTGAAGAGACTTGTCATTTGCCGTTCTGGCCCCGAGATCGAAGCTGCGCCAGCACCTCCGCGCAGACCAACAATCCATCGGATGCAGCCTGCCGCCTGGCCTTCGCTTTTGATCGTCCGGGGAGGTGGACGCCTTCGGACTCAAGGCGCCTCGCATGCATGGCCAGCCGGTCCTCGAAACCGGCGCCGAATGCCTGCGGCTGGATGGCGATGACGAGAAGGCCGGTCCCCGGCGAGCGGTTGCCTTGCGTGATCGACGGTGCCTCGAGAGACCAGTTTGCTCCGGTCAGACCCGCCGCCAGCACTTCGACCATCAGCGCGATGTTGGCGCCTCGCGCGCCGCCGAAGGTCAGGAGCGCGCCTTTCAGAGCAGCGGTGGCATCCGTCGTCGGGTGTCCATCGGCATCGATCGCCCAGCCTTCGGGCAGGGGGTCGCCGCGCACCGCGGCGTCGCGCACCTTCACATAGGCGGTCTGGCTCGAGGCCTGGTCGATCAGGAGCGTGTCGCCATCCGCCATGGGAGCGGCGAAGGCCAGCGGGTTGGTGCAATAGACAGGGGCTCGTGCGCCGGGCACCGTCATCAGCGCGGGGCCGTTGGTCGCTGCGAGCCCGATCAGGCCTTCGGCGGCAAGGCGCTGCACGAAGGTGCCGAGCGACCCGCAGGTATAGGCGTTCCTCTGGGCGAACAATCCGATGCCGCAGGTGCGGGCGGCTTCGACGAGAAGGTCATGGGCGCGATCATAGCCGAGATGCGCTGTGCCGCCCCGCGCATCGACGTGGATGATGGCCGGCAGCGGGCGCTCGATCATGGGTTCGGCCCAGCCGTCGATACGGCCTTCCGCCAGCGCATCGAGATAATAGGGCAGGTGATCGAGCCCGACCGCGCGGTTTCCCTCGGCTTCCGCCGCGACCGTGGCGCGGGCCAGCGAAAGGGCGGCCTCGATGCTCGCGCCGGCCGCGATGGCCGCGTCGCGGCAGAGCGATTCGAGGTCGGCCATCGTGATGCGGATCATGCTCATGATCGAAGGCTAGCGGAGAAGCGACGACGAAGGGAAGGGGGCAAGCAATAGGCGGTTGGGGAACCCAAACCTCGCCGCCCGGCCTCGAAATCGCATGACGGCGACCCCAGTCGTCCCTCGCACGGCTTCGTTGTTTGACAATTCCGCCGTCTCATCTGCTATCAGCGCAAGCCATTGCCAACAGCCGGATCGTGTCCATGACCAATGTCGCCCTGACCGGGATTGCCCGGGACCTCGCCCGCCGGGCCGACGAGGGCCGCCCGGTTCGCATCGGCGTCATCGGTTCGGGCGAGATGGGAACCGACCTGGTCACACAATGCATGCTGATGAAGGGCGTGCACCTGGCGGCCATCTCCACCCGGCGTCCGCATACGGCGCGCGCGGCCATCCGCATCGCGTATGGCGACGAGGCGATGGCCTGCGAGGCCGACACGGAGACGAAGGTGACGGCCGCGATCGAGGCGGGCCGCATCGCGATCACGTCCAACGAGCGCCTGGTCACCAACCCGCTGATCGACGTGGTGATCGATGCGACGGGCAAGCCGGGCGTGGCGGCCGATTTCGACCTGATGGCGATGGAGCATGGCAAGCACGTCGTGATGATGAATGTGGAGGCCGACGTCACCATCGGGCCATGGCTGAAGATGCAGGCCGACCGGCTGGGCGTGGTCTATTCGGTCGGAGCCGGCGACGAGCCGTCCTCCTGCATGGAACTGATCGAGTTCGCCACCGCGCTGGGCTACACGATCGTCTCGGCCGGCAAGGGCAAGAACAACCCGCTGAACCATGACGCGGTGCCCGACGACTACGCCGAGGAAGCCATCCGCCGCAACATGAACCCGCGCATGCTGGTGGAGTTCGTCGACGGATCGAAGACCATGGTGGAGATGTGCGCCATTGCCAACGCCACCGGGCTGGTGCCCGACGTACCCGGCATGCATGGGCCGAATGCGGGCCGCGACGAGCTGGCCAGCGTGCTGATCCCGCGCGAGGATGGCGGCGTGCTGTCGCGCAAGGGCGTCGTCGACTACACGATCGGCAAGGGCGTGGCGCCGGGCGTGTTCGTGGTGGTGGAGGCCACCCATCCGCGTATCATCGAACGGATGGACGACCTGCATGTGGGCAAGGGCCCTTACTATGTCTTCCATCGGCCCTATCACCTGACCTCGCTGGAAGTGCCGTTGACGGCGGCGCGGATCATGCTCACCGGGCGGCCGGACATGGTGCCGCTGCCGCGTCCGGTGGCCGAGGTCTGTGCGGTCGCCAAGCGCGATCTTGCGGCCGGCGACGCGCTCGATGCCATCGGCGAGACCTGCTACCGCTCCTGGACGATGCTGTCGGGCGAGGCGCGGGCCGCCGGGGCGATACCGGTCGGCCTGCTGGAGGGCGGCAAGGTGACGGCACCGGTGAAGAAGGGCGAGCTTCTCACCCGAGCCAATGCCGTGCCCGACACCACGACGCGACTCTACGCCCTGCGGCAGGCGCAGGACGCCATGATCCATGGAGATGGTTGAGGCCGGTCGCGCCCGAAAAAGCGACGGCGCGCCGTCTTACTTGCCGAGCTCGATCGAACGGACACGGGCGGCTTCGACCGCGTCGGAAACGAGCCGCGTCAGCCGGTCTTCGCCCATCAGCACGGCCAGAGCCGCGGCCGTGGTGCCGTTGGGGCTCGTCACCTGCTCGCGCAGTCTGCCGGGCTCCTCGCCGCTCTCCTTGGCCAGGCACGCCGCGCCATAGACGGTCTGCATGGCGAGCAGTTTTGCGGTCTCCGGGGGCAGCCCGGCGGCCTTGCCGGCGGCCGTCAGGCTCTCGATGAAGTGGAAGATGTAGGCCGGTCCCGAACCCGACACGGCGGTGACGGCGTCCATCAGTTCCTCGCTGGCGATGTCCGCCACGGCGCCGCTGCTGGCCAGCAGTTCTCCCACGAAGGCCTTCGTCTCGTCATTGACGTGGGGGTTGGCGAAGGTCACCATCATGCCCTTGCCGATGGCTGCCGGCGTGTTGGGCATGCAGCGGATGATCGCGGCATCGTCGCCGAGAATCTCGGCCATGGTCGCGATGGAAACGCCGGCGGCGACGCTGAGGAAGGTCGCGCGCGCCGCAAAACGCCGGTAGTCCGGCACGACGGCGCGCATGACCTGCGGCTTGACGGCGAGAATGACCAGATTGGGTTCGACATCGCGCGGAAGCTCGCCTGCCGCTGCAACGATGCCCGCACCGAGACGGCTTGCGCGTTCGCGCAGCGCCTCGTTGGGCTCGACCACGATCACCTCCGCCGGCATCAGCCGGCCGGAGCGAAGCCACCCGTCGAGCATGGCGTAGCCCATGTTGCCGCAGCCGACGAGGATCAGTTTGACGCTCATGATCGCTTCCCTCCGTTTGCCCGCGGGTAGCACCGCGGCGGTAGGTCGCGCAAGGCTTCGACCTATCCGGAGATCGCGTCTCCCTCGCGCCAGGCCTTGCGGCTCCAGTTCCGGATGCGCATGCGCGGTGCGATCATCCCGGCGATGAAGGGCGCCAGCGCGAAGCTTGCCACCACGACGGCCGGGATCAGAAAGACGGCCCGGTCAGCCAGGGCGGGGATGGAGAGAACGGTGACGGCGCCGAGCCCGAAGAGCACGGCATTGACATGCATGGCGCAGACGATCCTGAGCCAGGTATCGGTCGAGAACATGGCGGCTATCCTTTGAAATTGTCCTGCCGGTCAATGCGGCATCGTGGACAATCGTTCCCTGCCATGGCGGGCGCGGTCGGCGATACCTGTCGTCGAGACGGCCGGAATCGTGACGCGGGCGACATAGCGCAGGCCGAAAACGGCGAGCACGAAGAACAGCCACACCGGATCGACACGGCGGAAGAAGAAGCTTTCGAGGAAAGCGTTGAAGGCCGTGAACATCAGCGTCATCATGAAGAAGTCGGCCAGGAGGATGTTCTCCCGCTTCCGCGGCACCCTCAGGAAATCGAACATCGGCACCACCAGGAAGGCGATCACCGCCACGCCGAGCGTCGGCAGGCCCATCAGCACGGCGATGTCGAGATAGCCATTGTGACCATGGACGATGCCGCGGATGTCCCATTCGGCGTCGAACGGCAGTTCCTGGAGCTGCACCACGGGCGTGCTCCAGAAGCTTTCGTAGCCGTAGCCGAACCATGGCTTGTGCGCGATCATTTCGATCAGGAACGACCACAAGGTCGTGCGGCCGGTGTAGGTCATGCCGGGCGAGACCTGCTGGGACAGGTGCCAGAGCGTGGGCGACATGACGATGCCGATCGTCGCCAGGGCGGACACGACGAGCGCGACGGCGAAGATCAGCGGCACGACCCGGCGCAGACCGATCAAGCTCGGCCCCATCACGAGGAGGATCGCCAGCGGCACGAGGCCGGTGGTCGTCTTCGAGCCGGTATGCGCCAGAAAGTAGAGGGCGGAGACGAGGAGCAGGCCGCCCGACCAGCGCCAGCCGCGCCGCAGCAGGTAGAGCCCGGTGAAACTCAGCGCGGCCATGACCGGCCCGGCCACGTTCTTGTGCGAGAAGGCGCCGCGCCAGAGACCGGCATGCTCCGGCTCCAGTGAATCGCCCGTGTGGCGTGCGATGTCGGGATAGAGGACGAGGCCCGCATAGCACAGGGCGACGATCGCAAGACCCGTCACCGAAAAGACGGTCGAGAGGGAATCGGCGTCACGTGGGGTCGCCAGCACCGCCATCATGGTCAGGACGCCGATCAGCGTGAAGATCGCGGTGCGAAAGGCCGAGGACGGGTCGGCGGCATTGGCGACAGACACCAGGAAGACGCCGATCAGCACCATCCACCAGAAGCCGACGAGACGGACAAGCACGCGCCGATCGACGAAGCCGAGGAGACAGAAGAGCGAGGCGATCCCCACCGCGCCGAAGCCAAGCTGGTTGACGATGTCGCCCCCGGTCGCCTCCGCCGCCTGGGGGGAGAACGGCCGAAACGAGATGATCGAGACGCCGAACAGGACGGCTGCAAAAAGCGTTGCCGCGCCGCGACGGTCGAGGGTTGCCGCGGGCTGCACCGGTTCAGTTCTTCTCGGCCTGGCGATACTGCTCATTCGCGTATCCGAACTCCGCAAGCACGCGTCCCAGAGCGACATAGAAGGGGTAGAGGCCGACCGACAGCGATCCCGTCCGGGCGAAACGGATCACCCCGCGCACCGGGGAGGCGGCAAGAAGCGCCAGGCTCTTCGCCGCGACCCGGCATCGCGCCGCGAGCGACCCGCCGCGCTTGCGCTTTTCCACCCAGGTCGACAGCACGCCCTCGCGCAGGGATCGGGAGCGGATCCAGTCGGGCTCCAGACGGCGCGCTGGAACCGTTTCCATGACGGGCGCATCGGCGCACCAGCCGAGGATGAAGCCCCGCGCCGCCGCGCGGCTGAGAAAATCGGAGTCGCCGCCCCCCGTGAAGTTGAACGACAGGTCGAGAAACGGGCGCGGCATGGCGTCGAGCACGCGCCGCGCGACGAGCAGATTGCCTGACGAGTAGAGCGCGGGCACCAGCCCCGTCTCGCGATAGGGCGGGGCGAAGACCGGGTGTTCGGCCCAGTGCTCATGCCCCGGTTCATGAAAGACGGGAACCTGAGGCCCGCCGAGGATGTCGGCGCCCAGGCTTTCGGCGGTCGCGCACATCGTCTCCAGCCAGTTCGGCCCGGCGATCTCGTCGTCGTCGATGACCAGAACGAAGCCGAGCTTGGGGAATTCCGCGAGCGCGGTCGCCCATCCGGCGTTGTAGGCGCAGCAATTGCCGCGATCATGCGCGATGAGCAGCACGCCTTGCGCTGTCCCGTTTTCGAACAGGGGGGCCACGGCGTCGGCGCCGGCGTGCCATTCCGCATCATTTTCCATGACGACCACGGCAAAGGGCCGCGACGTTCGCTGGCCGATGACCGATTGCAGCGTCGCGAGAACCTGCTCCGGCCGCTTGTAGGTCGGCAGCGTGACGGCGATCTCGACCTCGTCGAAGCGAAGGCCGGGAGAGCGGGCCACCACGGTGACGTTGCTGGCGCTGGTGATGGTCTGCATCCGCGTGTCTTTCGGGCGATGGGTCCATAAAGCCAGCCCCCCGTTAAGACATGGTTAAGCACTGCGCGAACTAGGCGGCCTCGCGACGCCCCAGGGACCCGTCCGCGGCATGCCCATTGCGTGTTCTTAAGCATGGCTTCACCGGCATTCGCTACGCAATCCCTGGAACCGGACGGATTTTATGCATCTGATTTTCGTCACTTCGCTCGTTCCCGATGGTGAGCCGGCGACCGGATACGAGATCGCCAATGCCGCGATCATCGCCGCGCTGCGTCGATCCGGCGCGCGGGTGACGGTGCTCGGCTATACCTGGCCGGGCAAGGCGCCCTCGGACCCGCACAACACGATTTCGCTGGGCGAGATCGACGTCCGGACGGAAGGCGCCGGGGCCTTGCGGAAGATGCGCTGGCTGGCGGGCGCCGTGCTGTCGGGCCTCACCTTTGCATCGGCCAAGCTTCGCGCAGCCGGCGAGGCCGACATCCGCGCCGCGCTGAAGCGGGCGGAGCCGTTCGATGCCTACGTCATCAATGCGGCCCAGTTCGCCGGCGCCTTCGAGCATCTGTTCGCCGATCGGCCTTCGCTCTTCGTCGCCCACAATGTCGAGCATCGTTCAGCCGAGGAGAATGCCGAGGCCGTCCGCGATCTGGTCCAGCGCACGCTGTTTCGGCGGGAGGCCCGCTTGGTCCGGGCTGTGGAGCAGCGCCTGTGTGACCGGGCTGCCTTCGTCTACACGTTGGCCGAGGAGGACCGCGCCGCGCTCGGCGTTGCGGAAGACCACCGCTCGGCGGCCCTGCCGCTGGTCACCCGGTCGGAGGCGCCCGAACCATGCGTCCCGCGCACCATCGTGTGCGACGCGGCCCTGATCGGCACGTGGACCTGGCAGCCGAACCGCATCGGCCTGGAATGGTTCCTGCGCGATGTCACGCCATGGCTGCCGCGCAACTTCCGCACACGGGTCGCCGGGAGCATTCCCGCCGACCTGCCGTGCCCGCCGGGCGTGGAGTTCGTCGGCCGCGTGGCGAACGCCGTCGACTTCGTCCGCGGCGGCGCCGTGGTTCCGCTCATCGCCAGGGCCGGAACCGGTGTCCAGCTGAAGACCATCGAGGCCTTCGAGCAGGGGCTTCCCTGCGTCGCCACGAGCCGTTCGTTGCGCGGGATCGCGCATCTTCCGGCAAACTGCCGCATTGCCGACGACCCCGCCGCGTTCGCCACGGAACTCGCCGCCATGGCAGCCGACCGCATCGAGGACGTCGACGGTCGAACCTTTCACGCCGCCCAGCTCCAGGTGCTCGACGCCAGCATCGCCCTTGGACTTTCGGCCATCGGCAGCCGTCCCACTCGCCAGGCGGTGGCGGCATGACCGTGAATGCCGGCAAGCCGGAAGGCATCGCGCGCCCTGCGCTGCCCGTGAAACGCTCGATCCTCGGCGTCGACGTCATGCCGATGACGCAACGCGAGGCCATCGACTTCCTGGGCGACCGCATTCGCACCGGGACGTTCACGAGGATCGCGTTCCTGAACGCCCATGTCGCCAATCTCGCCACCGGCGACACGGCGTTCAAGGAAACGCTCCGGGATTTCGTCGTCTTTCCCGACGGCATCGGCGTCGACATCGCTTCGAGCGTGCTGCACGGCGATCCGTTTCCGGCCAATCTGAACGGCACCGATTTCGTTCCGGCATTCATCGCCGCGCAGACCGCGCCGCTACGGATCGGGTTGATCGGCACCACCAGGGTCAATGTCGAGCTGGCAGCCAGTCACCTGCGCGCCTTTGCGCCGCGGCATGAAGTCGTGATGGTCCAGGACGGCTATTTTTCCGACGCCGAAGAGCCGGGCATTCTCGCTCGGCTCGAAGCGGTCCGCCCCGACATCCTGCTGGTGGCGCTCGGCGTGCCACGCCAGGAGCGTTGGATCGCCCGAAACCTGACGGACAGGCACTGCACCGTCGTACTCGGTGTCGGCGCATTGCTCGACTTCATGAGCGGCACCATTCCGCGCGCGCCGCTGGGGCTGCGCCGCCTTGGGCTCGAATGGCTGTTTCGCCTCTTCGTGGAGCCGATGCGGCTTTGGCGGCGCTACGTGCTGGGCAATCCGCTGTTCCTGATGCGAGTTCTCGGCCGCAAGCTGTCGCGGAGCAAGGACGAGCGTTGACCAGCCAACCCGCGCCGACGCGACGCCAGCAACATCCCGCGACCGCCATCGTGACCGCGAGCTATGCGCCGGATCTCGAGCGCTGCCGACTGCTCTGCGAGACGATCGATGCCCGCGTCACCGGCTTCACGCGACATTACCTGCTGGTCGAGCAGAGCGACGTGGCGCTGTTTCGCCAGTTCGAGGGTCCGAACCGGGTCGTGATCGACGAGCGGGAGATCCTGCCGGGATGGCTTCGGTCGTTCCGCGATCCGACGAGCGGTTTTCGCCGCCGCATCTGGCTCAGCACGCGCACGATGCCCTTGCGCGGCTGGCACGTGCAGCAATTGCGGCGCATCGCCATCGCATTGCAGGCTCCGGAAGACGCTTTCGTCTACTGCGATTCCGACGTGGCCTTCGTTCGGCCCTTCGATTGCGGGCGGTTCTGGCACGAGGGCGTGCTTCGCCTGTTCCGGCGCGAAAACGGGCTGGCCGACAGGCCGGGCAGCGAACACCATGATTGGTCGGCGCATGCCGGCCGCATTCTCGGGATCGAAAGCCCGCCGGTGTCGCCCCACGATTACATCGCCACGCTGATCGCCTGGCGCCGGGATACGACTCTCGCGATGTGTCGCCGGATCGAAGAGGTCACGGGTCGCCACTGGGTGGCGGGCATCGCTTCGCAACGCATGTTTTCGGAGTGCATGATCTACGGTCGCCATGCTGCGGAGGTCGCCGGCATGGCGGGCCACGTCCTGTCATCGGAAGAGCTCTGCCGCGTCTACTGGACGGGCCCTAGCATGTCGGAAGCCGACATGAAGGCCTTCCTGCACAGCCTGGCGCCGCATCAGGTGGCGGTGGGAATGCAGTCCTTCATCGGCAATGACGTCGGCACGATCCGCCGGCTGGTTGCCTGACGGCAGGCTTTCAGAACTGCCGCGCGGGCATCCTGATCGCCGAATGGGTGAGGGCGCAGGAGGCGAGGTAGAGCGCGGCAAAAACGCCGTTCAGCAGCAGAACCATGTCGGCGCTGTCGGTCGTGTGCAGCAAAACGGCCGTCAAAAGCAAAGCCTTCAGGCCAGCCAGCAGTGACAAATTGACTGCGCGCAGCAGCGTCTGGCCCCGCGCGAACAGAAGCTCGGCCTGGTATTCCACCAGGTTGCGCAAACCCGGAATGAACACCGCGAGCAACACGAGCGGCGCCGCCTCGGCGACGTTGCGGCCCAGCAGAGCTGGCTCGTATCGCAAGACGAGCGCCAGCGTCAGAAGCCCGGCCGTCGACACCAGGAAGACTCCGGCTTCGATGCCGAGCCTGAGCTTGAGGCGGGAGAGCATCTCGGGCGCGCGCATCATGCGCTGCACCAGCATCATGGTGAAGGTGCGTACCGGAATGGCGGTCAGGTCGACCAGCCGCATGACGATGGCATAGATGCCGGCCAGGTGCGGGCCGCCGATCGCCAGCACCAGCAGCTTGTCCAGTTCCATCTGGAGATAGAAGATCATCTCGGCCCCGGCGACGTAGATGCAATCGGCCAGCCGCCGCAGATAGAGCCGCGGCTGGAAGCGGAGGCGCTGGCGCGGGTAGAAGAATCCCGCTGCGATGACGAGCGACAACGCGTTGGCGGCGACGTAGAATCCGGACCAGTTGGCAAGGTCGCGCGTCGTCCAGAAGGCGAAGAGCAGGGCCGCCAGCGCGCGTAGCGCCGTGCCGAGAATGGCCAGAAACGCGGCCCTCCCGAACCGGCCCATGCCGTTGTTGACGATGATGACCGCCTCCACCGGACGCCACAGCAGCGTTTCGGCCATGATCAGAAGCAGGAAGACGCGGGGAGCCATCTCGCTTTCGAAGAAGATCAACCAGATGCCGAAGCTGGCGCCCGCGAGAACCGGAAGCGACAGGATCGCCAGCGCCAGGAAGCCGCCCGTGAAGACGCCGAGCAGCCGCGGCTTGACGGTGGCCGCCCGATAGAGCGCGGAAATGAAGCCGAAGGCCAGGATGCGTGACAGCATCACCCCGGCCGCCGAGGCCGTCGCGAACAGGCCGAATTCGGCGATCGTCAAGGTGTTGGCGAGGGCGACGAAATAGACGAGCGAAAAGACCAGACGGCCGACGGAACCGCTGACCGCCGTCGCGTAGTCGCGCAGGAGGTCCAACTTGGTGGACAGGAAGCGGCGGATCCGTTGCATGGGGCCCGTTTCGAGAACCCCGCCTGCCCATGTCACGATGCGGGTTCCCGGTGGCGTCGACGGTTGAGAAGACAGGCTAGCGGGGAAACCTTAATGTCGCGTGATGCGCCCCGCGCGGCGCTTTCGCGGTGGTGCCGATGCGGCTTCGGGCAGGGGCGCACGCTCTGCGTTAACCATTTGTTTCCCACACCTGTTTAGCTTGCCTTAACGAACAGGCGCCGCAAGGCGCGTCCTTTTGTTTCAAAAGTGCAGCGCGACATGCCCGACCACGACAACCGCGAATGGCGCGACCGGAACGGTTCGCTCCTGAGCCTCGTCCCGGCTTCGCTGGACGAGACGGTCGAGGACGAGCGGGATCCTGTCGCCGGGTTGAAGTCCTCTGCGATCGAGCGTCATCGACGCGCGCGCTCCCGCCGGGAGGCCGCGGCGAGCCCGCTCGTGGCAGCGCTGGCGACGGCACGGAGCCAGGCCTATCCCGACAAGACCCGGAACGACAGGCCGGAGCCATTCCTCGAGCAGGAGCGGGAACTGCGTGCCATCTTCGCGTCGGACGACGGGAAAGACGAGACCGCGCGGATCGTCGAACCAGCGCCCGAAGCCGAGCCGGAGACTGTGACGGTGGCGCGGGAACAGCCGCCGAAGCCGCCCAGGCCGCTGGCGTCAGTGGCTTCGCAGCCGGTCGTGACAGCGGATGCGTCCCCGCGCGCGGCGGCGATCGAACCAGTCGACGCGCGACCGAACCGGGAAGACGGCGATCCGTACTGGCGGCCGCTGATCGATCCCGTGCAGGTGGTTCGCGGCGTTCTTCGCTCAGGCTGGATCATTGCAGCGGCGACGGTTTGCGGGGCAGCGCTCGCCGCCGCCATCGCGCTCGCCACGCCCAAGCAGTATGTCGCGCTGACCGAGCTGATCATCGACCCGCGCCAGCTGAGGATCGTCCAGAACGAGCTCACCGATGGCGGCTTGTCGGCCGAGGCGATGCTTGCGGTGGTGGAGAATCAGGTGCGGGTGCTGCGATCCGGCACCGTGCTCGGCAAGGTGGTCGACACGCTCGGCCTCGATCGTGACCCGGAGTTCAACGGCACGCGTGACGGAGGGCCGCTGAGCTTCGTCAGCGACCTGCGCTCGCTGCTCTCCTCGCCCGCGGCACAGGGCGATCCGGCCGTGCGGCGGCGGGCACTGGCAATCGAGCATCTCGGCGAGGCGACGGGTGTGGTGCGCGGCGGCAAGACCTTCGTCGTCGCAGTCACCGCCAAAACCGAAAGTGCCGACAAGTCGGCGCTGATCGTCAACACGCTGACCGACGTCTTCCTGGAGACCTACGGCTCCATCCAGGCCGGCGCCGCCGGCCGCGCATCCGACGAGATCGCCGCACGCCTGACGGAGTTGCGCGACGGCGTCGAGGAGGCCGAGCGCCGGGTCGAGACGTTCAAGTCGCAAAACGACATCGTCGATGCCCAGGGCCGCCTGATCAGCGACGACGAGATCGTCAAGCTCAACGACCAGCTGTCGACGGCGCGGGCGCGCACGCTCGAGCTTCAGGCGCGGGCCGATTCGGCTCGCACCATCACGGTGGACGCGGCGCTCGCCGGCAACCTGCCCGAACAGATGAGCTCGCCGGTGCTGACGGAGATGCGCACGCAGTACTCGTTGCTGCGGCAGGAGGCCGACCGCATCGGCACACGGCTCGGCCCCCGGCACCCGGAGCGGGTCGCCATCGACGCGCAGGTGGACGCTGCGCGCCGGCGCGTCGAACAGGAGCTTCGGCTGGTCGCCTCGTCGATCCAGGTGGAACTGCGCCGCGCGGTGCAGCTCGAGCAGGAACTCGCCGCCCGGCTGGCGCAGCTCAAGGCGCGGCAGGCGGGCCTGAGCGGCGAACTCGTGACGCTGCGTGAGCTCGAGCGCGAAGCGGCGGCCAAGCGCGCGGTCTACGAAGGCTTTCTGCTGCGCGCCGGAGAGACCGGCCAGCAGCGCGATCTCAACACGGCCAACATCAGCGTGATTTCCAAGGCCACGCCGCCGCTCGAGCCAACCGGACCGTCGCGGACCATGATGACGCTCCTTGGCGCGTTTCTCGGCTTTGGCGCAGGCGTCGGCATTGGCGCAACGCGTGGCGCGGTTGCCAGCCTGCGCGCGGAAGGAGCGGGCGACCGGTTCCGGCAGGTGCCGAACGACCGGCCCCTGCCGAGGCGCGTCTCGCGCCTGCTCGGCCGCACCGGGGACGAGCCCGGCGAGATGGCTTCCGACCAGACCACGGCGATCCCGCGCGGCCAGGCGCAGGACACGAACCGCACCGATGACACGGCCGCCATGGCCGAGGAGACAGACATGCAACATGCACGTGCCCCGATGGGCTGGACTCCGAACGAATATCCCGCGCCCGCGGATCGCCATCCGTCGGCGCCCTATGCTCGTCCCTATCCCGATGGCTTGCCGGCGCAGCGCGCGCCCGAGCCGCAGGGTTCGTGGATGTACCCAGGCCACGCCCCGGGCGGATATGCGTTCCACCCACAGGCGTCGGCTTACCCCAATGCGCCCGGCTATCCGCAGGCGCAGTCGCCCGTACAGCCCTATCCGCCGATGCAGCCGCAGGCCTATGGCCAGCCGACGGCGCCGATGCCCCAGCCTGCGCCGGCCTACGGCCCCTATCCCGGCCAGCATCAGGGATGGGCCGCACAAGCGCCCGGCCATCCCTATGCGCCGCATCCGATGGACCATCGCGGCCCGCCTCCGCATGGCCACGATGACCGCTCGAATCCCTATTGGGCCCATGCGCCGCATCCTGGCATGCCGGAGCGCGGCTATCAGCCCTATCCGCAGCCGCAGCCGGTGGCTCCCGGCTGGCCGCAGCAGGCGTGGCAGCAGCCGTCGCCGCCTCCGCCGCAGCCGTCTCGCCCTGCGCCGCAGCCGGCTCCGGCGGGCGACGGCGAAAAGAGCGCGATGGAGGAGATACGCGACAGCCTGCGCGAGTTTCGCGAAGCGCTGCGCGACCTGGCGGAAAGCCGCGGCCGCCGGCGCTTCCTCTGATCGGATCGATTTTCGGCAGAACGGCATGGGACGGCGCATTGTCGCGCTTACGATCGCGGCAAATGTCGGATAAGCCTCGCATCCACTAGGCATGGCAGGAGGAAGAGGCATGACGGACGTGATCGATGGCAAGAAGGTCGCCGAGGAGGTCGTCGCGACCGTCAGGCAGGGCGCGGCGAAGCTGATCGCCGAGGTTGGCGTGACGCCGGGTATCGCGGTCGTGATCGTCGGCAAGGATCCCGCGAGCCAGGTCTACGTCAATTCCAAGTCGCGCAAGGCCAAGGAATGCGGCTTTCATTCGGTGCAGCACGAACTGCCAGCCGAGACGCCGGAGGACGAGCTGCTTTCGTTGATCGGCGACCTCAACGCCGATCCCGCCATCCATGGCATCCTGGTGCAGCTGCCGCTGCCGAAGCAGATCGACTCGGCGCGGGTGATCCAGGCGATCTCGCCAGACAAGGACGTCGACGGCTTTCACTTCGTCAATGTCGGCAAGCTCGGAACCGGCGAGATCGCATCGGCCTTCGTCCCGTGCACGCCGGCTGGCTCCATGCTCCTCGTCGAACGGGTACGCGGTCGTGACCTGTCTGGCCTCAACGCGGTCGTCGTCGGTCGTTCCAACATCGTCGGCAAGCCGATGGCGAACCTGCTGCTGGCCGCCAACTGCACGGTGACGATCGCCCACAGCCGCACCCACGACCTGCCCGCGCTCTGCCGCACGGCCGACATTCTGGTGGCGGCGGTCGGTCGTCCGGAAATGATCAGGGGCGACTGGGTGAAGCCCGGCGCCACCGTCATCGACGTCGGCATCAATCGCATCGACGCGCCCGAGCGCGGCGAGGGCAAGACCCGCCTCGTGGGCGACGTGGCCTTCGACGAGGCCGCGCCACTGGCCGGAGCCATCACCCCCGTGCCCGGAGGCGTCGGCCCGATGACGATCGCCATGCTGATGGCCAACACGCTGGTCGCCGCCTGCCGTACGGCCGGGGTGGAACCTCCACGCTTCTGATGCGGCAGCGGGCGGCAACGCCGTCCGCTATCCGGATCGTCCTCTCCAGCAGCACCGGAACCCATGGCCGATAACGTCGATCCCGTCCGACAATTCGCCTTCCTGCTCGTGGACAAGTTTTCCATGTTCTCGCTGGCGGCGGCGATCGATACGTTCCGGTCGACCAACCGGCTCATCGGACGCGACCACTACGCCTGGAAGACCGTCTCCGTGGACGGCGAATCGGTGATCGCGTCCAACGGCCTGCCGCTCAAGGTCGACTATGCGGTCGCCGACATGCCCGCCGCCGACATCCTGTTCGTCTGCGTCGGGCTGGCGACCGAATTTCCCGGCAAGAGCAAGGCGCTCGGCGCGCTGCGCTCCTGGGGACGCAAGGGCGGCGCGCTCGGCGCCTTGTCGGTCGGCGCGCATCTCCTGGCCGAAGCCGGCCAGCTCGAAGGCTATCGCTGCACCATCCACTGGGAAAACCGCGCCGGCTTCCAGGAGCGGTTCCCCGACATCCAGTGCACCGGCAACGTCTTCGAGATCGACCGCAAGCGCTACACCTGCGCCGGCGGCACCACGTCGATCGATCTGATGCTGGAGATCGTGCGGGCGGATTTCGGCGCCAGCGTCGCCAACGAGGTGGCGAACCAGTTTCACCACGAGCGTATCCGCGGCGCCACCGACCGCCAGCGTGTCGGGCCGGAACGCGATCTCACCGGCAAATCGGAAAAGCTGAAGAAGATCGTCGCTCTGATGGCCGAGCGGCTGGACGAACCGCTTTCGGCGGTCGAACTGGCGAAATCGGCCGGATTGTCGGTGCGGCAGGTCGAGCGGCTGTTCCTGCGCCATCTCAACATGACGCCAGGCCGCTACTACATGCGGCTGCGGCTCGAGCGGGCGCGCGAACTCTTGCGGCAGACCAACCTGCCGATCCTCGACGTCGCGATCGCGACCGGCTTCACCTCGCACTCCTACTTCGCGCAGAGCTACCGGCTGCAGTTCGGTCGGCCGCCGAGCGAAGAACGTCGCACGACCTACTGATATCGCAGGCTATTCCGGTCGAACGAGCGTCAGCGGCCGCTTTTCGACATATCGATCTGGCGTTCGCGGACGATGGCGTCCAGCCGATCCTGCGTCATTACCTCCGGCGGCGGCTCGACGGCGTCGCGGGTCTCGATGCGATAAGGCGAGCCGCCGCAGGCCGAAAGCATCAGCGGGGCGGCGAGGGCGATGAGCAGAACCTTCTTCATGGCCGCGGACACTAGCCGCGAGCGCCGCGCCGGGCAATCGGTTTCGTCAAAGGCGCCATCTCGCGACCGTGCGGCGAGTTCCCGGCACCCTCAAGCCGCCGCGCCGAACGCCCCGGCGCCCAGATCGGCGCGGGCGGCCAGAGCGCGGAATCCGGCGAAGAGCTCGCGTCCCATGCCATAGCCGTTGTGCGACAGATCCGGCCTCGGCGCGGGGCGGGCTGCGAGTTCGGCGGCATCGACCAGGACTTCAAGCCTTCCGGTCTCGCTGTCGACGCGCACCACGTCGCCGTTTCGGATGCGGCCGATCATGCCGCCCTCGATCGCCTCGGGCGTGACGTGGATGGCGGCTGGTATCTTGCCGCTCGCGCCGGACATGCGCCCGTCGGTGACGAGCGCAACCTTGTACCCTCGATCCTGGACCACGCCGAGCACGGTGGTGAGGCGGTGGAGCTCGGGCATGCCGTTGGCCTTCGGTCCCTGGAAGCGCACCACGGCGACGAAGTCGCGGTCGAGTTCGCCCGCCTTGAACGCGGCATTGAGTTCGTCCTGCCCGTCAAAGACCATGGCCGGCGCCTCGATGATGCGCCGCTCCGGCTTGACCGCCGAGGTCTTGATGATGGCGCGGCCGAGATTGCCTTCCAGCACCTTCAGGCCGCCGCTCGGCTGGAAGGCTTTCGGGAAGGGCGCCAGCACCTTCTCGTCGCCGCTCACGGCCGGCGCTGCTTCGCGCAGGACCGAACCGTCGGCGGCGAGCTTTGCCTCCACCGTGTAGGGCCGCAGACCGGGCCCCCAGACGGTCTCGACGTCCTCGTGCAGCAGGCCGGCGTCGAGCAGTTCGCGGATCAGGAAGCCCATGCCGCCGGCGGCATGGAAGTGGTTCACGTCGGCCAGTCCGTTCGGGTAGACGCGCGCCAGAAGCGGCACGTTGTCCGACAGGTCCGAAATGTCCTGCCAGGTGAGCGCGATGCCGGCCGCCGCCGCCATGGCGATCAGGTGGATGGTGTGGTTGGTCGAGCCGCCGGTCGCGTGCAGTCCGACGACGCCGTTGACGAAGGAGCGCTCGTCGATCATGCGGCCGGCCGGCCGGAAGTCGTTGCCGAGCGCGGTGATGGCCAGCGCACGCTTGGCCGCTTCCCGGGTCAGCGCCTCGCGCAACGGCGTGCCGGGATTGACGAAGGAGGCGCCCGGCAAATGCAGCCCCATGATCTCCATCAGCATCTGGTTGGAGTTCGCCGTGCCGTAGAAGGTGCAGGTGCCGGGTCCGTGGTAGGATTTGGACTCCGCCTCCAGAAGCTCGGCGCGGCCGACCTTGCCTTCGGCATAAAGCTGGCGGATGCGCGCCTTCTCGTCGTTGGGCAGGCCGGTCGTCATCGGTCCGGCCGGGATGAAGACCGCCGGCAGGTGGCCGAAGGTCAGCGCGCCGATGACCAGTCCGGGCACGATCTTGTCGCAGACGCCGAGATAGACGGCGGCATCGAACATGTCGTGCGACAGGCCGATGGCCGCCGCCATCGCGATGACGTCGCGCGAAAACAGCGACAGCTCCATGCCGGGCCGGCCCTGGGTGACCCCGTCGCACATGGCCGGCACCCCACCGGCTACCTGCGCCACGCCGCCAGCCTCGCTTGCGGCCTGCTTGATCAGCGCCGGAAAGGTCTCGAAGGGCTGATGCGCCGAGAGCATGTCGTTGTAGGAGGTGATGATGCCGAGATTGGCGATCTGGTCGCCGGCCAGCGCCGCCTTGTCGCGCGGTGCGCAGGCGGCGAAGCCGTGGGCGAGATTGCCGCAGGACAGCACCGAACGGTTGACGCCCTTGCCGATGGCCTCGTCGAGACGGCCGAGATAGGTTTCGCGGGTGGGGCGGGAGCGCTCCCGGATGCGGTCGGTGATGGCTTCGATGGCGCTGATGGCTGTCATGGCTACGCTTCCTGGCTGGGAGCCCAGTAGATGATCGGCGTGGTTTCGGCGGCGTCCAGCACGCGCCGGATCGGCAGGCGCGCCTCGGGCGCGGCGAGCGCGGCGTTCAGGACGTCGCGCTTCTCGCTGCCCTCGATGTGCAGGACCAGCATCCGCGCGCTGGCGATCCGCGCCAGCGCCAGCGTCAGCCGCGGCTCCCCGGCGCTGACGGCATGCACGGCAAAGACGGCCTGCCGGGTCAAGGGATCGAGCAGTTCCTCGAGGTTCTCGGCGTCCGGGAAGAAGGAGGCCGTGTGGCCGTCATGGCCCATGCCGAGCACGACGACGTCGATGGGAAACAGGATTTCCAGCATCCGCAGGTCGGCGCGCTGGGCCGCTACCTCGACACTGTCGGCCTCGCTGTAGAGCGGGATGAGATGGGCTGTCTCCGCCGGCCCCCGCAGCAGGTGCATGCGCGCCAGCCTCTCGTTGGACCGGTCGGAACTCGGCGGCACGTACCGCTCGTCGACGAGTGTGACGGAGACCTTCGACCAGTCGAGGTCCTGGGCCGAAAGGGCCTCGAAGAAACGAACCGGCGTCGTGCCGCCCGAAACGGCCAGCGTGGCGCCGCCGCGCTCGCGCATCGCCTCGCGCAGGGCGTTGGCGACGGCGTCGGCCAGCGAGTGGGCGAGGTCCTGCGGGGTCGAGAAATCTGTCCTGTCCACGCCTCTTTCTCCCATTCTCGTCACTGCGGATCGTGCCAGGTGCGCCCGTCGCGCTCGATCAGGGCGATGGAGCCGGAGGGACCCCACGTGCCTGCGGTGTAGCCGTGCGGCTCCTGGCCCGAATCTTCCCACGACGCATGGATCGGATCAATCCAGCGCCAGGCGGCCTCCACCTCGTCGCGGCGCATGAACAGCGTCTGGTTGCCGCGCACCACGTCCATCACCAACCGCTCATAGGCGTCCGGGTTCCTGACGCCGAAGGACTGGGCGAAGCTCATGTCGAGCGGCACGTGGCGCAGGCGCATGCCGCCGGGGCCGGGATCCTTGATCATGATCCACTGCCGCACGCCCTCGTCGGGCTGGAGGCGGATGACGAGCTGGTTGGCGTAGACCATGCCGGCCTGCTCCCCGAAAATCGAGTGGGGGATATGTTTGAACTCGATCACGATCTCGGAGGCGCGGGTGGCGAGCCGCTTGCCGGTGCGCAGGTAGAAGGGCACGCCGGCCCAGCGCCAGTTGGCGATCTCGGCCTTGATGGCGACGAAGGTTTCGGTGCCGCTCGGGCCGCCCAGCTCGTCGGCGTAGCCGCGTACGGCCCCGCCGGAAGACGCGCCGGCGCGATACTGGCCGCGGACGGTGATCTTGGAGGCTTCGCCGCCATTGATATGGCGCAGCGATCGCAGCACCTTCAGCTTCTCGTCGCGCACCGCATCCGCGTCCATCGAGGCGGGCGCTTCCATGGCGACGAGACAGAGGAGCTGCAGGATGTGGTTCTGCACCATGTCGCGCAGCGCGCCGGCCTTGTCGTAGTAGCTGACGCGGTCCTCCAGCCCGACGGTCTCGGCGACCGAGATCTGGACGTGGTCGATGTGGGCGGAATTCCACAAGGGCTCGTAAAGCGCATTGGCGAAGCGCAGCGCCATCAGGTTCTGCACCGTTTCCTTGCCGAGATAGTGGTCGATACGGAAGATCTGGTGCTCGTCGAAGACCTGGCCGATCTGGTCGTTCAGCGCCTGGGCCGAGGCGAGGTCGCGACCGATCGGCTTTTCGACGACGATGCGCGCCTGCGGGGAGGCGAGGCCGTGCTCCTTCAGTTTGAGGCAGATGTCGCCGAACAGCGACGGCGCCACGGCCATGTAGAAGACCCGGATGCGGTCGCTGTCGCCGACGATCTTCTTCAGCGCCTCGAAGCCCTGGCCCGACAGCGCGTCGACCGCCACGTAGGAAAGGCGGGCGAGAAAGCGATCGAGTTCCTCGGCGACGATATATTTCTCCGGCACGTGGTCGACGATCGCCTTCCGGGCGAACTCGCGATACTCCTTGTTGGTCAGCTTCGAACGCGACGCGCCCACCACCCGGGTCGGCTCGGAGAACTGCCCGGCGATCTGCCGCTGGTACAATGCCGGCAGGAGCTTGCGCTCGGCCAGGTCGCCCGTGGCGCCGAAGGCAATGAAGTCGAAAGGCTCGACTGGGATGATCTGGCTCGTCATGATTTCGCGCTTTCCGAAGCAGTTTCATCGGGGGCTATAATCTAATCGATTTAGAAAGGCCAGAGCGGTCCATTCCGGAAGGCCAGCGGGATGCCTTTCCGGGAACATGCTTGACAGGCGCGGGAGGCGAGGCTTTCACCATGTCTCGACGTCCGGCCCCTGTTGCAATGCAACATAAGACGGGGCCTTTGGGAAGCGCAAACGGAGTCGGCAGGATGGGCACGCATATCTCGCGCACGGTGGCGGAAGGCCTCGCCTTCATGAACTTCATCGGTGGCCGCCAGGTCGAGTCCGTTTCCGGCAAGCGAATCGACGTTGCCTCCCCGTCGGATGGCAAGGTCTTCGCGTCGATCCCGGAAAGCGGGGCGCAGGATGTCGATCGCGCCGTGCGCGCGGCCGCCCGCGCCTTCGAGGACGGACCGTGGAGCCGCATGCCGGCGGTCGAGCGCGGCCGCTGCCTCACCCGGCTCGGCCTGCTTGTGGAAAAGCACGGGGACGAACTCGCCGCGCTCGAATCGCGCGACACCGGCAAGCCGATCCGCCAGGGCAAGGCCGACGTCACGGCCACCATGCGCTACTACGAGTTCTACGGCGGGGCCGGCGACAAGATTCATGGCGACACGATCCCCTTCCTGCCGGGCTACACAGCGCTGACGCTGCGCGAACCGCACGGCGTCGTCGCCGGCATCATCCCATGGAACTATCCGCTGCAGATCCTGGCGCGCGTGGCCGGGGCAGCGCTCGCCATGGGCAACACGCTGGTGGTGAAGCCGGCCGAAGACGCTTCCCTCAGCGCCATCCGCATCGCCGAGCTCGCGCATGAGGCGGGCGTTCCCGAAGGCGTGTTCAACGTGATCACCGGCTACGGCCGCGACGCGGGTGCGGCGTTGTCGGCGCATCCCATGGTCGACTACGTGACCTTCACCGGGTCGACGCTCACGGGCACCGCGATCCAGCAGGCGGCCGCCGTCAACAACCGCGGCGTCACCATGGAGCTCGGCGGCAAGTCGCCGCAGATCGTCTTCGCCGACGCCGACCTCGACGCGGCGATGCCTGTTCTCGTCAACGCCATCATCCAGAACGGCGGCCAGACCTGTTCGGCCGGCAGCCGCATTCTCGTCCAGCGCGAGGTCTACGAGGCCGTGGCGACGGGTCTCGCCGAGCGTTTTTCGAAGCTGGTGGCCGGCCCGCACGATGCGGATCTCGATCTTGGTCCGCTGATCAATCGCAAGCAGCAGGAGCGGGTGGCCGGCATGGTCGCCGCCGCCGAGGAAGCCGGCATCGCGCTCTTGGCGCGCGGTTCCGTGGCCGGCGATGCGCCTGCGGGCGGCTATTATTTCGCGCCGGCGCTGTTCGGCTCGGTCGATCCCGAAAAGGCGATCGCGCAGGAGGAAGTTTTCGGCCCCGTGCTCGCCGTCACGCCGTTCGAGGACGAGGCGGATGCGATCCGCATCGCCAACGGCACCGAATTCGGTCTGGTGGCAGGCGTATGGACCCGCGACGGCGGCCGGCAGCATCGGGTCGCCAAGCGCGTCCGCGCCGGCCAGGTCTTCGTCAACGGCTATGGCGCGGGCGGCGGCATCGAACTGCCTTTCGGCGGCTTCAAGAAGTCCGGTCATGGCCGGGAGAAGGGCTTCGAGGCCCTCTACGACATGAGCGCCACTAAGACGATCGTCTTCAACCACGGGTAAGGCCGTTTGGCTCGCCGTTCTGGAAGCCGCGCGGGCTGACCGGTGACGATGATTCAGATCAAGGAGAATGCAAGGAATGGCTCGTCTTGAAAACAAGGTTGCCGTGATCACCGGCGCGGCGTCGGGCTTCGGCGAAGGCATGGCCAAGCGTTTTGCCGAGGAAGGCGCCAGGGTCGTGGTCGCCGACCTCAACGCCAAGGGCGCCGAGCGTGTGGCGGGCGAGATCGGCGAGGCGGCGATCCCGGTCACGGCTGACGTCACCAACGCGTCGGACATCGAAAACATGGTCGCGGCCTGCATGGACAGGTTCGGTCGGCTCGACGTCATGGTCAACAATGCCGGCTACTCGCATCGCAACGGGCCGCTGACGGAAGTGGACGAAACGATCTTCGACCTGATCACCGCCGTCAACATGAAGGCGATCTACCATACGGCGCGCCTGGTGGTCCCGATCATGGAGAAGCAGGGCGGTGGCTCGATCATCACCACGGCCTCCACCGCCGGGCTTCGCCCGCGTCCCGGGCTGACCTGGTACAACGCCTCGAAGGGCTGGACGATCACCGCCACCAAATCGATGGCGGTCGAACTCGCGCCGAAGAACATCCGGGTCAATTGCCTGTGCCCGGTGGCGGGCGATACCCCGATGCTGGCAACCTTCATGGGCGAGGACACGCCGGAAAAGCGCGCGCAGTTTCGCGCCTCGATTCCACTCGGACGGCTCTCCACCCCACTCGACATCGCCAATGCCGCGCTATGGCTCGCTTCCGAGGAAGCCGCCTTCATCACGGGCGTCGCCCTTGAAGTGGATGGTGGTCGCTGCATCTGAGCTTCGAGAGCGTCCGGCAGGAACGAGTCGTCGATCCCGACGTTGAGGCGCGGCGAATTCGGGGGCAGGGGACATCATGACCGGCGAGCAGATCTTCATCTTCGGGCTGCTCGGCACTTTGCTGGTGCTCCTTGTCTGGGGAAAGGTCCGCTATGATCTCGTCGCTTTCGGCGGCTTGATCGCGGCGGTGCTGGGCGGTGCCGTCGATCCTTCCCAGGCCTTCATGGGCTTCGGCAACGACGCGGTCGTCATCGTCGCGCTCGTGCTCGTCGTCTCGCGGGCGCTGGTCAACGCCGGCGCCATCGAACTGGTCGCCAGCGTCGCGCTGTCGGCCGGGCGTTCGGTCAGCGCCCACATCACCGTCATGTCTGTGATCGGCGCTGCCCTGTCCGCCGTCATCAACAACGTCGCCGCCCTGGTGATGCTGATGAACCTGGACATCGAGGCGGCGCGCAAGGAAAAGCGCGCCATCGGCCTGACGCTGATGCCGCTCTCCTTCGCCACGATCCTCGGCGGCATGATCACCATGATCGGTACGCCGCCCAACATCGTCGTCGCCCAGATCCGCGAGCGCGCGACCGGCGAGCCGTTCCGCATGTTCGACTTCACGCCGGTCGGCCTCGTCTGCGCGATCGCGGGCATCCTCTTCGTCGCCACCATCGGATGGCGCCTGCTCGCCCGCCCGACGACGATGGAGGTCAAGGAAGTCAATTCCGGCCGTTTCGTCGCCGAAGCCAAGGTCCCGGAGGGCTCGAAGTCGATCGCCAGGACGGTGGCGGAACTCTACACGATCGGCGACGAACACGACGTCACGGTGCTCGGTCTCGTGCGAGACGGGCGCCGCCTGCCCGGCTTCGCGATGTCGGAGAAGGTCGGCGAGGGCGACCTCCTTGTGCTGGAAGGCTCGACGAAGGCGATCGAGGGTTTCGTCGGCGCCGCCGGACTCGACCCCTATGCGGAGGAGACGCATGGCGGCGTGACCGGGCAGTCGCTGACGCTCGTCGAGGCGATCGTTCCGGAAGGCTCGCGCCTCGACGGTCGCACCGCCGACAGTCTCAGGCTGCAGTACAGGCGCGGCGTCACGCTGTTTGGTCTGTCGCGCCAGGGCAAGCGCTTTCGCGCCCGCGTGCGCCAGCTCAAGGTGCTTCCCGGCGACGTGGTGCTGCTGCTCGGTCCGCATGCGCGTGTCGCGCAGGTGATCGAATGGCTGGGCGTCCTGCCGCTGGAAAACCGCCGCCACGACGTGATCAAGCGGGAAAAGGCGCTGGCGGCCATCGGCTTCTTCGCCGCGGCGATCGCGGCCACGGTCGCCGGCTTCACCACCTTGCCGATCGCGCTCGCCGTCGCGGTCTGCGCTTTCGCGCTCCTGGGAATCCTGTCGCCGCGCGAAGTCTATGAATCGGTCGAATGGCCGGTGATCGTGCTGCTGGCTTCGCTGATCCCCATCGGCATCGCCCTCGAGGAGAGCGGCGGCACGAAGCTCATCGCCGACCTGATCGTCGCCCAGTCCTCGGCCTTGCCCGCCTGGGCGATCCTCACGATCATCATCGCCGTCACCATGACGATGTCGGACTTCCTCAACAACGTCGCCACGGCGCTGGTGGCGGCACCCATCTCCATCGAGGTCGCCAATGCCTTGAACGTCTCGGCCGACCCGTTCCTGATGGGTGTCGCTGTGGCGGCGTCCTGCGCCTTCCTCACCCCGATCGGGCACCAGAACAACACCATCATCATGGGGCCGGGCGGCTATCGGTTCTCCGACTACTGGCGCATGGGCCTGCCGCTCGAAATTCTCATCGTCGCCGTCTCGGTGCCGACGATCCTGTTCTTCTGGCCATTGTAGGCGCGAGGGCTCGCGCCTCCGGAAGGGCTATGCCGCCACCGGCACCGCGCGCCGATAGATGTGCCACGTGGCGTGGCCGAGGACCGGCAGCACGATCAGCAGGCCGAGGAAGAACGGTGCGCAGGCGACCAGCATCGCGATGGTGACGAACACGCCCCAGCCCAGCATCGGCCCGGGGCTGGCGATCACCGCCTTGACGCTGGTGATCATCGCGGTGACGAAGTCGATCTGCCGTTCCATCAGCAGCGGGATCGACACCACCGTGATCGAGAACAGGATCAGTGACAGTGCGGCGCCGACCACATGCCCGACCGCGAGGAAGATCCAGCCCTGCTGCGTGGTGAAAACGATGGTGGCGAACTTTTCCAGCGTCGAGAAGGACATGCGTCCCAGAAAAAGCGCGATCAGGAGCCTTATCTGGTACATCCACATCCAGAAGACGAAGAGCATCACGAAGGCCATCCATGAGATCTCGCGCCGCCGCTGCGCCCAGATCACCGAGAGGACCTGCGCCCGGTCGAGCGGGCGGCCGATCTCGAGCCGTCGGCTGACCTCGTAGAGCCCGGCCGCCGCAAAGGGGCCGATCAGGGGAAACCCGATGGCGAAGGGGTAGATCATCCAGGGCATGTCCCACGCCGTCAGCCCGAGAACGATGGCGATGCCCGCCGCCGCGAAGACGCCGCCGAAGAACAGTCCGTAGAGCGGCGCGCGGGCGAAATCGGACAGGCCGAGCATCAGGCATTCGCGCAGGTCGGCCACGGTCAGCGCGTTGACCCGTGGCATCGACGGCGCCATCGTCTGGCCCACTGGCGGCGCCTCACGCGGTGTGTTCGTCATGGCAATCTCCCCCTCACAGCGCCGGGCGGACCGGGCGCAAGAGGCAGCATGTGACGAAAGCTGGGCGGCCTGCCTTGACGCGGATCAAGGGAGAAAGGGCAGATTGGGTCACTCGTTCGAGAAGTAGCGCATTTTTCCCTTTTCGTCCTTCTCGCCCCGCACTCGGCCGGCCCTCATGAGGCGACCGAGAATCGACCAGGATAGATAGTTCCGGTGATTGCCGAGATGATCGGAGTGTAGACCGAGCGTCGTCGTTACGTCGATGTTGGTCAATCCGTTGGGGGCCGCAGCCAACAACGCGACCACGGTGTCCTCCAAGTCGCGCAACGAATTGGCAGCTCTCGCTCTCAAATGTTCCATCGGATTTTTCCTCGCGCGGCAAATAGCCAAGTTCCGAAGAAGCAGCGCTTAACGTAGAGGCATGCCTCAGCTCCTTCCTCGCCTAGAACCGGTCCCGCAGCGCGTACCAGTTCAGCGCCAGGAACAGCAGCGGCGCACGGAAGCGGCGGCCGCCGGGAAAGGGCGGGATCTTCAGGTCTTCGAACAGCTTCAGCCGATCGCGGTTGCCGGCCACGGTCTCGGCGTAGAGCTTGCCGACGAAGTTGGACAGCATGACGCCGTGGCCGGAATAGCCGCCGGCCGAGATGACGTTCGGCATCACCTCGCGCACGAAGGGTTTTCTGGGCAGGGTGATGCCGACGTAGCCGCCCCAGGCGTGGGTGATTTCGACGTCCTTCAAGGCCGGATAGATTTCGGCGATCTGGCGGCGGATGCCCTTGTGGATGTCCTTCGGATCGTCGACGGCGTAGATCTCGCGGCCGCCAAACAGCAGTTCGCCGGAGGGCGCGCGCCGGAAATAGCGCACGACGAAGCGCGAGTCGGACACGGACTCGCCGCCGGGCAGGATCGCACTGTCGTCGCCCAGCGGCACGGTCGCGCCGATGAAGGAGCCGATGGGCATGATGTGGGCCGCGCTCAGCGGCTCGAGATCGGCGCCGTGGGCATTGGTCGCGAGCAGGCATTTGTCGGCGGTGATCGTCCCGCGCGCGGTCGAGACGACGACCTTGCCGCCCTGCGCCGCGATGCCGGTGGAGGGTGTGTCCTCGAAAAGCCGTGCGCCTGCGGCTGCCGCAACGCGGGCGGTGCCGACCGCGAGCTTGAGCGGGTGGATGTGGCCGGTTCCGGCGTCGTAGACGCCGCCGACATAGTGATCCGAACCCAGGCGGGCGCGGGCCTCCGCCGCATCCATCATGGTCAGGTACGGGTAGCCGAACCGTTCGGCCATCGCGTCCGCGTGGGCGCGATATTCGGGGATTTCGCGCGGCTTGTGGGTGACGTTCAGGTGCCCGGGCCGGAAGTCGATGTCGATGGCGTTGACTTCGGCGAATTCCAGCAGGTGTGCCTTCGCCTCCTCGGCGAGATCGAAGAGCGCTTTGGCGCGGGTGAAGCCGAGCTCGACCTCCATCTCCTCCGCGCCGGCGCGCTGGCCGGTGCCCAACTGGCCGCCATTGCGGCCGGACGCGCCGTCGCCGAAGCGGTGCGCCTCGATGAGCACGACGTCGACGCCCGACTTGGCCAGATGGGCCGCAGCCGACAGGCCGGTGAAGCCGCCGCCGATGACGATCACGTCGGCGCGCCGGTCTCCATCGAGCGCCGGGTAGCGCGGGCGTTCGCCGACGGTGTCCTCGTACCAGGAATAGCCGGGGGAGATCGGGGAGGCGTAGGGCATTGGCATACTCGGCAGCAGGGCAAACGGGAGTAGGGGAATAGGGGAATAGGGGAATAGGGGAATAGGGGACTAAGGGAGTGGAAGCTTATGCCTCGCCTAGCTTTCGAAGCAGCAGACGAAGGAGCTTTCCGACACTTTCGGCGCTGGCGAGCAGTGATGATACCGAGTTTGTGGGCGCGATTCCTGTCCGATCCGCGATCAGCAGGAGGGTTTCGAGCTCCTTCAGGGAGCCCTGGGCGATCCGAAGGAACTGCAGGTAAGAACCGCGGAGCTCCCGCCCATATCCTTCTGCGATGTTGGCAGGCACGGATGTTGCCGCCCTCCGGGCCTGGTTCGTCAATCCGTAGAGCTCGTCCTTTGGCCATGTCTTCGTGGTGGCGTAAACCGAAGTCGCGAGATCCATTGCCTGCTGCCACACGACAAGGTCTTGATATGAACTTCCGCCAGCCGGCATCTTCCCCTACTCCCCTACTCCCCTACTCCCCTACTCCCCTAAATCACACGTTCAACAACAGGAACTCGCGTTCCCACGGGCTGATCACTTCCATGAAGGTCTCGAACTCCGCCTTCTTGATGGCGGCATAGGTCGAGACGAAGCCGCCGCCCAGCGTGTCGCGCAGCGTCGTGTCGCCCTCGAAGCGCTCGACGGCCTCGAGCAGGCCGCGCGGCAGATCGATCCGGTCCTCGTTGGCCGTGGTGCCGACGGGCGCGTCGGGCTTCTCCTCGTTGATCAGCCCGATCAGCCCGCAGGCCAGCGAGCCTGCCAGAGCGAGATACGGATTGGCGTCCGAAGAGGGGATGCGATTCTCGACCCGGCGCGCGGCGGGGTCCGAACGCGGAATGCGGAACGCCGTCGTCCGGTTGTCGTAGCCCCACTTGGTGTTGACGGGGGCCGACGCCGCCTGTGTCAGCCGGCGATAGGAGTTCACGTAGGGCGCCATCATCACCAGCGCGTTCGGCATGTGCTTCTGCATGCCGCCGATGAAATGCAGGAAGGCTTCCGACTCCGATCCATCCTCGGTCGAGAAAATGTTGCGTCCGGTCTTCTTGTCGATGATGGACTGATGGATGTGCATGGCCGATCCCGGCTGCCCCTGGATCGGCTTGGCCATGAAGGTGGCATAGGTGTCGTGCTTGAGGGCCGCCTCGCGGATCGTGCGCTTGAACAGGAACACCTGGTCGGCGAGTTCGACCGGATCGCCGTGGCGCAGGTTGATCTCGAGCTGGCCGGCGCCTTCCTCATGGATGAGCGTGTCGATCTCCAGGCCCTGGGCTTCAGAGAAATGATAGATGTCGTCGATCAGTTCGTCGAACTCGTTGACGCCGGCGATCGAATAGCCCTGGCCGCCGCCGATCGGCCGGCCCGAGCGGCCGACGGGTGGCGTGAGCGGATAGTCGGGGTCGGGGTTCTTGCGGACGAGATAGAACTCGATCTCGGGGGCGACCACCGGCTTCAGGCCGCGCCGCGCGTAGGCGGCAACGACCCGGCGCAGCAGGTTGCGCGGCGTGAACTCGACGGATCGGCCATCCTGATGCACCAGGTCGCAGATCACCTGGGCCGTCGGATCGCTTTCCCAGGGAACCACCGAGAGCGTCGACAGGTCGGGAACGAGCTTCAGGTCGCCGTCATCTTCCGGATAGGAGAAGCCATTGCCGTCCTCGGGATAACTGCCCGTGATCGTGGTCATGAATACGGCGGAGGGCAGGGCGAGCGACGTGTTCGACGTGAACTTCTTCGACGGCATCATCTTGCCGCGCGCAACGCCGGCCTGATCGGGCGTGATGCACTCGATGTCCTCGATCTGGCGCCATTCGAGCCAGGTGGAGGCTTCCTTCCAGTTCTTCACTCCGCGGAAGTTCTTGACGAATTGTGGAGTGCGAGCGCGGGCCCCACGGCCTGCGTTTCGTAAATCCTTCTTTTCAGGAGGCATCAATCACCGGTTCTTGAAGAGCAATACGGGACTATAGCCATTGCCCCCCGGTCATGGGAAGAGGTCAGGCCACCGGCCGGGCGAAATCGCCGTTGCGGGCCCTCAGGCTTTCGATCGCGGGCTGGAGCCGGTCGACGGTCAGCGGCTTAGCGACCACCATGTCGACCACGTCGGCGATGGCCGCGTGCTCGGCCCCGTGGTTGGCCATCGACAGCAGAATGACCGCTGGAAAATGCCCCGCAGACCCGTTTCGCTTCTGGCGCAGTTCGTCGAGCAGGCTGTCGCAATCCCGGTTCTCCGCGCCCCCGTCGAGGATGACGATCGAGGGATCCAGGGAGAGCAGGGTGGCGGCGGCGACGTCGGGACGCTCGGATTTCACCTTCAGGCCCATGCGCTCGACCACACGCGAGACGACGACGCAATTGATGGTCGAAGCGCCCACAACCAGGACAAGTGAGCGATTGATCCCATTGGTCACCGACATTTCCTTGCGAACTCCATGGCGAGCGGGTTGGCACATTCTGTTTGTATTCGAGATTGCTTCATCGATCGGCTCTGACAGTTTGTCGCTAGCTCTCGGTGCGACAGGTCGAATGCCGCCTCGAATTCTTCACTATATTCAAATATTTAGATAGTGCTCTCCAGTTCCTGTCAATCGAGCGGGCCGAATTCCGTCCGAATGCTCGGGGTGGCAACCTGTCGCGATTCGTATTTGCAACGGCAAGTTGATTTCTATACTTGGCGATTAAATGT
Organism: Aquibium carbonis; assembly: GCF_003970795.1. Taxonomy (GTDB): domain Bacteria; phylum Pseudomonadota; class Alphaproteobacteria; order Rhizobiales; family Rhizobiaceae; genus Aquibium; species Aquibium carbonis. Next base: position 27,610 of record NZ_RWKW01000026.1, on the reverse strand, counting down.
CAATGACAAGAAAAAGCAAGGCCAATTCCGCAATAGAGCCATGCGCGAATAGGACCAAGGGCTGATCCGGCTGTCGACGGCGTGGGGTGTGGCTGCGTCCCGCCCAGCAGACCTGCCGTCGCTCGTCCTGAGCCGCGGGAAAGGCATGCAGCGAGCCGCGCGGGCTGGACCCGCGCGGGCCCAGGTGCCGCCGCCTTAGATGCCATCCTCGGCCACTGGCGCGATGATGGAGGCATGGGGCACCCATGGCGGATCCGCAGGCACCTTGCCGGGTCTCGCCGACCCCGGGAAGACCACAGTCATGCATCGCGCAGAAAAAGGGGCCGGACGCTGCGGCGCCCGGCCCCTTGGTCGGATTGGCTGGAGGCTGCGGCGTCAGCCGTGGCCCTGGGTGACGATGACCGGGATCAGCAGATCGCCCCAATTGCCGTTGCCGCCATGATGCCGGGCGGAGCGGACGAGTTCCACCGAGACGCCCGATTCGACCGCCTTCATCACTGACTGGTTGAGGCGGTGCAGGTCGTTGGCGACCATGCGGATCGTCGCCTGCTGGTCCGAGTTCATCGCCGAAGCCTGTTCTTCGGCCCGTTCCTTGACGCGCGTGTTGGGAGCCATTGGGTCCTCCTGTCCTTCTGTTGCCCTGCGGGCGTTTCCTCGATTGCCGATCCGCGCGGACTATTCGGCCGCGGGGCGGAACTGGTCGTGCTCGGTCGATTCCTTCATGGCGGTGGTCGACGACTGGCCCCCGGAAATGGCCATCGACACGGCGTCGAAATAACCGGTGCCGACCTCGCGCTGGTGCTTGGTGGCGGTGTAGCCGTTCACCTCGGCGGCGAACTCCGCTTCCTGAAGCTCGGAATAGGCCGCCATCTGGCGATCCTTGTAGCCGCGGGCGAGTTCGAACATGCCGTAGTTCAACTGGTGGAAGCCGGCCAGCGTGATGAACTGGAACTTGTAGCCCATCGCACCGAGTTCGCGCTGGAACTTGGCGATCGTCGCGTCATCGAGGTGCTTCTTCCAGTTGAATGAGGGAGAGCAGTTGTAGGCGAGCAGCTTGCCGGGATGATGCTTGTGAACGCCTTCGGCGAAGCGCCTGGCCTGGTCGAGATCCGGCTTCGAGGTTTCGCACCAGATCAGGTCGCAGAAGGGCGCATAGGCCACGGCGCGGGCGATGCAGGGCTCGAGGCCGTTCTTGACGTTGTAGAAGCCTTCCACCGTGCGGCCGGCATCGTAGTCGACGAAGGGCTGGTCGCGCTCGTCGATGTCGGAGGTCAGCAGCTTGGCCGCTTCGGCGTCGGTGCGGGCGATGACCAGGGTCGGCGTGCCCATCACGTCGGCGGCGAGACGCGCTGCGGTCAGGTTGCGGATGTGGGCTGCGGTCGGGATCAGCACCTTGCCGCCCAGATGGCCGCACTTCTTCTCGGAGGCAAGCTGGTCCTCGTAGTGGACGCCGGCCGCGCCAGCCTCGATGAAGGCCTTCATGATCTCGAAGGCGTTGAGCGGACCGCCGAAACCGGCTTCCGCGTCGGCCACGATGGGCGCAAACCAGGTGTCGACCGAAAGGCCCTTGCCCTCGGAGGTCTCGATCTGGTCGGCGCGCTGCAAGGTCTTGTTGATGCGCTTGGCCAGTTCCGGCGCCGCATTCGCCGGATACAGCGACTGGTCGGGATACATCGCCGAGGCGGTGTTGGCGTCGGCGGCAACCTGCCAGCCGGACAGGTAGATGGCCTTCAGCCCGGCGCGGACCATCTGCATGGCCTGGTTGCCGGACAGGGCGCCGAGCGCGTTGATGAAGTCCTCCTCGTGGATCAGCTTCCAGAGCCGGTTGGCGCCCATCTCGGCCAGCGAGTGCCTGATCTGCACGGAGCCGCGCAGCCGCTTCACGTCCTCGGGCGAGTAGGGGCGCTCGATGCCATCGAACCGGCCTTCCGGCGCAGACGGGACGAGGTTGTAAAAATCGGTCATTTCACTCTCCGAGGTCGGGTTTGTAAAAGCGCGGTGTTTGACGAGCCGCCGTTGATGCGACCAGATTTACATTGCGCTGCGATAGAGAACGAGGAAATACCGCATTTCGTTCAGAAAATTCGGGTGAAGCTGTCTTGCGATTGACAGGTTGCGGATGTAAAAATGTCAATCTTGTAAATGCGGGGCATGCGATTGATGGCCGAACAGAAGATCTTCGCAGGCCCGCGGATCCGCCGTATCCGCAACGCCAAGGGCCTGACCCAGACGGCGATGGCCGAAGGCCTCGGCATCTCGCCGTCCTACCTCAATCTGATCGAGCGCAACCAGCGGCCGCTGACGGTCCAGCTGATCCTGAAGCTGTCCGCGGTCTACAAGGTCGAGCCGGAGGAGTTGCAGGGCGAAGCGGGGGGGTCGATCGCGGCGTTGAAGGAAGCGTTCGCCGATCCGCTGCTGGCCGGCGAACTGCCCGGCGACCAGGAGCTCATCGAACTGGCCGAGTCCGCTCCCAATGCGGCCGCCGCGATGGTCAAGCTGTTTCGAGCCTACCGCGAGCAGGCGGCACGTCTCTCCGACCTGACCGACATGCTGGCGCGGGAGGGTCGCGCAACCGCGCTGTCGTCGGCGCGGCTGCCGATCGACGAGGTGCACGAAGTGTTCGAGCGGCGGGCGAACCATTTCGCCGGCATCGAGGAGGAGGTGGAGGCCTTCCACGCCCTGCTCGATCCCGGCGAGGACCTTGCCGGCGCACTGAAGGCTTGGCTGAAGCGGGAATTCGGCATCGTCGTGCGCGTGCTGCCGGTCGCCACCATGCCCAACTGGCGCCGCCGCTACGACCGGCATTCGCAACGCCTCTTCCTGTCCGAGCGCCTGTCGCCGTTCGATCAGTTGCGCGAGATCGCCATGGAGGCCTGCCTGATCCGCATGACCGTGGCGGTTGCGGGCGAAATCCAGGCCCTGAAACTATCCTCCGACGAGGCGCGCCGGCTCGCGCGTTTCGAGCTCGGCCGCTACGCCGCGCACGCCTTGATGATGCCCTATGCCGCGTTCCAGACGGCGGCGGTGCGCGCGCGCTACGACATCGACGTCCTCAAGGCCCGTTTCGGCGTGTCGTTCGAGCACGCGGCGAACCGGCTGACGACCTTGCAGCGGCAAGGTGCGATGGGCGTACCCTTCTTCATGCTGGAGGTCGACAATGCCGGCAATCGCTTCCGGCGAGCCGGCGCGCAAGGCTTTCCGCAGAGCCGGTTCGGCGGCGGCTGCCCGAAACTGCCGGTGCATGCCGCCTTCATGCAGCCGGGGCAGATTCTGGTGGAGGCGGTCGAGATGCCCGACGGCGCGGAATTCCTCACCGTCGCGCGCACGCTGGAGGGCCCGCAAGGGTCGTTTTCGGAGCGTCCGCGACGCACGGCGCTGCTGATCGGCTGCGACATCGGCTTTCGCGACGAGATCGTCTATTCGGCGGCGCTGCCCGGCGCCGCACCGGGCGCGGCCAAGGGCAGCGTGCCGGCCACGCCGGTGGGCCCCGCCTGCCGGCTGTGCGAGCGTTCCGGCTGCCTTGCTCGCGCCGAACCGCCGGTCACACGGCCGCTCGGCCTCGACGAGATGGTGACGGGCCTGAGCGCCTTCGATTTCAGGTGAAGCAGGGTCGGCCTGGGTTTCGTTACCTCGCCGTCGGGTCCGACATGGCGCCGCCCGGCGCTTCGACCTCGTAGGTCCAGACGCGAAAACCCTTCAGGACATGGGGGCCGAAGGAGTTGATCAGCGGTATGTCGGCGGCGTCGCGCCCGCGCGCCACCAGGATCCTGCCGATGCGTGGAATGTTGTTGCGCGGGTCGAAGGTGTGCCATTCGCCCTCGAGGTACACCTCGATCCAGGCGCTGAAATCCATCGGATCGACGACCGGAACGCCGATGTCGCCCAGGTGGCCGTTGACGTAGCGGGCCGGTATGTTGAGGCAGCGGCACAGCGCGACCGCCAGATGGGCGAAATCCCGGCAGACGCCGACCCGCTCGTGAAACGCCTCGTAGGCGGTCCTCGTCGAGCGGGCCTGCTGGTAGTCGAACCGAATGTGGCCGTGAACGAAGTCGCAGATGGCCTGTACCCGGTTCCAGCCCGGCGGCACGTTTCCGAACAGGTCCCAGGCGGTCTGACTCAGCCGATCGGTCTCGCAGTAGCGGCTGCCCATCAGGAAGACGAGGCAGTCGTCGGGAAGATCGGGCACGGCGTGTTCGCGGGCCAATGGATGGACCCGATCCGGCTTCCCGTCATCTTCGAGCGTCGCGTCGCCCCAGATCGTCAGGTCGCCGACGGGTGCGACCAGCCGGAGGCAGCGGTTGCCGAAAAGATCGCGATAGGTCGACGTCGGCACCTCCGGCATCGTGAACGACGCCTCGGGCACGCGGATGTCGACGGCGCGATCCTCATGAACAGACAGCAGGCAGACCAGCGCCGTCGGTTGCTGACACGTCACGGTGATCTCGTAGCCATAGCGGATGAACAAGCGAAACGGTCCTATCGAAGATCGGCGGACGTCAGCGTGTAGCTGGCGCGACGGTTGCTGGCGTAGATGGAACGAGCGACATCCTGGATGGAAGGGCGTTGCGCGTCAAAGGCTGCGAGGCACATGTCCTCGATGTCAACGTCTGCGGCCGGCAAAACGTTCCGGGGCGAAAGCGCATCCGCCTCGACGAAGAAATGCACCTCGAACATGCCGTCATAGCCGCTGAAGCGCACGACGCGGCGGCTGTCGTCGAAGCTTCGGCTTCGGTTGGGAAACTGGAGCGTCACGAGAACATCCCTCCCGACAACCGCCTCGGGCAACCTGGCGCGATGCAGACGGACTGCAATCCCGTCCGGCTCCGGACACCATGCTGTTCGAACGAAGCGCCGGCGTCAGCCATGCCCGAAAGTTCGTTCCATCAGGGAAGCCTCGCCATGGACCGAGGGAATGCCTTCGAGATCGTCCTGCGAGGTTACCCGCTCATGACGCTCTTCGTCGTTGCGGATACGGTACTGCAGGGAGTTGCCGCGCGGCGGAAGGGTCCGTGTGACGTGGTAGACTTCCGTCGGCCCGGCCTTCAGGCCGAAGCCGCTCTTGAAGCGGACAGCCTGCCCGACGACGAAAAGATGCGTGGGCGCCTCGCGCCGGGACGTCGGTTCGGCGCGAAGGCCGACCTTGAGGGGGAGAACGGTCATGTCATGTCCTTTTGGAGCGCGGCGTCGAGGTCCGCTTGTGTGATCGGCAGCATTTGCCGCGTCATGGACGGCGATCCGATCGCCGGAATGTGCAGGAAGGTACCCGTGCGACGCCAGGCGGTCCTGGACAGGTCGTCGATCGATTCCTCGTCCTGGTCGACGCGGTACTCACCGGCCGGCAGCGGTTCGTCCAGCCCGGGCAGGAGCGCGGCGGACGAGAATCGAACGGTGGATTGGGTGGTGCGCGTGGTCATGGGCCTGGTCCCGCGGCGATGCGCATGCATCGGTCGCGCCGCCTCGATCTCTCGAGCCAAAGCCCTCGACGAAGTCGAGAAGGACAAGGGCCGCGAACTGGATCGATGGACGGATGGTTGCCGGGCCCGCTCAGCGGAATACGGTCACGGTTGTGAAAATGGTCGCGATCGGCAGGCCCCGCTGTCGATGGGCACCAGATCGCGATCAGACCAATATGCGCCTCAAACGCGTTTCAAACAAGGCGCGATGCAAGTTTAATTGCCGGAGGTGGACCACATAACGGGATCTCCGTACACACGTATGGTGCCGTCGGTTCAACAATTTGCAGGCACTATATCTTAGTATAATTCATCGAACAGATGATAAAATGCAATGAACTAATTTGAATTTCTATTAAAGAAATCAATGCCGTGATTGTTTTAACAGTAAAATAAGATAACTCATGATTATATCGTGTCGGCTCATCTCTATTGATAGTTCGGCTTTTCTGTCTAGAATATCAAATGGGTCTGAATTTCTGTCTATCGTACTAACGAGAGATTTCCCCCTCACGCTTATTCGCGTAGAACTGGCTTCAATGAAATTGGAATATGCTCTTATCGTACCAATGCGTCTCAGTATCTCGTTTTCGGACAATCTACTTTCCGATTCTAATGCTGCGGTACGGAGGCTGTCTTTGATATCGTTATTGTATCTTTGATAAGTATTAAATATATTATAATTGCTATAAACTGTGACATATAATGTTTTCAATTCCGCTTTCGATGTATTTGATAATGTGTCTATTGGAAGTATTGCGTCAGGAATGGCGTCAAGGCTTTCTTTGGCGAAATGCAAGTGTGCATTTACTATCTGCCCTGCAAAATTTCTAACTCTATCACTTGCTCCATTAACGCTATCAATATTCCAGCCTTCGACTTCGGCACGTATTGCGTTTAAATTAGATTGTGCGATCTCAATCTCCTTGAATATGCCGCCGTACTTATGTTTCAGCATACTATTGACACTTGCCCACGTCAGGCCAAGAGACAATAAAGAAATAAAGCCAAAAGCCGCTACTGATTTATACAATCGAGGTCGGCGTCGAGGGATGAGAAAGTTGGGAAAATGCTGTTCAAGTGCTCTGCAAAGCTGTTGCGCCGATACCACTTTTCGAACCCCTCTTGATTGGTAAGCATCTGGCAAAAATCTTTCTCAAGCGAGCGCCAGATTTCTGTAGGCAACTGATTCTTTCCCCGCAAGTAGCCTGCATGAGCTATGTAATCACCGTATAAATCAAAAGCATTGTCGAGCGCAATGGGGTCTGACTGGTTCCGCGCAATCTGCTCTGAGATTGATCGTGCATCTCGTGACAGCGATATAGTGTTTGCTGCTTCTAAGGCTGAGTTTGTTCGATGGAGCTGATGTAAGGCAGCAAAAATCCCAACTAATCCTAAAACTATAGAGGCAATTTCCGATTTTTTTCCCATTGGATTTTCTCGCCATCTGAGCAGTGCGAAGATAAATCAGTAGGCTGAGCGGCGCAGACTGCCTGGAAGTGCCTCTCCACGCAAGATTGTAGTGAGGCATTTTGGAGGGCAAGGGATTAGTTTAGCGCTGCCACATTGCATTGTAACGTAGAAGTTTTTTCGCGGGCACGCGCCCGCCGGCGGCCGACTGACCTCACTTCATCTCCAGCACCACGTTGCCGACCACGTCGCCGCGCTCCACCGCTTCATGCGCGGCGACGATGTCGTCGAGCGGGTACCGGGCGCCGATCGTGTGCCTGAGCTTGCCGGCTTCCAGCATGGCGGTCAGTTCGGCGATGGCGGTCTTGCGTTCGTCGGCTCGCAACTCATAGACGAGGTAGAACTGGAGCGTCAGGCTGCCCCACAACATCGCCGTGAAGGAGACGGGGATATCGGCGGGCACGTTCGAGCCGTAGCAGACCAGTTTGCCGTATTGGGCCAGAACGCCCTGCGGCAGGAGCGGGGCGGTGGTCGAGAGGTCCATGTCGAGGATGGCGTCGACACCGCGTCCGCCGGTCAGCGCCTTCACGCGCTCGGCGACGTTTTCCGACTTGTAGTCGATGATCTCGGCGGCGCCGGCCGCCCGGGCATGGTCGGCCCGCCGGGCCGACGCGGTGCCGATGACGCGGGCGCCGCGCGAAACGGCGATCTGGGTGGCGTAGTGGCCGACGGCCGCCGCCGCGCCGGTGATCAGGATGGTCTTGCCCGGCCCGGCTTCGGCGAGCGTCACGCCATGGACCGCGGTCAGGGCAGGAATGCCGAAGCAGGCGCCCGCGGCGAAGTCCGTGCCGTCGGGCAGGCGCACGGCCTGGTCCGACGCGATCGCGACCGCTTCCGCGGCCGTGCCCATGGCGCGTTTCCACTGGCCGTTCCAGATCCACACGCGCTCGCCGACCCGGTTCGCCGGAACGCCCGCGCCGACCGCCTCGATCACGCCGGCGCCATCGGAATGCGGCATGATGCGCGGAAACACCGGGGGCCGGCCGCGCCGCGACTTCACGTCCGAAGGGTTCACGCCGGAGGTGGCAAGCCTGACGCGCACCTCGCCCGGACCGGGCTCGGGCAGCGGCATGTCTCCCAGCGTCAGCACGTCGCGCGCCTCGCCGTTGCGTTCGTACCAGGCTGCCCTCATCGTCATCCTCCTCATTCTGCCGTGTCCGGGGGCGGCCGCAATCATGCCTGCCCCGTCGGCGCGGTGTATCCCACAATCGCCCGGATGACGACAGCCCTGGCGGCGTGATCGCGTCGGCGAGGCGATGCCTGGCTGCGTGACACAACGACAAGATCGGGCTGGATCAGGCCGGCCCGGCGAATTGCCGCTAGCGGATGCAAAGGCGTATCGGGGCCGGTGGCCGCGCCGGGAGCGAATGCATGTCCAGCAACCAGCCGCCGTCCTCGCTGTTGCCCGCCGCACCGGCGGCCGAGGAGCGTATCGGCTTCCTGCTCGTCTTCCTCGCCGCGCTCGCCTGGAGCCTGGGCGGCGCGATCGGCCGCTTCCTCGGCGAGAACGACGCCTGGACGATCGTCTTCTGGCGGTCCTTCTGGGCGGCCGCCTTCCTCGTCGGCTTCATGCTCTGGCGCGATGGGCCACGCGGCATGCTGGGGCTGTTCCGGGTGATGGGGCTGCCGGGACTGGTCGTCGCCCTGTGTTTCGCCACGGCGTCGACGGCCTTCGTCGTCGCGCTCTCCTACACGACGGTGGCCAACATTCTCCTGATGCAGGCCGGCGCGCCCTTGATCGCGGCGCTGCTCGCCTTCCTGTTCTTCCGCGAGCGCATCTCGCGCGCCACCTGGGCGGCAATCGTCGCAGTGATCGCGGGCGTGGCGGTGATGGTGTCGGAATCCTTCGACGGCAACGTCTCGCCGATCGGGGGCGGCCTGGCACTGCTCATCGCCATCGTGTTCGCGCTCGCCACCGTGCTGACGCGCCGCTATGCCGATGTGCGCATGACCCCCGCAGTCTGCCTCGGCACGTTCATGGCGGCGGGTTTCGCCTTCACGCAGGCGAGCACGCTTTTCGTCTCCGTCGGCGACATGGGGTTCCTGTTCGTCTTCGGCGCGGTCAATCTCGGACTGGGTCTGGCGCTCTTCACCACCGGTGCGCGGCTCATTCCGGCGGCCTATGCCGCGTTGCTCTCCACCTTCGAGACGCTGCTCGGACCGGTCTGGGTCTGGCTGATCCATGGCGAGGTTCCCTCGCTGCGGACGCTCATCGGCGGATCGATCGTCTTCTCGGCGCTCCTCATTCACATCGGGCTGGAATTCCGCCGCCAGATGCGGCCGCAAAAGCCCGGCACAACGGGAATGCCCCTTCCGAACTGAGCCCGGCAGCCCGACTAGAAGCCGAGTGTCCAGCCTGTGGCGGAGCGCGGTTCCCGCGGTTCAACCCGTCATCCGCGGCGCCCGATCTTCCTTCGCCGCATGCGGGAAATTGTCGCTTGTCGCAGTGCAAAAACGCCAATAGGCTTCATCGATTGGAACCTGGCCGCGTTGCGCTACTCGCGCGAGCCGGGAAACGGGGCAAGACAAGAGGAGAACATGCGATGAGATTCAGGGGACATCTGCTGGCGGCCACCGCGCTCGCCGCGCTCGTTTCGGTCGACGCGAACGCACAGAGCCGCACGGTCAACGTGTATAACTGGTCTGATTACATCGACAATTCCATCCTGGAAGAGTTCACCCGGGAAACCGGCATCCGCGTCGTCTACGACGTGTTCGATTCCAACGAAATCCTGGAGACCAAGCTGCTCGCCGGCGGCACCGGCTACGACGTGGTCGTGCCGACCGGCACCTTCCTCGCCCGCCAGATCCAGGCCGGCGTATTCCAGAAGCTGGACAAGGCCAAGCTGCCGAACCTTTCCAACATGTGGGACGTGGTTTCAGACCGTACGGCGAAGTACGATCCGGGCAACGAGTACTCCATCAACTACATGTGGGGCACCACCGGCATCGGCTACAACGTCAACAAGGTGCAGGATGCGCTCGGCGTCGAGGAGATCGACAGCTGGGACATCGTCTTCAACCCCGAAAATCTCGCCAAGCTCGCCGATTGCGGCGTCTACATGCTGGACGCTCCGGCCGAGATGATCCCTGCGGCGCTCAACTATCTCGGGCTCGACCCGAACTCCACCGATCCCGACGAACTCGGCAAGGCCGAGCAGTTGCTGCTGTCGATCCGTCCGTCGATCCGCAAGTTCCATTCGTCGGAATACATCAACGCGCTCGCCAATGGCGACATCTGTCTGGCGGTCGGCTGGTCCGGCGACATCTTCCAGGCGCGCGACCGCGCTGCGGAGGCCGATCAGGGCGTGGCGATCGAATATTCGATCCCGCAGGAAGGCGCGCAGATGTGGTTCGACCAGATGGCGATCCCGGCCGACGCGCCGCATCTCGACGAGGCGCATGAGTTCCTGAACTACATGATGCGACCGGACGTGATCGCCAAGGCGTCGAACTACGTCTTCTACGCCAATGGCAACGCGGCCTCGAAGGAACTGCTCGACGAGGACGTGATCGGCGATCCGGCCGTCTATCCGGACGACGAGACCATGGACAAGCTGTTCACCACCGTTCCACTCGACGCAAGGACGCAGCGCCTCGTGACGCGTATCTGGACCCGGGTCGTGACCGGTCAATAGGCGTTGGATAGCAGCCCCCGGCGCCGGCGCCGGGGGCTTTGCGTTCGGGGGAGCGGGCACTCGGGGGACCACATGAAATCGCTCGGCAGCATTCGCAGAAGCTTCGCACCCTGGACCGATCCAGCCGCCAGGCCGTACATCGCCTTCGAGAACATCACCAAGCGGTTCGGCGATTTCGTCGCCGTCGACGATCTTTCGCTCAGGATCTACGAGCGCGAGTTCTTTGCCCTGCTCGGCGCATCCGGATGCGGCAAGTCCACGCTGCTGCGCATGCTGGCGGGCTTCGAGGAACCGACCTCCGGCCGCATCCTTCTCGACGGGCAGGATCTGCGCGGCATCCCGCCCTATCGGCGGCCGGTCAACATGATGTTCCAGTCCTACGCGCTCTTCCCGCACATGAGCGTCGAGCAGAACATCGCCTTCGGGCTCAAGCAGGACGGAATGCCGAAGGCGCAGATCGCCGAGCGCGTCGCCGAGATGCTCAAGCTGGTCAAGCTCGAGCAGTTCGCGCGCCGCAAGCCGCATCAGCTGTCCGGCGGCCAGCGCCAGCGTGTGGCGCTCGCCCGCTCGGTGGCCAAGCGGCCGAAGGTGCTGTTGCTCGACGAGCCGCTCGGCGCGCTCGACAAGAAGCTGCGCGAGGAAACGCAGTTCGAGCTGATGGACCTGCAGCAGAATCTGGGCCTGACCTTCGTCGTCGTCACCCACGACCAGGAGGAGGCCATGACCATGGCCGACCGCATCGCCATCCTGGACAAGGGGAGGGTGATGCAGGTCGCCACGCCGGCCGAAATCTACGAGGCGCCGTCCTCCCGCTTCGTCGCCGGCTTCGTGGGCACCGTGAACCTCCTGGAAGGCAGCGTGATGTCGCGCGATGGCGCGAGCCTGCGGATCAAGGGCGCGAGTGGCGCGGAAATCCGGGTCGAGAACGTGCCCGACGACGTCAGTTCGGGCGAGGTCGCATTCGCCATCCGCCCCGAGAAGATCAAGGTCTCGCCGCGCAGGCCCGCCGAGGGCACGGCCAACGTCATGGAGGGCGAGATCTTCGATCTAGCCTATCTCGGCGACATGACCGTCTATCATGTGCGTCTGGCGGACGGCCAGGTTGTCAAGGCCAGCGCGCTCAACAGCGCGCGGGTGAGCGAGGACCAGCTGACCTGGAGCGACAAGGCCTGGATTTCATTCGCGCCGGATGCCGGCGTCGTCCTGACGAGGTAGGGCCATGGTACAGCTGGCCACATCCGACCATCCAGATCCGGCGCCAGCCGCAGCCGCCGGCGGGTTCGGCAAGGCCATCGGCAACCGGCTCGTCATCATCGTTCCCTATCTCTGGCTGTTCTTCTTCTTCCTCGTTCCGTTCCTGATCGTCTTCAAGATTTCGCTGTCGACGACCGCGATCGCGATGCCACCCTATGTCCCGGTGTTCCGCCTGGAGGAGGGGCTGGCGGGCTTCCTCGACAGTCTCGGCGAACTGACGCTCGACAACTACCTCTGGCTGACCGAGGACGCGCTCTATTTCAACGCCTATGTGTCCAGCATCACCATCGCGGCCGTCTCGACGCTGATCACGCTCGCCGTGGGTTTCCCGATCGCCTACGGGATGGCGCGCGCGCCCGCCGCGCTGCGGCCGACGCTGCTGATGCTGGTCATCCTGCCGTTCTGGACGAGCTTCCTGATCCGGGTCTACGCCTGGATCGGCATCCTCAAGCCGGAGGGACTGCTCAACCAGTTCCTGATCTGGCTGGGCGTGATCGACACGCCCCTGCTCATCCTCAACACCAACACCGCCATCTACATCGGCATCGTCTACTCCTATCTGCCTTTCATGGTGCTCCCGCTCTATGCGGCGCTGGAGAAGATGGATTATTCGCTGGTGGAGGCGGCCCAGGACCTCGGCTGCCCGCCGATCTCCGCCTTCTGGAAGATCACCTTCCCGCTGGCGCTGCCTGGCGTCGTGGCGGGATCGATGCTGGTCTTCATTCCGGCCATGGGCGAGTTCGTGATCCCCGACCTGCTGGGCGGCTCGCAGACGCTGATGATCGGCAAGACGTTGTGGAACGAGTTCTTCAACAATCGCGACTGGCCGGTGTCCTCGGCGGTCGCCGTCATCCTGCTCCTGCTGCTCGTCGTGCCGATCATGCTGTTCCAGCAGGCGCAGGCGCGTTCGCTGGAAAAGGACAGGTGAGGGCGGCGCGATGAACACCACCTGGTCCCGCTTCAACATCGTGTCGATCGTCCTGGGCTTCGCGTTCCTCTACATCCCGATCGTCCTGCTCATCGTCTTCTCCTTCAACGAATCCAGGCTCGTGACGGTCTGGGCCGGCTTCTCGACCAAATGGTATGGCGAGCTCTTCCGCAACCAGGGCCTCATCGACGCGGCCTGGGTGACGGCGCGCGTCGCGTTCATATCGGCCACCGTCGCCACCGTGCTCGGCACGATGGCTGCGCTGGCCTTGACCCGCTACACGCGGTTCCGCGGACGGGTGCTGTTCTCGGGCATGGTGTTTGCGCCGCTGGTCATGCCCGAGGTCATCACCGGCTTGTCGCTGCTCCTGCTTTTCGTCGCCATCGGCCTCGATCGCGGGTTCCTGACCGTGACGCTCGCCCACATCACCTTCTCCATGTGCTTCGTCGCGGTGGTGGTGCAGTCGCGGCTGATCTCCTTCGATCGCTCGCTGGAGGAGGCGGCGATGGACCTCGGCGCGACGCCGGTGAAGACCTTTTTCGCGATCACGCTGCCGGTCATCCTGCCGGCGATCGTGTCCGGCTGGATGCTGGCCTTCACGCTGTCGCTGGACGATCTGGTGATCGCCAGCTTCGCCTCCGGGCCCGGAGCGACCACCTTGCCGATGAAGATCTACAGCCAGGTCCGGCTGGGCGTGACGCCCGAGATCAACGCCGCCTGCACCATTCTCATCGCCATCGTCGCGGTGGGGGTCCTCATCGCCTCGGTGGTCAACAAGAGCCGGGAAGTGCAGCGCCAGCGCGACGAGCAGGCCGCGCAGCGCCACTGAAGACGACCGCGCTTCCGGGTTTTACTCCAGCGGGAAGTCGCTGAGAATCGGCGAGACGAAGGGCGACCGCCAGGAGCCGCCGACGAAGAAGGCGGCGAGTGGCGCGATCTGCGCCGTCGGTTTCGGTTCCACGGCTTCGGCCGGATCGCGCGGCAGGATCGTGCCCGACAGCGCGATGCCTTGCCCGACGAGCGGCAGAATGCCAGTGAAGGCGATCACCTGGCGGGCCTGCTTGACCTTGGCGGTGTCGAGCCTTGCCACGCCGCTCATGACCGTCGAACGGAACTCGGCCGATTCGAAGGCGATCGTGCCCGCAGGCATGTCGCGCAGGGGAAAGAACCCGCCGGTCGATGCCCGCTCGCGGAAGGCGTCGAGATCGAACCAGGCCACCGAGCCCTGGCCGAGCTTGACCGAGATCGAGCCGCCGCCGCCGGCCAGCATCGATTCCCAATTGTCGGCTGGACCGCTGATGATCGCCGAGATCGTCGCCTTCGCCTGTGGCAGGGCGGCACCGAGCCCGGTGGCCGCACCGAAGGCCCGGAAGTCGACGTCGCTGGCCAGGAAGCGTATCTCGGCCTGGTCGGCGTCGCGCCGGTCTATTCTCAGGCTGGCCTGGACGGCGCCGCCGAAAGCGGTGGAATCGGAGATGTCGAACGCGGCGAGGCCTTCGTTGATCTGGGCGGTGGCCGCGAGCTGGCCGAGTTCGATCTGGCCCGCCGTGGCGCGTGCCGCCGACAGCCTCAGGTCGAGCTGCAACTGACGGGAAAAATCCAGTTCGATGGGACCATTCCAGCGACCCTGCTCGTCTGGCAGCTGGACGAAGGCACCGAGGAAGGCCCGCATGTCGAGCGACTGGAACGCCAGCGTGCCCGACAGCGCCGGCATTGCCCCCGCAAACGAGAAATCGAGCAATCCGTTTCCGGGGTGGCCGCCGAACGACAGTTGCGCGCCTTCGAGCTTCATGCGCTGTGCATCGCCGATCAGGCGTCCCGATATGGAGGCGTTTCCGGTGACCGCGCCCGGCGAGATGTCCGCCCGGGACCATTCCAGCGCGCGTCTCAGCGATGGCGACGAGAGCTTGGCGACGCCGTCGACGAAGCCGCGCCTGGAGAAGGTCGCGAGGCCCTCGAAACTGCCGGTGAGGGGAGACGACGACAGCGAGACGGAAACGCGCGAGTTTCCGCCCGCGAGCAGCGCGAGCGGCTGCTGGACACCAGCCTCCACGGCAATGCCCTCGCCACGCCAGATGGCCTTCAGCGACACCGAGGCAGGGCGTTGAAGCGTGTTCCAGGCGCCGCGCCCGGTGATGCTGGACAGCACTTCGTGCTCGCCATCCGCATCGACCCGCAGCACGCGTCCGTCAACAAACTCCAGGGCGCCGAGCGGATCGGAGGGCATGCGCGCCGTATCCGGCTGCGCCGGGTTCTCGTCGACGACGGCCCGGGCCGTCTCGATGGCGCGCAGCATGCGTCCGCCGCGCGGCGGAACCGGGAAGGGAATGGCGCTGTCCTGGTCCGAAACGCGCAGCACCGGCCGCAGCAGCGCCACCTTGGTGAAGGCGATCTCGCCCCTGAGCGCGGCGATCGGCGAAAGCTCGATGTCGATGCGCTCCGCGCGAAGCACCGGCGGTTCGTCCGGCCTGCCCCATTCCTGCAGCGACACGTCGGCCAGTTCCGCGTGAAAGGACGGCCACACGTGGAGGCTGGGAATGCCGCTCAACACGACCCGGTAGCCGCTCCACGCGCTCAACTCGGATGCGATCCGATTGCGCACGATCTGCGTCGACGCGACGTAGGGGATCAACGCGATAAACCCCAGGGCAAAGACCGCCAGCCCAGCAAAGATCCAGATCGTTCGTTTCGCAGCCTTGGATGGCATTGCGCCTCGTCATTCCCTTGCGCCGATCGGGCGTTTGCACTGGCCGCGCGGGCGCCGCTATGCGAGCCTTTTCAAGCCATTGTGGCCCGGCGATGGCATTGCCCGGCATCTTGAGCCGTCTTGCTCTCCCTCGGCGCAGTATGCATAACCGCATCGCCCATCTGGAGGAACACGATGTCTCGGACTGCCCCGCTCTGGACCCCATCCCCCGACGCCGTCGGCCAGTCGCCGTTTATGGCATTCATGGCGGAAGCGACCAAGCGCTCGGGCACGTCCCTTTCGACCTATGAACAACTTCATGACTGGTCCGTAACAGATCGTGAGGGATTTTGGAAACTGGTCTGGGAGTTCTGCGGGGTCATCGGCGACCGCGGCGGGCGCGATCTGGTCGATGGCGACAGAATGCCTGGCGCGTCGTTTTTTCCCGACGCGACGCTGAACTTCGCCGAAAACCTTCTCTGGAAGAGTGGCGCTGGCGATGCCCTGGTGTTTCGCGGCGAGGACAAGGTCGAGTATCGCCTGTCCTGGGACGATCTGCGCGCAATGGTGTCGAAGCTGCAGCAAGCCTTCGCCGCCGAGGGCGTGAAGGCTGGCGATCGCGTGGCCGCCATGATGCCCAACATGCCCGAGACGATCGCGGCCATGCTCGCCGCGACCTCGCTCGGCGCGATCTGGTCGTCCTGCTCGCCCGATTTCGGCGAACAGGGCGTGCTCGACCGGTTCGGCCAGATCGAGCCGGTGATCTTCGTCACGGTCGATGGCTACTGGTATGCCGGCAAGCGCATCGAGGTCGCCGACAAGGTCGCCAAGGTGGTCGCGAAGCTGCCGACCGTGCGGCGGACGCTGGTGGTGGACTATCTCGGCGGCGCCGAGGCGGCCGCGGCCTCGCTGCCGAACGGACGCACCTTCAAGGCCGCGCTCGATGCTCATGACGCAAAGCCGCTCACCTTCGAACGGCTGTCCTTCGCCCACCCGCTCTACATCCTGTTCTCGTCGGGCACGACCGGCATTCCCAAATGCATCGTGCATTCGGCGGGCGGCACCCTGATCCAGCATCTGAAGGAGCAGCGGCTCCATGCCGGCATCGGCGAGGGCGACCGCTTCTTCTACTTCACCACCTGCGGCTGGATGATGTGGAACTGGCTCGTGTCCGGTCTCGCGTCGGGCGCGACGCTGCTGCTCTACGACGGTTCGCCGTTCCATCCGGATGGCAACGTCATCTTCGACTTCGCGCAGGCCGAGAAGATGACCTATTTCGGCACCTCGGCGAAATTCATCGATGCGGTGCGCAAGTCGGGTCTGCGGCCGATCGAGACGCACGACCTGTCGACGGTGCGCATCATCTCCTCGACCGGTTCCCCGCTGTCGCCGGAGGGCTTCGAGTTCGTCTATTCCGGCATCAAGGCCGACGTGCACCTGGCCTCGATCTCCGGCGGCACCGACATCGTGTCGTGCTTCGTGCTCGGCGTTCCGACACGCTCGGTGTGGAGCGGCGAGATCCAGGGCGCGGGTCTCGGCATGGCGGTCGAGGTCTGGAACGACGACGGCCGGCCGGTGCGCGGCGAAAAGGGCGAACTGGTCTGCACCAGGGCCTTCCCCGCGATGCCGGTGATGTTCTGGAACGATCCCGACGGCGCCAAGTACCATGCCGCCTATTTCGAGCGCTTCGACAACGTGTGGTGCCACGGCGATTTCGCCGAGGTGACCGAACATGACGGTTTCATCATCCATGGCCGGTCGGACGCGACGCTGAACCCCGGGGGCGTGCGGATCGGCACGGCCGAGATCTACAATCAGGTCGAACAGATGGAGGAAATCCTCGAGGCGATCTGCATCGGCCAGGATTTCGACGACGATGTGCGGGTGGTTCTGTTCGTGCGTCTGGCGCCCGGCATTTCGCTCGACGCGGATCTCGAGAAGCGCATCAAGGCCAGGATCCGTTCCGGCGCCAGCCCGCGCCATGTCCCGGCCCGGATTGTGGCGGTGGCCGACATTCCGCGCACCAAGTCCGGCAAGATCACCGAACTCGCCGTGCGCGACGTCGTTCATGGCCGGGCGGTCAAGAACAAGGAAGCGCTCGCGAACCCGGAGGCGCTCGATCTCTACCGCGACCTGCCGGAACTGCGCAGCTGACGCCAGCCGGCGGCTGGTTAACGAAACGTGACGGCGAAATTTACCTCGTTACAAGAGGCAGGACCGATTTTTAAACCTCTCTTTAACCTGGTAAGGTTTCGTTAAGGGATCGCCGCGATACTCACGATCAACTTGAGGGAGAAATCCCGCGCCTGATCCAGGCAATGTTTCGCTCAAGTCCTCGTTTTGACAGCAATCCCAATTCACGGGGCGTTCGCAAGAACGCCCCGATTTTTTTGGGGGGCTCGCGTGCGGTGGTGGGGGACGGACGGATGGCCGCGCGCGCCCTACATTGCCGCATCGCCGTCGCGCATCAGCGCGCCCGACAACAGCACTACCGGGATCAGGGCGGTGACGATGATCAGCAATGCAGCGATCGCTCCGTCCTCGACGACACCGCGCGAGGCGTTCTCATAGACATGGGTCGCCAGCGTCGAGAAGCCGAAGGGGCGCAGGAGGATGGTGGCCGACAGTTCCTTTACGGTGTCGACGAAGACGAGAACGGCGGCGGTGAACAGGGCAGGGCGCAGCAGCGGCAGGAGGATCTCGCGCGCGCTCCCCAGTGGCGATCGCCCGAGGCTGCGGGCGGCCTCGTCGATGTTGGGCGGCAGCTTTTCCAGGCCCGAGCGGATGGCGCCCTCGGCCAGCGCCAGGAAGCGGATCGAGCAGGCCAGCACCACGGCGCCCGCCGAGCCGGTGAGGAGCAGCCCTGTCGAGATGCCGAAACTGTCGCGCATGAAGGTGTCGAGCGTGTTGTCGAACTGCGTCAGCGCAAACAGCAGTCCCAGGCCGAGGATGGTGCCAGGCACGGCATAGCCCCCCGCGGCGAGCCGGGCCACGGCCGTCATCGCCGCCGATCGCGACAGGCGCGCCGCGTTCATGACCGCAAGGGCCGCCGCCACGGTCAGGAGCGCGGTCGCGCCCGCCGTCAGGATGCTGTTGACGAAGGCGGCGTGCAGGGCGGGGTTGGCGATCTGGTCCAGCCGGCGGCTGGCATAGTCTCCGAACACATATAGCGGGATGCCGAAACCCGCCACGACCGGCAGCGCGGCCGACACGGTCGCCAGTGCGGCGCGCCAGCCGCTCAGCTTCACGCGCGGCGGCTTCGACTTCATCTGCGTGGCGCGCGCGCCGTGAAAGCGCTGCTTGCGGCGGGCCCATTGCTCGGCCCAGACCAGGCCGAGCACCAGCACCAGCATGAGCATGGCGATCTGGGCCGCCCCTTCCAGGCTGCCGCGGTTGAGCCAGGTCGAATAGACCGAGAAGGTTAGGGTCCGCACGCCGAGATATTCGACGGCGCCGATGTCGTTGATCGTCTCCATCAGCACCAGGGCGACGCCCGCCAGGATCGCTGGGCGCGCGACCGGCAACAGGATGCGGAAGAACACCTTGGCCGGGCTGGCGCCGAGGGTTCGCGCCACGTCGGCGATGTTGCGGCCCTGCATGATGAAGACCACGCGCGCGGTGAGATAGACATAGGGATAGAGCACGGACGACAGCACGATGGCCGCGCCTCCAGTGGTGCGGATGTCGGGAAACCAGTAGTCCCGCATCGTCTGGTAGCCGAACAGCGCACGCACGGCGCCCTGCACCGGGCCGGTGAAATGGAAGAACTCGCCGAAGGCATAGGCGGCCAGGTAGGTCGGCACGGCGAGCGGCAGCACCAGCGCCCAGGCGAGTGTCCGGCGCAGCGGAAAGTCGTAGGCCACCACCAGCCATGCGGCGGTCACGCCGATCGAAGCCGTGCCGCCCGCCACCATCAGGAGCAGCCACGCGGTCGTCACGGCGGAACCGGGCAGGACGTTGCGCGCCAGATGCGGCCAGTCGGCGCCGGTGCCCGTCGTCGCGATGGTGGCCAGAACCGCGACCGGCACCAGCACGACGGTCGCGATGGCGAGCGCCAGCAGAAACGCCGCGGGATGCCGTTCGCGGCGCGCGCGCGGTGCGATGCCCTCGGTAGGGACGAAATCGTTGCGGCTGGTTTCCTGCATCAGGCGCTCAAGAAAAAGGGTCCGCGTCGGTTAACCGCGCGGACCCCTTCATGCAAGCAACCTTTGGCGCGGCGGATCAGCTCGCCGGGCCGTCGTCGAGGCCAACGCGGTCGACCATCTCCGAGGCAGCCTTGCGGTGCTTGGCGATGTCGGCCAGCGGCAGGGTGTCGGCGTTGAGCGTGCCGAGCGACTTCACGATGTCGGACGGCTCGACGCCGGAAGATGCCGGATACTCGAACACTTCGGCTGCGTAGATCTTCTGGGCGTCCTCGCTGGCGAGGAATTCCATCAGCTTCAGCGCGTTGTCGCGGTTCGGCGCGTTCTTGGCCATCGCCATGCCGGAGATGTTGACGTGCGTGCCCGAACCGTCGATCGAGGGGAACACGACGTTGATGGCGTTCGCCCAATCCTTCTGCTCCGGCTCCTTCTCGTTGGTCATCATCAGACCGACGTAATAGGTGTTGCCGAGCGAAAGGTCGCACTCGCCGGCCATGATCGACTTTGCCTGGCTGCGGTCGTTGCCGTCCGGCTTGCGGGCCAGGTTGGCCTTGAAGCCCTTCATCCACTCCTCGGTCTTCTCTTCGCCCCAGTGGGCGATCAGGGCCGAAAACAGGGCGAGGTTGTAGTCGTGCTGGCCCGAGCGGATGCAGATCTTGCCGCGCCACTGCGGATCGGCGAGATCGGCATAGGAAATGTCGGTGTCGGTGACACGGTCCTTGGACGCGTAGATGACGCGTCCGCGCTTGGTCACGCCGAACCAGTGGCCTTCCGGATCGCGGTACTCGGCCGGCAGGGCCGCGTTGATGGCGTCGTCGTCGACGGCCTGCGTCACGCCCCGGTCCTTGGCGGCGGCGAGGCGGGCGATGTCGACCGTCAGGATCACGTCGGCGGGCGAATTCGCGCCTTCGGCGGCGATGCGTTCTTCCAGGCCCTTGTCCAGGAACAGCACCTGGGTCTCGATGCCGGTCTGCGCGCTGAAGGCGTCGAGCACGGGCTTGATCAGGTCGGGCTGACGATACGAGTAGACGTTCACCACGCCGTCGGCCTGGGCGGCCGGAAGGAAGGCGAAGGTCGACGCGAGCGCGGCGGCGGCGAGACCCGCGCGGGATAATCTGGCGGTCAGGCGGGACATGGAAGCTCCTCTTTGTCTGCGACATCGACGCCGGGCAAAAGGCGGCGCATGCCGCTCCATGTGCGATGCATGGGTGGTGGTCAAGCGATTGCGAAGCGAAATCAGTCGTTTGGAAGTATTCTAAACTATTCTGATCAGGATTTGCGAAGCTAAATCAGAGGCAAACGCTCAACAATTGACTCGCAGCCCATGATCACGTTTTCGTGATCGTCCTGCTGTCCGCGTCAGCGCCGCCGCCGCCGGCCTCTCAGTCCGCGAGCACACGCGTCGACGGAAAGCAGATTTCTACCAGGGTGCCTTCGCCGGGCGCCGAGGTGATGAGAAAGCGGGCGCGGTTGGCCTCCACCATCGCCTTCGTCAGCGGCAGGCCGAGGCCGGTGCCGTCGGTGCGGGTGCGTTTCAGCGAGTTGATCTGCTTGAACGGCTTCAGCGCCTGCT
This sequence comes from Aquibium carbonis, assembly GCF_003970795.1. Taxonomy (GTDB): domain Bacteria; phylum Pseudomonadota; class Alphaproteobacteria; order Rhizobiales; family Rhizobiaceae; genus Aquibium; species Aquibium carbonis. The sequence goes on along the minus strand of NZ_RWKW01000026.1, from coordinate 6,466 downwards.
CGATCTCGGCACTCGACATGCCGACGCCGGTGTCGCGCACCCGCATGACGACGTCGCCGGATGCTTCGTAGGACGTCGAGACGATCACCTGTCCGCCCGGCTGGGTGAAGCGGACGGCATTGGACAGAAGGTTGAGGCCGATCTGGCGCACCGACCGGAGGTCGGCCACCACTTCCGGCAGGCGCGAGGCGAAGCTCGAGCGGATGATGACGCGCTCGCGGTTGGCCTGGGGCTGCATCATCGCCACGGCCTCGGCCAGGACGTCGTTCAGCGAAACCGCCTCATAGGCCATTTCCTGCTCGCCCGCCTCGATCTTGGAAATGTCCAGCAGGTCGTTGACGATGTCGAGCACGTGGTTGCCGGACCGGTTGATGTCGCGCAGGTAGTCGCGATAGCGGTCATTGCCGATCGGGCCGAACTTCTCGTCCATCATCAGTTCGGAAAAACCGATGATGGCGTTCAGCGGCGTGCGGATTTCGTGCGACACGCGTGCCAGGAACTCCGATTTCTGCGACGACGACCGCTCAGCGAGCGTCCGCGCCTTGGTCAGTTCCTCCTCCGCGCGCTTCCACGACGTGATGTCGCGCAGCACCGCGCAGAAGCCGTTGCCGCCGGGCAGGCGGCCGATGGTCATGAACAGCGGGATGAACCGGCCTTGCGATTCGCGTCCGATCACCTCGCGGCCGTCGTTGAGGACGCTGGCGACGCCGTGGTCCGACAGCCCTTGCAGATAGTCGCGCGCGGCGCGCTGGCTCTCGACGGCCAGCAGCGATGCGAAGGGCTTGCCGGCCACCTCGCCGTCGTCATAGCCGAACAGCGCCTCGGCCGGCCGGTTGATGGACCGGATGGTTCCGTCCGTCGCGATCAGCACCACGCCGTCGGTCGCGGTGTCGAGGATCGTGCGCATCTCCTCGACGCGGGCGGCGAGATCGCCGGCGGGTTGGGCGTCGATCTCCTCCAGCGGCTCGTCGGCCGGCCGGAGCGCCAGCAGCAGCGCCTTGCCGCGTCCCCAGGGGATCGACTGGAGATGGGCGCGCACGGGCATCGTCTGGCCGTCCTGTCGACGCAGCACGGCCGAATGGGCGGGCACATCTTCGCCGTCGCTTTCGGTGCTGGGTTCGGCGAACAGGACGCCCAGTCCACCGGCATTGTCGAGCTCGGCGAGCGAGCCGTAGCCGGTGAAGTCGAGAAAGCTCTGGTTGGCGAAGTGCAGCACGTCGCCGGCATGCACCAGGATGGGCAGTGGCAGGCGGGACAGAACCGTGCGCCCGACACCGGCAACGTCGGCCGCGCCGATGTCTTCGGCCGGGGTCTGGTCGGAAGCGGCGCCGGCAGCGGTGGTGTCCGCCGCCTCGGACGGCTCGGGTTCGGCGGCAGGCGCCTGCGGGGCGGTGCTTGCTGAGGCCACGCCGTTTTCATTGTCGGCGGACAGGCGGACCTCCGCTCGCGCCGATCCGAGTGCGTGGTGAGGCTGTTCGGCCATTGGCTGGGCTTCGAAGCGCATCCGGCCGTCGGGCGCATGGCCGGTCGCGTCTTTCGGCGCCGCCACTGTCGGCTCCGATGCGGGCTCTTGGCTGTCGATGCCACCGTCGCCGTCGGAAGCCTCGTGGGCTGAGGCCGGGGGCTGCGCGGGCAGGGGCTCCGGGTCCACCGGTCCCTCGGCGAGTTCTTCCTCGACCTCGATGAAGAAGGGATTGGTCGCGCGCCGACCTCTCGTCTCCTCGGCGAGGGGCGGTTCTTCGGACGTGGCGGCTTCCGGCTCCTGCGGCAGCGAAGCAGCATCCTCCGGCGCGGCCGGCACCGGTGCGACCGCATCGGCGTCGGCCAGGGTGGGTGAAGCCGACGATGTCGCCGGTAGGTCGCTCTTGCCGGGCCCTGCATCCGCAGGTGCGTCCGGCGCATCCGCGCGTGGCTCGGTCACCTTCTTCAGCCGGTCGCCGATCTCGCGGAAGGCATTGCGCTCGACGGGCGACAGGATGCGATCGGAGGCCGGCGCGCGATGCTCGGCCAGCCGGATGATCTTGTCCGAGAAGCGGCGCGACCGTGCCTCGTCCATAGCAATGACGGTCGTCGCGGCCGTTTCGGCATCGTCGGCTGTATCGAGAACCGCATCCTCGTCATCTGCGCTGGGCGTCGCGTTCGCGGCCGGATCCGTGGCCGCCCTTGTGTCGTCGCCGGCCGGAGCCTCCGTCGGCGCTGGCGTTTCCATGTCCTGCTCGAGCGCGTCCGGTTCCTCGGTTGGAGGTTCGGTCTCGTCCGTATCCATCGCATCGACGGGGTCAGGCACGGCGACGGGTACGAAGATGGAATCCGCCGGTCGTGCGATGCCGAAGCCGCGAAAGCCTTCGAACTCGCGATCCCGCGCATAGACGGGCAGGGCGGCGAGATCGACCGGCGCGCGCCAGCCGGTGTCGCCCAAGGGCCACAGCACCGTCTTTCCCGACCAGGTGTCGCGCCGCGCCAGCAGCCCCGCGATCGCGCCGTCCGGGTCGATGTCCAGTTCGGCCGCCACATCGGTGAAGGACCGGCCGATCACGGCGTTGTCGTCCGCGTCCACGGCCAGCAGGAACTCCCGCGACATCGCGCTGAAACGGCCTTCGGCGTCCGTGCGCCAGGCGAACCGGACCGGCGCGTCCGATCGTGTGAAGGGCAGGGCGGCGGCTTGGTCGGCGATCGCCGTCCCATCATCGGACAGGACGTCCGGTTCAAGCGCACCGCCGGGTTCGACGTCGTTCCTCGCCAGCGGATCAGGATCGGCCGAAAAGGGTGCGACAGGCGCGTCCTCGATCGCATCCGTCGCCATGCCGGGCGCGTCGGCCTCGAAGTACCAGCCATCGATGTGCGCGCGCGATTCGCCATCGACGGGCGCCGCGTCCGGTTCGTCATGCTCGGCATCGAATCCCGGCTCGTCGCGATCCGGTTCGGGCGAGGCGGCTCCCCCGAACGGCGGCCGGTCGGCTTCCGTGTTTTCGGGAAAGTCCGCCGCGCGGTAGAATTCCGGATCGTCGACCACGATGAGCAGATGCACCGCCGGGTCGTCCGACAGACGCGCGATGCCGGCCGGCAGGCGCCTGCCGGCGGCCGGAATGCGGCGCTTGACCAGCCGGTCGGAGGCGTCCGCGACGTCGTCCACCAGGGCCTCCACCGTCTCCGGCGCAATGCCCAGGGCGTCGTAGCCCGGCGCCGCCGCCGCGATCACGCCCGACCGGAGCAGGGCGGCGTAGTACCCGGCCTCGGTGAAGCCGGAGATCACTCTGGCGGCGATTTCGGCCGGATCGCGCGCGCCGGCGAGCGCCGCGGGGGCGGCAAGCAGGATGGCGCGCTCCCCGTCGGGCAGACGGATCGCGCTGGCGAGGAAGCTGACGACCCGGCTCGTGTGGCCGGAAAGCAGGCGAAGCGCGAGGGAGCGGTCGGTTCCGATGTCTGGATAGCCGGGCGTGGCCGCGATCTGCCGCTTCTGCGCAAATCCCAGGCCCGCGGCAGCGCCCATGATCGCCTCGATGTCCGGATAGCCGAACATCCGCGCGCCGGGCCCGTTCGCCCAGATCACGTCCTCCAGATCGGTGGAAAGGATCGCCAGGGCGTCGCCTGCGGCAAAACGTCCCCGCACGCCGTCGAGCACGGCAATGTCGATGAACGAATACTCGCTAGCTGACATGTCCCGAACGATCCCGATCCTCAGGCGCTGCCCCGCCTGGCCTTAACGCTTTGTTAATAAAAGAGCCCGTCGCCAAGGTCCACAATTCCCGGTGGTTTTGCGATCCTTTTCTGCCTCCGTGGTTAATCTCTCGGCGACGATGGTGCGTTGCAAGAAAAATGTTGCAACGCACAAATGTTATGCCTATATTGTGGGCATATGACGCGTGGACAGCTCGCGTCGGCCCAGTCCCCACGAGAAAAGGATAAGAGCAGATGTCGAAAGTGACCAAGTCCGCAGAAACCATCGAGTTCCCGACCTTCGACACGTCGAAGGCGACCGATCAGCTTCGCGCCTTCGCCGAGAAGGGCGTCGAGCAGTCGAAGGAAGTCTACTCGAAGATGAAGGCTTCGGCCGAGGACGCGCAGAAGACCGTCGAGACCGCGATGGAGACCATGAAGAAGGCCGGCAGCGAGATGTCGCTGAAGGGCATCAGCGCCATGCGCGCCGGCGCCGAGGCGGACTTCTCCTACATGGAGTCGCTCGTCAACGCCAAGTCGCTCTCCGAGATCATCGAACTGCAGACCACCTACATGCGCAAGCGCATGGAAATGGTCGTCGACCAGGCCAAGGACATGCAGTCCGCGTCCACCAAGATGGTCGAAGAGATCTCCAAGCCGGCCAAGGATGCTTTCGAGAAGACCATGAAGGAACTCAAGGTCGCCTGACGCATTTCCATTCCAAGTGCAGGGTGCGCACCTCCTCCCGCGTGCCCTGACCGAAAGGGCAGGTCCGCAAGGGCCTGCCCTTTCGCTGCCTGCAGCCGAGCGGGAGCCGTTTCCCGCGCCCCTTCGGCGGGCCGCCGCATCGCGCGGCGCCAGCAGACCGGAGGAGGCGGTTTCCACACTTGCAATCGTGGTCGTTTGATCTTATTGCACACTCGCTTCGCAACGCAGGGCGTGCGGTTGTAGCTCAGATGGTTAGAGCGCCGGATTGTGGATCCGGAGGTCCTCGGTTCGATCCCGAGCAACCGTACCATTTCCCTCGGCTCCGCCCTTTTTCAGACAGCCGCGATCCTCATCGAGCCTGTACGTATCCCGCCTCCGCGTGACGGCGGTTTCGCTCGGTTCGGGCCGCGCGGCTTACCAGGGAATCGTTTCGCCCCTGTAGTCGACGAAACTGCAGGTCTGCGCCATGTCGAAGTCCAGGGCGCGTGCGAAGACACCCGCGGCCGACTCTTCCACCGAGATGTCGGCGCCGCTTCCGCCCATGTCGGTGCGCACCCATCCGGGGTGAATCAGGCGCACCGCTATGTTCTCTGGCGCGAGGTCGGTGGCGAGGCCCTGCATCACCTTGTTCACCGCTGCCTTGGAGGCCCGGTAGGCGATCTGGTCGGACTTGGCGTAGCTCATCCGGCCCATCGCACTCGTCACCGTCAGGATGCGGGCGATGCCGCTTTCGTCGCGCGCTACACGCAGGTTGGGCAGAAATGCCTGCGCGACCCGCAGCGGCGCCAGCGCGTTGACCTCCAGCGTCTGCCTGAAGCCGTCGAAATCCATGTCGAACGTGGACTGGCGGTCGGGGCCGATGATGCCGGCATTGTTGACGAGGAAATCGATCGGGCGGCCCGCCAGCGTCGCGGCCACGCGGGCGAGGGCGTCCGCGTCGGTCACGTCCACGCCGTCGAAGACTTCGCCGGGCAGGGCGCCGGGCGGACGGTTCCGCACCAGGCTGATGACGGCCATGCCCTCCCGGGCGGCGATGTCGGCGAGCGCGTAGCCGATGCCGCGGGCGGCACCGGTGATCAGAATGGTCTTGGTCATGCGGGCTTGATAGGCGCTGATGCCTGGCGGTTCAATCCGGTTCGTCGTCGTCCGCGCTTTGCCGCAACGAGAAAGGCCCGCCGGACGAGCCGGCGGGCCTTTGGGAAACGGCCATTGTCACGGGAGGAAGCCGATGGCCGTTCGAGGCAGGGCGGAGGATGTGCCCTGCCGTACTTCTCTCGAAATCAGCGGCCGCGACGCGCGACGTGCGGGATGTCGGCGCGGGTGATGCCGATGTCGTCCAGCTCGCGGTTGGACAGGCGCGACAGCTCGTCGATCGCGCTGCGGAAACGGCGCCAGTTGCGGTAGTTCTTGATGATGTTCATGGCCTGTGTCTTTCTTTCGGGCAAATGCAATCTGATGCGGCTCAGATAGGCGTCATGTTGCACTGCGACAAGATCGCCGGGCGCATGGTTCGCCTGCATTTTTTGCATAACGCCCATCGAATGAGCAGGTCTCTTCTCGCGCTTGCGAAAGAGGCTTGGCGGGAGGTTAACGGGGGCCAATGGTGAGTAGGCGAGTAGGGAAGTAGGGGAACAGGGGAATAGGGCAACCGGAGAGTGGGGAAGAGGGTGAGGTGATCGAATGCGCGGTTGCCAAGGCTCGCTTCGCCTGCGCTCGTCTGGTGTCTTGCCGGACTGGCTGTCGGCCAGACCCCCTCCTGCTCCCTACTTCCCCCTCAAAACAACGAGCCCTGCCCACCGCCGCCGGGCTTGGCGGTCCGCGCCGGGCGCAGCCTGGAGGCGCCGTCGCCGGTGATCATCGCGCCGGCCGAGGCATCGGCGAACTGCAGCGCCACGCGATCACCGCCAGACAGGTCCGCCGCGCGCTTCACAGGGGCGCCGGACGCGTCGTGGACGACCACGAATCCCCGTTCCAGCACCGCCTTGTAGGACAGCGAGGCATTGAGCCTTCCCGCCTGCGCCAGCCGGTCGGCCAGCCGGGCCAGCCGGACGTCGGCGGCCCGGTCGGCGCGGCGGCCGAGGTTGGCCACCCGGTCGTCGCA
>NZ_RWKW01000025.1 GCF_003970795.1 Aquibium carbonis | reverse complement strand
GCGGGCGCCCACGTCGTCGGATGGACTTGGCCGATGCACCACATCGACCCGCGCCATCCTTCCCGTGGATCGCCTCCCCAAACGAGAAACAGAATGAATCGGGTTGGGCGCGACACGCTTTAATGCCACGCGAGCAAATGAATGCTGAAGGGGATGGCGCCGAATGCGGCGAGATCCTGCGGGCTGCTTCGAGACCGCAGGAAACGCGTTGGACGTGCGTCCAGAACGAGCGCCTCCTCGGCGTCCACCGGGATTTCGCCTCCGAATTCGAGCCGGCAGGGTCCCTTTTGCGCCAGGTGATTGCGGTACCGGAGCAGCGCCACGACGCGATCTCCTGAACGCAACTCGAAGTCGATCCTTCGCCGGATCGGGGGCAGGTCGCAATCGAGCGTCAATCTGAGTGCGGAGGCAGCGCCATCCCGGGCGAGGGCCTGACGAAGGGCTGGGATTGGACCACCGGTGCCGGTGACCGATGTCCGCCGCCGCCCACGCCACACGGGCGCGGACGGTGCGCCGACCTGAACCCTGTCGGGGCGTGCCTGCCGCAACCGGACCAGCTTCGCGCATCCTCGCGCCAGCCACACGATCGAGCCGTATGAACCCCGCGGCTTTGCCTGAAGGAGGGCGGACAGGCGAGACCACGGCTTCGTCCGCCGCACCAGTTCATCCAGGCGGCCGAGCACCCACATGGGCACCGGCGCGTCGACCTCCTGGCCGAGATAGGTCAAGGCGATGGCGGTCGGCACGGCAATCGACCGTCGTTCCACGGTCTCCAGCAAGGCGTCCCAGTCGATGGAATTGCCGCGTATCGCGGCATCGCAATCGACGAGCCAGTCGCTGTGCGTGTGGGCATCCAGGCCGCCATGCGCGACGGCCATCGCGATACGGTCAGAGGCGGCCGGAACCTTGACCGGCACCCCGACGAGTTCAGCGTCCACGGCTCGCGTCCACAGGCCCTCGTCGTCGATGCGGCTCGAATGGGCGGCGTGGTAGGCGAACTGGTGGAGATCGAGATCGCCGAATTCCCCCTTCTGGAAGTTGAGCGATCGAAGCGTCGGCAAGCGGTCAACGAGCGCATGACTGCTGCTTCCGGTGGCCGGTTCCCACCCGAACCGGCAGATCGTCTGGAAAGCGAGCCCGACATCCTGCGGGCGCACAAGAAAGTCGATGTCGTGGGAGACACGCCCCTTCTGCGCATGGGCGTCCAGAGCGATTCTGGCTGCTCCCTTGATCAGCATGACTGGGCAATCCGCTTCGACCAGGGCCCGAAGCACGGGCTCGGCCTCGCGCATGGCGAACCGCGAACGCGACCACAGCATCTTCTGAAGCCCAGCGAGCCGTGGATATGCGGGCTGCTCGGACAGTCGCTTGCCGAAGCGAAGTGCAATTGCCGCCAGCAGCCGATGCTCCCGGAAGCCCGCCGCGTCGATGTCGTGCCGCGCCAGCCACTCCTGGGCCAGTTTCAGAGCGGCGGCGTCCTCCACGAGCGCAGCCTTCAGCAACTGGTCGAGGCTCCCATCCGGCCATGCCCATCCATGATCGGGAAATCGACGGGCGACGCGGCGCATGCTCTATTTTCCTGCCTTGGCGACCTGACGCCGCAAGAGGGCATTTCGCGCCGCGGCAAGATAGCCCCGGTTGCGATCCACATTCGTGCGCACGTCGGAGAGGCTGCCGGGTCGGACACGCCGATAGGCGACGACGTCCGGCAGCATCTCCAGAACATACCCCTGTTCCCTGGCGCGCTGGATCCAGTCGATCATGTCTCCCACCCTGGCCGCCAGATCGACCATGGGTCCCACCGCATCGGCGACGTCCTTTCGAACGACGAGCGTGGTCCTGCTCCAGCCCGCGGTCGGAGCATGCAAGCCCCTGTCGGGACTGCCGTGGAACGCTTGCCAATGGCCGAAGACGCCGTGAATGCCCGGTGATGCGGCGAGATGGGACAGCTGACGCTCCATCTTGTCGGGCAGCCAAAGGTCATCGGAATCGAGGAAGGCGATGTAGGTCGTCCGGGCTGACCGGATCCCAAGTGTCGTCGCCGCTCCCGGGCCTTCCTGCGCCTCTTGGCGGAGGGGACGGAACGGGACATGCGCCTTGCGGGCGACAGACAGCGTATCGTCCGTCGAGCCGTCATCGACAATGATCACCTCGTCAGCGGGTCTGGACTGCGCCGCGACCGATCGGAGCGTCTCCTCGATCGTTTCGGCAGCGTTCCAGGCCGGAATGACGACGGCATAGTCGAGCTTCTGTCTATCCATGAGGCTCAGGCTTCTTGAACGGTTGTTGCGTCCGGTTGACCGAAGATGGTGTCGAGTCTGGCGAGGGACGGATTTCTGCGGCGGCGTTGCGCCGACAGGCTGAGAGCCCGGATGAACCCCCTCCGCATGTCCTCGGAATTGTTCGTCAGGCTGTCGCCATGCTGGCGGTAGTAGACGCCTACGGTATCGGTGAAGACCGCGTTGCGACGCTGCTCGAAGGCCCGGAACAGGTAATCGGTGTCCTCGCCTTGCTGGAAGCTCTCGTTGAAGAGCCCCACACGGTCGATGAAGCTTCGCCTGAACAGGCCGGCAGCCAACTGGATGCCCCGGACGGTTTCCAGTTTCGCATCCGCATCGGGCAACAACCGTTCATCGTCGAGCCGGTCAACCTTGCAGAGGCGACCGTAGACGAACTCGATGGACGGATCCGAAAAATGGGAGATGTCGGCTATGAAACGCCCGGCGGGAGAAAAGTCGTCCGAATCGAGGAAGCTGACCAGGTCGGCGTCGCCGGGAAGGGAGCGCAAACCGGTGTTGCGCGCGCGAGCCACGCCACCGTTGTCCTGGGTCAACAGGCGGATGCCGCCGTGCAACGCAGCCAGTGCCTCGACGATGTCCCTTGATCGGTCGGTCGAACCGTCATCGACGACGATGATGTCGAGCTCGATCGTATCTCGCTGGCGCAGGAGCGACCGGAGCGCGGCTGCGACGAATCTTTCCCTGTTGAAGACTGGCACGATCACGCTGAGCTTCATGATGCAAGCTCGTCCATGAACTGCCACAGCACTGCGGCGATCTCCTCTGGATCCGGCCCGAGCTCAAGTCGATAGGCCGGGAGCATGGAGACCAGCCTGCTGAAGAACCGAAAGCCACTCTCCCGCTCGCCCGGCATCTGGTAGACGGCGCTTGGCGCGAGGCCCAGCATGGCTTCCGAGCGGCTGGCGACGTGAACCGAGGTGGCGTCCGCGCCGACCTTCGGCAGCAGAATGGCGCCGATCGACAACCCGTCCCTGGCAATGTCCGCTTCGATGTCAGATGTTCGAAACTGGACCTTGCCCTGCCAGTTCAGCTCTCGGGAGCCGAGCAAGCGATCGAGATGGAGACGCCTGGCGCCGCGTTCGTCCTGCTTCAATGTCGTGAAGATCGGAAAGGCGCAGACACGGTTTTCGGAAAGATCGACCAGCACATAATCGTCGCCGACGCTGCTCAGTCCATGGAGAAGACCGGCGAGGACGGTCCCGGATTTGCCTGATCCTCCGGCGCCGGCCAGAAGCACGCCGCGTCCTTCGCGGCCAAGGGTTCCGGCATGCGTCATCCGCCGCCCTTGGGCGGCGTATTCCCAGTGAAGGAAAGCCCTCAACGGAGCGCCGGGCTCCCATGGCGGGAAAGAGTCCGGCCCGGCCATGAGTTGCACGCCCTGCCCGGTCGCCAGATCATGGAATTGCCAGAAGCGAAGATCGTGGAAGAGACTGCCCTGCAAGCCGACCTGGCTCAACGACCTCGATATCTCGTGCGGGACATAGGGCGCGCTGCCCCATCCGAGCGGATCCGGCGTGTCGCCGACAGTCGGGTCGAGAACGGTGATTTCGGCCCTCCTCGATGGCTTCGACGCCTTGTCGCCCCACGGGACGAAGGCCGTCCGCACGGCGTCGGCCAAGGTGCCCTCCGGCACGCGGACCCGCAGATCGAGATGCGGAAGCGCAACGTCGATCGTCGCCAGCAGATGTTCCGGCGTCGCGCTGGCAACGTCCAGCAGATGCCTGCCATAGCCCGCGATGGTCGCCGTCGTTATGGCTTCGGTCCGCCACATCGTGGTGTTCGTCGTCGGCACTAGGCCTGTTTCACGACGGGCCAACCCTGCGGCTCCTCGACATCGTGGATGGGGTCGGCGAGGAAAAGATCGGCCATGTCATCGAAAATCCTGAGATCGGGCGCTTCGTTGGCAGCGGCCAGGGCGGCGATCTGATCGGAATCTGCCGCGACGGGCAAAAGCGATGGCCGCGCCTCGATCAACCCCAGATCATGCAATTGTTTCACGAAACCGGGGACCGCCTCACCATGCGCCGAGTGGTTGGCAATATCGCTAGGCGCAACACCGGCAACGAGCGCAACCCAAACAGCGCTGCCACCGTTGGAAAAGCTGTAATATTTACCGTTCCCCATGTCGAGAACGATGACGTCACCATCGAAAACCTCGAAAGCGACATCGGAGCCAGCAACAGCGTAGGCAGAATTCAGGTTGTTCATGCAAGGGTCTTGATCATGGATGGCAGCGACTTCGGCTTCCGCGCGAGCAGTGGCTGTTATTAGCCTACAAAGAATTGTCTCGCAATTGACTCGGGATCGAAATCTGGAGAGACCGATCCCCGCCAAATATACCCATCAGCGGGTACCCGGTCTTCACCTGGAGCATGCCGTGTCGCGTACCCGATCGTTGAAGCATTTCTTCAGAAAGCACATCTGGGCCAGGCATCCCTATGCACCCGACGCACCCGAGCGCCTGCATGGCCACTCCATCTATGCCCACCGTGTCAGCGTGGATGACGCGGTGGTGATTCACACCCAGCACAATCCGCTGGCCCCCTTGGGCGTTGCGCAGTTCATCGGTCGTCAGCTTCGCGGAAATCGCGCGCTGTTCCTGGTCACCCTCACCTGGTCGACCCGCTCTCCGAACATCATCCGACGCCTGGCATCCATCGTCGACATCTACCGATACCACCGACCCGAGCACCTGTTTCTCTTCCTGTGCAACGAACCGGAGGAGGTCAAGCTGCTATCGGCTGCGGGCCTCGACGCGGTTCTCTGCAACCACAATGCGTTCGTCGATGAGTTCGAGTTCGACATCGGAGACCATGACGAGAAGCGATTTCGGGCGATTTACAACGGCGCGATGATCCCCTGGAAGCGGCACGAACTTGCGCGAGAGGTCGAGGATTGTGCTTTCGTCTACTATCACAACAACGACATCTCGATGGACGAGGCCGTCGCCTATCTTAAAAGCCTGCAAGCGGTGATGCCTCGGCACACTTTCGTCAACCGGATCCGCGACGGAGCCATCGAGCGGCTCCCGCTCGGCGCTGTACGCGACATGGTTTCTCGCTGCCGGGTCGGCTTGTGCCTGTCGGCGGAGGAAGGCGCGATGAAGGCCAGCATTGAGTACCTTCTGTGCGGATTGCCGGTCGTTTCGACCCGTTCCGTCGGCGGACGCGACCAGTTTGCCGGTCGCGATTACTGGCTCACGGTGGATGACGAGCCCGAAGCCGTTCGGGACGGAGTGGCTGACATCATCGCGAGGGCCGTGGCGCCCGATGCGATCCGCAACGCCACCATCGCCAGGATGCGAGAGCATCGGGACCGGCTGCGGCTGGCCGTCGAGCGGTTGACGGACGGCCGCGTTCGCCTGCCCTCCGATCTTCGGGATCGGGCGTACCGTCCTCCGCATCGCTACGTGGCGGGGCGCGATCTGGTCGAAGCACTTGGTCTCCAGGCGCATGCTCGGACGACGGCTCGTCGAGATCCCGGAAGATCATCCTCCGGAATGTAATTCCCAAGCGGTGCCGCTGAGAACGAGACCCTCGGGACGGCCAGCGCGAGGGATGTTCGTCACGTGATCCGACGACGGCCGCACCTGACGCTGACGCACCGCGGCGGAACCGCGTCCGTCGCCCTGCTGATGACGGTTCATCGTGTGGAGCAAGATACCGGCACGTCCGCAGCGGCTCGCTGGAAGCCGGTGGTCGCCCATCGCGGCCGCCGACGAGGCGTCGTGCACAATCATGGTGATCAGCGTGGAAAGTGGTGCCGCTTAGGTGACTCGAACACCTGACCCCATCATTACGAATGATGTGCTCTACCGACTGAGCTAAAGCGGCCCGCCGGCCCGCGCTGATGCGCTGCCGGATCGTGTGCGCCTGATACCGGCATCGGGGCAAAAGTTCAAGCACCAAGCGCCACAAATCGAACGTGATGTCGAGACGGCCGCGAGGCGCCTCGATGCTGGGCGCCGCCGGAGCGGCCAGCGCCGCGAAGCCACGCCGGGCACATCGTCCAGCCACAGGAGAAGCCGCTTCGCATCCAGTCACGAAAGCGGGATCGCCCTGGCGCGGACCAAGGGCCGCACGGCAGAATAATCAGGCGCTTGGCGATGGACTCTTCGCGCCGCTGCGCTAATCTCGCCTCCGACCTGACTGCGCATGGACAGCGCGGACCCATCCAAGAGACAGGCACAGGAGGAGATCGATGTCTGAAGTGAAAATGGTCGTGAATGGCCGCACGATCACAGGCAACGTGGAGGACCGCACGCTGCTCGTGCATTTCCTGCGCGAAAACCTCGGCATGACCGGCACCCATGTCGGCTGCGACACCTCGCAATGCGGCGCCTGCGTCGTGCATCTCGACGGCAAGGCGGTGAAGAGCTGCTCGATCCTCGCTGTCCAGGCGTCGGGCTCGGAGGTGGTCACGATCGAGGGCCTGGCCGACGGATCGGACCTGCATCCGGTGCAGGCCGCCTTCCGCGAGCATCACGGCCTGCAATGCGGCTTCTGCACCCCGGGCATGATCATGGCCGCGACCGACATGATCAATCGTCACCCGGAAGGTCTCGACGAGAAGACCGTGCGCGCCGAGCTCGAAGGCAACATCTGCCGCTGCACCGGTTATCACAACATCGTCAAGGCGATCCTCGCGGCCTCGGAGGTCATGTCGAAGGGCGCGGCCAAGGCCGCCTGACATCGGCGGCCGCGGGCGCGGGAGGGTATGACACCACGGGGCACGGGCGCCGATCGGCAGACCCCGGTCCCCGACGAGTTTCCGCTCCGCCGCCTGGCTGCCTGGTCGAGACATCGTCTGCCGTAACGCCTGAACAATTCTGGAGGAGATTTGGACATGGGCTTGGAAGGCATCGGCGCACGGGTCGTGCGCAAGGAAGACAAGCGTTTCATCACCGGCGCTGGCCGCTATGTCGACGACATGGTGGTGCCCGGCATGAAACACGCCGCATTCGTGCGCAGCCCGCACGCGCATGCCGACATCGAGAGCATCGACGTGTCGGCCGCAAGGGCCATGCCCGGCGTCATCGGCGTGCTGACGGGCCGCGAAATCAAGGCCGATGGCATCGGCAACCTGATCTGCGGCTGGATGATCCACTCGAAGGATGGCACGCCCATGAAGATGGGCGCCTGGTCGCCGATGGCGACCGACCGGGTGCGCTTCGTCGGCGAGGCGGTCGCGGTCGTCGTGGCCGAGACCAAGGCGGATGCGCGCGACGCGGCCGAGGCCGTCGTCGTCAACTACCGCGAGCGTCCGGCCATCACCGACGCGGTGGCGGCGCTGCAGGACGGTGCCCCGCAGTTGCATCCCGAAGCTGACAACAACCTGATCTACGACTGGGACATCGGTGACGCCTCGGCCGTCGAGAAGGCGATGGCGTCGGCCGCCCACGTCACCACGATGCATCTCGTCAACAACCGGCTGGTTCCCAACGCCATGGAGCCGCGCGCCGCTCTCGGCCACTACGACAAGGCCGAGGACCACTACACCTGCTGGACGACCTCGCAGAACCCGCATGTCGCCCGCGTCGTCATGAGCGCCTTCTACAACGTGGCACCGGAAAACAAGCTGCGCGTCATCGCCCCCGACGTCGGCGGTGGCTTCGGCTCCAAGATCTTCATCTATCCCGAGGAAATCGTCTGCCTGTGGGCGTCGAAGAAGACCGGCGTGCCGGTCAAGTGGGTGGCCGACCGCACGGAGAGTTTTCTCACCGACGCGCATGGCCGCGACCACGTGACCGAGGTGAAACTCGCCTTCGACGCGAACAACCGCATGACGGCGATGAAGGTCGAGACGGTGGCCAATCTCGGCGGCTACATGTCGCTGTTCTCGTCGTCGGTCCCGACCTACCTTTATGCGACGCTCCTGTCGGGCCAGTATGCGATCCCGGCGATCCATTGCAACGTCAAGGCGGTCTACACCAACACCGCGCCCGTCGACGCCTATCGCGGCGCTGGCCGGCCCGAAGCCACCTACGTGGTGGAGCGCGTGGTGGAAACGGCGGCGCGCGAGCTCGGCGTCAGCCCGGCCGAGCTTCGCCGGCAGAACTTCATCACCACCTTCCCGCACCAGACGCCGGTGATCATGGCCTATGACGCGGGCGACTATGCCGCCTCGCTCGACGCGGCGATGAAGGCGGCCGACCATGCCGGCTTCCCCGCCCGCAAGGCGGAAGCGGCCAGCCGTGGCAAGCTGCGCGGGCTCGGCATGAGCTGCTACATCGAAGCCTGCGGCATCGCGCCCAGCCAGGCGGTGGGTTCGCTCGGCGCGGGCGTCGGCCTTTGGGAATCGGCCGAGGTGCGCGTCAACATGGCCGGCACCATCGAGGTGCTGACCGGTTCGCACAGCCACGGCCAGGGCCACGAGACCACCTTCGCGCAGCTCGTCTCCCATCGGCTCGGCGTGCCGATCGACCAGGTCTCGATCGTCCATGGCGACACCGACAAGGTGCAGATGGGCATGGGCACCTACGGCTCCCGCTCCGGCGCCGTCGGCATGTCGGCCATCGTCAAGGCGCTCGACAAGGTGGAAGCCAAGGCGCGGAAGATCGCCGCGCACCTGCTCGAAGCCGACGAGGCCGACATCGTCATCGAGAACGGCGAGCTGAAGGTCGCCGGCACCGACAAGGCGCTGCCCTGGTTCCAGATGGCGCTGGCCGCCTATGCCGCGCACAACCTGCCGGCCGGCATGGAGCCGGGCCTCAAGGAAGGCGCCTTCTACGACCCGACGAACTTCACCTTCCCGGCCGGCTGCTACATCTGCGAGGTCGAGGTCGACCCGGAGACGGGCACCACCGAGATCGTCCAGTTCGTCGCCGCCGACGACTTCGGCAACATCATCAACCCGATGATCGTCGAGGGCCAGGTTCATGGCGGCATCGCCCAGGGCGTCGGCCAGGCGCTGCTGGAAGGCTGCCACTACGATCCCGCGACGGGCCAGCTCATCACCGCGAGCTACATGGACTACACCATGCCGCGCGCGGGCGATCTGCCGTCCTTCGTCGTGTCGACCACCAACACCCCCTGCCCGGGCAACCCGCTCGGCATCAAGGGTTGCGGCGAGGCCGGCGCGATCGGCTCGCCGCCGGCGGTCATCAACGCCATCACCGATGCGATCGGCAACAACGACCTCACCATGCCGGCGACCCCGCAGAAGGTGTGGGCGGCGATCAGGGCTGCGACGAAGCACTGAGCGCCGGACGTCGAAAGAGACGAGTGGAAAAGAAAAATGGGGTGAATGCGTAGCGGCGGGACACAGCGACAAGGCGGCCGGCAACGGCCGGCCTGCCCTCTCCCGCCCCGCCATCCCGAAAGGAGACGAGACCATGTATTCCGTGAACTATCACCGCGCCGCATCGGTCGAAGATGCCGCACGACTGCTCGCCGCCAATGACGAGGCCAAGCTGGTCTCGGGCGGCATGACGCTGATCCCGGCGATGAAGACCCGTCTGGCGGCGCCCAGCGACCTGATCGACCTGCGCCACATCGCGGCGCTGAAGGGCATTTCCGTGTCGGGCTCGACCGTCACGATCGGCGCGGGCACCACCCATGCCGAAGTGGCGGCGAGCCAGGAACTCGCGGCCGCCTGCCCCGCCTTCGTCAAGCTTGCCGGCAGCATCGGCGACCCGCATGTGCGCCATCTCGGCACGATCGGCGGTTCGGTCGCCAACAACGATCCGGCTGCCGACTATCCGGCGGCGCTGCTGGCGCTCGGCGCCACGGTGGTGACCAACAAGCGCGAAGTCGCCGCCGAGGACTTCTTCACCGGCCTGTTCGAGACAGCGCTCGGCGAGGGCGAAATCGTCACCGCGATCCGCTTCACCGCGCCACAGGCGGCCGGCTACCAGAAGTTCCGAAACCCGGCCTCGCGCTATGCGATGGCGGGCGTCTTCGTGGCCAGGGGCAGCGACGGCGTGAAGGTGGCGGTGACGGGTGCAGGCGACAATGGCGTGTTCCGGTCCGCCGAGATGGAGGCTGCCCTGTCGTCGAACTTCGACGCCGCCGCCCTCGATGGCCTGACACTGCCGGCCGACGGCATGATGTCGGACATTCACGCTTCGGCCGACTACCGCGCCAATCTCGTGGTGGTGATGGCCAAGCGCGCGGTCGCTGCCGCCAACGGCTGATCGACCGACGCGAGACGTTGCTTGCAGAAAGGCCCCTCGCGGGACCTTTCTGTGTTTGGGGGTGGAGACGGTTTCGTAAGTCTTCAGCGCCAAGAGTATCGGCGGCGCAGGTGGCGATCGTTCAATTTGCAGCGATCGGTTTCACCGCGCCGCAACGGGCCCGTGATAGGCACGGTTCATTGGGGGAGGATTGCCGCGTCGGCGCGGCAAAGGCATGACGCCGCTTCATCCCCGGCCGGTCGAACCGGCGGTGCATTCCTCGATCACATTATCCGCGACCGCGCCAGGACATGCGCCTGCGACGATGATCCTCGGTCGCGCGCACCTATGGGGGCCTTTTCGATGAAGACCTTGCTTGCAGGCTGCGCCCTCGCGCTGCTTTCGATTGCCGCCGCATTTGCCGGTCCGCTCGACCGCCCTGCCGGCGAGACGATCCTCACCATCACCGGTGGCATCGCCAACACCAATGGCGACGGCGTGGCCGAGTTCGACCTCGCGATGCTCGACGCGCTGGAAAACCGCGCCGCCACGATGAACACACCCTGGACGGAAGGCAAGACCGCCTTCGACGGGCCGCTTCTGAAGGCCGTTCTCGACGCGGCCGGCGCGCAGGGCAAGACGCTGATCGTCAAGGCATTGAACGACTACTCGGCCGAGGTGCCGATGGAAGACGCCCGCGATTATCCCACCATCCTGGCGACCCGCATGAACGGCGCGGAGATGTCGGTCCGCGACAAGGGGCCGCTCTTCATGATCTATCCGTTCGACAAGCACCCCGAACTCTACAACGAGAAATACTTCTCGCGTTCGGTCTGGCAGATCAAGGAAATCGAGGTCGTCGATTGAAAGCCGACTTCGCCGCAAGCCGCGAGGCTGTCCGCAGGGCCGGACGGACGACCCGGTACCTGATCGCGCTGTCGGTCGGGCTGACGCTGGCGCTCGCCTGCGCCTTTCTGTACCTGTCGGCGAGGCAGAACTCGCTGCAGGACTCGATCCGCGAGGACGCGCTCTGGGCGGTGTACCAGCTCGACCGCGAAGCCCGCACGCTGTCGGAAAGGCTCCACGCAATATCGGAGACGAGCGATGCGCAGACGCTGAAAGGCCTGGCGACCCGCTACGACATCCTCTATTCGCGCCTGGCGATCCTCGACAACGGGCAGTACCAGCCGCACTTCGTGTCCAGCGAGCGCATCAACCGGCGCCGCGAACAGGTGCGCGAGACCGTTCTCGGCATCGAGCCGGCCTTCAACGACGTCGCGGCCGGGAAATCGCTGACGACGTCTGCGCTCATGGCGTTGCGGGCGGAACTTCCAGAACTCCTGCAGCACACCAATGACCTGCTGACCTCCACCAACGCGGCCGTCTCGACCGCCCGCGCCGAGGCCCGAGGTTTCGTGATGCGCATGCAGAACATCGCCGCCGCCTTCGTGGTGGCACTCATGCTGACGATCGGCCTGCTGATCCTGAACCTGAAGCGCCAGCTGTCGGTGATGCGCAAGGCCTCCGACTATCTGGAACGGATGACGGAACAGCTGTCAGAGTCCTACGAGGCGGCGGAAGCCGGCAACCGCGCCAAGTCGCAGTTCATGGCCACCATCGGCCATGAGATCCGCACGCCGCTGAACGCAATTCTCGGCATGGCCGAACTGATGTCGAACACACGCCTGTCCGCCGAAAACCGCGAGAACGTGCGGGTCATCACCAGTTCGGGCACGGCCTTGCTGGAAGTGATCAACGAGATCCTCGATTTCGCCAAGCTCGAGCATGGCGAGCAGCTGGCCGAGATCCTGCCCTTCGATGCGCGAGCACTGGTGAAGGATTCGCTGCGCATCATGGAGGGCCGCGCCCGCGAGCAGGGCGATACGTTGAGCTGTTCCTGCGGGATCGAGGGAGAGAGCTGGTACTATGGCGATCCCACCCAGCTTCGGCGCGTGGTGCTGAACCTCGTCAGCAACGCAGTGAAGTTCACCGAAAACGGCTCCATTCATGTCAAGGTATCGGACGCCGCCGACTCCGACGGGCGGCCGCGTCTGCGGTTCGAGGTGTCCGACACCGGCATCGGTATTCCCAATGAGGCGATCTGCCGCCTTTTCAACGCCTTCAGCCAGGTCGACGGCACGATCAGCCGGCGCTACGGCGGCACGGGCCTCGGACTGGCGATCTGCAAGCGTATCGTGGAGAGCCTGGGCGGCGAAATCGGCGTCGACAGCGAGCCGGGACGCGGAAGTCTGTTCTGGTTTGAGGTTCCGGCCGAGCGCGCGCCGGCGCAGGTGCTCGACGTCGTACAGCCGGTGGACACCGCTCAACCCACGCGGCTCGACGTCCTGCTCGTCGAAGACAACGAAGTGAACAGGCAGGTCGCGACGCGGTTCCTCGAGAATCTCGGGCAGACCGTGTCGATCGCGGTCGATGGCGCGGAGGCGGTGGCGATGGCGAAAGCGCACGTCTACGACCTGATCCTGATGGACATGCACATGCCCGTCATGGACGGCATCGCTGCGACCCGCGAGATACGCCGACTGGACGGCGCCGCCGGCAAGGTACCGATCGTCGCCATGACCGCGAACGCCTCCGACACCGACCGAAATCTCTGCATCGAGGTCGGCATGAACGGCTTCGAAGCCAAGCCCATCAGTTCGGCCCGCCTGAGGTCGCTGTTGGCACGTCACGGCGGGAAGGACACTGCGGGCGTCGATGCCACCGCCGCGGGTCCATCCGGGGATCAGGCCGGCGACGACGCCGGCACACCGGGCGCGCTCTCGCGTGATGAAGGCCGCTATGCGGAGCTCGTCGATGCGATCGGCCAGGACGGGTTCGACCAGTTGCTCGGCGTCTTCTTCGACGACGCCTCGACGCTGCTGTCGGACCTTCATCGGGCGATGCAGTCGGGCGATCTCGAACTTCTGGACCGGTCCCTGCACTCGCTGAAGGGGTCGGCATCCAATCTCGGCTTCACGGGGATTGCCAGCCTGGCGGACACGCTGCGCTCGACCCGCCTAGACGAGGCGGCGCTGGCCGGCATGGCCGCCGAGATCGCGCGATTGAACGACAGTCAGAGCCGGCGGGCGGCATAGGAGCGGACCATGGATCTCAAGGTTCTCGTCGTCGAAGACAACCGCTCGAACCTGATGCTGATGGAAATGCTCGTCCGTCAGGTCGCCAACTGCTCCCCGGTACCCTACACGGACCCGTCGACACTCCTCGCGGACCTCGCCGACATCCATTTCGACATCGCGCTGGTGGACTATCAGATGCCCGGCATGAACGGCATCGACCTCATCGCCGCCATCCGACGGGACAAGCGGTTCGCCGAAAAGCCGATCGTCATGATCACAGCGGACGACGACGCAAATCTTCGGCTGCGCGCCATCAAGGCCGGGGCGGTCGAATTTCTCAACAAGCCGGTCGAGCCCATCGAGTTCAAGGCCCGACTGACAAATCTCGCCAGGCTTTGCGAGGTGCAGCTGAAGCTTGCGAACCAGGCCGAATGGCTGCGCAGCGAGGTCGACGCGGCCACGCTGGAACTGCGTCGCCGGGAAGAGGAGATCATCAACCGGCTGACGCTAGCCGCCGGCTACAAGGACCAGGAAACCTCCGCCCACACGCTGCGCATGGCGCGCTACTCCGCGATGATCGCGCGCGAACTCGGTCTCTCGAACGAGTACTGTGCCGACCTGCAACTTGCCGCCCCGATGCACGACATCGGCAAGGTCGGGATCCGCGACGACGTTCTCCTGAAGCAAGGGCCGCTCACGGAGGCCGAACGGTCCCACATCGACACGCATACGATGATCGGCGCTGCGATCCTGGCCGGATCGGCCTGCGACCTGCTTCAGCTCGCCGGCACGATCGCCGTTTCACATCACGAGCACTGGGACGGTTCGGGCTATCCGAAGGGTCTCGCGGGCGAAGACATCCCGCTCGTCGGACGCATCGCGGCGGTCGCAGACGTGTTCGACGCGCTCACTTCGGAGCGCCCCTACAAGCCCGCCTGGTCGGTCGATCGCGCCTTTGCGCATCTGCGCGAGCAGGCAGGACGCCAGTTCGACCCCGAATGCGTGGCGGCCTTCGAACGGTGCCGCGACAGGGTCGGCGCGCTGATGCGCGAGTTTCCCGATCATGCCGATGCTCTGCGCCGGACCGCCTGACGCGGCAGCCGAGGTTGCCCCCGGGACGCCTTCATCGATCGTCAGTGTCTGAATCAAAAAGCGCGAGGCCGAGGCGAAAACAGCGATTTCGAGAACCGGAGCGCAGCGCACATTCGGGTCCGTGAGCACCGGAAGCGCAGAAATTGCGATTTGCAGCCCGGAATCGCGACTTCTGGATCAGACACTCAGGCGCAGAGTTTCTGCTTGGCGGTTTCGTATTCGGAAGCCAGCCGGTCAACCAGCTCCGCGGCCGGCACCACCGCATCCACCGCGCCGATACCCTGGCCGCAGCCCCAGATGTGCTTCCACGCCTTGGTTGCGTTGCTGCCGAAGTTCATCGTCGACGGATCGGACACCGGCAGATTGTCGGGGTCCAGGCCCTGCGCGGCGATCGATCCCTTCAGATAGTTGCCGTGAACGCCGGTGAAGAGATTCGAATAGACGATGTCGGCCGCCTTCGATTCGACGATCATAGCCTTGTAGGCGTCCTCCGCGCGCGCTTCGACGGTGGCGATGAATGGCGAGCCGATATAGGCCATGTCGGCTCCCATCGCCTGCGCGGCCAGGACGGCGCCGCCATTGGCGATCGAGCCCGACAGCAGCAACGGCCCGTCGAACCAGCGCCGGATCTCCTGGGTCAGCGCGAAGGGCGACAGCGTGCCGGCATGGCCGCCTGCGCCGGCCGCCACTGCGATCAGCCCGTCCGCGCCCTTCTCGATCGCCTTGCGCGCATGCCGGTCGTGGATGATGTCGTGCAGCACGATGCCACCGTAGGAATGAACTGCCTGGTTGACCTCCTCGACCGCGCCAAGCGAGGTGATTACCATCGGCACCTTGTATTTCACGCACATCTCGAGGTCGTGCTGCAGGCGCGTATTGGACTTGTGGACGATCTGGTTGACCGCGAACGGGGCGGCCGGGCGGTCCGGACTAGCCGCGTCATGGGCGGCGAGGCTTTCGGTGATTTCGGCAAGCCAGTCGTCGAGTTGCGCCTCCGGGCGCGCGTTCAAGGCCGGGAAGGATCCCACGATGCCGGCCTTGCACTGCGCCAGGACCAGTGGCGGATGCGAAATGATGAAGAGAGGCGACCCGACGACAGGAATGCGCAGGTTTTTCTTCAGGATTTCCGGTACGGCCATGGTGTCGCTCACTCCCGAGGGTTTTGACGTTAGCGTAAACGTCAATACTAGCAGACGAACCCATCGGCAAGGCGCAGGCCGGCCCGGCGGTGAATGGACGTGCCGCAAATCCGTCGCGGCGTGACGCGACTTTCTTGGGACTCCGCGCGTTGAGGGGCAATGCGATGTTGATTGCAACGGTTGCGGCGGTTAACCATTCGGGCGACGGCATATGAGGAAATCCAGTTGAATCCGATCGAGAAGACGATCCGGACCGCCCTTGAGCGGGGCGACGCGGAGGACCGCGCCTATCGGGAGAAGGTCTACAGATCCGTCTACGCCGCGCTGGAAAAAAGCATCGCCGCCAATCCCGACCTGCCGGAAGATGCGATCCTGCACCGCCGCGACATGCTGAAGTCGAGCATTCGCACCGTCGAGCAGGAGTTCGTGCCGGCCTTCGAGCCTGAAGCGCCCACCGTTCTGGCCGCCGACGAGACGGTCGAAGCCCCGCCGGCGCATGATGCCTTCGAGGCAGCACCACGCGCGCCGGCACGGGATCGCGGTGCCCGATCCTCATGGGCCGCGGCCTCCAGCCGCTATTATGGAGACGAGGCCGAGCCTGTCGAAACCGTGCGGCCACGTGGCAACAGGCCCGTGCCGGCCCATGCCCCGACGCCGCAATACGACGATGACGCCGTACCATTGCCGGAGATCGAGCCCAGGCACTCACCTGACGCCGATGGTTACGAACCGCTCGATCCAGGGTTTGACGGCCTCTCCGCCAGTCGCGAACCACGATCGGGATATCGCCCATACGACGATCGTGACATCGATGACGAACGGCCGAAGCGACGGCGCGGCCGCTTCTTCATCATCGTCTTCCTGGCGGTCACGCTGCTTGCGTCCGCGGCCATGAGCATCTGGTGGGCGATGGACAGCGGACTGTTCCTCTCTGCCGAAGAGCGCGACACGAGGGTTCCCAATCCGCCGCTGCAACTCGAGGACGAGGACTTCCAGCCCAACGGCCCTCCGCCGCTCAGCGATCAGGAAGCCGCCGACGGCAGGAACGACGACTGGATCACCGTCTTCACCCCGACGGACCCGACCCGCGTGATCACGCCGCCGGGCGGAGCCGCGCAGGTGATCGAGATCGAAGGCGGAACGGCGCTGCGTATCCGCTCGGCCTCGCCTGACCAGCCCGTGCGCTTTGAGATCGGGGAAGGCGTCCTGCAACGCATCGCGGGCCGGCGCGCGGTCTTCAACATTCGGGCTCGTACCGATCAGGGTGCTGAAACGCAGGTGCTGGTCACCTGCGATTTCGGACCACTCGGCGACTGCGGGCGCAACCGCCTGTTCGTATCGTCCGAGAACCGCGACTTCGTGATCGGCCGCGACATGCCGAATGCCTCTCCAACAGGAGCCGGAAGCATCGCCATCGCCAGCGATGTCGGCACGGACGGCCTGACCGTCGACATCATCGATATCCGGGTGGCGATGCCGGACTGACGGGACCGGCCCGCCCCTCCACCGATCGAGCGCGCGCTCACCCGTCGAGCAAGGCTTGCAGGGTCTCCAGCCGGTCGGCCTCCGCCGCCGGCTTGTCCCAGCGCAGCCGCGAGATGCGCGGAAAGCGCATGGCGACGCCCGACTTGTGCCGCGTCGAGCGGTTCAGTCCCTCGAAGGCGATCTCCAGCACCAGCCCGTGCCCGACCTCCGCCCGCACCGACCGGACGGGGCCGAAACGCTCCACCGTATTGTCGCGGACGTACTTGTCGATCTGGCGCAGTTCCTCGTCGGTGAAGCCGAAATAGGCCTTGCCCACCGGCACGAGTTCCGGCTTCGCCTCGGGTCCGGTCCAGACTCCGAACGTGTAGTCCGAATAAAAGCTCGACCGTTTGCCGTGGCCGCGCTGCGCATACATCAGCACGGCGTCCACCATGTGCGGGTCGCGCTTCCACTTGAACCAGGGTCCCTTCGGCCGGCCGGGCACATAGGCCGAGTCCCAGCGCTTCAGCATCACGCCTTCGATGACCGGATGCGGCGGCTGGCGGCGCAACTCGTCGAGTTCCTCCCAACCGGCGAAGTCGACGAAGGGCGAGAGGTCGAAGCGCTCGGCCGGCAGCCGCGCCACGAAGGCTTCCAGCCGCGCGCGGCGCTCGACGAAGGGCAGCGGCCGCAGATCTTCGTCGCCGTCCTGCAGCAGATCGTAGCACCGCACGAAGACCGGGAATTTCTCCTGCATCTTCGCCGAGACGCTCTTGCGGTTCAGGCGCTGCTGAAGATCCGAAAACGTGCCGGTGTGTTCCCCGGCCACGCCGACCAGCAGTTCGCCATCGATGGCGCCTGAGAAATCCATCGCCTCGAGAAGGTCCGGAAACGCGCCGGACACGTCGTCGCCGGTGCGTGAATAGAGCCGGTGAGAGCCACCATCGGCTGTTGCCTGCACCCGGATGCCGTCCCACTTCCACTCGGCGGCATAATCGCCCGGGTCGAGCTTCGCCAGGTCCCCGTCCTGGACCGGATTGGACAGCATCACCGGCCGAAACAGGGCCTGCGCCTGCGGCACCGGCTTGTCCGCTCTCTTCTCCAGCCAGGCGAAGAGCGGTTCGTAGGGCGGCGAAAGGCCGTGCCACAGTTCCTCCACCTCGGCCACCTCCACCTGCCCGAAATCGGCCAGCGCCTGTTTGGCCAGCCTTGCCGAGACGCCGATGCGCAACCCCCCGGTGACGAGCTTGATGAGCGCAAAGCGGGACGGCGGATCGAGCCGGTCGAGCAGACCGGCAAAAACCGTCGGACCATTGGCCCGCCCGGCCGCCAGCAGCGCCTCGACGGCGTCCGACAGCGACGGGTCGGCATTGTGCGGCACCCTCCCCTCCCGCGCCGGCCAGACCAGCGACACGGTCTCCGCCAGGTCGCCGACATAGTCGTAGGAATAGGCAAACAGCACCGGATCCATCCGCTCCATCACCAGCGCCCGCAGCATGGCGGGCTTCACGCTCGGGATGTCGAGGTCTCCCGTGATCGCGGCCAGCGCCAGCCCGCGGTCCGGATCCGGCGCTGCCGAGAAGTAGCCGACCAGGAGTTTCAGCTTCGCGTTGCGCGAGGGCGTCAGGACGAGACGGTCGAGGAGATCGGCGAAGGGTTTCATGCTGCGGCAGACAACGCGCCGCGCTGCCTCCTTTGCGCCCAGGCCTCCCGAACGAGCGCAGGACAGCGCTCCTTCGCGCCCCCCTCTGGCCTGCCGGCCATCTCCCCCACGTGGGGGGAGATCAGCCAACGCGTCGGCTTTCGCCAATTGCCACGGTTGCAAGGAAGGCGGGGATGTTGACGCTGCCGATCTCCCCACCTGTGGGGGAGATGTCCGGCAGGACAGAGGGGGGCGCGACGAAGTGCAACCTCTCCGGAAACAAGCATCCTAATCCCCCTCGTCCTCGTAACCCACGAG
Organism: Aquibium carbonis; assembly: GCF_003970795.1. Classification (GTDB taxonomy): domain Bacteria; phylum Pseudomonadota; class Alphaproteobacteria; order Rhizobiales; family Rhizobiaceae; genus Aquibium; species Aquibium carbonis. The sequence continues at coordinate 101,602 of NZ_RWKW01000025.1, read as the reverse complement.
GTGCAGCGGGCGTGCAGCGATGCCGTTGATCTCGCACCAGCGCACCAGCGCCTCTTCGCGGCCATGCGTGACCCAGACCTCGGAGGCGCCCGTGTCGGCGATGGTGGCGACCAACTCATCCCAGTCGGAGTGGTCCGACAGGATCAGCGGTAGCTCCACGCCACGCTGCTTGGCCCGCTGGCGGATGCGCATCCAGCCGGAAGCAAACGCGGATACCGGATCGGAAAACCGCCGCGCCCATCGGTCGGCGAAGGCCGACGGAGGCCCCACTACGATCTTCCCGGCAAAGGCCGACTTGCCGCCATTGCCGATGGTCGCGGGCGATAGCGGCCCCAGCGCGATGCCCTCGCTTTCGAAATAGTCGCAGAGCTTCTGGAGCGCGCCATGGATATGGATCGTCTCGTCATATCCCGCTTCGCGCAGAAGCCTGATGACGCGCTGCGCCTTGCCCAGCGAATAGGCGCCGACGAGATGCGTCCGTTCCGGAAACTGCTCGAGCGAGGCCAGCAGCCGCGCGATCTCGCCGGCATCGTCCGGATGGCGGAAGACCGGCAGTCCGAAGGTCGCCTCGGTGATGAAGACGTCGCAGGCGACCGGCTCGAAGCCTTGGCAGGTCGGGTCGCGGCGACGCTTGTAGTCGCCCGACGCCACGATGCAGCGCCCGCCATGCGCGACGCGGATTTGCGCCGATCCCAGCACGTGCCCGGCCGGATGGAAACTGACCTCGACCCCGTTGACGCTGACGCGTTCGCCGAGCGTCGCCTCCTGTCTCGACCCGGTAAAGTCGGCGCCATAGCGGATCGCCATGATCTCCAGCGTCTCGCGCGTCGCCATCACCGCGCCATGGCCGGCGCGGGCGTGGTCGGCATGGCCGTGCGTGATCAGCGCGCGCGCGACCGGCTTCACCGGGTCGATGTAGAAATCGCCGGGCGGGCAGTAGAGGCCCTGGGGGCGCGGTTGCAGGAGATCGGACGGACGCATCCCGCCAACATAGTGTCTGCGGTGCGGCTTGGAAGGCGCGTGACCTGTCGAAGGTGAAGCCTGCTGTCACGCCATCCAGGGCAGGCGGTCGAGATCGACATTGCCGCCGGTGACGATGATACCGACCTTCTGGCCGGTGAAGCGATGCGCGTTCTTCATCACCACCGCCACCGCCACCGCGCTCGACGGCTCGATGACGATCTTCATGCGTTCCCACACAAGCCGCATCGCCGCCACGATCTCGTCTTCCGTCACCGTCAGCACGTCTTCGACGGCGCTGGCGACGTAGTGGAAGGTGATCGGCTTCAGCGAGGCACGGAGCCCGTCTGCGATCGTCTGCGGCGCGTCGTCTTCGATCAGCCGTCCGGCCCGCTTCGAGCGGAAGGCGTCGTCGGCGTTCGCCGGCTCGGCGGCGAAGACCAGCGTCCGGGGCGCCATGCCGGCAACCGCCACGCAAATGCCCGCGACAAGCCCGCCGCCGCCGACCGGCGCTACGATCGCATCCAGCGGCCCCGCCTCCTCGATCAGTTCGCGAGCGCAGGTGCCCTGCCCCGCGATGACGCGCGCGTCGGCATAGGGATGCACGATCTCGGCCCCCGTTCGTGCCCTTTCGGTCGCCACCGCTTCTTCGCGCGCCTTCGTGCCGGGCGCGCAGGTCACCACCCGCCCGCCATAGCCGCGCACGGCGTCGAGCTTGGGTTTCGCAGAGGTCTCGGGCATGACGATGGTCGCCGGGATACCGCGCTTGGCAGCCGCATAGGCCAACGCCTGGCCGTGGTTCCCGGACGAATGCGTCAGCACGCCGCGCGCCGCCTGCTCTTCGCTGAGGCCGAAGACGGCATTGCAGGCCCCCCGCGCCTTGAAGGCGCCGATCTTCTGCAGGTTCTCGCATTTGAAGAACAGCCGCGCACCGGTCAATCGGTCGAAATGGGTGCTCGTCAGCACTGGCGTGTGGTGCACGTGCGGCCGGATGCGTTCATGGGCCGCCAGCAGGTCGTCGAAGGTGGGAAACTGCATGATGTCCTGTCCTTAACAGCGGCACGTTCCGCCTGCCTGCGCCGGATGCCTTCGATCCCGGCTCCATGGTCCACGCGAAAGGGTTCGTCCGATGGACGCGCATCGACACCGCATTCATCGTGAGCCGTATGGCACCGTCACGGCAAAGTACAGCATCCTGCTGGCGCCGACGACATGGGCCACGTTTGAACTCGCGCCCGAAAAAACCTATCTGCGAAGGAGAAGAGGAGGGACAATGCCCATGGAAACCAAAACGGCCACCGACGCCGTGCTGGCATACTGGTTTGGCGAACTCGGCCCACAGGACTGGTTTTCCGGCCGGCCCGAGCTTGACGAGCAGATACGCGACCGTTTCGGCGCGCTCTGCGAGGAGGCGCTGGCCAGCAGGCCGGAGGATCATCTCGACGATCCCCGTGCCGCGCTGGCGGGCATCATTTTGCTCGACCAGTTTCCAAGGCAGCTGTTTCGCGGCCAGCCGCGCGCCTTTTCCGGCGACCCGGTCGCGCTCATCGTTACCCACAAGGCCATCGACCGTTCCTGGGATGCCGGCATGACGCCCGCCGAGCGTCAGTTCCTCTATATGCCTCTGATGCATTCGGAGGTGGTGTCCGATCAGGAACTCTGCGTGAAACTGTTTCGCGACCTCGACAACGAGGAGGCGTTGAAGTTTGCGATCGAGCATCGTGACATCGTGGCCCGCTTCGGCCGGTTCCCGCACCGCAACAAGGCGCTGGGGCGTGAGACGACGGCGGAGGAACGCGCGTTCCTCGAGACACACGCGGGTTACGGGCAATAGCCGGCAACCGGTTCTGCATGGTGACGACTTCCCTTCCGTTTACGTCTTCGTAAGACTTGCGCGGAATCGGTCGTTGACCCTAGATAGGCGCAAGTGGCGGGCTTTGCCCGCCGGGAGGCAGGAGTAAACCGAACCGCGGCGCGAAGCGCGCCGCCGATCGGACACGAAGGGAGCGAGACATGGCCATTTCCGGGCAGACCGCGGGCGCGGAGCGTATCTGGCTGAAAAGCTATCCAGCCGGCATACCGGCCGACATAGCCGGGCTCCCGGCCAGTTCGATCGGCGAACTCCTCGTCGACGCCTGCCGGCAATATGCGGGCCGGCCGGCCTTCACTTCCATGGGCAAGTCCATGACCTACGCGGAGGTCGAGCAGGCGTCCGCCGCTTTCGGCGCCTGGCTGCAGGGCAAGGGTCTCGCCAAGGGCGCGCGCGTGGCAATCATGATGCCGAACGTGCTGCAATACCCGATCGCCATGATGGGCGCGCTTCGCGCGGGCTATACGGTGGTCAACGTCAATCCGCTCTATACCCCCCGAGAACTCGAGCATCAGCTCAACGATTCCGGCGCCGAGGCCATCGTCATCCTGGAAAACTTCGCCGCCACGCTTCAAGCCGTGGTCGGCAAGACAAAGGTCAAGCACGTCGTCGTCGCTTCGATGGGCGAAATGCTCGGCCTCAAGGGCCTGATCGTCAATCTCGTCGTGCGCCGCGTCAAGAAGATGGTGCCGGCTTGGTCGCTGCCAGGGCACGTCGCGTTCAAGGACGCCCTCTCTGCCGGCAAGGGCCAGAGCCTGAAGCCGGTCTCCGTGGGCCCGGATGACGTCGCCTTCCTCCAGTATACCGGCGGCACGACGGGCGTTTCCAAGGGCGCGGTACTGCTCCATCGCAACATCCTCGCCAACGTCGCCCAGAACGCGCTGTGGGTCGAGGCCGCCTACGTCAAGAAGCCGCGGCCCGACATGCCGGTCTATCTCTGCGCGCTACCGCTTTATCACATCTACGCGCTCACGGTGAACGCGCTGATGGGCATGCAGCAGGGCGCCCAGAACATCCTGATCGCCAATCCGCGCGACATCCCGGCTCTGGTCAAGGAGTTCGGCGCCTACAAGGTCAACGTCTTCCCCGGCCTGAACACCCTTTTCAACGCGCTGTTGAACAATGACGATTTCCGCAAGCTCGACTTCACCCACCTGCTGGTCACTTTCGGCGGCGGCATGGCGGTGCAGCGCCCGGTGGCCGAACGCTGGAAACAGGTGACGGGTCTCGTCATCGCCGAAGGCTACGGCTTGTCGGAAACCTCGCCGGTGGCCACCGGCAACCGCTTCGACGCCGACGAGTTCACCGGCACGATCGGGCTGCCGATCCCCTCGACCGAGATCGTGATCCGCGACGACGACGGCAACGACATGCCGCTCGGCGAGGTCGGCGAGATCTGCATCCGTGGGCCGCAGGTCATGGCCGGCTACTGGAACCGTCCGGACGAGACCGCCAAGGTCATGACGTCCGACGGGTTCTTCAAGTCCGGCGACATGGGCTTCATGAGCGAGGACGGCTACGTCAAGATCGTCGACCGCAAGAAGGACATGATCCTGGTCTCGGGCTTCAACGTCTATCCCAACGAGATCGAGGACGTGATCGCCGGCCACCCCGGCGTTCTGGAGGTTGCAGCCATCGGCGTGCCGGACGAAAAGTCGGGCGAGGCACCGAAGGTCTTCATCGTCAAGAAGGATCCCGAGCTGACCGCCGACGACATCCGCGAATGGTGCAAGGACAAGCTGACGGCCTACAAGCGGCCCAGGCAGATCGAGTTCCGCACCGAACTGCCGAAGACGAATGTCGGCAAAATCCTGCGCCGGGAGCTGCGCAACTGAGATCCGTCGCGCGACGGGCGGCGCCCGTTTCCCCGCAGGCTCTCGGGGCGGGCATTCGAGCGCCGGGTGTCGCGGACCCTTTGGTTGAGAGCCGCGATGGCGCGTCGCTGCGCTCAGACGTCGACCGAAAGCGCCATCATGCGCGACGAAGTCGTCTCGTTTCGGCTGGCGCCGGCTGATCTCCCTGCCGCAGTTCGAAGCCATAGCGGGTCTGCTCGAAACCGGCTCCTGCGCAAAGCGCCAGCACGGCCGGATCGTTGAAGCCTCCCAGGACCAGGACCTTCACGCAGCCCACGCGCCACGCCAGCTTGACCGCACATCCGACGACCCGGCCGGCGTAGCCCCTGCGACGATGGTCGGAATGGGTGACGACGTTTTCGATCAGGGCAGCCGGCTTTCCCATCGCGGTCGCGTTGGGAACGACGATCAACGTGCAGGCCGAAACGAGCTGATTGTCGTGGAAACCGGCCAGAATGGTGATGCCAGGCTCATCGAGCGCCTGCTTGAACGCATCGCGCGCAAGGGCGGCGGCGAAGATATGATAACGGGGATAGAGATGCCGGTACAGGGACGTGAGGTCCGACAGGTCGCCATGCGCAATGGGTCGAATGCGGAGTGGCTGTTCCATCGTCCCCTCGGTCCTGCAGACACCTCGATAGAGGCATCTTGGCACCGCACCAAATCACGCCTGAAAATGATGTTAATTCATATAGTTAATAAAAGGGTAAATGTAAAGGCTGCGGATCAGTCGAGAAACACCCGAAAGCCGCTGGCGGTTTTGGCGAAACCGGCGGCCAAAAAGAAGCCCGACGGCACGTCGACGTCCAGCGACGTCGTCAGCACCGTGGCCCTGTCGCAGCCGACCTCGCGGGCAAGCGCCAACACGGCGGCAAGAACGCGCGTGCCGTAACCGAGACGCCGCTGCGTGGGATGCGTGACGATGTTCTCGATCAAGGCCGAAGGCTTCGCGCTGCGCGCGCCGCCCCTCACCACGATGAGCGCACAGGTTGCAATCGGCCGGTCGTCCAGAAAACCGACGAGGACGGCGCTCCCCGGCTCGGCCGCCGTCTGGCGCAGCGTCATCCGTGCGGTCACCACCGCCAGCGCCGGGTCCTGCGGATGCAGATAGCGGTAGAGCGAGGCTAGGCCCGGCATCTTCGCTTCGCCGATCGGCCGGATGTCGAGGTCCTGTTTCATGGTCACTTTCGATCCGTCGGAAAAAACGTGCCGCGACGGCCGCAACCCATCATGACAGGTCTGCGAGGCGTCGGCTGGGTGCCCGCGCCTCGACTACGAGCCATGACCGGCCAAAAACGCCGGCAAATCGCGCACCGAGGATAGCACCACGTCGGCCAGCGGCGCGAGCCGTTCCTGCGTGCCGGTGCCCGACAGCACGCCAACGGCGAGGCCGGCCCGTCCGGCACGCGCCATCTCGAGGTCATGTCGGTTGTCGCCGACCATTGCGATCTCGTCCGGCTCGAGCCCCGTCAGCGCGCAGAAGGCGTGGATGGCGTCGGGCGCCGGCTTCGGCCGCGCCACCGAATCATAACCGTAAGTTGCAACGAACAGGTCGGCGATCCCGATCGCCTCGATCGTCTGCCGTGCCCCGTCTTCGCTGTCGTTCGTCGCGACCCCGAGCTTGTAGCCTTGCCCATGCAGGCTGCGAAGCGCCGAGGAAACGCCCTCGAGCGGCACCGCCGAGCGGGCGCCTTCCTCGGCGGTCAGCCGGTCGAACTGCTTCACCCGTTTTTCGCGCTCGGCAAGAGGGGCAGCGGCATACCAGAGTGCGACGATGTCCGCATTGGTGCCGGCGGCAAAGATGGAATCGGCACGAAACCGGCCTGCTGCGACATCATAGCCGGCGAGGTCCATCAGGTCGTCGGCCTTGCCGCGGTCACCGCACGCCGCCTCAAGCGCCAGCCGGTCGCCGATGGCGTGCCACGTGCGATGGAAATCGATCAGTGTTCCGTCCTTGTCGAACAGGATGCCCCTGATGGCCATGAAACGTCTCGCGAAGCCGGCGCCTTGCAGCGCGGTGAAAGGAAATCGGATGGAATGCGCTTCGCCGGTCAGGCGAATCCCCGCAGATAGTCGACCAGGCCGGCAGTGGATGCGTCGCTGCCTGCGGCGTCGCGTTTGCCTTCCACGACGGGCAACAGGCCGGTCGCGAGTTCCTTGCCGAGTTCCACGCCCCACTGGTCGAAGGCATTGATGCCGAAGAGCTGCGCTTCCACGAAGACCCGGTGTTCGTAGAGCGCGATCAGCCGGCCGAGCGCGAACGGGTCGAGCTGGCGGTGCAGGATGGTGATCGACGGCCGGTTGCCGGAAAACACGCGGTGCGGCGCGATCCGATCGACCTCTTCGCGCGCCATGCCCTTGGCCAGCATCTGCGTCGACGCCTCCTCCAGCGTGCGGCCCTTCATCAGCGCTTCCGATTGCGCCAGGCAATTGGCAAGCAGCAGTTCGTGCTGATGTCGCAGATCCGGCTCATGGCCCAGGGCGGCGGCGATGAACTCGACCGGGATCACGTCGCTGCCCTGGTGCAGCAGCTGGAAGAACGCGTGCTGGCCATTGGTGCCGGGCTCGCCCCACACGAGCGGCCCGGTCGGCGTGGGAACCGGCTGGCCGTCGATCGTCGCCGACTTGCCGTTCGATTCCATGTCGAGCTGCTGAAGGTAAGCCGGCAGCCGGGCGAGCCGCTGGTCGTAGGGAATGACGGCGCGTGCCGGATAGCCCATCGCGACGCGATGCCAGAAACCGAGCAGGCCCAGCACCACCGGCAGGTTCTCCAGCAACGGCGCTGTCCGGAAGTGCTCATCCAGCGCATGGGCGCCGTCGAGGAAGGCGCGGAAACGCGCGGGCCCGATGGCCAGCATGATCGGCAGGCCGATCGCCGACCAGAGCGAGTAGCGCCCGCCGACCCAGTCCCAGAAGCCGAAGACCCGATCCGACGCGATGCCGAAATCGGAGACCTTGTCGAGCGCGGTCGAGACGGCGCAGAAATGCGCCCCCACGGCATCGGGACCGAGCGCGCCCTCGATCCAGCGCCGCGCCGTCTGCGCGTTCGTCATGGTTTCGACGGTGGTGAAGGTTTTCGACGCGATGACGACCAGCGTCGCCGCCGGGTCGAGCGGCTTCAGCACGTCGGCGATGTGGGCGCCGTCGATATTGGAAACGAAATGCACGCGCGGGCCGTCATGGAATGGCGCCAGCGCCGCCGTCGCCATCACCGGGCCGAGATCGGACCCGCCGATGCCGATGTTGATCACGTCGGTGATCGGCCTGCCCGTCACACCCTTGGCTTCGCCCGAACGAATGCGGTTTGCGAAATCGGCCATGCGGGCCAGCACGGCATGCACCTCGCCCATCACGTCCTGCCCGGCGACGCTGAAGCTTGCGCCTTCGGGCGCCCGCAGCGCCACGTGGAGCACGGCGCGACCCTCGGTCGAATTGATCGGCTCGCCCGCAAACATCGCGTCCCGCCGAGCCTCCAGCCCCGCTGCCCGGGCGAGCCCGGCGAGGAGATCCATGGCCCGCGCGTCCACCGCCGTCTTCGACCAGTCGACCAGCATGTCGTCGAGCCGCAGCGAGAAGCGATCGAAACGACTGGGGTCGAGCGCAAAAGCGACGCGCAGATCCTGCGGCGCCTGCGTTCCGGCGTGCAGTTTCAGTGCGGCAAGGACGCCGGAAAAGGCGGTTCGGTCCAAGGTGGTCTCCTCTGAACGGCTGCCGAATGGATTAGAACAATCCCGGCGCGAAAAGAAGGCCTGAGCCCTTCGGCCGAGCTGGCCGGATCGACAGGCCATCGTGGCATAATTGCCATGGAGACAAGATTCTCTGGCGCAAGGCGTTGGACCAGACTTGCCCTGCGAAAGTTCACATGTTTACTGTTCGTGGCAAGGAGCGCAGCCATGACGACGAGAACCGATTCCGCCATCTGGTCCGGCCTGTTCACCATTTCGCCGGACTCTGGACAGACCCTGCAGGCCCAGATCCGCCAGGCGATCGTGGCGGCGATCCTCGATCGCCAGATCGCCGCGTCGATGCCCCTGCCGTCCTGTCGCATCCTGGCCGAGAAGCTCGGCGTGGCGCGCGGCACCGTCGTGCTGGCGTTCCAGCAACTCGTTGATCAGGGCTTTCTCGTGGCCCGCGAACGCCGGGGCCACTTCGTCAATCCCGATGTGCTGACGACGCCGACCAAGCCGTTGGCCCGCCAGGACAACAACGCGCCGGGCGGTCTCGACTGGAAGGCCCGACGCCGGATCAACGCCACCGACATGCCGCCGCCGATGAAGATGGAGAACTGGATCAAGTCCTCCTATCCCTTCATCTACGGTCAGTTCGATCCGGGGCTGTTTCCAACGGCAGAATGGCGCGAATGCAACCGCATGGCGCTGGCCGTGCTGGAAATTCGCAACTGGGCGGCCGACATGGTCGACCGCGACGACCCCCTGCTCATCGAGCAGATCCAGGCGCGGCTGCTGCCCCGGCGCGGCATCTTCGCCAACCCGGACGAGATCATCGTCACGCTCGGCGCCCAGCACGCGATCTACATGCTCGCCACCTTGCTGATGACGAAGGGCTCGCGCGTGGCCATGGAAAACCCGGGCTATCCCGACGCACGCTCGATTTTCCGGCTCGCAGGGGCCGAGATCGATCCCGTTCGCGTCGATTCCGAGGGCATCGTGACGCGCGAAATCCCCAGCAATTCCAACTTCGTCTTCGTGACGCCCAGCCATCATTGCCCAACCATGGTGCCGCTTTCGGAGGTCCGCCGCCGCGAACTGCTGGAGATCGCGTCGCGCAACGACCAGATCATCATCGAGGACGGCTATGACAGCCAGTTGATCGACGAGGCGCCGCAGCAGGCCTTGAAGAGCCTCGACCGCACCGGGCGCGTCATCCATGTCGGCTCGATGTCGAAGACGCTCGCGCCGGGCCTGCGCCTTGGCTACATCGTCGCCTCCGCCGACCTGATCGCCGAACTGCGCGCGCTACGCCGCTTCATGCTGCGCCATCCCCCGGCCAACAACCAGCGCGCGGTGGCGCTGTTCCTGTCGCTCGGCCACCACGACGCGCTGGTGCGCAAGCTCTCGACGGCCTTTGCCGAACGCCGAAAGCGACTGGTGTCGGCCATCTCGGCCTTCCTGCCGGACTGGAACGCCACCGACAGTGCCGGCGGCACGTCGGTCTGGCTGGAGGGTCCGCAAGGCACCGATTCCGAAAAGCTCTCCGAAGCCGCCGCCACCCGCAGCGTGCTGATCGAGCCGGGCGCCCGCTTCTTCGATGGCCAGTCCCCGCCGCGCCGCTTCGTGCGCCTCGGCATCTCGTCGATCGCCGTGCAGCACATCGAGCCCGGCATCCGCGAACTCGCCACGGCGATCGGACGCCGCCCCGCCGCGGCGTGATAGCCGCCAGCGGCGGATCGGCGACGCGCGAGCCACGACGTGGCTCTAGAGGCAAGAGCGGCTGGCTCAATGTCGTGGACCAGCCGCGCGACATAGTTTGTCGTGCATCGAAGCGCTGAGCTCATAAAAACACGCCAGCTTCGGATGCGGGGAACATCGCTTCGGGAGTGGCGAACATGAGCTTGACGGCCGAACAGCGCGACGGCGCGGATTCACTTCGAAATCGACGCTCCGGTGGGCGGGAAGCGCGCCGCGCGATGCGGGCCGCACCGCTGGCGGAAGACGTGCGCCCGATCCGGGCCGGACTTGAGGGCGGCCGCTACGGTGTTCTGTCGCGAAACGAACTCGAGCGCATTCACGAGGCGGTCCTCACCGTTCTGGAGACCGTCGGCTTCGCCAATGCCATTCCGAGCTGCATCGAGGCGCTGACACGCGTGGGCGCCGAACACGGGGCCGACGGACGCATCCGCTTTCCCCGCAATCTCGTGATGGACACGATCCGCAACGCCGCGCGGGGCTTCACGCTCCATGGGCAGGATCCGAAGCACGACCTGGTCGTTCAAGGCAGCCGGGTCCACTACGGCACGGCAGGCGCTGCGGTCCATGTGGTCGATGTCGAGAAGCGCGAATATCGTGAATCGCTGCTCCAGGACATCTACGACGCCGCGCGCATCGTCGACCTGATGGACAACATCCACTTCTTCCAGCGCCCGATGGTGCCGCGCGACGTCGTCGACCCGCTCGACATGGATTTCAACACGCTCTACGCCTGCGTGTCCGGCACCACCAAGCATGTCGGGACGTCGTTCACGGTCCGCGAGAACGTCGCACCGGCGCTCGAAATGCTCTACGCCATCGCCGGCGGCGAGGAGAACTTTCGCGCCCGCCCCTTCGTCTCCAATTCAAACTGCTTCGTCGTCCCGCCGATGAAGTTTGCCGAGGATGCCTGTGGCGTGCTCGAAGCTTGCGTCGAAGGTGGTATCCCGATCCTTCTCCTGTCGGCCGGCCAGGCTGGCGCCACGGCGCCCGCCGCCATCGCCGGCGCGGTAGTGCAGGCGGTTTCCGAAGTTCTTGCCGGCCTCGTCTATGTCAACGCGCTGAAGCCCGGGCACCCGGCGATCTTCGGCACATGGCCCTTCGTCTCGGACCTGCGGACCGGCGCGATGTCGGGCGGCTCGGGCGAACAGGCGCTGCTCACCTCGGCCTGCGCCCAGATGGCCCAGTTCTACGACCTCCCCGGCGGCTCGGCGGCGGGCATGGCCGACTCCAAGCTGCCCGACATCCAGGCGGGCTACGAAAAGGGCATCACCAACGTCATGGCGGGCCTCTCCGGCCTCAACCTGATCTATGAGTCGGCAGGCATGCATGCCTCGCTGCTCGGCTTCTGCCTCGAAAGCCTGATCATCGACAACGACATGCTCGGCCAATGCCTGCGCTGCGTGCGTGGTATCGAGGTCACCGACGCATCGCTTTCGATCGATGCCATTTCCGACGTCTGTCTCAACGGCCCCGGCCACTATCTCGGCCACGGCCAGACGTTGCAGCTGATGCAGACCGAGTATGTCTATCCCGCCATCGCGGACCGGTTCTCGCCGAAGGAATGGGTGGAAAAGGGCCGGCCCGACATCCTCCAGCGCGCTATTGCCGAAAAGCGCCGCATCCTCTCGACGCATTTTCCCAGGCACGTGCCCAAGGCGCTGGACGACCGGCTCCGCGTGCGCTTCGAAAACATCTACCTGCCGCGCGGTTCGATGGGCCTCTGACACGCCACCCTCGCGATGATCGGCGTGCGCGCTATGGCATGCCGTACTGCTGGTGGCGGCTGGCATAGGCCAGCCGGATCCGGCCGTAACACTCGCAGGCGCGCGCCTCAAGGACGGCGCTATCGGTTATGGTGAGGTTGCCGCGCGAATAGTCGATCGCACCCGCTTCCATGAGCTCGCTGCAGATCATGTTGACGGTCGCGCGCCGCAAACCGAGCGTCTTGGCCATGATTTCCTGCGTCATGTAAAAGCTCGGAGCGTCCATTCGATCGCTAGTCTGGAGCAGCCAGCGCGAAAGCCGCTGATCCGCGGTGTGCAAGCTGTTGCAGGCCACGAGTTGCATCAGCTCGATCGTGTGCGCCTGTCCGTAGCGCAGGATCGCCTCGCGCACAGAGACGAAACGCAGGAGCGCCTGGTCGAACGTCGCGATGGGAACCCATGTCGCCGATCCCGGAACCAGCACGACGGAGCGGCCCATGGCCGCGCCGCCGCCAAGCACGATGGCATAGCCGACGAAGCCTTCGCGGCCCACCGAGGCCTGGTGAACCGAACGCCCATCCCGCATTTCCGCCATGATGGCGACGACCCCCTGTTCGGGGAAAACCGCGTGCGTCACCTCCTCGCCATCCTCGTAGATGACCTCGCCGGCCTTCAACTCCCGTTGATCGGAGTGTTCCACGATGAGAGCGAGAGCATCGGGTGACAAGGATGCGAGGAGCCGGTTTCGGAACACGGGGCTATTGGAACCTATCGCTTTGACGCGTCGATGATTCGAAAAATCCGTCGAACTTCGCATGCCCGGCAATATTCGTCTAGTTTTAGTAAACCGTTAACCAGTTAAGATTTAGAACTCTTAATGTACGGTATCGGTCATACACGAGTACAACTCATGGACGGATGACCGCAGGAATGCGGTTGGCGAACAAGCGGCGACGGGGGTCGTGGCGATGCCGCGGGGGACACGCGAGGCGCCGGAATCGGTCGCCGATCTGATCCGGAGGCGCGCCGGACACGTATGCGATACGCGTGACATCAGGAGCGACGGGGGACGCATGATGACCAATGAGGCCGCGACCAGACGATTGCGCGAGACGTTGCTCGGCGATCCAGCGACGATGGCTCTGGACCGCTATACGGTCTTTGCAGACATGGCGGAAGCCTATGTCGCCCGCACGCTCGAAGCGGTCTGCGAGATCGGCGCCGCCACCCCCGGCAGCGAGATGGACCCGCTCATGGCGGCGCGAATGGCCAACATCCAGGCGAGGATCGACGGGCTCGGCGACCTGATCGTCAGGCTTCGCGAGTTGCAGGCGGAGGGCGCCGGCTGACCGGCGCAGCTCGCCACCGCCGCGCCGACCGTCTGTTGCCGGCGGGCGAGCGGCTTGAGCCGCCCGTCATTCGCCGGCTGACCAAAGAGTTGGAAAACGACCCTCAGTGATTGTTGCGCGGGATGCCCTTTTCCTGCGCGATCCGCTGGTAGTTGACCGCCGGTTTCAGGACCATTCCGCCGGAGAGCTGGTCGACGATGCCGCGCTGGATTTCCTGCCACGGCGTCTGGTGGCCCGGATAGCGGTAGCCGCCCTTGGTCGCAAGGTCGGCCCGTCGCCGTGCCAGCTCGTCGTCGTCGATCAGGATGTCGGCCCTGCCCTTCTTGAGATCGATCCGCACACGGTCGCCGTCCCGAAGCAAGGCCAGCCCGCCTCCGGCGGCGGCTTCCGGAGACGCATTGAGGATCGAGGGCGATCCGGACGTCCCCGACTGGCGGCCATCGCCGATGCAGGGCAACGAGTGGACACCCCGTTTCAACAAGGCGGCCGGCGGCTGCATGTTGACGACTTCGGCTGCCCCCGGATAGCCGATCGGACCGGTTCCGCGCATGAACAGGATCGTGTTCTCGTCGATGCCGAGCGACGGATCCTCGATGCGTGCGTGGTAGTCTTCCGGTCCCTCGAAGACCATGGCCTTGCCTTCGAAGGCTTCCGGATCGGCAGGGTCGGACAGGTAGCGCTTGCGGAACTCGGGCGAGATGACCGATGTCTTCATGATGGCGGAATCGAAGAGATTCCCCTTCAGATTGATGAACCCGGCCTGCTGCTTCATGGGTGCATCGACGCTGAAGATGACGGCCGTGTCGAGGTTTTCGGCATCGCGGCAATTGTCGCCGATCGTGCGCCCGTTTGCCGTCAGCGCATCCGGATGCGGCAAAAGGCCGGCCTTCATCAGTTCGGCAACGACCGCCGGCACGCCGCCGGCGTGGTGATAGTCCTCGCCGAGAAACTCGCCCGCTGGCTGGAGGTTGACGAGCAGCGGCACGTGATGGCCAACGCTCTGCCAGTCGTCATTGTCGAGCGGCACGCCGAGATGGCGGGCAATGGCGTTGAGATGGATCGGCGCATTGCTCGATCCACCGATCGCCGAATTGACCACGATCGCGTTCTCGAAGGCTTCCCGGGTCATGATGTCGGACGGTTTCAGGTCCTCGTGCACCATGTCGACGATCCGCTTGCCCGTGTGCCAGGCCATTTGGCCGCGCTCGCGATAGGGCGCCGGAATAGCCGCCGAGCCCGGCAGCTGCATGCCGAGCGCCTCGGCCAGGCTGTTCATCGTCGTGGCCGTGCCCATCGTGTTGCAATAGCCGACCGACGGCGCCGAAGACGCCACGCGGTCCATGAACTGGTCGTAGTCGATCTTGCCCTCGGCGAGCAGCTCGCGCGATTTCCACACGACGGTGCCCGAGCCGGTCCGCTCGCCCCTGTACCAGCCGTTCAGCATCGGGCCGACCGACAGGGCGATCGCCGGAATGTTGACGGTGGCGGCGGCCATCAGCAGCGCCGGCGTGGTCTTGTCGCAGCCGATCGTCAGCACCACGCCGTCGAGCGGGTAACCGTAGAGCACCTCGACGAGCGACAGATAGGCGAGGTTGCGGTCGAGTGAAGCGGTGGGCCGCTTGCCGGTCTCCTGAATCGGATGCACCGGAAACTCCATCGGTATGCCGCCGGCCGCCTCGATGCCGGCGCGCACGCGCTTGGCCAGCTCGACGTGGTGCCGGTTGCAGGGCGACAAGTCCGAGCCGGTCTGCGCGATGCCGATGATCGGCTTGCCCGACTGGAGTTCCTCCCGCGTGAGGCCGAAGTTCAGGTATCGCTCGAGGTAGAGCGCGGTCATCCCCGGATCGTCAGGATTGTCGAACCACTCCTGCGACCGCAGCCTCTTGCCCTTGTCGTTCGAACCGTTCGGACCGCTCATCGACGCCTCCCTGTCTTTGGCCCATAGCGATAGTGCAGGCCCGCCGGTCGGGCAAGCGTCAGACCGTTCGATCCGATGGACAAGTTTTGGACGCTGCTATAGTCCAGACCTGAATCGACGAAAGGAGGACGTCATGGCGATGAACCTGGAAGGTCAGGAAACGATCGGGGCGTCGATCGACAAGGTCTGGGCTGCGCTCAACGACCCGGACGTGCTGCGGGAATGCATTCCGGGCTGCGAGAGCCTCGAGAAATCCTCCGACACGGAGATGGCCGCGACGGTTTCGCTGAAGATCGGACCGATCAAGGCGCGCTTTGCCGGCGCCGTGACGCTGATCAACCTCAATCCTCCACACTCCTACACCATCCAGGGCGAGGGAAAGGGCGGAATCGCCGGCTTCGCCAAGGGCGGCGCCGACGTGGTTCTCGCGGAAACAGGACCCGACGAGACCTTGCTCTCCTACACCGTGAACGCCGACGTGGGCGGCAAGATCGCCCAGCTCGGCAGCCGTCTCATCGCCTCGACGTCCAAGAAGCTCGCGGGCGAGTTCTTCGCCAAGTTCAACGAGATCGTCTCGAGCCGCTGACGACGCCTCACGCCTTGCGATAGTTGGCCGGCCGCTTCTCCAGGAAGGCCTTCACGCCCTCCTTGTAGTCGTCCGACATGCCCGCCTCGCGCTGCAGCCGCCGCTCCAGCTCCAGCTGCTCGTCGAGCGTGTTCGTCGAGGCAGCCTGGATGGCCTGCTTGGTCAGCCCGTAGGCATGGGTGGGGCCAGCCGCGAAACCCTCGGCCAGCGAAATCGCCTCGGCCATCAGCTTGTCGTCATCGACGGCTTTCCAGATCAGGCCCCAGTTGGCGGCGTCCTCGGCCGACAGCGGTTGCGCGGTCAAAGCCAGCGCCTTGGCCCGCGCCTCGCCGAGCAGATGGGTCAGCCAGTAGGTGCCGCCCGCATCCGGGATCAGCGCGATCTTGGCGAAGGCCTGGATGAACCGGGCCGAGCGCGCCGCGATGACGATGTCGCCTGCCAGCGCGATGTTCGCGCCAGCGCCGGCCGCAACGCCGTTGACGGCGCAGATGATGGGTTTGGGCATGGCCCGCATCGACCGGATCAGCGGGTTGTAGTTGTCGTGCAGCGTCTTGCCGAGATCGGGCCGGTCACCGCCCATGTCATCGACGTCGGACAGGTCCTGGCCGGCGCAAAACCCGCGCCCCTGACCGGTCAGGACGACCGCGCGGATCTCCGTGCTGGTTGCACATTCCTCCAGTGCGGCGCGAAGCTCGGCGTGTTGCTGGCGATTGAAAGAGTTCAACCGATCCGGGCGGTTAAGCGAAATCACGCTGTAGCCATCTCGACGATCGTGCAATACTGTCGCTTCGCTCATACGCATGCTCCTCCTCGCGCCGGAATGAATCGGCGGCTGCTCGGCTACCATGGACCGGAAGCCCTCCGTGTCTCAAGGGGATGCCGCACGCGACCGGGAGGGCCGTGCCGATTGCGCGACGGACGGCGCCCGGTCTGGCGGGATGGCGGAAACCGGCTGGCAGGAGGGAAGGCAAGTCGAATGGTGGAGACGGGTTACGAACGACCGAAGCCGCGGGCGCAGCTGACGGCGGACCTCTTCGAGGGGCTTTTTGCGGGCTGCACGGGCGAGACCTATCGGGCCGGTCACCATCTTTTCATGCAGGACGATCTCTCCGACCGCGTCTACGGCGTGATGGCCGGCGCGGTCGAAATCGCCATCTACTCCGAAAGCGGTCGCAAGCTGGTGGCCAATCTGGAAACCGAGAAATGCGTCTTCGGCGAGATCGGGGCGCTCGACGGCGGCGTGAGGACAGCCACCGCGACATGCCTCACCGACGCGGTCCTGGTCTCGCTGTCGCGCCGGCAGCTCATAGACCGCATCCAGCAGAATCCGAAGCTTGCGACGACCATGATCTGGTTGCTGTGCGCGCGGCTTCGTTACGTCAGCGCCGAACTCGGCGACCAGGCGTTGCTCAAGATCGAGGCCCGGCTGGCCAAGCGCCTCTCCTTCCTGTCGAGCCTGATCGAGGACGACGGCGGCTGGATCCACATCTCGCAGTCGGATCTGGCGGAATTCCTCGGCGCCACGCGTGAATCGGTCAACAAGACGCTGACCGACATGCGAAAGAGCGGCGTGATCGACGTCAAGCGCGGCGCCGTGAAGATCCTGAATCCGCGCGCGCTGGAGCGTATAGGCGCGGGTCCCGAGGACTGAGCGCTCCACAGTCTAAGCTGGTCACATCCGCCGAAAACTGCCGGGCGACGTGCCCACCGCCTGCTGGAAGGCGCGCACGAAGTGGCTGGCGGTCTTGAAGCCCGTGGCGACCGCCACCTCGTTCACCTGCATCTTGGTGGTCTTGAGCAGCACCTTGGCCCGTTCGATGCGCTGGCGAAGCACATAGGCATAAGGCGGCTCCCCGACCGACTTCTTGAACGCCCGCGCGAAATGGAACCGGCTGAGATTGGCGACGGCCGCCATGGCGTCCAGCGAGATGTCGGTGGCGAGACCGGAGGCGACGAAATCGAAGACCTGCTTCTGCTGCGTACCCGACAGGCCGCCGGCCTGTCCCGGCGTCAGCTTCACCGACCCGGCCTGCACCTGCGCGATCTCGATGGCGGTGAGCAGGCCCAGCGTCTCGGCATAGAGCCTGTCGGGCTCGCGCTCCTGAACCAGCAGCGCGCGCATTTTCTCCAGGGTGGCGCGCAGGCGGTTGTCGTCGAAATAGACCATGGCGAAGTTGTCGGTGTCCCGGAACGGCCGCTCGATCTCGGCGGCGATCTCCTCGGGATCGAAGTAGAAGGCGATGAAGCTGTTGACACGGTCCACCGGGGCCGCGAAGCCGGATACGGAACAGCCGGTCGGCACATAGGTGAGGTTGTTGCGCAGATCGCGTCGCTGGATCGGCCGCAACCCGTCCACGACCACGTTCCCATCCGAAAGCAGAAGGTCATGGAGGCACAGATAGTGCCGCTCTCCCGTGAAGCTGAAGCTGTATTCGCTGGCCCCGCCGATACGCGAATATTCCGCCGAAAACCCGCGCCAGCTTTCGTTCCTGTGCAGGTCGGGAAGCCGCGCCTCGCGGTGGAACGAAAACTGGAGCCTTGCGTCTGTGCCCATGGCGCTTCCCCGTGGTCTCTGCAACCCACTGAAACTATTCGTTCAGGACGTGCTAATCTAGCGAATATCCGATATAATACTGATTTCAAGTTTAAGTTGCCGTCGGGTGCAGGTTTTGAACGGGAATGTGCGCCGGCTTAGGCTCCCGGACATCCTCGCACCTGATGATTCGCATGCGCAAAACGACAACGTCCGCGCTGGGTTGCGCGGACGTGCAAAAATCGATCGAGACCGACCTTGATGGCGGCTTTTCGCCTGCCGGGTGTATCAGAACTCTTCCCAGCCGTCGGCCTCCGCTGCGGGTTCTACCTTGCGCGCGGCGGCGGACCGGCCGGCCGCATGGCTCGGTCGCGGCGCATGGGCCGCCCGAGAGGGCGCCGGATGGAGGGTGCGGACATTGCCGTGCCGGGACGCCGGGGCGACTGGACGGCTGGCGCCGATCTCGAAGCGTCCCACCAGTTCGGCCATGGCCTCGGCCTCGCGTCCGAGCGAAACCGCCGCGGCGGTCGACTGCTCCACCATCGCCGCGTTCTGCTGGGTCGACTGGTCCATGTGGCCGATGGCGACGTTGATCTGCGCGATGCCGGTCGACTGCGCCTCGGCCGACGCCGCCATGGCGCTGACCAGCTGGCTGATGCCACCGAAGGCCGAAACGATGCGCAGCAGCGCATCCCTCGTGTTGCCCACCAGCGTGACGCCACTGTCGACATGCGCGGCTGATGTCGAGATCAGGGCCTTGATTTCCTTGGCTGCCTCCGCCGAGCGCTGGGCGAGTGCTCGCACCTCCTGGGCCACGACCGCAAAACCGCGCCCGGCATCGCCGGCCCGCGCGGCCTCCACGCCCGCATTCAGCGCCAGCAGGTTGGTCTGGAACGCGATCTCGTCGATCACGCCGATGATCTGGCTGATTTGCGAGGACGATTTTTCGATCTGCTCCATGGCGGTGATCGCTTCGCGAACGATCTCGCCGCTCTTTTCGGCATCCGACCGCGTCGAGGATACGGTCTGGTCGGCTTTGCGCGCGCCTTCGGCGGTCTGGCGGACGGTCTCGGTCAGTTCGGTAAGGGCCGCGGCAGTCTCCTCGAGGCTCGCGGCATTCTGCTCCGTGCGCTTCGACAGGTCGTCCGATGCACGCATGATCTCGCTCGTGCCGCTGCGCACGGTTTCGGCGCTGTCGGCGATCGATCCGAGGGTGCTGCGCAAGGCATCGACGGCGCGGTTGAAATCCAGTCGGAGGGCTTCGTACTCTGTCGGCAGATGCTCGGAGATGCCGTTGACCAGATTTCCCGCGGCAAGATTTCGCAATCCGCCGGCAAGGGCTTCAACCACCTTCTGCTGTTCGCGGGCGCGCGATGCCCGCTCTTCCTCGTTGCGGCGCCGCTCGAACTCGATTTCGGAAACGTCCGCCGCGAACTTGATCACCTTGTAGGGTTTCCCCGCCGCATCGAAGAGCGGGTTATAGGACGCCTGGATCCAGATCTCCCGGCCGCCCTTGCCGACACGCCGAAACTTGTCGGAAAAGAACTCGCCCGAGCGCAGACGCTCCCAGAACGCCTTGTACTCGGCGCTCGCTGCAAAGTCCTTGTCGACGAACATCGAATGGCGCTTGCCGACGATTTCTGCCTCGGTATAGCCGAGCGTCGCCAGGAAGTTTTCGTTCGCCGCCAGGATGGTTCCATCGAGGGTGAATTCGATGACGGCCTGGGAACGCATGATCGCCGCGACTTTCGCCTCGAGCTCCGCGTTTTCGATCTTTCCGGCTTTTGACCGGGCTCCAGCCGTGAAAAATCCCATTTCCGTCCCCTGAAATGCCGACGAAAAATGTCGTCGGAATCTTGTCTCGACCGTCCGCGCAGCCATGGTGGACAGCAGGACGCTACGGGGAAAACAGGTGATGCGAAAAGCTGAACAATTGCCTAAAGATGCGCAGCAACAAGATCAAAACAATTTGAATTGGCAAGCATTTTTCAGCTGACGGGGTCGTCGTGCAATCATGGGGCGAAGGCTGCTACTTCGCCGGGCAGCCTGTAAGATCGCCATCGGAAAAAGCCGCGTTCGGCCGCCATTCCGCATCGACCCGCGTATCGATGGGCTCCGCCACCGCCGCCCGCGAGCGCAGATAGCGAAGCGCCCGCCGCCCCGGCATGAAGAAATAGCCACCGCCCTGCAGCGTGACGAACGCCTGAAGCCCCTGCAAAATCAACGGTCCGTGCGGGGTAGGCACGGTAAACACCCCGCCGCCCGAGGGGTGACCGACGATCGGGTCCTGCTCGCCATGCAGCGTCTGGAAGCTGGGATTCATCACCCATGTCTGCTGCACGAACTCGAACTGCCGCTCGATGTCGGCGTTCATGCACATGAAGAGAATCCCCTTCTGGTTGCCTTGTTCGAAGGCGCGGCTGATCCTCAAAAGACGATGTCGCTTGGACAGCTCGATCTGCGCTTGCGGATTCTTGCCCAGCGAATCGCGCGGATTGGACCGGCGCGCATGGGCGCCGAGCGGGCAGGCGAGCCCTTGCGGATCGTCGCGTTCGTAAAGGAAGGCATTGTCGGCCACATCGCGCCGCCGCCCATCCGACGCCTCCGCGTCGCGCCGGACCGGGTGGCGCACCAGCGACGCGCCATCCTTCCACCGTCCGAACATCTTGGCGCCGACCCACTCGTCGGCCGAGCGGCCGCCGATCGCCTCCGCCCCCAGCCTGGCCGCGGCATCGCTGCAGAAGGTTTCGAAGCGGTCGACATGCTGGACGAGCTGACGAACGACGAGGAACGAGCCATTCCGGCCGAAATCGTGCCAGTCGCGCCCTTCCCCGCCGAGAGGCGGGACGGTCAGGAGGTTGAGGCACCGTTCGCGATCGAAACCGCCCGGCACGGCGATGGCAGGCGGGGCCTTGCCGGTCTGGTCCGGATAGCCGAGCAGGAACTCGCCCGCAGCGACCCGGTGCTGCGGATCGGTGCGCGTCCGTGCCTTGGGCGTTCCCTCGATGACGGGTTGGGAAATGCCGTCTCGATAGCCGAAATGCTCGATCGCCTGGCCGGCTTCGTCGGTCTTGATGATCAGCGGCAGGCGGTGGATCACCCGCATGCCGGCGACCTCGGAGGCAGCGACCACAGACGCCGTCATGCCCGTGATGCGCTCGTCCGTCGCATAGCAGACGAGCACGACGTCTGCTTCCGTGTCGCCCGCGCCCCAGGCCCAGTTTGCCGACGCGTTTTCGCCGACGTCGCCCAGCACCCGTTCCTGGCCGGGCGCAGCCATGCCGCGCCGGAACACGGTGGGCAGGCCCACGACGCCGTCGTCGGCAAGCCCCAGCTTGCGCAGGCCGTCGGCGCTGAAAGCCACCGTCATCGCCTCGTGTTCGGGCAGGCTCGCACCGAAGCTCGCCCGCGCAAGCAGCATGTCGAGCCACTGCGCCCGTTCGGCCGCCGGCAGGTTCTCAGGCAGACGCAGCGCAATCATCTCCGCCGCAGACAGCCGGCCCATGCCGCCAAAGGCGATCGACTGGATTTCGGCGGTTTCGAGCGCGCTCGCCGCCGCCGGCACGGAGCCGAAGCTCGCCAGCAAGGCCGCGGCTTCGGTTTCCGACCGGGCGCCGGCGATGGCATTGCGGATCGCGGCGTTGCGGCGAATGTGGAACGTCGTCAGTTCCGGATAGGCCGAGTACCAGAACAGCGTCGGGATTTGCTGTTCGCGCGCCCACAGCTTGAACAGGGCGCCGTCGGTCGCGCCAGCCTGGAACAGGTTGCGGGTTCGCGGAAAGCCGACCGTGTTGCTCCACACGCCGGTCAGGCCGGCATGCGCCTTGGTGATGAAATCCTCGAGATAGCTCTCCCAGCTGCCGCCGTAATTGCTGAAGAACAGCAGCTTGTCGGTTCCCGGCAGGAGCACCCAGCGCGCATAGTGGATCGAGCCGATGTCGGACAGCCGGCCGGGCTCGAAGGCGCGCGTTGCTGCGATCTTGATCGCCAGGAAGGTCAGCCGCAGCGTCAGCCGGCGCAGCCAGCCGGGCTTCATCACCGAGACCGCGGCCAGGTGGTTCTGAGCGACATGGTTCTCGCCGGCGGCGATCGGCGCGAAACGCTCGGGGGACAAGGGCGCACCCTTCTCGACGTCCTGCTCTTCGGCCCGGCGCAGGCGCCAGTAGCCGAAGCCCGCCACCCCGCCGACCAGGAAGATCATCGTCAGCAGCGCCAGCGACAGGGCGGCGGCCCAGCCGACGAGCGCCCCGCCGACCGCCTGCGCGCCGGCAAAGGCGAAGCGGGCATAGACCACGGTCAGAAGCGCGAGCACGCCGGCGATGCCGCCCGCGACCCAGCCCGACGACAGCCAGCCGGCGACGGCCGCCGCCAGCGGTCGCGTCGGGCCCTCGAGCCCATGCGGCGCAGGCTGAAATGCCCAGTCATAGCCGCCGCGGTCGGCGAGCGACTGGCGAAGCCGCTCGATACGCGCCAGGGCGCTCTCCGCTGGATCGGGCGGCAGATCGGCCAGCGCTCGGCGCAACTCGACCTCGAGGCATGCCTCGGCCTTGATCCGAGCGACACCGTGGCCCGGCGTGCCGGTGAACACGAGCCCGGCGCGGGTGGCGAACCCGGGGCCGACCCGCACGCTGTGCTCCTGCATGAACGTGGCAAGGTCGCGTCCCGGCGAAAGCGCCCCGGCCTTTTCGAAGACGGTTCGCAGGAAGGGTCCGGCCTTGTCGGCCACGAGCCCGATCGCTTCGGCCTCGCTGCCGTCGGCGGAGAACTCCAGCACGATGTCGAAGCGATCACCGCGTTTCTCGGCGCGTGGGTCGGCGCTGCCGATCACCGAAAGGCTTGCGAAATGCACCGCCCTCGTATCGTCGAACGCAGCTTCGATGCCGCCGCGGGCCGGATTGCCGAGCCGCGCGATTTCGGCACGCAGCGACGCCGCATCGACGCTGGACGCGACAGGCGCGGCGATCGTGACGAAGGCGTGTCCAACGGTCCTGGACATCTCGTCGGTGTCGTAGGTGACGCACAGCCGCTCGGGGAAGGCACCGCGCCGGGACAATCGCCCGGCGCGGCCCTCGGCCCGCCGCAATCCCGGACGCTCGAACAGCGCCCGGAAACACTCCGCGATCTGAACCCGCGCGATCGCCGAACCGATGCACCAATGGATGCCGTGGCCGTAGACCATGTAGTCGCGACAGGAGCGATCGGTCACATACCGTTCGGGATCGACCACCGCCTCGGCGTCGAACATGGCCGACAGGATCGACGGCATGACGGTCGCGCCCTTGGGAACGAACCGCTCCCGCGAGGTGCCGCGCGCGATCACCGCATCCGTGGCGGCATAGCGGAACGGACCGATGAAGATCGGCTTGAAGCGCATGGCCTCCAGGATCGCGCGGTCGAGTTCGGCATCGTCGCCCGACTTCACCGCCTTCACCACGGCCGCGCGGGCCTCTGGTTTCGACAGCACGACGTCGAGGCAGTTACCCGCCGCCAGAAGGTTGGTCGGGGCGAAGCCGGAGATCATGCCCATCATCACCGAACGGATCTCCTCGATGGAGATCACGTCCGGCCGTTGCTCGTGGAGGAGAACGAGGCGGGCGAGCGGCGTGTCGGCGGCAATCTCGCCGCGCTGCGCCCGCTCGATCGAGCGATCGATCGCGCCAAGCATGTGGTGGGCAGCCGTAACGGCGAGTTCCCGCGTGTCGGCGTTCCCCGCCGGATCAGCAAAGAACAGCGTCGACAGCGCGATGGACCAGTCGGAGAACGCCTCGTCATCGTCGATCGCCATGCCGAAATAGTCGCGGCAGACCCGCACCGGCACCATCTTGAGCAACTCGCCCACGGCGTCGAAACCGGGCGTGGCCGTTCGCAGGATGGCGGCCGCATGGCGGCGCGCGATCGGACGCACCCGGCGCTCGACCTCGTCTGGCGGAAAGGCCGAAAGGATCGGCGACTTTAATTTGCGATAGGCCGCGCCATCCTGCATGCCGAGGATGAAGTTGTGGCCCTTCGCCATTTCCGTCATTTCGGGGCCGAAGGGTGTGTGGAAGACGTCCTGGCGCTCGAACACCTCGCGCACGTCGGCCGCGCGGGTCACCAGCACGAAATTGCCGATCTTGGGGCTGGGCCACCAGCGTCGAAGGAGCGAAAGCCACCATCGAGGGTTCTCCACCGCCAGCCCGACGAGACGGCCGGCGAGGCCCCGCGTGCGCAGGCGCTCCGGATCGAACGGCGGCAACTGCTCGACCGGCTGCTGCTCGGCCTGGGCCTTGCCGATCCCGTCATAATATTTCGTCTGCACCATGCCGTCCCCGCATACTCGCAGGTTGCAGATAAATCGCTGCGCACGCCACTGTAAGTGATGCGCTTCACATTGCGGATGGTTGGCGCTCTATTCCGCGCCCAGATAGGCGTCGATGAGCTGGCGGTTCAGCGACTTGTCGACGAAGGGGATCCACTCGACCTTCTGGACATGGAAGCTGGCATCCTGCGCCAGCAGGATGGCCCGTTCGGCACGCGCCTCGACACAGCGCTCCGTCCGCGCCAGCGCGCCGATCTTGAGGAAGCGCGCATACCAGTAGGACGGCGCCAGCGACAGCGACCGCTCGGCCGTCGCGGCAGCCCCTGCCCAGTCCCCGGCCAGGCACTGGGCAGAAGCGAGTTCGCCGAGATTGTGGAACCGGTAGAGATCGAAAGGGCTAAGACGGTCGGCGCCCTGGAACAGGGGTATCGCCCGCCCTGCCTCGCCAAGCAGGTTGTAGGCGCTACCCATTGCGGATCTGGCGAAGGCGAAGCTGGGGTTGATCCGCAGCGCCTCCGACAGATGTTCCAGCGCGCTGGCGGGTCGGCCCGACATGATGTCGGCGATGCCCAGATAGGCATGCGGGCGCGCATCCTGGCTGTCGACGTAGAGCGCCTTGCGGGAGTATTCCACCACTCGCTCGAGGTCCTCGCGATACTCGCCATTCCCGCCGAAGTTCAACCAGGAGCGCCAGAAGTACCACCAGGCCAGTTCGTCGAGCACGGTGGACGAGTTCGGATCGCGCTCGAAGGCGGCCAGGAAGAACTCCAGCGCCTGCTCGGTGTCCTCGCGTGTCCGCCGCTGCATGTGCCAGCGGCCGCGCCGCACCAACTGCCAGTTCTCCAGGCTCTCCCACGGCACGCGGAAGGTCCGGGCCTGCTCGATGCGGTCGACTTCCTTCTCCAGCGTTGCGACGATTTCGCTGCCGATCTCGCCCTGCATGTCGAACATGTCGGTCATCTCGCGATCGAAGCGGCGCGACCAGATGTTGTGGTTGGTCGACGCGTCGTCGAGCATCACCCGCACCCGCAGCCGGCCGGCATCGCGCGTCAACGTCCCGGTCACCACGTAGCGGGCGCCAAGTGCCTTGCCCGCCGCCTCGGGCGTCACGGCGGCATCCTTGAACTGGCGGCTTGAATTGACCGCGATCACCGGCAGCCAGCGAACGTTGGAGAGACCGGCGATGATGTCCTCGGCAATGCCCTCGCCGATGTAGCGCGTCTCCGGATCGTCCGGCTCGCTGCGCAGCGGCAGCACGGCGATGGCGGGGGGGCCCCCCTTGCCGTCGGCTCGGAAGAAGGAGAACGGTGCCGCCACGTCCTGCGCTTCAGCCGGAACGGACGCTCCACGTTCCACACGGTAGGCGCGGATTGGCAACAGGATGTTGTGGAACGTCTGGACGCCGAGATCTGTGAAGCGCGCCGCCGCGCGGTCGCGCACGTGATGCCAGGTCGTCTCGGAAATCACGACCCCGCCTTCGGGCGCGATTTCCTGCAGCCGGGCGGCAATGTTGACGTCGTCGCCATAACGGCGCTCGTCGCGAACGATCACGTTGCCGGTGTTGACGCCCGCCCTGAAGGACATCCGGCGTTCCCTCGGGATCGCCTCGTTGTGGTGGCGAATACGGTCCTGAAAATCCAGTGCCGCCAGCAGGGCTTCCACCGGCGCGCCGAACTCCGCCATCATGCTGTCGCCGGCGGTGCCAAAGAGATGCCCGCCATGATCCGCGCAGCAGACGCCGATGACTTCCTTCATCTGCTCGAACGTCGCAACGGTCGCTTCGTCGTCGATTCCCATCAGGCGGGAGAAGCCCACCGCATCGATTGAAATGATCGTCGCCACCTGCCGCGTGTAGCGCGGGCCGGCCATGAATTGCCCCATCTCCTTCGGAGGACCGGCTCCCTGCCTGACGATCCGTACCCGTCATACAGTGCAGGAAGATGAACCGCCGCTCCATCAACTCACCTTGCGTCAGGCCGGCGGTCGATCCTCGCCATCCCGTTCGCAAGATGTCTGATCGTCTTAACAAATGTACGGCGCGGTTTCCACTAAAACGGGTGGACCGGCGGCAACTTCGCATGGGCATGCAGAGCCGGGTCCCTCTTGGGGCCCGGCCGGTCCATCCGGTACTCGTGAAGCGGTTCTTCGCTGCGAAAGGGATCCGTTTCGGCGTGAACGACCCTATTCGAAGATGATCGCCGGCCCTTCGCCGCTGCCCTTGCCGGCCTCCAGCTGGTCGATCACCTTCGCCGCAATGTCACGGTAGACCTTGGCATGCGGCCCCTCGGGCTGCGACACCACGACAGGCGTCCCCGCGTCGGAGCTCTCGCGGATCGCCATTTCCAGCGGCACCTCGCCGAGGAAAGGCACGCCGAGGCGCTCCGCCTCCTTGCGCGCGCCGCCATGGCCGAAGATGTCGTAGCGCGTGCCGGTGTCCGGCGCCACGAAGTAGCTCATGTTCTCGACGATGCCGAGCAGCGGCACGTCGACCTTCTTGAACATGTTCAGCCCCTTGCGCGCGTCGATCAGCGCCAGGTCCTGCGGGGTCGAGACGATGACGGCGCCGGCCAGCGGCACCTGCTGCGCCATGGTCAATTGCGCGTCGCCGGTGCCGGGCGGCATGTCGACCACCAGCACGTCGAGGCCGCCCCAGGCCACCTCGCGCAGCATCTGGGTGAGCGCCGACATCACCATCGGCCCGCGCCAGATCATCGGCGTTTCCTCTTCCACGAGGAAACCCATCGACATGACCTTGAGCCCATAGCGCTCCATCGGCTTCAGCACCTTGCCATCCACCGTCTCGGGCTTGCCGGAAAGGCCGAGCAGGCGCGGCAGCGAGGGGCCGTAGATGTCGGCGTCGAGGATGCCGACCTTCATGCCGAACGTCGCGAGGCCGAGCGCGAGGTTGACCGCGGTGGTGGACTTGCCCACGCCGCCCTTGCCCGAAGCCACCGCGATGATGGCGCCGACACCCGGCACGCCGCGCTTGCCCGGCTGGCGCGAGGCCGGCGCGGGCGCGGGCGCGGGTTTGGGCGCATGCGAATGCGAATGGCCGTGGGAATGCGCCGCCGGGCGCAGCGGCGGCGGCGCGGGGGCTCGTTCCATGCCCCCGCCCTTCTTCTCCGCCGTCAGCGCCACCATGGCGCCGACGATGCCGGGAATGGACTTCACCGCGCGCTCCGCGGTCTCGCGCAGCGGTTCCAGTTCGCGGGCACGCGCTGCCGGAACGGTGATGGAGAAGAACGCCTTGCCGTCGGCGATGAAGATGTCGGACACGAGACCCAGCGAGACGATGTCGCCGCTCCCGTCGGGACCCGGGATCGTCCGCAGTTTCTCGATGACGGTTTCTTTCGTGACGGACACCTGGTTCCCCCTCGTGAATGCGCGCGTTGTGCCGCCACACATAGGTCATGCGAGGGGCGTTACCAAGCACTCCACCATAGGTGAGACGTGACGAGCGAGTGCGCTCCGGCAGAAGCCGAAGCGCATTCGCCTGACGAGAAGCTTGCCGCTACCCGTGTGCCACCATGACGTGGCGCACCGCCGTGTAGTCCTCCAGCGCGTAGAGCGACATGTCCTTGCCGTAGCCGGACTGCTTCAGCCCGCCATGCGGCATCTCGTTGGTCAGCATGAAATGGGTGTTGATCCAGGTGCAGCCGTACTGGAGCCGCGACGCCGTCGCCATCGCGCGTCCCACGTCCTTCGTCCACACCGACGAGGCCAGGCCGTAGTCGCTGTCGTTGGCCCAGGTCACCGCCTCGTCGACGTCCGAGAAACGCGTCACCGAGACGACCGGCCCGAACACCTCGCGCCGCACGATCTCGTCGGATTGCAGCGCCCCGGCCACCACGGTCGGCTGGTAGTAGAAGCCGCCGCCCTCGCCCGGCTTGCCGCCGGTGGTGATCTCGATGTGGTTCAGTTCCGACGCCCGCTCGACGAAGGACGACACGCGGTCGCGCTGGCGCTTCGAGATCAGCGG
The DNA here is from genome assembly GCF_003970795.1 of Aquibium carbonis. GTDB lineage: Bacteria > Pseudomonadota > Alphaproteobacteria > Rhizobiales > Rhizobiaceae > Aquibium > Aquibium carbonis. The sequence continues at coordinate 73,124 of NZ_RWKW01000025.1, read as the reverse complement.
CCCGATCTCGTTGACCGTGTCGTCCTCCTGCCCGTAGGCGATGGTGGAGACGGCCGACGACAGGTCGGCCACCAGCTTCTCGTAGACCTTCTCGCCGGCATAGATGCGGCAGGCGGCCGTGCAGTCCTGGCCGGCATTGTAGAAGCCGAAGGCCCGCAGGCCGCCGACGACCGCGTCGAGGTCGGCGTCGTCGAACACGATCACCGGCGCCTTGCCGCCGAGTTCCAGATGCGTGCGCTTGACCGACTTGGCGGCCGCCTGCAGAACCTTCTTGCCGGTCGCGATGTCGCCGGTGATCGAGATCATGTTGACCTTGGGATGGTTGATCAGCGCGTTGCCGACGCTTTCCCCGCGCCCCAGCACGACGTTGACCACGCCCTCGGGCAGCACCTCGGCAAGGATGCGCGCCAGCTTCAGCGCCGTCAGCGGCGTCTGCTCCGACGGCTTGAAGACGACCGTGTTGCCGCCGGCGATGGCGGGCGCCAGCTTCCAGGCCATCATCATCAGCGGATAGTTCCATGGCGCGATCGAGGCGACGATGCCGATCGGGTCGCGCCGGATCATCGAGGTGAAGCCCGGCAGATATTCGCCCGCCACCGCGCCCGGCATGGAGCGCACCGCGCCCGCGAAGAAACGGTAGCAGTCGACGATCGCCGGGATCTCGTCGTTCTTCACCGCGTTGATCGGCTTGCCGCAGTTCAGCGCCTCGAGCGCGGCGAAGCCGTCGGCCTCTGCCTCGATGCGGTCGGCGATCTTGAGCAGGTAGCCCGAGCGCTGCGCCGGCGTGGTGCGCGACCATGTCGCGAAGGCCTTGTCGGCCGCGGCCACGGCCGCCTCGATCTGGCCCTGGTTGGCCTCGGCCAGGCTGAGGATCGTCGCGCCCGTGCGCGGGTTGAGGATCGGCTCCTCGGTCTCAGTTCCGGCCTCGAAGCGCGAGCCGATCAGCATTGCGGTATCCATGACGTTGTCTCCCTGTTCTGAGAAGCGGATGGCGAGTGGCGAATGGCGGGAACGAGCGGCATCACCATTCGCCATTCCCTATTCCCCATTCGCCCCCGATTTCATTTCCCCGACCCGGCGATCTGGTCGCCATCGCGGGTGAGGTAGAAGGCGGCGAGGATCGGCAGGAAGGTGACCAGCACCACCACCATCGCCACGACGTTGGTGACCGGCCGCTGCCTCGGCCGCACCAGTTCCTCCAGCATCCAGATCGGCAGGGTCTGCTGCTGCCCGGCCGTGAACGTCGTCACGATGACCTCGTCGAAGGACAGGGCGAAGGCGAGCATGCCCCCGGCCAGCAGCGCGGTGCCGATGTTGGGCAGGATCACGTAGCGGAACGTCTGGAAGCCGTCGGCGCCGAGGTCCATCGACGCCTCGACGAGCGAAGCCGACGTGCGCCGGAAACGGGCGACGGCGTTGTTGTAGACCACCACCACGCAGAAGGTCGCGTGGCCGAGCACGATCGTCCAGGTCGAGAACGGGATCTCGGCGATCGAGAAGGCCGAGCGCAGCGCGATGCCGGTGATGATGCCCGGCAGCGCGATCGGCAGGATGACGAGAAGCGAAATCGTCTCGCGGCCGAAGAACTTCGTCTGGCTGACGGCGGCCGCGCACAGCGTGCCGAGCACGAGCGCGACGGCGGTGGAGATCGACGCGACCTTCACCGAAAGCGTCAGCGCCTGCCAGACGTCGGGCCGGTTCCACGTGACGGCGAACCATTTGGTGGTGAAGCCGGGCGGCGGCCAGGCATAGCTCTTGTCCTCGGTCGTGAAGGCATAGACGAAGATGAGAAGGATCGGCAGGTGCAGGAAGAGCAGCCCGGCCGTGGCCGCGATCTTCAGCGCCAGCGGCGCGCGCTGGTTGCGGTCAGCACGCATGGCTGAGCCCTCCCCGTTGCCCGACCGCCGTACCCCCACCCCTCACCCATCCCCACAAGGGGGAGGGGGATATCGATCGCCGTGCCTGGTCAACAGGCCGACGGCAGGAGCAGTGACGCCGACGTCCCCCTCCCCCTTGTGGGGATGGGTGAGGGGTGGGGGTACCGCAAGGGTAAAGCGTGGGGGTCCCGAAGGCGTGAGGTGCGGGGGTTCCGCCCCATGAGAGCTCACATCGCATTGAACGCCCCCAGTCGCTTGGCGCCCCACAGATAGAAGCCCATCACCACGATCGGCACGACCGTGAAGGCCGCCGCCAGCGGAATGTTGCCCGCCGTTCCCTGGTGGATGTAGACTGCTTGCCCGATGAAGCGGCGCGATGTGCCGACGATCTGCGGGATGATGTAGTCGCCCAAAGTCAGCGAGAAGGTGAAGATCGAGCCCGCCACTAGCCCGGGCAGCGCCAGCGGGAAGATCACGTTGCGAAAGGTCTGCGCGGGGGCGGCGCCGAGATCGGACGACGCCTCGACCAGGTTGACCGGCACGCGTTCCAGCGCCGCCTGCAACGGCAGGATCATGAAGGGCAGCCAGACGTAGAGGAAGACCAGGAAGGTGCCGGTGTAGCTGAACGACAGCGAGTTTCCGCCGACGATCGGCAGCGACAGCCAGGCCTCCAGCAGCCAGGTCAGGTGCATCTTGGCCAGTAGCCAGTTGAGGATGCCCTCCTTGGCCAGGATCAGCTTCCAGGCATATACCTTGACGAGATAGCTCGACCACAGCGGCAGCATGACCGCGAGGTAGAAGAACGCCTTCCACTTGCCGCGCGCGTAGCGTGCCGCGAAATAGGCGATCGGGAAGGCCACCGCGGCCGCGGCCAGCGTCACGATTGCCGCCATCATGACCGTGCGCAGGATGATGTCGAGGTTCTGGGCCTTGAACAGCTCGCCATAGGTCTTCAGCGTGAACTCGTACTGGACGAGGCCGGAGAACTCGTCGATGGAAAAGAAGCTCTGCGCGAGCAGCGCAAACAGCGAGCCGAGATAGATGATGCCGAGCCACAGCACCGGCGGCGTCAGCAAGAGGAACAGGAGAAATCCGGGATGCCGCCAGAAGGCGTCCGACAGCGCCCCGGCGATCCCTCCTCGGCGGGGCAGGATGGCGGAATGGGCGGCGGCCGCCATCACCCCTCCTCCATGACGTGCATGTTTTCGCGGTTGAAGGTCAGCACCACCGCCTCGCCGTCCTCAGGCAGTCGCGCGCCGGCTGGCAGGATGGCGTTGATCCGGAGACCTTCCGCCTCCAGCACGACGCGGGTGGCGGCGCCGAGATAGCTCTTCGACACCACGCGCGCCGGCACGCCGTCACCGGCCGCCTCGGCCTGGATGCGGATCGATTCCGGGCGCAGGCTGCCCCAGCCCCTCTGTCCGCTGTAGCGCTGCACGAAATCGGGCGGCAGCACGTTGGACGAGCCGACGAAATCGGCCACGAAGCGCGATGCCGGCCGCTGGTAGATCTCCTGCGGGGTGCCCACCTGCATGATCCGGCCATCGCTGAACACCGCGACCCGATCGGCCATAGACAGCGCCTCGCCCTGGTCGTGGGTGACGAACACGAAGGTGATGCCGAGTTGGCGCTGCAGCGACTTCAGCTCCTCCTGCATCTGCTCGCGCAGCTTGAGATCGAGCGCGCCCAGCGGCTCGTCGAGGAGAAGCACCTTCGGCCGGTTGACCAGCGCGCGCGCCAGCGCCACGCGCTGGCGCTGGCCGCCCGACAGTTGCCCCGGCCGCCGGTCGCCATAGCCCGGCAGCTTCACCATCGCCAGAACCTCCTCGGTCGCCCGGTGCCGTTCTGCCCTTGGCACGCCGCGCACCATCAGCCCGTAGGCGACATTGTCGAGCACGTTGAGATGCGGAAACAGCGCATAGTCCTGGAACACGGTGTTGACGTTGCGGCGATAGGGCGGCACGCCCTCGGCCGTCTCGCCGAAAATCTCGATGTGCCCGGCCGTCGGCTGCTCGAAGCCGGCGATCAGCCGCAGCGACGTCGTCTTGCCCGATCCGGACGGCCCCAGCATGGCGAAGAACTCGCCCGCCTGCACGTCGAGGTCGACCCGGTCGACGGCCTTCACCGCGCTGTAGTGGCGCGAGACGGACTGGAAGGAAACGGCTGTGGTCATTCGAAAAGGCCAGACATGGTTCGCATGGAGGCGCGACGCCCCACCTCCCCCTGGTGGGGAGGTCGCGCCGAAGGCGCGGGTGGGGGTAGGATCACGCCAGACCCCCACCCCGCCGCTTCGCGTCGACCCTCCCCACAAGGGGGAGGGTAAGGCGCTCAGCGCCCGCCGATCACGCCGATATAGTCCGACACCCAGCGATAATAGGGCACGCATTCACCCTGGCTCTCGCATTTGGACACCGGCGTCGTCCAGAACCGCACCTTCTCGAAATTGTCGAAACCGTTGGTCGTGCAGGTTTCCGCGGTCATCATGCCGCGGCCGTCGGTACAGGCGGCGGGAACGGGCGGGTTGGCGCCGAACCACACGCCGAGATCGCTCGGCAGGTTCGACGACAGCGTGTGCTCCATCCACTTGTAGGCGCAGTTGGGGTTGGCCGCGTCGACATGCATCATGGTCGTGTCGGCCCAGCCCGTCACGCCCTCTTCCGGAAACACCGAGGCCACCGGCTGGTTGTCGCTCTTCAGCAGGTTCACCTGGAACGGCCAGGTGCCGGACGCCACCACGCCTTCGTTCTTGAAATCGTCGATCTGGATGAACGCGTCGTGCCAGTAGCGGCCGACAAGCTTGCGCTGCTCGCGCAGCAGCTCCAGCGCCGCCTTGTACTGGTCCTCGTTGAGCTCGTAGGGGCTCGTGATGCCGAGGTCGGGCTTGTGCGTCATCAGGTACAGCGCCGCATCGGCGACGTGGATCGGGCCGTCATAGGCCTGCACGCGGCCCTTGTTGGTCTTGCCGTCCGGCAGGTCCATCTCCTCGAACACCACCTTCCACGAGGTCGGCGCCTGGTCCTTGAAGACCTCGGTGTTGTACATCAGCACGTTCGGGCCCCACATGTAGGGCACGCCGTAATGCACGCCGTCGACCGTGTGCCAGGGCGCGTCCTTCAGGCGGTCGTCCACCTCCGACCAGCTCGGGATCAGGTCGATGTTGACCGGCTGCACCCGCTTGCCGGCGATCAGGCGCAGCGAGGCGTCGCCGGAGGCGGTCACGAGGTCGAAGCCGCCCTCGTTCATCAGTGCCACCATCTCGTCGGAGGTGTTGGCGGTCTTGACGTTGACCTTGCAGCCCGAGGCCTCCTCGAACTTGGTCACCCAGTCGAATTCCTTCACGGTCTCGCCGCGCTCGATATAGCCCGGCCAGGCGACGATGTTGACCTGCCCCTCGCTGTCGCCGATCGACGTGACCTGGGCGAAGGCGGAGGCCGAAACGCTGAACGCGAGCGTCAGCGCGGTGCATGACTGCAGAAGCTTCTTCATGTCGATTCTCCCATTGTCAGGGGCCGCTCTCTAGCGGCGGCATGGTCCCTGGAAACAGAGTGACAGGAATTCGCGCCTTCGCAATTTCATTTGTCAGAAGGTCGGTATCGGAATTTCCGATATGTTATCCCCTGCCCTTTCCTTGGGCGAATGCCTGCCGAAGAGCGGATCGGTCGTGCGTCCTTCGAGCCTCGCCCGCCGGGCATCTGAGGATGAGGATCGTCGAGGCTCGGCATCGCCGAGCACCTGAGGATGATGAACGTCGAGGTCCGGCTTCGCCGAGCATCTCTGATGAAGACCATGGTGCCGCTCCGGCGCCGGGACCACGACGATAGGGGCGATCCCAGCGACGGAATGATGATTGCCGCAGGCCCTTCCGGGGCATCTCAGGACTGGAGTGGCCCTCCACCAACGGTCCTCTTGCGGAGGGTCCGAACTGGCAGGTTGCGGGACATTTCAGGACTGGAGTGGCCGGCCTCCAACGGTCCTCATCCTGAGGTGCGAGCCCGCACGGCGTTCGACGGACGTCCGGAGACCCTGCCGGGCGAGCCTCGAAGGACGCACCACGCCATCCTGACGACGAGCACGCAACCACCTTGCCGCGCCATCGGCATGCGGTTCAGAACCGCTCCAGCGCGGCCAGCGCGACGGAGAGACCGGGAACGGCCAAGGACGCCACCTCCGCGTCGGCCGCCACCTCCCGGATGGACCGATAGCCTTCCAGCCCCGGCTCCGTGTGGACATGGGTCGTCTCGGACACCACGTCGATCACCCACAGCTCCGGGATGCCGAAATGCGCATAGAGCAGCGCCTTGCGCCCGAGGTCCCAGCGCAGGCTGGAATCGGCCACCTCGACGGCCAGTAGCGACGTCTTCGGCGCCAGCGCCGCCAGCCCGTCGGCCTTGCGGAAGAACACGAAGTCGGGCTCGACGAAGCTGTCGTCGCTCAGGCGGAAGGTGGTTTCACCGGCGAAAACGAACGCGACCGGCGCGTTCCGGACGAAATGGTAGATCAGCGCGTTCTTCAGCACCTCGTGCCGGATGCCCTTCGCATTCATGGGCACGATCTCCCCGCCGATCAGCTCGAAACGCTCGTTCTCGTCCAGCACGCCGGCCCGTGTCAGCGCCTCGATCTCGGCCACGCTCCAGCGCCGCCGCGCCAGGCCTTCGGCCGCCTGCGTCGTCATGGGCAGGTCGGCGGAGCGCAGGTCGGTGTTGCGGAACAGCTGGTTCATGGTCGAGATCATACCACGCGGCGCGGGTTCGCGGCAATTTCGGGGGGCGGCGAAACAGCACTCTGCCAACGCGAGCCCCCTCCACCGCCTACGGCGGTCCCCCTCCCCCGCTTCGCAGGGGAGGATTCGCAGCGGCATCGCCGACGCGCACTGGATCCTCCCCCGTTCACGGGGGAGGGGGACCATGCGAAGCATGGTGGAGGGGGCGCCTGAACCGCTGACCAGCCCCCTCACCTTCCCTGCTGCATCCCCTGCCGCCGCGCCAGCCCCTGGGCGGCCTGCGTGATGAGCGGCAGGAAAGACGAGCGAAGGTCCGTATCGCGGAACAGCTGGTTCATGGCGATAAAACCAACATTTCATCGCGTCCTAAACGTCTTATTCGAGTTGAATCTTCATGACCGTAGCATGACGCGGCCGCCGCCATGCATTCTACAATGCTGATCGGCCACGACTACGCTTCATAGCTTTGGGCAGATTGGCGCGCGGACCCGGCGCGAATTTTGATGCCTTTCCCTGTCGCACCGGGGCCACGTCTGGGAACAGTTCGACCATTCGGTCGGTGCAGACGGACATGATCTCGGTGCACTTCTTGAGCGCCAGACCAATATACGCCAAATCGGTGTCGTTCAGCATCCCCGTGCCGCGCCCGTTTGGCTCCATGCGATAGAACGACAGTGGCTGGATATGCACGTGCTGGGAGAACAGCTGCCAAATCGTATCGAACTCGGATTTGTCCATGCCCGCCGCTTCGATCTGCTGGTCCTTGCTTGAAATCGTCAGTGTCTGGCCTGCTAGAAGGTCCTTCTGCCGCCGATCGCTCAATGTTCCGAACCAAGAATTTTGCTTCAGCCGCCGACGCAGGTCTTCGGCCTCGGTCAAGAAATCGGCATGTTGCTTCGTGTCTCCTGTGGTCTCAAAGAGCCGCACCCGCCGCGTGCAGTCGTTGAGATGCATGACAAGCAGCCTGCAGGACCACTCGTCCGGAGTAGTGGGGTTTCGGCTGATGTATGTGAATAGCAATGCACCTTCAACGATCGCACGTGCATATCCTGCCACGGCGCAAAAGTCCCAATTCTCGGCGTCGGACTTGGTCCATCTCGACCTTGGTGCTGCCCTGACGAAACACTGTGAGAAGGCGCAAAGCCGCGCGAATATGAGGGTAGTGTATCCGACGTAGGCAGCTTCGAACCGTCCTGACGACGCTTGGCCGACTGCAAGTGCCTCACACACTGCGGCATCGAAATCGCGCAAGAGCTCGCGATACTTCGGCATATCTACACGCGGGGTGTCTCCGGGTTCCTGCGCATCTTCAACGCTCATGCCATCAAATCCGAATCCATGGATACTTCGGTCAGTATAGCAGGGCCGACCAGCCATGGAGATACATTCGGGTCCCGACAAAGCGGGCAAAGAGAGACGCATGACACGTCTGCTTCCCGAAATATCCGTCTTAAGCCGGAACGACCGCAAATGCATCGAATGCGGAAATCCCACCCCCCCTCACCGCCCCCGCTGCATCCGTTGCCCTTGCGCCAGCGCGATGAAGTCGCGCGCGGTCTGCGACAGCACCGAGCCACGCCGCCACACCATGCCGACCTGCACCACCGGCAGCGCGCCGGAAATGTCGCGGCTTTCGATCCGGTCGCCTTCCAGCGACCAGGGCCGGTAGACGAGGTCGGGCAGCAGCGCCACGCCCGCTCCCGTCGCCACCAGGCTGCGCACCGCCTCCACCGAGCGGGTGCGGAAGGCGACGTGCGGCCGGGTGCCGAGCGCGGCGAGCAGCTTGCCCGTGCTCTCCTCGATCTCGTCGATGGTCAGCATGATCAGCGGCTCCGACGACAGGTCCGACAGCGCGATGGATTCGGCGTCGACCAGCCTGTGGCCGAGCGGCAGCCACAGCCGGTAGGGCGAGACCTCGAGGATCTCGGCCTGCAAGGCCATGCGGTCGCGCAGGTTGGAGATGACGGTCACCGCCACGTCCAGTTCGCCGCCCACCAGCAGGTGCTCGAGATAATCGCCATTGTCCTCGATCGCGGAGACCTGCACCGCCGGCCAGGCGCGGCGATAGCGGGCGAGCAGATCCGACAGCACGTAGCCCGCCACCAGCGAGGTGACGCCGAGCTGCAGCCGTCCGGCCACCGTCGCCGCATCGCCCGAAAACGTCCGCCGCGCATCCGACACGTCGGCCAGGATCTTGGTGGCGTGGCGCAGGAACTGGTGGCCCTTGTGGGTGATCGCCAAGCCCCGCGGATGCCGGTCGAACAGCGCCACCCCCAGGTCGCCCTCCAGCTCCTTGATCGCCTCGGTGACGGCCGATTGCGAGATCGACAGGTTCTGCGCCGCGCGGCTGACGGTCCCCTGCTCGGCGACGGCGACGAAATATTGCAGCTGGCGAAGCGTGAAGGCCATGGCCCATTCATAGGCGGGATCGCGCGAAAGGGAAGCGTCACGCGGCACACCGCCCTTGGGCGTTTCCGGGGGCTCTGTTCGAAACGGCGCGGGGACGGGTGGGCCCCCGCGCTATCCCTCGCATCCCCGGATCTCCACCGGATCGCCCGGCTCCGCGCCGATCGTCAGGCATTCCTGGTCCGCACAGAGTTCCCAGCCTTCTCCCGTTGCGCCGGAGCGGGCAAGCAGCAGCGCTCTTTGCGGCGGCAAGGTGGGTCGGTATGTCCAGGCGCCGTCGGCGAAAACCGCGCCCTCCGGGATCTCCATCCCCGCGCCGGTGCCCTCGACGCGGGCGGCGACGAGTTCGAGACCGGCCGGCGTCACCCGCCAGTCCTCCTCCCAGCGGGTCCTTTCCACCGAATGCGTCCAGGCGAGCGTGAAGGCGCTGGCGGCCAGCACCGTGGTCTTGCCCGAGGCGATGATGCACAGCGCCAGCGCGGGCATGCGCGCCTAGGCCGCCGCCGGCTGCGCCCGCGTGCGCCACCAGTGCAGGCCGAGCATGAGCGCAGCGAGCGCGAAGCCGACTTCGTCGGTGACAGGCAGCGCCACGATCAGCGTGAAGGCGGCGATGGCGGCAAGCAGCCGCTCCCAGGCCGCGAGCGGCGCGCGCAGGTAGCCGATGACGGCCGCGCCCCACAGCACGATCGCCAGCGACGCCTTGACGATGATGTAGATGACGGCCGGCACGAAGCCGATGGCCTCGGAGAGCGGCCCCCCGCCCTGCAGCATCAGCGCCGGCGTGTAGACGGCCAGATAGGGGATGACGAAGCCCGCGGCGGCGACCTTGATCGCCTCCATCGAGATCTTCAGCCCGCCTTCCTTGGCGATCGGGGCGGCGGCGAAGCAGGCGAGCGCCACCGGCGGCGTCAGGTCGGCCAGGATGCCGAAGTAGAAGACGAACATGTGGCTGACGATCAGCGGCACGCCGAGCTCCAGCAGCGCCGGGCCGGCGATCGTCGAGGTGATGATGTAGTTGGGGATGGTCGGAATGCCCATGCCGAGCACGATGCAGGTGATCATCGTCAGCACCAGCGACAGGAACAGCGAGTTCTGCCCGACCGAGACGATGTACTGACCGAAGGTGTTGGCCACGCCCGTCAGCGTCATCGTGCCGATGATGATGCCGACGATGGCGCAGGCGATGCCGACCGGCAGCGCCGTGCGTGCGCCGTCGGCAAGCGCGTCGCGGCAGACCACCAGCGTCCTGCGGCCGCCCTCGACGAAGACGTTGGCCAGGATGAGGATCGCGACTGCCGCCAGCACCACGCCGATGCCGAAGCGAAAGAAGCTCGCCGCCACGAGTCCGAGCCCGATCCAGAAGATGATGCGGATCACCTGCCCCGGCAGGCCGAGCGCCACCGATCCGCCAAGGATGAGAAGCACCGTCAGCGCAAGACCGACCGTGCCGGCAAACAGGGGCGTATAGCCGGTGAAGAGCAGGTAGACGAGCACGCCGAGCGGCAGCAGCAGGTACCAGCCGCGCTTCAGCGCGCCGAGCGCCGACGGCAGTTCCGAGCGGGGAAGCCCGACGAGGCCGCGCTTGCCCGCTTCCAGGTGCACCATCCAGAAGGTGGAGGCAAAGTAGAGGACGGCCGGCACGATCGCCGCCTTCACCACCTCGTAATATTCGATGCCCAGCGTCTCGGCCATGATGAAGGCGACGGCGCCCATCACCGGCGGCATGATCTGGCCGCCCATGGACGCGGTGGCCTCCACGCCGCCGGCGAAGGCCGGGCGATAGCCGAAACGTTTCATCAGCGGGATGGTGAACTGGCCGGTGGTGACGACGTTGGCCACGCCCGAGCCCGAGATCGTGCCCATCAGCCCCGACGAGATCACCGACACCTTGGCCGCACCGCCGCGCGCATGGCCGACGAGCCCGAGCGAGATGTCGGTGAACAGGCGGATCATGCCGCCCTTCTCCAGGAAGGCCCCGAACAGGATGAACAGGAAGATGTAGGTCGACGAGACGTAGATGGGGATGCCGTAGATGCCCTCGGTGCCGTAGGCCATGTGGTCGATGACCTGCGAGAAGTCGTAGCCGCGGTGGTTGAGCGGCGCCGGCAGGTACTGGCCGAACAGGCAGTAGGACAGGAACGCGCCGGAGATGATCGGCAGCGCCGGGCCCATGATCAGCCAGGCGGCGGCAAAGATCGTGACGAGCGCGATGACCCCGAAGACGATGTCGCTGGTGAGCGGATCGCCCGCCCGCAGGATCAGCGGCTTGTACTCGACCCACTGGTAGATCGCCACCGCGACGCTGGCGGCCGCCAGCCCCCAGGCGAGCGATTTCCAGGGCAGCCGCCAGCCGGCGGCAGCGGCCACCAGCGGAAACGCGAGCAGCAGCAGGAAGCCGACATGGAAGGAGCGGACGATCTGGCTCGGGAGGTTGAGGACGTGGGCGGCGGTGGCGAGCTGGAACACCGAGAAGGCGACCGCGATCCAGAACAGGAGCCGGCCTTCCCGCGATACGGGGAAACCGCCGCCGGTCGGGTCATGGAAGGTTGCGGAGGAACCGACGTCGCTGGCTGCTGGATTGCTCATGTCTTGCCCCGGAGTCCCGGCCTCGCCACGAAGTTGCGGCCGCCTGGTGAAGGCGGCCGCAAGGTCTGGGTGTCTGGTCCGACCCGCGTCGGATCAGAGCAGACCCATTTCCTTGTAGTAGCGCTCCGCGCCGGGATGCAGCGGGATCGGCAGGCCCTCGGCGCCGGTCTCGGCGCTGATTGCCCGGGCGGCGGCGTGGGCCGCGACCATCTCGGGCAGGTTTTCGAACAGCTGCTTGGTCATCTGGTAGGCCATCTCCTCGGAAACGTCCGAATGCGTCACCAGGATGTTGGTGATGGCCAGCGTCGGCACGTCCTCGGCCTGGCCCTCATAGGTGCCGGCGGGAATGGTGGCCGCCAGGAATGGCGCGCCCAGCGTCTCGGCGACGGTTTCCGGCACGGCGACCATGGTGATCGGCAGCGAGGTGGCCAGATCCTTGATCGAGGCGACGCCGAGGCCCGCCGATTGCAGCGTGGCGTCGAGCTGACGATTCTTGATGAGCTCGACAGATTCGCCGAACGGCAGGTACTCGGTCTTGCCGAGATCGTCATAGCTCATGCCGAGCGCGGTGAAGATCTGGCGTGCGTTGAGCTCGGTACCCGACTTCGGTGCGCCGACCGACAGGCTCTTGCCCTTCAGGTCCTCGAAGACCTTGATGCCCGATTCCTGCGAGGCGACGATCTGGATGTAATTGGGATAGATCGCCGCGATGCCGCGCAGCTTCTCGAGCTTGCTGGAGAAGCCGGCCTCGGCGTCGCCTTCCCAGGCCGCCTTGACGGAATCGCCGAGCGCGAACGCGATCTCGCCGCTGCCCCGCTGCAGGAGGTTCAGGTTCTCGACGGACGCCTTGGTCGACTGCACCTGCGTGCGCACGCCCTCGATCTTTTCGCCGTAGATCTTCGCCAGCGCGGCGCCGAGCGGATAGTAGACGCCGGACGTGCCGCCGGTCAGCACGTTGATGAATTCGTCCGCCTTGGCCGGCACCGCGCCGAGCACGAGCGTGACCGACATGGCGCCTGCCGCAAGCAGACGGGTGCCGAGTTTGATCATTGTATTCCTCCCGATCGATGTTCCCGCCACGCGTTTTCGCGCGGCCTGGCGGGCATTGTCGGGGATCGCAATACGAAAGCCAACCCTAAAATGCGGGCGTTGCCGACCGGTCGGCGCAAGGCCAGCATGTTCGGCCGAGGATCGATCTTCAGAGTTCCAGAAAATTGCGGCGCCAGCTGCGGACAGCCGGCGCCGCGCGTCCCCCCCGGGAGATATGACCTCAGAACAGATCGCAGTCGCCGAAATCGTCGTTGCGCACCACATGCACGATCTGCGCCCGCGCGCCGATGCGCCCGGCCAGTTCTGCAAGCTTGACGTCGCGTGTCGCCACGCCGGTCTCGACTTCCCACTCATCCGGCATCACGTCCATCAGCGAGCGCAGGAAGCCCGCGATGCCGGAGACCTTCTGATAGATGAGGTCGCCCTCCTGCATGGCCCGGATGAACCCCGGCTTGCCCTGGATGGCATCCCCGACCGCGACCGCGATGTGGGCATGGTTGACGTCGATCGCATGGGCGATCGTCTCGAGCTCCGCCTCGATACGCGCGATGACGTCGCGCACCGTCTCGTGATGCGGATCGTGTTCGACGGTCTTGGCTGAAAGCGACATGCAGGCGAAACCTCTATTCCTAGAACAGTTCGAGTTCGCCACCGGCGGCAGGGGCCGGCACGCGTGGTTCGGGGGCGGGAATGGGAGCCGCCGCCTTTGGCAGCAGGAACTGCCGCGCCTTGGCGCTGTAGGGCTGGAACTCCAGCCGGCGCCCCTGGTCGCCGCCGACACTGCCGCCCGTGTACTTGATGCCCTCGTTGTCGAGGAAGCGCCGCGCGAACTCGATGTTCTTCGCACCGATATCGGTGAAGTTCTGGATCGTGCGTCCACCGCCGAACAGCTTGGCTTCGAGGTTCTCGCGTCGTGCGCCCCGCTTCAGGAGCCCGTTGACCAGGAGCTCCATCAGGTAGACGCCGAAGCGCTCGGCCTCGTTCAGGCGTGACCGCTCGCCCTCGCCCGGGAGCAGGAAATGGTTCATGCCGCCGATCTTCAGCACGGGATCGTACATGCAGGCCGCGACACAGGAGCCAAGCACGGTGGTCAGCACCGCCTCGGGCTTGTCGGACACCGCGCACTCGCCCTGGATGACGTGAATCCGGTCTGGTCGACCAGGCAGGATCATTGCAGCTTCCCCACGATAGCTTCCAGCGCCTTCTTGAGATCCGGGGTGGTGAAGGGCTTGTTGAGATAGTTGTTGAGGCCCATCTTGCGGCCTTCGATCAGCACGTTCTTGTCGTTGTTGCCCGTCAGGATCATGAACGGCACGCGCGACGTCGGCCGGTAGGTACGGATCGCGTGCAGGAGCTGCAGTCCGTTCATCTTCGGCATGTTCATGTCCGAAATGATCAGGTGGCAAGGCTGCGACATCATCACCTGCATCGCCTGCTCGCCGTCGGCCGCCACGGAAATGTTCCGGAAACCGATGGTTTCGAGGGCGTCGCGCAACAGCATCCGGCTGGTGGTGGTGTCGTCGACCACGAGGATCTTCAGCTGAGCTAGGAGTGACATGACACGGTCCCTTCTTTCGTCGACCTTGCGCCCGTGAAGATCTCCCGGGCGATACGGCTTAGTGGCAGTTGCTTCTGGACCGCGCCAACCTCGTGGGCCACGCGCGGCATTCCGTAGATCAGGGAGGACATCTCGTCCTGCCCGATGGTTCTGGCGCCGTTCTGGCGCATTTTCAAAAGTCCCTGTGCGCCGTCTCGCCCCATGCCCGTGAGGATGATGCCGACGCTGTCGCGGCCGGCGGCGGCTGCCACCGAATTCATCAGGACGTCGACCGACGGCCGGTGCCCCGACACCGTGTCGCCTTCACGCAGGCGGGTTTCCAGGCTCCCTGCCCCCCGCACGACCTCCATGTGCCGTCCTCCCCCCGGCGCGATGTAGATGTTTCCCCGTTGCAGCGGACGGCGGTCTTCGGCTTCCTGCACGGTCGGGCGGCACAGCCGGTCGAGCCGCTCCGCGAACGAGCGCGTGAAGTTCGCCGGCATGTGCTGGGTCACGACCGTCGGCGGACAGTCCATCGGAAACTCCGACAGCACGGCGATCAGAGCTTCGACGCCGCCGGTCGACGCGCCGATCGCGATCAGTCGCTCGAGCGGGCCGGCCGCCATCGACGGCGCCGGCATGGACGGCGCGGCCGGCTCGCGGGTTGGCGCCGGACGGCCGAGCGCTGCACTGGACCGGTTGCGCACTGCGCCGGCGGCGATCACCTTCTCGATCAGGTCCTCGAACGAGCGATCGTCCTTGAGCGACGGCTTGGCCACGCAGTCGAAGGCACCCAGCGCCAGCGCCTCGATCGTCACGGCGGCGCCGTTGACGGTCAGCGTCGACACCATGATGACCGGCCGCGGCCGATGCTTCATCACCCGGCGCAGGAAATCGATGCCGTTCATCTTGGGCATCTCGATGTCGAGCGTGATGACGTCGGGATCGAGCGAGTCGACCAGCTTGAAGGCCTCGGTCGGATCCGGCGCCTCGCCCACCACCTGGATGGCCGGGTTCGAGGCGAGCGCGAAGCCGATGATGCGCCGCATCGTGGCGCTGTCGTCGATGATCAGGACACGGACCGGCTTCATCTTGCATTCCCCCTTGAATGACGCCAGGTCGTGATCCCGTCGCTGACGAAGTTGTCGGCCGAAGGCCCCGAGACCCTCTCGGAATGGCCGATGTAGAGCCAGCCGTCGGGCTTCAACGCCTCGGAGAAGCGCGTCCAGAGAGCGGCCTGCTTGACCTTGTCGAAGTAGATGACGACGTTGCGGCAGAAGATGACGTCGAACTGGCGCTGCATCGGCCATTTGGCGAACAGGTTGAGTTCACGGAAGGACACCATGTTGCGCGCCTCGTCGGCGACCCGCCACAACTGCTGGTCCCCGAAGCCGCCCGGCGCGCGGTGCAGCCAGCGCTTCTTCAGCTCGGCAGGCACGTCCGTCAGCGCATGGTCGGGATAGACCGCAGCCTTGCCCTCGGCGATCATGTTGGGATCGATGTCGGAGGCCAGGATCTTCACGTCGTGGCGGCCGACATCCGGCATCATCGACAGGATCACGAGCGCGGCGGAATAGGCTTCTTGCCCGTTCGAGCAACCGGCCGACCAGATGCGAACCGGCGCGCCACGGCGCGCGGCCTCCAGCAGCGGCGGCATGACGGTGCGCTTCAGATGCTCGAAATGATGCGCCTCGCGGAAGAATTTGGTCACGTTCGTCGTCAGCGCCGCCACCATGCGCTGCCGTTCGTCCAGTCCTTCGGACCCGACGACATGGGCGCAATAGTCCCGGAAATTCTCCAGGCCCAGCGCCCGAAGGCGCTTGGCCAGCCGCGCGTAGACGAGCGCGGCCTTGGTCTCCGAGAGCTGAATGCCGGCATGATCGTGCAGGATCTCTGCGATCTGGCGGAAATCTTCCGCCGTCAGCAGATACTCCCCGGGGACGATCCCGCCGGACAAGGAAGCGGCGGACGATTTCAATTCAGGAATCCCGAATTCTCGCGGGTCGACTGCAACACGCTGTCGAGACCGATCAGGCTGATCATGCGTCCCTCGATCGCCAGCACGCCCTTCATGAAGGCCCGGGCCAGTTCGGACGCGACGTCGGGCGTGGGCTGGATCGTGTCGGCGTTGATGGTCAGGATGTCGGAGACCGCATCGACCAGCAGGCCGACCGACTGGTTGCCGACCTGCGTCACGATGATGACGTGCCGTGCCGTCGGTTCGGTGGAGCGGAAACCGAGGCGCGCCGCGAGATCGATCACCGGCAGCACGGAACCGCGAAGGTTGATCACACCCTTCACGTAGCCCGGCGAGTGCGGCAGCGGGGTGGTCGGCGTCCAGCCGCGTATATCGCGGACGGACATGATGTCGACGCAGAACTCCTGGCCTCCGAGGCGGAAGGCGATGAGTTCGCTGTTCTTCGACAGATCGTGTTCCTTGACGTGCATCATAGCTGCGTTCCTCTTTCCTTGGGCGTGCCCGGCCTGCGCCGACTAGGAGCGGTTGCCGGCGACGATGGCATCGACGTCGAGAATGACGGCGACCCGGCCGTCGCCGAGAATGGTTGCGGCGGCCACGCCGAAGACCTGGCCGTAATTCGTCTCGAGGCTCTTGATGACCACCTGCTGCTGACCGATGATCCCATCGACCATGAGGGCGCTCTGAACCCGGTTTTCCGACTCCACCATGATGGCGACGCTGTTGAGCGGATCGGCTTCGTCATGGCGGTAGCCGAGCTTGTAGCCGACGTCGATCAGCGGGATGAACGAGCCGCGAATGGCGATGACCTTGGCGCGTTCGCCCAGGCCGTGGACTTCAGGGCCCTTCGGCTGCAGCGTCTCGACGATGGCCGTCAGCGGCACCACCAGCGTCTGTCCCGCCACCGTGACCACCATGCCGTCGAGGACGGCGAGCGTCAGCGGCAGGCTGAGCGTGAAGGTCGTCCCCTGCCCCGGCTTCGAGGAGATGGAGATGCGGCCGCCCAGCGCCTGGATGGAACGCTTGACGACGTCCATGCCCACGCCGCGGCCCGATACGTCGGACACCGTGCTGGCGGTCGAGAAGCCGGGTGCGAAGATCAGATCGTCGATTTCGCTGTCGGACAGTGGCACGCCCGGTTCGATGACGCCGCGCTTGACCGCGATTTCCTTGACCCTGGCGCGGTTGATGCCGGCGCCGTCGTCGGAGACCTCGATGATGACGCGGCCCGAACGATGGGCGGCGGTCATGCGAACCACACCCTGTTCCGGCTTGCCCGCCTTGATGCGATCCTCCGGCTTCTCCAGCCCGTGGTCGACGGCGTTGCGGATCATGTGGGTGAGCGGATCCGCCAGCCGCTCGATGACGGTCTTGTCGACCTCGCAGTTCTCGCCTTCGGTGACCAGGCGCACCGACTTGCCGACCATGTCGGCCACTTCGCGGATGACGCGCGACATGCGCTGGAAGATCGGCCGCACCGGCTGGGCGCGGATCGCCATCACCGAATCCTGGATTTCGCGGGTCAGTTGCTCGAGGTCGTCGAGACCCACGGCGACTTCCGACAGCCGCGCGATGCCGGCTTCAGTGACCCGCTGCGACAGCATCGACTGGTTGATCACCAGTTCGCCGACGAGATCGATCAGGCGGTCGACACGGTCCAGGTCGACGCGGATGGTGGTCTGGGCCTGTTGCGCCGGCTGCGCCTGGACGGCAGCGGCCGCCGGAGGGGCCTTGGCGGGATCGGCGTTGACCTGCGCGATCTTGGCCAGCACCGCCTCCGGGATGATCGGTCCGTCATCCACCGGCAGCGGCATCGCCTGGCGGGTCTCGTCGATCGGCGCGGGGACGAACTCGAAGTCCGGATCGACCTTCGGCTCCGCCGTGACGGAGACGTCGCAGTCGAACTCGACGAACTCGAACACTTCGCGGACCTGCGCCTCCGTGACATCCGCGCCGAGGCGGATCGTCCAGGACAGGTAGGCGCCTTCCGGGTCCAGTTCGGTCAGAAGCGGCACATCGGAAATGTCGCAGGCGACGTCGGCATTCCCAAGCGCGCGGATCTCGCGCAGAAGCTTGATGGCGTCGTTGGCCTTTGCGTAGAGTTCCGGCTTCGGCCTGAAGCTGACGACATAGATCTGCTCGGCGCTGGAGGCCTCGCCGCCGTCGCCCAGGATGTCGTCGAACGAGATGGTGATCGGAACGAAGTCGTCGTCCGCGCTGCCGGCGTCGAAGGCGCCGACCGGCTCGAACGCGGCCGGAGCCGGCGCCGCGGGCTTCGCGGCGGGCGCAGCGTCCAGGTTGGCGGCGCGTGTCAGCTCGTCGTGGATCTGCGCAACGCGGCTTTCGTCCATCTCGCCGCCGTCGCGAGAGTAACGCACCAGGTCGGCCAGGATGTCGGACGACCGCAGCATGAGCTTGAGCAAGCCCGCATCCGGCTGAATCTGCCCGCCCCGGACGAGATCCAGCGTCGTCTCGAACGTGTGCGCGAACCGCACGAGTTCTTCCAGGCCGAATGCCCCCGCGCCGCCCTTGATCGAATGGACGGCACGGAACACCGCATTGATGGTGTCCGGGTCGTGCTCTTCGCTTTCGATAGCAAGCAGTCCGGTTTCCAGCTCGGCGAGTTGCTCCTCGCATTCCTGGAAGAAAGTCTGCTTGATTGCCGCCATCGTATCCACTGGCAAGCTCCCCCGGTCTTATGTTTCGATCAGGCCGCGACGCGGTTGATTGCATTCACCAATTTGGTCGGGTCGAACGGCTTGACGATCCAGCCGGTCGCGCCGAGTCGACGCGCGCGGTCCTTCTTGTCGTCGACGCTCTCGGTGGTCAGCACCAGGATCGGGATCGCCCGATGCTTGTCGCTGCCGCGCACCGCCTCGATGAAGCCGAAGCCGTCCATTCGCGGCATGTTGATGTCGGTGACGATGACGTCGGGCATCGCGCCGTCGAGGACCTCGAGACCATGCACGCCATCCTCGGCTTGCAGAACGTTCATCCCGGCCTCCGTCAGCGCGGCACGCAGCATTTCCCGGATCGTGCGGGAGTCATCCACAGTCAGTACCGTTTTCGTCATCTCAAGCATTCCTTGCAACTAGGTTGGCCGGCTCCAGCCCCGCGATTTCGAGACCTTCCACGAGCGCGGCGGAGGGGTTCGCGAGGTCGAATTCCATTCCATCGAGGGTCCAGGTGGCCACTGCCGACAGCAGTACCTGGATGCACTGGGCGCCGACGCGTTCGACCTTTGACGCATCGACGGAAACGTCCTTGCCCCGGACACGGAGAAACTCCGACGCAAGGGGTCCGGCGGCGGTAATGTCGAGAACCGGTGGCAAGGCCACCGCGGTAGACATGGCTGATTTCATTCTTGTTTCCCTCAGAACTCTTCCCAACCGTCGGCATCGGCGGCGACCTTCAGGGCGGTCGCGCCACGAACGGCGGATGCCGGCACGGTCCGCGGCGGGGCCGAACGCGCGGGCGCTCTCCCGGCCTTGGCGCCGCTGGCGGGGCCGGTCGTGCTGATGCTGAAGCCGGCGATGGAACGGACGAGTTCGGCGGCTTCGGTGCGGAGCGAGTGAACCGCTGCGGTCGTCTGCTCCACCATCGCCGCGTTCTGCTGCGTGGCCTGGTCCATCAGCGAGACGGCCGTGTTGATCTCCGACAGTCCGGTGGACTGTTCCTTGGTGGAGGCGGCCATCTCGGCAACGAGCGTGTCGATCTCGACGACCTGGCGCACGATCCGTTCGGCGACCTTACCGGTCTCGTCGATCAGTTTGACGCCGTCGTCCACCTGGGACGAGCTCGTCTGGATCAGCCCCTTGATCTCCTTGGCGGCCTCGGCGGAACGCTGGGCCAGCCCGCGCACCTCCTGCGCCACGACCGCGAAGCCTCGGCCGGCATCGCCCGCCCGCGCAGCCTCGACACCGGCATTCAGCGCCAGCAGGTTGGTCTGGAAGGCGATCTCGTCGATGACCCCGATGATCTGCGATATCTCCCGCGATGATTTCTCGATGCCGGACATGGCGCGCACCGCGTCCTGCATGATGGTGCCGGAGTTTTCGGCTTCCTTCCGCGCGGCGATCACCTTCTGCGCGGCGATGTGCGCGCCTTCCGAAGCCCGCCGGACGCTGGCGGTGAGTTCCTCGACGGCCGCGGCCGTCTGCTCGAGGCTTGCGGCCTGCTGCTCGGTGCGCCGGGACAGGTCGTCGGAGGCCTGGCCGATCTCGTCGCAGCTGCCGCCGATGCCCACGGCCGCGCCGGACACGTTCGCGATCGCGCTTTCCAGCGCGCCTGCGGTGGCATTGAAATCCTGGCGGATCTGCTCGAACTCCGGTGCCAGCGTGTCGTCGATCCGCACCCGCAGGTCGCCCTGCGCCAGGGCCGACAGGGCGGCGCTGATGGAACGCATGGCGGAGTCCTGACGCTCCCGCGTCTCGCTCACCTCGCGGTCCAGCCTCTGGCGTTCCTTGTCGATCGCCTCGAGATAGGTCGAGATGGCGAGATCCACGTCGAGCAGGACAGCCTTCATCAGGCTGCTCATCGATGCAGCCATTGCGGGATTTCCGCCGCCGCCGATGCTGAAGCGCGGCCACTGTTCCGCGACGATGGCGTTGATCAGCTTCTCGACGATCAGCGCATAGCCGCCGATGTACCAGCGTGGCTCGAGACCGAGCCTGGCATGGGTGTTGCCGATCGCACGCACGGCGCGGGCATAGGAATCACCGAAATCACCCTCGGCGATGACGTTCCAATGCGTCGACTGCCGGCGCTTGGCGCTCGCCACATGGTCGTCGCCGCTGAAGTGCCTGCTCGTCGCGGGGTTCGATCGCGCCTTCTGGTAAAAGGCGTCGAGAGCCTCGTCGATCGCACCCGCGATGATTGGCTTGAGCTTGGTCAGATGCGCACGCGAAGAGGCGTCGAGCCCCATGAATTCTAGGCGCGCGGAAATATCGTGGTCGTCCGTCCGGGCAGTCGCCATCCCCTTAGTCCCCCAGGGCGCGAAATCTGTACATCCCGGTTCGACCGGCGTTGGTGTCGCGGCTTCATGCCTTTGGCGAAATCCGCCAAGCCACCGAAGTCAAGGTTTGGCATGTATTCGTTTAACCCCTCTTAACGGTGCATGGCCAACCTCTCCCTGCAAAACGAATTTTTTCGAAGGCGCGGCATTCGACCCCTCACTTGCAGCAGACCACGAGTGGCGAAAGCGGCGAGCCCGCGGCGGAACGGATCCGGCGCGGGCGCTCGAAAGGCGACGATGAAGGTTTGCGGGCGGCCCGCGGGGGGCCGATGCCCGATTAGCCCTGGAAGAGCGAGAGGATGCCCTGAACGCTGGCGTTGGCGATCGACAGGCCCTGGATGCCGAGCTGCTGCTGCACCTGCAGCGCCTGGAGGCGGGTCGATTCCTCGTTCATGTTGGCATCGACCAGCGAACCGACGCCGCGATCGATGGCGTCCATCAGGTTGCTGACGAAGTCGACCTGGAGGTCGACGCGCTTCTTTGCCGCGCCGAGATCGCTGGCCGCGATCGTCATGCGGCTGATCGCATCGTCAACGCCGGCGATGTAGTTGTCGAGGATGTCGAGATCGGCTGCGTTGTTCGTCAACGCGGCAATGTCGAGCGTCGAAACCGAGAAGGTGGAGACCGACGTGTTGGTGATGCGCTGGCCGGTGTCCTCGTCATAGGCGGCGTCCAGGATGCCGACGCCGGTTTCCACGTCGCCGACGCCGGCGGGCGGCACGTCGACGGCCGCGTCGAAGAGCTTGATCGATTCGGTGCTCAGGGTGATCGTGGAGACCGAAACGGTGCCGTCCGAGGCGCGGGTGAAAGACGCCACCATAGACTTGCTCGAATTGTAGTCCGTCGAGTCGGAATCGACCGCGAGCCAGTTCTCACCCGCGAAGGAGGAGGTTGACGCGTTGCCGAGAAGCTGGCCCTGAAGCGCGGAGATCTCGGCCTGGATCTTGGAGCGATCGACGCCCGGCTCGCGGGCCGCGACCAGCTTGGCCTTGATCTCGTCGACGACCTTGATGGTTTCGCTGACGCCGGTGTAGGCGATGTCGATCTTGGCGGCACCGAGCCCGAGCGCATCCTGGACCGTCAGGAGCGCCTTGTTGTCGGAACGCATGGTCGTGGCGATCGACCAGTAGGCGGCGTTGTCGCTGGCCTGTCCGACACGGTAGCCCGTGGAAATGCGCGCCTGCGTCATCTCCAGCGACTTGTTCGTCGCCTGCAGGCTCTTCAGCGCGGTCATCGCTGCGGCGTTGGTCAGAATACTGGACACGCTATGGCCCCTTCATGATCTGCCCGGACATCATTCCGAGTCGAATTGTCACCCCGATGCAGCGATCGTTCCCCCTGGTCGGTTTGACCGATTGCCGCCTCTTAATCTTTCTGAATGAACGTGCTTAACAAAGAGTAAATCAACGTTAACGGCCCCGTCCGGCAGCAGGATGAGCATGACGCAAGGTGGGCTTATCCCTCGAAAACTGGGGCTTTTTCGGCATTTTCTGCCAGATGATGAGGATTCTGCCGATCCCGCCATGCCGCAAGGATTTGGCAACCATCGTTAACCGGCAGCCGACGAATCAAGTCGCCCGGCGCCGGTTCTCGATCCGGGACATATCAAAGGTCTGAAGGTGATTCGCGGCCGCGGCCGCCGCGCGGGACATCTGGCCCGACCATGCCGCGCACGTGATCGGCACTGCTCGGCCGAACACGAAAAAGGCCCCCGACATGCAGGGGCCTCAACTTCGTACGGTTCGCGGCGAGCGAAAGGCAGACGGCTTCGAAGCGCCGGGCGCGCTGCGTCAGAGCGCGTTCTCGCTCACGTCGTCGAAGAGTACCTCGAGCGCCAGCTCCACCTGGTGGAAGAACGCGCCGACCAGTTCGTCCTGGTCCACTTCGAGAACTCCCACGCCGCAGAGTTCGGTGAACAGCTGCTCCGCGACCTGGTAGCGGTAGTCGTCGGCCTCCTCGCTATCGGCAAGCACGGCAAGGTTCATCGCCACCCGCCGAACCAGGGCAGTCCTGCGCCAGAGCGGAAACACCACGACGCTGTGGCGGCTCTGGTCGACTTCGGCTTCCGATACCTGGGACTCGATGCTCAAGACGTCTCTCCTACTGACCGGCGGCAAGCGCGACCCGGCCTCCGGCCGAAGCCACACGCAGGCGTGGCGTTCGTCCAGAAGGCATCGCGACAGGCGGCTGGAACTGCAACCTTTCGGCCGAATCGCTCGTGACCGGCATGACCGACACTGGGCGGAGAGTGTTGACGGAAGGTTATCGGCCGGTATCAAAGCGTGACCGGCCGACGGTCTATCCCCTGGATCAGGTCTTCAGACGGTAGCCGGTGCGAAAGATCCAGGCCACGATGCCGAGGCAGGCGAGCAGAAACACGAAGGTCATGCCCAGGCTGACGACGACGTTGACGTCCGATTGTCCAAAGAAGCTCCAGCGGAAGCCGCTGACCAGGTAGACCACCGGGTTGAACAGCGTCACCGTGCGCCAGAAGGGCGGCAGCATGTCGATGGAATAGAAGCTGCCGCCCAGAAACGTCAGCGGCGTTACGATCAGAAGCGGCACCAGCTGCAGTTTCTCGAAATTGTCCGCCCATATGCCGATGATGAAGCCGAACAGGCTGAAAGTGACGGCCGTCAGCACCATGAACACGAGCATGACGAACGGATGCTCGATCCTGAGCGGCACGAACAGGAAAGCGGTGGCCAGGATGATCAGACCCAGGATCGTGGCCTTGGTGGCGGCCGCGCCGACGAAGGCGACGACGATCTCGACATAGGAGATAGGCGCTGCGAGCAGTTCGTAGATCGTCCCCATGAACTTGGGAAAGTAGATGCCGAAGGCGGCGTTGGAGATGCTCTGCGTGAGAAGCGACAGCATGATCAGACCAGGGACGATGAAGGTCCCGTAGGCGACGCCGTCGATCTCCTGCATGCGCGAGCCGATGGCCGCGCCGAAGACCACGAAGTAGAGCGCCGTCGAGATGACCGGCGACACGATGCTCTGCAGCAGCGTGCGCCGCGTGCGCGCCATCTCCTGGCGGTAGATCGCATAGATCGCGCGCATGTTCATCGGCCGTTCCCCACCAGATTGACGAAGATGTCTTCCAGCGTGCTCTGGCGCGTGTCGAGGTCTCGCAACCGGAGGCCGGCGGTGTCGAGGTCTCTCAGGAGCCGCGTGATGCCGGTGCGCTCGGCCTGGGTGTCGTAGGCATAGGTGAGCGTGTGGCCGTCCTTGGAGAGGTCGAGGCCATACTCCGCGAGCGTGCCCGGTACCGCCGAAAGCGGCTCCTTGAGCTGGATCGCGAGTTCCTTGCGTCCGAGCTTGCGCATCAGTTCCGCCTTTTCCTCGACGAGGATGATCTCCCCGCCGGAAATGACGCCCACGCGGTCGGCCATCTCCTCGGCCTCCTCGATGTAGTGCGTGGTGAGCACGATGGTGACGCCGTCGGCCTTGAGCCCGCGCACCATCTCCCACATGTCTCGGCGCAGTTCCACGTCGACGCCCGCGGTCGGCTCGTCGAGGAACAGCACGCGCGGCTCGTGCGACAGCGCCTTGGCGATCAGCACTCGCCGCTTCATGCCGCCCGACAGCGTCATGATCTTGTCGTCCTTCTTCTCCCACAAGGAGAGATCGCGCAGCACCTTCTCCAGGTGCGCCGGGTCGGGCCTCAGGCCGAACAGGCCGCGGCTGTAGGACACCGTGTCCCAGACGCTCTCCCACATGTCCGTCGTCAGTTCCTGCGGAACGAGACCGATCAGCGCGCGCGCCTGGCGATACTCAGCCACGTTGTCGTGCCCGCCAACGGTGATCGTGCCGGTACTCTTGTTGACGATGCCGCAGATGATCGAGATCAGCGTCGTCTTTCCTGCGCCGTTCGGCCCGAGCAGCGCGAAGATTTCGCCTTCCGCGATGTCGAGATCGACGGACTTCAGCGCCTCGAAGCCGGTGGCATAGCGTTTCGAGACGCCCGTGACGGAAATGATGGGTTGCATGGCCGGCATGTAGGAGACATGCGACGGATTGTCATCAGGCCGGGCGTTGGGCCAGAAAAGGCTGCTGACAGGGGGACGTCAGAACAGCGAAAAATACTCCCGCTGCTCCCACTCCGACACCGTCATCAGGTAGCGGTCCCACTCGGCGCGCTTGATGCGGGTGAGATACGAAACGACGTCCTCGCCCAGCGCCTCGCGATAGAACCCGCTCGTCTCGAAGCGCTCGATGGCGGCGATCAGGCTCTTCGGCAAGAGCACTGCGTCGCTCTCGTACGGGCTCTCCACCGGCGGCGGGGCCGTCAGTGCGCGCTCGATGCCGTCGAGACCGCACAGGATCTGCGAGGCGAAATAGAGATAGGGGTTGGCGGCGGGCTCGGCGACGCGGTTCTCGAACCGGCTCGCCTTGTCGCCCGGCGCCATCAGCCCGCGGATCATGGCGCCCTTGTTGTCGCGGCCCCACTGCACGCGGTCGGGCGCCAGTTGGAAGGCCTGGTAGCGCTTGTAGCCGTTAACGGTGGGTGTGGTCAGCAGACAGGTTTCGGCGGCATGGTCGAGCAGCCCGGCGATCCAGCCGCTGGCCGTCGTCGAAAGCACGCCGTCGGTCCCGGGGATAAAGAGATTGTCGCCACTCGCCGCATCGACCACCGACTGGTGCAGGTGCCAGCCGCTCGCCATGCCGTTCTCGACCTTCGGCCGGCACATGAAGGTGGCGTGCAGCCCCATCCGCGCGCAGACCTGCTTGGCCGCCATCCGGAACAGCATCATGGCGTCGGCATGCGCCATCGCGCCGTCGGGCTCGAAGGTGAACTCGCACTGGCTCGGCCCGAACTCGGCCTCCATCGACCGCACCGGCAGGCCGAGTTGCAGGCAGGCGCGTCGCAGCGCATCCATCACCGGCTCCAATGCGTCGTAGCGCGCATCGGTGAGATATTGGTAGCCCTGCGACAACAGGCTGGTCTGCGGCGGCGAGCCCGGCATGCCGCCATCGGCATGGTCGAGCTTGGGATCGTCGAGCCGGTAGACGTGGAACTCGACCTCGAGCCCGCAGACGAGCCGGCGTCCGCCGGCCTCCAGCCTCTCGACCGCCTTGCGCAGGATCGACCGGGACGAAAACGGGATGGGCGCGCCGTCCTTGTGGAAGAGATCGCAGAGCAGATAGCCCGATCTTGGCGACCAGGGCAGCACCCGGAAACTCGCCGGGTCGGGCACCATCATGATGTCACCCGCGCCCGTCAGCAGGCCGGCGCCGAAGCCGATGTCGCCGCCCCAGACCGGAAACACGGTTCGATGCGACGTGTCCTTCAGAAGCAGGGTCGACGTCACCGCCATGCCATTCCGAAACACGGAGGCAAGGCCATCGGCGACGATGGTCTTGCCGCGCAGCACGCCATGCTGGTCGGCGAACAGCACGCGCACGGTCTCCAGCCCCTCCGCCTCGGCGCGGGCCAGAACCTCTGCAGCGAGGCGGAACTGGTCGGGGGAAAGCAGACCGTGGTCGGCGACGAAGCCGGGCGAAAGCGGGGGCGAGGTCATGGATGTGGCTCGTCGATACGCGCCGGGGAGCGAGGAAGCGAGAGGTCGCGTTCCCTCGCGCGCCCCTCTGCCCTGCCGGACATCTCCCCCACCAGGGGGGCGCCGTAGAGCGACAACATCCGCAGCCCCACCGCTAAACCCCCGCCGCCCAGCTCGAGCCCGCCCGCCGCGCCCGGTCGGCCTGCGGCCACAGCGCTTCCCAGCCGGCCGTCTCGCCGATGGCGTCGATCGAGACGGGTCCGCGGATCGCCTCGACGTCGGAAGCGTGCCCGCGCATCGGCAAGGCCGCGACGTCTCCCTCCTTCAGGCTCTTGATGGCGGCGAGGAGCTTGCGGCGATGCTTCATGATGGCGACGTCGGTGCGGCCGAGATGCTCGTGCGTCCGGTCCTGGATGCGGCCCATGGATTCCACCGCCCACTGGTCGTGCACGTTGATGTCGAGGCCCATGCCCGTATAGGTCAGGCTTTCCTGTTCGCCGGGATTGTAGCCGTAGTTGTTGCGCTTGTTCTTCAGCGGCGCGTAGTCGGGCAGGCGATGCTCCTTCATGCGCTGCTCGCGCATCAGGCTCTTGTCGACCGGTTTCCCGAAGCTCGTGAACATCGAATACCAGTAGCAGGTTTCGTCGTCGACGGGCACGTGCCACTGGGTGATCGTCATCTCGTTCGACATGGGGATGCAGATCGCTTCCGGGAAGATCTGGTTCGTCACGCGAACGTGGCTGCGGCCGTCATCCATATGGCGCAGCGAGATCAGCCGCAGGCCGTAGTCGGTGTCCTCGACCCGGATTTCCGGACGCGGATATTCGCGCAAGAGCTGCGTCATAGGCATGTCGGTGCCGCCGGCCTTGTCGCGGAACTGCTTGCCGTAGGACTGCGCGGGATCCTCGTCCTGCAAAAAGCGGTGGAGGAACGAGGCGTGCGCCGGATCGATGCCGACTTCCAGCGCCTGCAACCAGTTGCATTCCCACAGCCCCTTGAAGGCGAAGACGTGGCTGTCGGGGGCGGCAAAGCAGTCGAGCGCGGGAAAGGGTGGCGGTTCGCCCGGCCCCATGTAGGCGAACACGATGCCGTTCTTCTCGACCACCGGATAGGAGACGGCGCGGATGTTCTCGTACATGCGCGAACCTTCCGGCTCGCCGGGCTGCTCCACGCACTGGCCGGTGCGGTCGAAATGCCAGCCATGGAAGGGGCAGCGCAAGCCGTTGTCCTCACGCCGCCCGTAGCACAGGTCGGCGCCGCGATGCGGACAATGCCGGCCGATCAGGCCGAGTTCGCCTTCATTGTCGCGGAAAAGAACCAGATCCTCGCCGAGCAGCCGGACGGGAACCACCGGGCGCCCGGAGACCAGTTCGTCCGAAAGCGCCGCGGGCTGCCAGTACATCCGCAAGAGCGCGCCGCCGTCGGTCCCCCTGCCGACGCGGGTCAGAAGGTCGTTCTGTGCCTGGCTCATCATGGCTGAGGATCCTCCCTGGCTGTCGCGGCGGGTGAACGGCGAGGAATTGCCATTCGTCGCAATGCGTGCGATTATCGCGCAATCGATATATTATCGCTCAAGCGTATTCCGTCGTTCCCGGCGGTGTCAAGCGAAGCCCAAGGAGGGCGCCATGCCTCTCGACCCTGCCGAACCGATCGCCGAGAAGGACATCTCGCTGACCTTCGCCAAGGGCATGGCGGTGCTGAAGGCCTTCGACGCCGAGCACACGCATCTGACCCTGCCGCAGATCGCCCGCCTCACCGGCTACGACCGCGCGGTCACCCGCCGGCTGGTCCTGACGCTGGTGCACCTGGGCTATGTCCGCCAGCAGGACCGGCTGTTCTCACTCACCCCGCGCATCCTGGTCTTGGCGGGCGGGTTTTTGCAGGGCCGACAGTTCGGCAAGACCATCCAGCCGGTGATGCGCGCCTTCTCGCTCCGGATCGGCGAGACCATCTCGCTTGCCATGCTCGACGGCGCCGAGGCGGTCTATGTCGCCCATGCCGGCGGCGAGACGGAGCGTGCGCGCATCGGTTTCACCATCGGCAGCCGCGTGCCGCTGCTTGCCACCGCCATCGGTCGCATGCTGCTGGCAGCGAGTGATGCCGACACCGCCACCGAGACCATTCGTGCCGCCCCGCTCGAGCCGCACACGCCAGCAACAACGCTCGACCGCGCCGCCATCGCGGAATCGGTTCGCTCGATCGCCGCGGCGGGCCACGCGCTGGTCGATGGCGAGTTCGAGCCCGGTGTCGCCGCGCTCGCCGTGCCGGTGCCGGCCGCCAGCGGCGAGGTTGCCGCGCTGGGCATTTCCGCCGCAGCGGGAAGGCTCGCGGACGTGAATGTCCGGCGCGAAGCGCTCGCCACGCTCAAGGACTGCGCGGGAGCGCTGGCGGCGTTGCTATAGGCAAGGTTCAGCGCGACGTGATGAAGCGCTCCAGCTTGCCGAGCGTCTGCAAGCCCAGTTCCACGGCACCGAAGCCTTTCGCCGTCTGGAACTCGGCGGCGGCTGCAAACACCATGCCCAGCGTGACCTTCGTCGACCCGTCCTGGTCCTCGAAAGAAACCCAGGCGTCGGCATGTTTCGGCCCGTTCTCGCCCCAGAGCAGCGTGTAGCCGATCCTCTCTTCGGGCTGGACGTCGGTGTAGAGATGATGGTTCGGGAAAACCGTTCCGTCGGGACCGATCATGTCGAAGACCCATTCGCCACCCGCCCGCAGGTCTATCCTTTGCGTGCGGCAGGAAAAGCCATCGGGGCCCCACCATTGCGGCAGCGTATCGGGGTTCATCCACGCACCCCAGACGACCGGCCGTGGCGCCTTGATCACCCGCTGCAGCAGCATGGTGCGTTCCGCGACCCCTGCGAGATTGTCCAGGCCGGCGCCGAACCCTTCGCGATAGCCTGCCTTCATGTCTGTCGCCAGCGACGAAAGCTGGACCGTCACCACGACGCGGCTGCGCTCCGTCGTGCCGGAAAAATGCGCCGTCACCAGCGCCACCGACTGGATGACGCCGTCCGCTGAAATCACCTCGTGGTTCACGCTGCAACGGTCCGGCTGCAACACCAGCCAGCCGATTTCGCAGCGGATGTCCGGCTGTCCTTTCACCTTGCATAGCGAAATCTCGCGACCCCCCACCCGGGTATCCGCCTCGAGAAACTCGATGGCGACGGTCGGTGACGGCGCGGCCCAGACGGCGCGAGCGGCTGGGGCGGTCCAGGCTTGCCACAGCACCGGGAGCGGCGCGGCCACGCCCCGTTCGAAGGTCAGCGTCGCGAAGCGATGGCCTTCCCCGTCGGGCGCCGCGCTGGTGGTATCGTTCGGGGCCAGACCCTTGGTCATTCTTCGCTCTCCTTCATCACGTTCATCACGAATGCGTCCAATCGGTCGAGCCGGGCTTCCCAGATCTCCCGCTGCTCGTCGAGCCATGTCCGAACCGGCGCCAGCGCCTCGGGGACGACAGCGCAGGTCCGCACGCGCCCGTCCTTCGAGGTGGTGATCAATCCTGCCGCTTCCAGCACCGAAAGGTGCCGCATCACGGTGGGCAGTCGCAGTCCCGTCGGGTTGGCCAGATCGGTCACTCGCGCGGGTCCTTCGGCAAGCCGTGACAGGATCGACCGACGCGTGGGGTCCGCCAGGGCATGGAAGAGCAACGAGAGATCCGGATCATGCTTAGCCATATCGCTAACTAATTCCCTTTCCGACGAAGACGCAAGCGAAAACTTCGTCGATTGGCTAAGTGATTTGACGTAGCGCTGTCGGCGGCCCCCGAACGCTGCCGAAGCCCCGCTGACCGGCAGTCCGGACCTCCCCATCGACAACGCCCCTGGCCCCGTGCAGGAATGGCGCGACTGCTCACGATGCCGGACCAAAGCCATGCTCACCCACCTCACCCCCGACGGCGTGCGAAAGCCTTTCGCCGCCTACAGCCATGCCGTGGAAGTCCAGGCCGGCGCGCGGCTGGTGTTCTGCTCGGGCCAGCTCGGCATCTCGCCGGACGACGTCGTTCCCGAAGACGCCGGGGCGCAAGCCGAACAATGCTTTTCCGCCATCGCCACCATCCTGGCCGCGGCCGGCATGACGCTTTCGGACGTCGTGCGCATCAACGCCTACGTCACGGCGCGCGAGCATATGCGGCCCTACATGGCGGTGCGCGACCGGCTGTTCCCGGCGCCGTCGCCGGCCTCGACGCTGATGATCGTGGGCGGCTTCACCCGCGAGGAGTTCAAGGTTGAGGTCGAGGTGGTGGCCGCCGGCTGACGAAGACCGTCACGCCCTTGTCAGACAAGGCTGCCATGGACGCCGACCACGGGCGGCGCGCCGGGGTTGGCGCGGCGCCATCGTGCAACGAAAAGGGACACGACCATGCTACCGAACGGCGTCCCCGGCACCGGCATCACAGCCCAAAAGCGATCGAACGACCTGTCTGACTTCGGAGACGAGCTCGACAGGGTCGAAGCTCTCGGCGTCGACTTCGTCGAGCTGTCGACCTTCGACATGGACGTGGTGGTCGGCGGTCGCGTCCGCAGGCCGCAGCTCGAGGCGCTGAAGCGTGCCTGTGCCGGCCGCTCGGTCGGCTACTCGGTACATGGTCCGCTGGCCATCAACCTCATGGACGAGCCCTACCGGCTGCAGCGCCACATGGACGTGCTCGCCGCCTCGCTGGAGGTCACTGCCGAACTCGGCGCCGCCCACTACGTGATCCATTCCGGCCTGGCGCCGGTCCAGCAGAGCGAAGGGATCGAGGCCGCCTATGGCCGCCAGCGCGAAGCGCTCGCCCGGGCCGGCGACACTGCGCGCGCCAGCGACATCGTGCTTTGCGTCGAGACGCTGTTTGCCGGCTTCGACGGCAAGGTGCACGCCTCGTCTCCGCGCCGGCTGGCGGCGGAACTCGCTGCCATCGACCACCCCAACGTGATGGCGACGATCGATTTCTCCCACGCATGGCTGATGCTCGACTGGAATGGCCGCCGCGACGACTTCGTCGAGGAGATCGTGGCGCTCGCGCCTCATGCGCGCCATCTGCACGTCCACGACAGCTTCGGCCGACAGGACGACATCTGGATGTACACGGAGGGCGAGCGGCTGGCCTACGGCCATGGCGATCTGCATCTCCCGGTCGGCTGGGGCAACATTCCGTGGGAAACGCTGATGGCTGAGTGTGTCTTCCCGCACGGTGTGGTGTTCAACATCGAGCTGAACCAGCGCTACTGGTATGCCGCGCAGGAAACGGTCGACGCCACGAGGTCGCTTGCCGCAAGCGCCCGAACCCGCGCGCACGCGGTCGCCGCCTGACCGCAAGCCTTGAACGGCGCTCCCGGCTGTGAGACGGATGATGCCGGAGCGCCGATGACGACCCTGCCCTGTGCCGTGGATGACACCACCCGATGCCCAAGTCGCCGACCTTCATTCACCTGACCGATCTCCACGCCCATTGCGAGGGAAAGGTCGACGGGATCGACACGATCGGCAATCTCGATGCCGCGTTGGCGATGATCGCCGCGATCGACCCGGCGCCGGATTTCGTCGTCGTCAGCGGAGATCTGACCGACAAGGGCGACGCGTCCAGCTATCGTGCGGTGCGCGAGCGCCTGGACACGTTGCACATGCCGGTGCTCTGCGCGCTCGGCAACCATGATGCCCGGCCGGGTTTCTACCAGGGCATGCTCGACCGGACGAGCGACCTCGACGCGCCTTATTTTCACGACAGGGTGTTCGACGGCGTCCATGTGATCGTGCTCGACACCAGCGTCCCCGGCAAGGTGAGCGGCGCTTTGGGCGACGACCAGTTCGCCTTCCTCGGCGCCGCACTCCAGCGCCACCCGGAATTGCCCCGGATCGTGGTGATGCATCACGGTCCGCGCATCGTCACGGAATCGCCTTTTGCCTGGGAAAGCCTGAACGAGGCCGAAACCGAGAGGCTTCGCCGCGCGCTCGCCGGCCATCGGGTCGCGGGCATCATCACCGGCCATATTCACCATGACGGCGTTTCGTCCTGGCACGGGATCCCGGTCGTGGTGGGCAACGGTCTGCACGACTTCATCGACCCGACCTATCGCAAGGGCTTGAAAATCCACACCGGCGCCTCCTTCGGCCAGTGCACGCTACGCGATACGGGCCTGTCGGTCGCCTTCGTGCCGCTGCCCTCCGACCGCCGCCATCTCGTAACGCTCGACGCCGAAAAGGTACGCCGGTTCGAATAGACCGACAGAACCCGTCGTCCGGCAACAAGATGTCGCGGCGCCGCCATCTGTCGAACCGCTTCTTGCTATCTTTTCCGGGGAACGATTTCCCCTTGTCCTTGCTTGTCACCGGTGGACAATGACGCCGCCCGCCGCAGCCTTTTCGCGCGATACGGGCCGCTCAGGGAAGAGACACGCAATGGCAGACTCGGTTCCGCTTCGCCTCAACGTTCCCGAACCGGAAGTACGGCCGGGCGGCAAGCCGGACTTTTCCAACGTCAGCATCCCCCGGGCCGGTACCGTCGACCGGCCGCCGGTCGACGTCGCGCCGGAAGACATCCGCGAGATGGCCTGGTCGATCATCCGCGTTCTCAACCGGAAGGGTGAGGCGGTCGGTCCGTGGGCAGGGACCCTCACCCCGGAAGAGACGCTCTCGGGCCTGCGCGACATGATGCGGGTACGGGCCTTCGACAAGCGCATGCTGATGGCGCAGCGCCAGGGCAAGACCTCGTTCTACATGCAGTGCCTCGGCGAGGAGGCGATCGCCTGCGCCTTCCGCAAGGCCATGGAACACGGCGACATGAACTTCCCGACCTATCGCCAGCAGGGCCTGCTCATCGCCGGCGGCTATCCGATGGTCGAGATGATGAACCAGATCTATTCGAACACGAAGGACCCGATCAAGGGACGCCAGCTGCCGGTGATGTATTCGTCGAAGGCGCACGGCTTCTTCACCATCTCGGGCAATCTCGCGACCCAGTTCGTGCAGGCCGTGGGCTGGGCGATGGCCTCGGCCATCAGCCGCGACACCAGGATCGCGGCGGCCTGGATCGGCGACGGCTCGACGGCCGAGAGCGACTTCCATGCCGGGCTCGTCTTCGCCTCCACCTACAAGGCGCCGGTGGTGCTCAACATCGTCAACAACCAGTGGGCCATCTCGACCTTCCAGGGCATCGCCCGAGGCGGCTCCGGCACCTTCGCGGCGCGCGGCCATGGTTTCGGCATTCCCTCTCTGCGCGTCGATGGCAATGACTACCTCGCCGTCCACGCGGTGGCGAAATGGGCGATCGAGCGGGCGCGCCGCAATCTTGGCCCGGTGCTGGTCGAATACGTCACCTACCGCGCCGCCGCGCATTCGACCTCCGACGACCCGTCCGCCTACCGCCCCAAGGAGGAGAGCGACGCCTGGCCGCTGGGCGATCCCGTCGAGCGGCTGAAGAACCACCTGATCGCCATCGGCGCCTGGTCGCCCGAGCGCCACGCCCAGGCCGAAGCCGAGATCGACGCCGAGGTCCTGGCTGCGCAGAAGCAGGCCGAGGCCAACGGCACCCTGCATTCCGGCCCGAAGGCCTCGCCGCGCGACATCTTCGAGGACGTCTACGACGTGATGCCGCCCAATCTCCGGCGTCAGCGCCAGGAAGCGGGGTACTGACATGCCGCGCATGACGATGATCGAGGCGATCCGCGATGCCCACGTCGTGGCGATGGAACGCGATGGCAAGGTGGTGGTCTACGGCGAGGACGTCGGCTATTTCGGCGGTGTCTTCCGCTGCACCCAAGGGCTCCAGGAACGGTTCGGCAAGGAACGCTGCTTCGACAGCCCGATCAACGAGGCCGGCATCGTCGGCACCGCCATCGGCATGGCCGCCTACGGCCTGCGGCCTTGCGTCGAGATCCAGTTCGCCGACTACGTCTATCCGGCCTACGACCAGATCGTGTCCGAAGCCGCGCGCATCCGCCACCGCTCGGCCGGCGACTTCACCTGCCCGATCACCATTCGCATGCCCACCGGCGGCGGCATCTTCGGCGGGCAGACCCACAGCCAGAGCCCCGAGGCGCTGTTCACCCACGTATCGGGCCTCAAGGTCGTGGTCCCCTCGAACCCGCATGACGCCAAGGGCCTCCTGATCGCCGCCATCGAGGACGACAACCCGGTGGTCTTCCTCGAGCCGAAGCGCCTCTACAACGGCCCCTTCGACGGCCATCACGACCGCCCGGTCACCCCCTGGGCGAAACACCCCCTGGGCGAGGTGCCTGCCGGCCACTACACGGTACCACTCGGAAGGGCCGTGGTGCGGCGCGAGGGCGCAGCCGTCACCGTGCTCGCCTACGGCACGATGGTCTATGTCGCCGAGGCGGCGGCGCAGGCGAGCGGCATCGATGCCGAGGTGATCGACCTGCGGACCTTGCACCCGCTCGACCTCGACACGATCGTGGCGTCGGTGAAGAAGACCGGCCGCTGCGTGGTGGTGCACGAGGCGACGCTGACCTCGGGGTTCGGCGCTGAACTCGCCGCTTTGGTGCAGGAGCACTGCTTCTACCATCTGGAGGCGCCGGTCCGACGTATCGCCGGCTGGGACACGCCCTACCCGCACGCGCAGGAATGGACCTACTTCCCCGGTCCGGCGCGCCTGGCGGCGGCGCTCGTCGAGGTCATGGAGGGCTGACATGGGCGTTTTCGTGATCAAGATGCCGGATGTCGGCGAGGGCGTCGCCGAGGCCGAGCTCGTCGAATGGCACGTCAAGGTGGGCGACCCCGTCAAGGAAGACATGGTGCTGGCCGCGGTGATGACCGACAAGGCAACCGTCGAGATCCCCTCCCCTGCCGACGGCACCGTGGCCTGGCTCGGCGGCGAGATCGGCGAGCAGATCGCCGTCGGCGCGCCGCTGATCCGCCTCGACGTCGCCGGCGACGGCAACGTGTCCCCCGACAAATCCGCGCCGCCGGAGAACCGACCGGAGCCTGCCAGGAAGACGCCGGAGAAGCCCGCCCCGATCGCCGCTGCGCCGACGATGGCCGGCGTGGAGGATGAAGACGGCGAGACGTCCGCGAAGCCCGAGCCGCCGCGCCGCGCCTTGCCTGCCCATGCCCGCAAGGAAGGCGAGAAGCCGCTCGCTGCGCCGTCGGTGCGGCTGAAGGCACGCGAGCGCGGCATCGACCTGCGCTTCGTGGCCGGCACCGGCCCCGCCGGTCGCATCACCCACGAGGATCTCGACCTCCACGCCGAGCAGGGC
Source organism: Aquibium carbonis (assembly GCF_003970795.1). Lineage (GTDB taxonomy): Bacteria > Pseudomonadota > Alphaproteobacteria > Rhizobiales > Rhizobiaceae > Aquibium > Aquibium carbonis. Next base: position 37,258 of record NZ_RWKW01000025.1, on the reverse strand, counting down.
TCGCGCCCGATCGCTCCCGTGGGCAAGGCGCCCGACACCCGCGTCACCGAATTCAAGGTCGTCGGCCTGCGGCGCAGGATCGCCGAAAAGATGGCGCTGTCGAAATCCCGCATCGCCCACATCACCTATGTCGACGAGATCGAGATGGACGCGCTGGAGCAATTGCGCGCCAGCCTGAACGCCGGTCGCCGCGATGACCGGCCCAAGCTGACGATCTTGCCCTTCCTGATGCTGGCCATGGCGAAGGCCCTGAAGGACCAGCCCAACATCAACGCCCATTTCGATGACGAGGCGGGCGTGGTGCGCCAGTTCGGCGGCGTGCATTGCGGCATCGCCGCCCAGACCCGCAACGGGCTCGTCGTGCCCGTGGTGCGCCATGCGGAAGCGCTCGACCTCTGGGGTGCGGCGACCGAGATCGCACGGCTGGCGGACGCCGCAAAGAACGGCACCGCCACCCGCGAGGAACTGACCGGCTCGACCATCACCATCACTTCGCTCGGCGCCATGGGCGGCATTGCCACCACGCCGGTGATCAATCATCCGGAGGTGGCGATCGTCGGCGTCAACAAGATGCAGGTGCGCCCGATGTGGGACGGCACGCAGTTCGTGCCGAAAAAGATGATGAACCTGTCGTCGAGCTTCGACCATCGCGTCATCGACGGCTGGGACGCGGCGGTGTTCGTTCAGCGCGTGAAGGCGTTGCTGGAGACGCCGGCCTCGATCTTCATCGAGGGGTGAGGCGGATGCTCATGCCCACGAGACGTCGCGTTCTGTCGCGCCCCCCTCTGTCCTGCCGGACATCTCCCCCACGAGGGGGGAGATCGGCCGGCACGACGGATTTCGCCAATCGCCGACGTTGCAAGGAAAGCGCCATCGCCGACACTGCCGATCTCCCCCCTCGTGGGGGAGATGTCCGGCAGGACAGAGGGGGGCGCCGTGGAGCGCAGGCATCGCCAATCGGAGCCACCCCATGATCGACATCACCTGCCAGCTGCTCGTGATCGGCGCTGGGCCGGGCGGCTATGTGTGCGCCATCCGCGCCGGCCAGCTCGGGCTCGACACCGTCATCGTCGAGGCGGGGAAGCCTGGCGGCACATGCCTCAACGTCGGCTGCATCCCCTCCAAGGCCATGATCCATGCCGCCGACGAGTTCGCCAGGCTCGGTGCGTTCGCGGGCGGCATCTCGCCGCTGGGCATCACGGCGGCAAGTCCCGCGATCGATCTGGCCAAGACCATCGAATGGAAGGACGGCATCGTGCGCCGGCTGACCGGCGGCGTCTCCGGACTGCTGAAGAAGGCTGGCGTCAAGCAGGTCGATGGCTGGGCGCGCATCCACGACGGCAAGACGGTCGTGGTCGAAACCTCGACCGGCCCGCAGCGCATCGTGGCCGATACGGTCGTGATCGCCACCGGATCGGAAGCGGTCGAGCTGCCCGGGCTGCCCCTCGGCGGCAACGTGATCTCGTCGACCGAGGCGCTGGCGCTGACAAGCGTGCCGGAGCGGATGGCCGTCGTCGGCGCTGGCTACATCGGGCTGGAACTCGGCACCGCCTTCGCCAAGCTCGGTGCGAAGGTGACGATCCTCGAAGCCGCCGATCGCATCCTGCCGCTCTGGGACGCGGAGCTGACGAAGCCCGTGGCCCGGCGGCTCGAGAAGCTCGGCATCGAGGTGCGGACCGGCGCGAGGGCTGATCGCTACGCCGCGAGCAGCGGCACCCTCGCCTTTCTCGATGCCGCCGGCGAAAGCCGCACCATCGACGCCGACAAGGTTCTGGTGACGGTCGGTCGCCGCCCGGCGACCCATGGCTGGGGCCTGGAGGAACTCGACCTCACCATGGAGGGGCGCGCCATCGCCATCGACGAGCATTGCCGCACCTCGATGCGGGGCGTCTACGCGATCGGCGACGTGACCGGCGAGCCGATGCTGGCGCACCGCGCGATGGCGCAGGGCGAGATGGTGGCCGAGATCGCGGCGGGCCATCGCCGTGCCTGGGACAGTCGCGCGATCCCGGCCATCTGCTTCACCGACCCCGAGATCGTTTCGGTCGGCCTGTCGCCGGCCGACGCGGAAAAGGCCGGCCTCGACACCCGCACCGGAACCTTTCCCCTCCAGGCCAACGGTCGCGCCATGACGCTGGAGCGCGACGATGGCTTCGTGCGCATCGTCGCCCGCGCCGGCGACAACGTCATCCTCGGCATCCAGGCAACCGGCGTGCAGGTCTCGGAACTGGCCTCATCCTTCGCCTACGCCATAGAGATGGGCGCGCGGCTCGAAGACATAGCGGCGACCATCCATGCGCATCCCACCATGGGCGAAGCCGTGCAGGAAGCGGCCATGCGCGGGCTCGGCCACGCGCTCCACATTTGATGGCCGGCACCTGCCGTTGGGTCGCCACCGAAGCCTGGGCGAAATGCGATCCGGTGGAGCGACACGGGTTGCGTTGGCCTCGCCTTTCTCGGATAGTACGTCCTTGGGCACGACGGACCGCGCAGAACGACGGTCGGTGCCACATATGGGAGTTTTCTTGATGATCGCACGATTCCGTACGAACGGCCTTTCCATGCCCGGTCGCAGCCTGTTGCTGGCCGCGGCCGCGAGCCTGCTTCTCGGCTCCGCGGCGCATGCCGAGACGCTGCGCTGGGCCCGCGTGGGCGACGCGCTGACGCTCGATCCGCACTCGGCCAACGAAGGACCGACCTCCACCCTGCTGCACCACATCTACGAGACGCTGGTCGAGCGCGGCCTGGACGGCAGCCTTCAGCCGCGGCTGGCGACCGAGTGGTCGATCCATGCCGATGACCCGACGGTCTGGGTGTTCAAGCTGCGCGAGGGCGTGAAATTCCACGACGGCGCCGACTTCACCGCCGAGGACGTCGTGGCGAGCGTGACCCGCGTCACCTCCGAAACCTCCGACTTCAAGGGCCTGCACGCCGCCGTCGCTGGCGCCGAGGCGATCGACGACTACACCGTGCACATCAAGACCAACGGTCCGTCGCCGCTCTACGTCCAGAACCTGACCAACTTCTTCATCATGGACAAGGGCTGGATCGAGGCCAATGGCGTCGAGAACCCGCAGGATTTCAAGGCCGGCGAGGAAAAGTACACCGTCCGCAACACCAACGGAACCGGCCCCTACGTACTGGAAAGCCGTGACCCCGAGGTGCGCACCGTCCTGAAGCTCAACGAGAACCATTGGGCCGAGAAGCCGGCGGTCACCGAGATCATCTACACGCCGATCAAGGAGGCCGCGACCCGCGTCGCCGCGCTGCTGTCGGGCGAGGTCGACTTCGTGCAGGACGTGCCGGTGCAGGACATCGCCCGCCTGCAGGAGACGCAGAGCGTCGCCGTGACGACCGGCCCCGAGAACCGGACCATCTTCTTCTCCTACGACATGACGTCCGACAGCCTGATCTCGCTGGCCGGCGACAACCCGTTCAAGAAGCCGGAAGTGCGCGAGGCCATGGCTCTCGCGCTTGATCGCGATGCGATCAAGACCGTCGTCATGCGCGGCCAGTCCGTGCCCGGCGCGCAGAACGTTCCGCCCTTCGCCAACGGCTATGATGCCGAGCTCGACGCCTACGGCGCCCCGGACTACGACAAGGCCAAGGCCCTGCTCGCCGAGGCCGGCTATCCGGACGGCTTCTCGGTCGACTTTCACTGCCCGAACGACCGCTACCTGAACGACGAGGCGATCTGCCAGGCTTTCGTCGGCATGCTCGGCCGCATCGGCGTGAAGGCCAATCTCGTCAGCCAGTCGCGGACCGTCCACTTCCCGGCGATCCAGAACCTGCAGGTCGACTTCTACCTGCTCGGCTGGGGCGTGCCGCCCTTCGACAGCCAGTATGTCTTCGACTTCCTCGTCCACAGCCGGGAAGACGCGCGCGGCGGCTGGAACGGCTCGCGCTACTCGAACCCGGAGGTGGACGCCAAGATCAAGTCGCTGGCGACCGAGACCGACCTCGAGAAGCGTGACGCCACGATTGCCGAGATCTGGAAGCAGGTCCAGGATGACCGCGTGTTCCTGATGGTTCACAATCAGGTGCTGGCCTACGCAACCAAGGCCAACATCGAGATCGCCGTGCACCCGGAAAACCAGCCGAGCATGACCAACGTCACGTTCAAGTAGGCTGGAACTGACGTGCGGCCCGCGCCGGAGCTGAAGCTTCCGGCGCGGGACCGCCTGCCCCGGGGACTGGCATGATCGCCTACATCCTGCGCCGGCTCTTCCAGTCCATCGTCGTGATGCTGGTGGTCGGCCTCGTTTCATTTTCACTCTTCCGCTATGTCGGCGATCCCGTCGCCACCATGATGGGTCAGGAAGCCTCCGTGGCCGACCGCGCGGAGCTGCGCGAGCGGCTGGGCCTCGACGATCCCTTCTTCGTGCAGTTCGCGAACTATCTCGGACGGGCGGCGAGCGGCAATTTCGGCATTTCCTATCGCCTGCAGCAGCCGGTGATGGAACTCATCCTGTCGCGGCTTCCCGCCACGCTGGAGCTGGCCTTCGTGTCCGGCATCCTGGCATTCGTGGTCGGCGTGTCCTTCGGCGTCTACACCGCCCTGAACCGCAGCGGCATGCTGTCCAGTTCCATCATGACGCTGTCGTTGATCGGGGTGTCGCTGCCCACCTTCCTGATCGGCATTCTGCTGATCTGGCTCTTTGCGGTCGAGTTGCGCTGGCTTCCCTCGTTCGGTCGCGGGGAGACCGTGCGCCTAGGCTACTGGACCACGGGCTTCCTCACGCCGTCCGGGCGCGCGAGCCTCATCCTGCCGGCCATCACGCTCGGTCTCTACCAGATGACGCTGATCATGCGCCTCGTACGCGCCGAGATGCTGGAGGTGCTGCGCTCCGACTACATCAAGTTCGCCCGCGCCCGAGGCCTGTCCAACCGCGCGATCCATTTCGGCCATGCGCTCAAGAACACCATGGTGCCCGTCGTGACCATCGCCGGTCTCCAGCTCGGCTCCATCATCGCCTTCGCCATCATCACCGAGACGGTGTTCCAGTGGCCGGGCGTCGGCGCCTTGTTCATCAATTCCGTCCAGTTCGTCGACATCCCGGTGATGGCGGCCTACCTGATGCTGATCGCCCTGATCTTCGTCGTGATCAATCTGGTGGTCGACCTGCTCTACTACGCCATCGATCCGCGCCTGCGGATCGAGCAGTCCGGCGCACGGCACTGAGGGGGCGAGCATGAACCGTTTTGCCCGCATCTGGGACAGCGACGTCGCCTGGAGCTTCCGCCATTCACCCGTGGCCATGGCCGCGGCCTTCATGGCGTTGCTGATCGTTCTGGCCGCGGCGCTCGCGCCGCTGATCGCGCCCTACGATCCCTTCAATCCGGCGACCCTGAACCTCATGGACGGCTTCACGCCGCCCATGGAGCCCAACATGATCTCCGGCAACGTCTACTGGCTGGGCACCGACAATCAGGGACGCGACATATTCTCGACCATTCTCTATGGCGCGCGCATCTCGATCTTCGTCGGCTTTTCGGCCGTCGTCTTCGCCATGGTCCTCGGCATCGGTCTTGGCCTTACCGCCGGTTGGCGCGGCGGCTGGGTCGACAGTGCACTGATGCGCATCGCCGACATCCAGCTTTCCTTTCCCTCGATCCTCATCGCCCTCCTGATCTTCGGCATCGCGCGCGGCCTCATCCCGCCATCGATGCGCGAGGATCTGGCGATCTGGGTCCTGATCGTTTCGATCGGCCTGGCGGACTGGGTGCAGTTCGCCCGCGTGGTCCGCGGCGCCACGCTGGTGGAGAAGAACAAGGAGTATATCCAGGCGGCGCGGGTCATCGGCGTCCGCCCCGTGCGCATGGTGCTGGGCCACATCCTGCCCAACGTCATGGGGCCGGTGCTGGTCATCGCCACGATCAGCCTGGCGCTCGCCATCATCGCCGAAGCCACGCTGTCGTTCCTTGGCGTCGGCGTGCCGCCAACCCAGCCTTCGCTCGGAACGTTGATCCGCATCGGCCAGGGTTTCCTGTTCTCCGGCGAATGGTGGATCCTGCTGTTTCCCTCGATCACCCTGCTCGCGCTCGCCCTGTCGGTCAATCTGCTTGGCGACTGGCTGCGCGACGCGCTCAATCCGAAGCTGAGGTAGGCATGACCGAGCCCGTCCTCTCCGTTCGCAACCTCATCGTCGAGTTTCCCACCCGCCGCGGCGTGCTCAGGGCCATCGACGATCTCTCCTTCGACATCGCACCCGGCGAGGTGCTGGGCGTGGTGGGCGAATCCGGCGCCGGCAAGTCGCTCACCGGGGCCGCCATCATCGGCCTCCTGGAGCCGCCGGGCCGCGTCGCCGGCGGCGAGATCCGGCTCGCCGGCGAACGCATCGACAATCTCTCGCCCGAGCGCATGCGCACCATTCGCGGCAAGCGCATCGGCATGATCTTCCAGGACCCGCTGACCAGCCTGAACCCGCTCTACCGCATCGGCGATCAGCTGACCGAAACGATCCTGACGCACGAGCCCATCTCGGCGCGCGCGGCACGGGACAAGGCGCTGCGCCTGCTGGAGGAGGTGGGAATCCCCGCCGCCGAGACGCGTCTGTCGGCCTATCCGCATCAGTTTTCCGGCGGCATGCGCCAGCGGGTGGTGATCGCGCTGGCGCTCGCCGTCGACCCGCAACTCGTCATCGCCGACGAGCCCACGACGGCGCTCGACGTGTCGGTGCAGGCCCAGATCATCGCCCTCCTGAAGCGCATCTGCGCGGATCGCGGCGCGTCGGTCATGCTGATCACGCATGATATGGGCGTCATTGCCGAAACGGCCGACCGCGTCTGCGTGCTTTATGCCGGACGGCTCGCCGAGATCGGCCCCGTCCGCGATGTCGTGAAACGTCCCCAGCATCCCTATGCCAGCGGTCTGATGGCGGCCATTCCATCGCTTGCCGGCGACCCCGACGAGAAACTGGCGCAGATTCCCGGCTCGATGCCGCGTCTCGGCGCCATTCCGCGCGGCTGCGCGTTCAATCCGCGTTGCGGCTACGCCTTCGACCGTTGCCGCACGGAACGCCCCGACGCCTATCCGGCGGGCGCCAGCCAGGCCGCCTGCTTCCTGCATGACGCCGCATCCGCCCTGCCGCCGGAAGTGGCCGGCCGCGCCGCCGAGGCCGGTATCCAGGTCGCGCGCGTGCCGGCGGAGGCACGACCATGACCGACGCCGCCCGGAACGGGGAGCCCGCCCCGCCACTGGTCGAGGTGAAGGGACTGCGCCGGGTCTTCGACCTGTCGAAGCCACTGCTCAACCGCCTGCTCGAAGGCGGCGGGCGCGTGTCGCTGACTGCGGTCGACGGCGTCGATTTTTCCATCAGGCGCGGCGAAACCTTCGCGCTGGTCGGCGAATCCGGGTCGGGCAAGTCCACCATCGCCAAGATGGCGGTGGGCTTGCTGCGGCCTTCGGCCGGATCGGTCACCATCGACGGTATCGACGTGGCGGGCAAGGCGTCCGCCGACACGCAGCGCCGCATGCGTCGTCGCATCCAGATGATCTTCCAGGATCCCTATGCCAGTCTGAACCCGCGCTGGCGCGTGCACGCCATCGTCGAGGAGCCCATCAAGGCCTTCGGGATGCTGCCCGACGCGAAGGAACGCGCCGCGCGCGTCGGCGAACTCCTGTCGCTCGTCGGTCTCGACCCGCGTGACGGCCAGAAGTTTCCGCACGAGTTCTCCGGCGGCCAGCGCCAGCGCATCGCGATCGCCCGCGCGCTGGCGTCGGAGCCGAACTTCATCGTCTGCGACGAACCGACCTCGGCACTCGACGTGTCGGTGCAGGCGCAGGTGCTCAACCTTCTGCGCGAGTTGCAGGATCGGCTCGGCCTGACCTACCTTTTCATCAGTCACAACCTTGCCGTCGTTCGCCACGTCGCCACCCGGGTCGGCGTGCTCTATCTGGGGCGGCTCGTCGAGGAAGCCCCGGCGCGCGAGCTCTTCTCCGACCCGAAGCACCCCTACACGCGCATGCTGCTCGACGCGGTGCCCGACATCGAGATGGAGGGCAAGGAGCGGCTGACGATCGCAGGCGAGATCCCCAATCCCGTCAACCCGCCCTCCGGTTGCCACTTCAATCCCCGTTGTCCCTTCGTGATGCCGCACTGCAAGACGGTGGTTCCGCCGGTGCTCGACAGGGGCAACGCGCGGGTGCGGTGCCACCTCTTCGCCGAGGGGTAGTGGGTCCGGCACCGGCCGGCAGGCCTCTCGCCCCGCCTGCGTCCGGTGCGGTTGCCTTCATGCAGCCCGGGCAAGCGCCACGGCGTCCGCACCCGCCGGGAACCGCAGCGTCCCGGTGCCGTCTCCGACGGCCGCCCACACCGCTTCGGCAACGTCGCTTTCCCGCGTGGTCAGGGCCGGCTGCGCGAAGCCGGCAAAGATCGGGCCGGCAAAACCGGCATAGGTGTCCGGAATGAGATCCTCGACCCGGACGGATGTGTTCTGGGCGAACCGGGTCGTCGGGGCATAGCCGGGTTCGACCAGCTTGGCGCGAATGTCGAAATGCGCGAGTTCGTGGGCCAGAGAACCGGTGAACCCCTCGATGGCCTGCTTGCTGGCCGTATAGGCCGCGGCCAGCGGCATCGAGGCCAGGGTGACGCTGGACGTCACGTTGACGATGACGCCTGATCGGCGCTCGCGCATCTGCGGAATGACGGCCTGCGTCATGGCCATGACGCCGAAGGTGTTGGTGTCGAACACCTTGCGGATATGCGACATCGGCGTCGCCTCGAAGGCGCCGACGACGCCAATCCCGGCATTGTTGACGAGGACGTCGATCGGGCCGGCGGCCTTGATCACCTGCGCGATGCTGTCCTCGTCGGTCACGTCGAGCGGGAGAATGCGCAGGTTTTCCGCATGCGGCAGGATGCCATCGCGAGGGGTACGCATGGTGGCGATGACATTCCACCCCCTCGAGAGAAAGTGGCGGGCGGTCTCGAGCCCGTAACCTGACGAGCAGCCGGTGATCAGGATGGTCTGCATGGTGCGTCTCCGTGGATGTTTGGGTTGGTGATGCAGCGAGACTAGCGGAGAGCGACAGGACGATATATAACTCATCGTCCCGATTTCATTTGCAATCGTCCTGTTCATGATTGATCCGCTTTCAGACATCCTCAACCTGCTCCGTCCTCGGGCGGTCTTCACGAAGGGCATCAGCGGCGCGGGTCGCTGGGGCGTCCGCTATGCGGATTTCGGCCATCCCAGCTTTGCCGTCGTCATCGAAGGGTCCTGTCGACTGGCCGTCGACGGTCAAAGGGAACTGGTTCTGCAAGCGGGTGATTTCGTCTTGCTGCCGACCACGCCGGGCTTCACCATGTCCGGCTTCGACCCGGTGGTTCCGGTGCTCATCGATCCCCATGCAGCCGCGAACGCCACGGGGGAGGTTCGGCATGGACGGCAGGACGGCCCGCCAGGCGTTCGCATTCTGGGCGGGTATTTCCTCTTCGACAACGACGATTCCGGCCTGCTCGTGTCACTTTTGCCCGGACAGGTTCACGTCCGGGGCGTCGAGAGACTGGCAGTCCTGGTGAAGTTGCTGATCGAGGAGGCGACGGCGGCGCGATCGGGACGCGATCTGTTGCTCAACCGGCTCGTTGAGATCCTGCTCGTCGAAGCGTTGCGGCTGACGCAGGAGCCGAAGGCGCCCCCGGGGCTGCTTCGCGGTCTGGCCGATCCGCGATTGGCCGATGCGATCCGTCGGATCCATGCCGATCCGTCGCATCCGTGGACGACGGCTCGGCTGGCGAAGGAGGCAGCGCTTTCCCGCTCCGCATTCTTCGAACGGTTCACGCGCAGTGTCCGCGTGACGCCGATGGAATATCTGCTGGCCTGGCGCATGGCGCTGGCAAAGGACTTTCTGCGCCGCAATGAGGTCGACATGACCGAAATCGCCGAACGGGTCGGATACGGTTCGGCGAGCACGTTCAGCACCGCCTTCAGTCGTCACGTCGGACAGCCGCCCGGTCGTTATGCTCGCAGCCGGGGCCGCTCTGGGGTCGATGCGATTTCGGTGTAACCTGCCTAGCCGCTCCGGTCGCCCGTGCTCCTCTACGCGATCACCGCCCGCAGCATTGGCGCCCGGGGATCTTCCCAGGCCAGTTGCCCGCGCCGAAGCATGTAGTTCACGTGGGCATGCACCTCCGAAAAGGCGAATGAAAGCTGGTGCGGGTCGAGCGGGCGGGGGAAGATGGCCGGCAGGAGTTCGGCCACCGAGCCAGGCCCTTTCGCGCAGGCCTCGGCGAGGCGCTCGCAGCGCTCCTCGTGGTGCGCGATCAGTTCCGCACAGCGCGCGTTCAAGCCGAAAAACGGCAGCTGATGGCCGGGCAGCACCAGCGCGTCGGCCGGGATGCGGTCGCGGATGGCGTTGAGCGAGCGGATGTAGAGGCCGAGCGGATCCCCTTCCGGGTCGACCGCCCAGACACTGATGTTGGGCGTGATCTTCGCCAGCACCTGGTCGGCGGCGAGGAAGACGTTGTCGTCGGGGGCGTGGAGCATGATCTGCTCGGGCGCATGGCCGTCGCCCGAGAGCACGTCGAAGCGGCGTCCGCCGATCACCAGCGTGTCGCCCGCCACCAGGCGGCCAAAGCTCATTGGCAGCGGCGTCACCATGCGCAGATAGCCATGGCCTTGCGTGGAAACGATCGCGGCGGTCTCCTCGCTCATGCCGTGGCGCAGGTAGAAGTCGCGGTAGGGCTTCGCCTCCATCGCGCCGGGGCTGAGCGAGATGTTGATGCAGCCGAGATAGGCCGTCTGGCTGGTCAGCAGTGGAATGTCGAAGCGCTCGCACAGCCAGCCGGCCAGTCCGATGTGGTCGGGATGGTAGTGGGTGACGATGAGCCGGGTGAGCCGGCGCCCCGCGAGCGGCCCCGCCACCAGCGCGTCCCACACCTCGCGGGTCGGCTGGTTGGAAATGCCTGTGTCGACCACGGCCCAGCCGTCGCCGTCCTCGATCAGGAAGATGTTGACGTGGTCGAGCCGGAAGGGCAGCGGAATGCGGGTCCACAGGATGCCTGGTGCGATTTCGACGACCTCCCCCGTGGGGGGCGGCGCGGCATGCGGGAAGGACAGGCCGGACTGCGGAATCGAGGCTGTGCGCCCGGGCATCGTGTCGTTCGGCAATGAACTGTCTCTCGCTACAGGAAGGATGGCCCCCGGTCGGTATCCGGCAAACAGCGGCACCGCCTGCCGGATCGTGCCGTCCGATTAGACCCTGCCTGCCGGCTTGGCAAGAATGGGCCGCCGGCAACCGCTGCTCCAGCGCGCCTGGATTTCCAGGTTGCTTTCGATTTCTTGCCGTTCCAGCTGCACGACATTGCGGCTAAGGTCGATCGGGTCGGCATGGAGCGCGGGGGCGCATGGTCAGGGCAGTCAGAATCGTTTCGGGGCTGGTGCTGTTCACCTACGTGGCGATGCACCTCGTCAACGTCGCCTTCGGCCTGAGTTCCATTGAAGCGATGGACGCCGCCCGGCCCTACTTCATGGGTCTGTGGACGAACCCGCTCGGGAGCCTGGTCTTGATGGCCGCCTTCCTGGCGCATTTCTCGCTCGGTCTCGCCGCGATCTACCAGCGCAACACGCTGCGGATGTCGCGGACCGACGCGGTACAGATCCTGGCCAGTCTCCTGGTCGTGCCGTTGCTGACCCCGCATGTCGTCGGCACCGCGCTCGCGGCCCGGTACGGGATCGCTCCCAGTTTCGCGTCGCTGATCCCCTATTTCTGGATCTGGGCGCCGGAGGAAGGTCTTCGGCAGGTGCTGCTGCTGGCCTTCCTCTGGATTCACGGCTGCGTGGGCGTGTTCACCTGGGCGCGCGTCCAGCCCTGGTGGAGCAGGGCCGGCGCGTTTCTGCACCCGTTCGCCGTCGCCATTCCCGTGCTGGCTTTGCTCGGCTTCGTCAGCGCCGGCAACGAGGCGATCAGGGCGCTGGACGCCGAGCCCGCCATCGCCGCCGACACGGCCTCGCAGGCCGACGCCTATGCGATGGACGAAGGCGAAACCGAATACGCCGCGCCGGCGGGCGAACAACGCTCCCGCGGCGAAATTCTTGCGATCCTCAGCCGCGTCAACTGGACCGTCTTCAGCCTCTACCTCGTCGTCGTCTCGGCGGTGCTGGTCGCTCGGCGGGTGCGGCTTGCCGGCGATCGCAACACCGTGCGCATCGCCTTCGCCGAAGGGCCCGACGTCACGGCGCCCGCCGGATTGAGCGTGCTGGAGATCGCCGAGCAGCGCAATGTCGCGATCGCGCATCTGTGCCGCGGACGCGCTCGCTGCGGCACGTGCCGCGTGCGCCTCGCCGGCGGAGACGCCACGCTGCCGCACCCGACCCACGAGGAGGCGCAGACGCTGGCCCGCGTCGGCGCCGCGCCGGGCGAGCGCCTGGCCTGCCAGCTTCGGCCCGGGCCGGGAACGCTCGTGGTGGAACGGGTTCTGGCGCCCTACGTCCGTCCGGGCGACCTGCACCGGACGCATCCCGCCCCTTTGCCGGCGCCAGCGGAAGGAAATGCGGCGTGATGCTGGTCCGTCTTGCAGCCTTGCTCCTGGCGCTCATGCTTCATCCGGGCTTCGCCTCGGCGCAAGTTCCCCCCCACCTCGCGCAGGGCGCGCAGACGACATCGACCGAAACGGCCGCTCCTGCTCCCTCGGCCAACGACGTCCAGGACCTGCTGCGCATCCTTGGCGATCAGCGTGTCGTGGACTGGCTAAGAAGCGCTGCGGCGGCGGCGGCGCACACGACGGTCGACGAGGAAGGCTCCACGCTCCGGGCGGCCATCCAGCACCGCCTCGCCGCGGCGCGGCAACGCATGGGCGAACTCACCCAGGCCTGGTCCAGCTTTCCGCTCGTTCCGTCGGTGCTCGCCGAAGCTTGGCGTTCGCAACTGTCGCCGGCCGAGGCGCTGCGCAGCCTCACCTACGTCATCATCTTCCTGTTCGTGGGCGGCGGGCTGGAATGGCTGTTCTGGCAATACTTCCACCCCACGCTGGTCCGGATCGAGCACACGGTCCCGACGACGCTGATGCGACGGCTCTCGGCCGCCGGTGCGCGCCTCTTCCTGCAGGCGCTGGCCATCGCCATCTTCTCGATCGGCAGCGTCGGCGCCTTTCTCGCCTTCGCCTGGCCGGGCTTTCTCGAAAGGCTGGTGGTCAACCTCCTGCTCGGCGTCATCGCCGTGCGCGCGCTCGCCACCCTGTCGCGCTTTCTGCTGGCGCCGGTTTTCCCCGCCCTCAGGCTGGTGCCGCTCGACGACCGCCTGGCGCCGAAGCTTCATCGATGGAACGTCTTCGTCGCCATGGTCTTCGTCGCCTCGCTGCTGATCTCCGACACCTTGGACGTGCTGGCGCCCACGGCGTCCGATGCGGCGCAGGCCCGAAGCGCGGCGCTGGCCGTCTCGGTCGGTCTCGGCGCCACGACCGCGCTGGCCGTGCTGGCGATGATCTGGTCGATGACGCCCAGGATCATGCGCGACGCCGCCGCGCCGCGCTTCGCCCTCGGCCGGCTGGAGCCCGTCGCGTTCCGGCTCCTTCCCGTGGCGCAGTCGCTGGTCGTGATCATCGCGCTCTTGCTCTGGATATCCGGCGCGCGGGAACTGATGTGGACGGTGCTGATTGTCGGCCTCTTCGTTCCGGTGACGATGCTTTCCCGCGTGATGATCGACCACTTTTTCGACCGGGCGGAAGAAGCGGCCGCGGCCGAGGACCATCGCCGCGACGCCGAGGCGCAGGCCCATGACGCAACCGCCGCTCTCGCCGCCCCGGGCCCTGCCCCGGGCGTCGCCGACGATGCAACGGCGCCCGCGCACGCATCGCCGCCATCGGCACTCGTCACCGGGCCCGGCGCCGAACGATATGCGATGTACCGGCCGATCGTTCGTCGTCTGGTCCGGTTTCTCCTGGCCATCGCAACGCTCTTTGCGCTCGCCGCGGCGTGGAGCACCGACATCTTCGTCCTGGCGGAAACGCCAACGCTTGCGGGCCGCATCGCCAAGGTTGCCATCAATGTCGTGGCGGTTCTGCTCCTAGCCGACCTGATCTGGGTTTGGGCCCGCACGGCGATCGACCGCCACCTCGCCGGCTATGTGGCGCCACCGCCCGGCGAGGCGCCCGGACCGGAAGCGCGCATGGCGACGCTGCTGCCGCTGATGCGCAACATCCTGCTGGTGACCATCCTGGTGATCGGCGGTCTCACCATGCTGTCCTCGATCGGCGTCAACATCGCGCCGCTGCTCGCCGGTGCCGGCATCGTCGGCGTGGCCGTCGGCTTCGGAACCCAGTCGCTGGTGCGCGACATCGTCTCGGGCATCTTCTTCCTGGTGGATGATGCTTTCCGTGTCGGGGAATATGTCGAGATCGGAAACCTGCGCGGCACCGTCGAGTCCATGTCGCTTCGCTCGATGCGGGTGCGCCATCATCGCGGCGCCGTGCACACGATCCCCTTTGGCGAACTGAAGTCGCTGACCAACTACAGCCGTGACTGGGTGATTCTGAAGCTGGAATTCCGCGTGCCCTTCGAGACCGACCTGAAGCTGGTCAAGAAACTGGTCAAGCAGGTCGGAGCCGAACTGCAGGCGGACCCCAATTATGGCCACTATTTCCTGGAGCCCCTGAAGTCGCAGGGCGTCCGCCGGATGGAGGAATTCAACATGGTGGTCGGCGTCAAGTTCATGGCGCGGCCCGGCGCGCAATGGGTCATCCGTCGCGACGCCTACCACAAGTTGCGCGACGCTTTCGAGAAGAACGGCATCCACTTCGCCCAGCGAAACGTCAAGGTGGAGGTCCTGTCCGACCAGCCGCTGCCCGAGCAGGTGCGCGAGGCGGTGGCCGGTGCCGCCCACGCCGCGATAGAGAGCCGGGCTCGTCACGCGCCCGTGCGCGACGAGCCGTGAAATATGAAGGTTCCGCGACTTTGCGCTTTGGGACTTGATTTCGTCGCGGCGAGCGTGAATGTTCGCCTTGCTGTTGGTCGCTGGCCCGCCGATCGTGAGTGCGACGGACCGAGGGAACCGTGAATGGCTGTCCCGTCTCGGAGGGGGCGAGCGAGGAAACAGGCGCAGCTGGCGTCGTCGTGGTCCTTGTTCGGCACCGAGGCAACGAGGTGTTTGCCGAACGTAACCAGGCGCGCATGGACCCGGTCTTCGATTTCACTGTACTCATGTACAGCCACGACACGTTCGGTCTTGGACATCTGCGGCGCAGCCGCACGATCGCCCATGCGCTCGTGTCGCATTTTCCCGGCGTTCGCGTGTCGATCGTCTCCGGTTCACCGGTCGTCGACGCCTTTCCTTTCGAGGATCGCGTGGACTACATCCAGATCCCGGCAGCCAACAAGCTCTCCAATGGAACCTACGCGTCAGGCAGCGGAGAACTGACGTTCGAGCAGACGGTGACCGCCCGCGAGTCGGTGATCCGGGAAGCCGCCGAGCGGATCCGCCCCGACATGATCATCGTCGACAAGGAGCCGCTCGGGCTGGCCCGAGAGATGCTCTCGACGTTGAAGTGGGCCAAGGCGAAGGGCGCGATCACGGTTCTTGGCCTGCGCGACGTGCTCGACGCGCCCGAACTTCTGCGCGAGGAGTGGCAGCGAAAGCACATCGTCGAGCATCTGGCGCTCTATGACGAAATCTGGATTTACGGACCCGGCAGTTTCTACAACCCGCTGGCCGGCATCGACCTGTCGGAAGCCATCCTGTCGCAGACCCGCTACACCGGCTTCCTGCCCCGCACCGTTGCGGACGAGGACGTCACGGAGAAATACGGCCGCGACTATGTCCTCGTGACGGCCGGCGGCGGCGGCGATGGCTACGAACTCATGGCCGCCGCGCTCAACGCCGTCCGCCAGGACAAGACCCCCGGTCGCGAGTTCCTCTTCGTGCTGGGCCCCTTCATGACCGAGCGCGAGCGCTTCGAGATCGCGGCCCGCGCAGGCAACGTTCCCAACATCCGCATCATCGATTTCGACGCGAACCTGGAGGCGATCGTGGCCAACTCCAGCGCCGTCGTCGGCATGTGTGGCTACAACACCTTTTGCGAGGTGATCTCCTTCGACAAGCGCGCCCTGTTCGTGCCGCGCACCGCGCCGCGCCGGGAGCAGGCGATCCGCGCCAACCGGGCCGCCGAGTTCGGCTGGGTCGACGTCATCGACATCGAGCAGGCGAAGAACCCGCGCCGCTTCCTCGCCGCCATCGATGCCGTGCTGGAGCGCACCACCCCATCCTCGGCCGTGGCGCGACCCGACCTCGATGGCCTCAACCGCATCTGCGCGCTGACCGAAATCCTCCTCGATCGGCGAGAGGAAATCCTGGCTGCTTCGGAAACGCGCAAAGCCGCCTTCTCATGAAGCCTGCCATCGTCGTCGTGCTGAAGGGATATCCGCGCCTGTCGGAAACCTTCATCGCCCAGGAACTGCTCGAGTTGGAGCGCGCCGGCTACGACCTCCACCTCGTTTCGCTGCGCCACCCCACCGACAGCAAGCGTCATCCCATCAACGACGAGATCCGCGCGCCGGTCACCTACCTGCCGGAGTACCTTCACGACGAGCCCATGCGGGTGCTGAAGGCCTGGTGGCAGGCGCGCCGGCTTGCCGGATATCGGGTCGCGTTGCGGCACTGGCTGAAGGACTTCGGCCGTGACATCACCCGCAACCGCATCCGCCGCTTCGGCCAGGCCTTGGTGCTCGCCGCCGAATGCCCGAAGCAGGCACGCTGGATCTACAGCCATTTCATCCACACGCCCTCATCGGTGGCACGCTACGCCAGCGACATGACGGGCATCGGCTGGAGCGCATCCGCCCACGCCAAGGACATCTGGACCTCGCCCGACTGGGAACTGAGCGAAAAGCTCGCCGCCGCCGACTGGACCGTCACCTGCACGGCCGGCGGCGCGCGGCACCTGAAGGATCTCGCGCCCGACCCGGCAAAGGTCACGCTGGTCTATCACGGCATCGACCTCGCCCGCTTTCCGAAGCCCAGCCGTCAGCCCTCGTCGCGGGACGGCACCGACGAAGCCGATCCCGTCCGAATCCTGTCTGTCGGACGCGCGGTGGCGAAGAAGGGGCTGGATACGCTGGCCGACGCCCTCGCCTTGCTTCCACCGGGCCTCGCCTGGAGTTGGACGCATGTCGGCGGCGGCGAACTGGCCGACGCCCTCAAGGGGCAGGTCGAGCGTCTCGGCATCGGCGCGCGCGTGGCCATCCATGGCTCCCGCGCGCAGAGCGAGGTGCTGGAAGCCTACGCCGCGTCCGACCTGTTCGTCCTGCCCTGCCGCATCGCCGACGATGGCGACCGGGACGGACTGCCGAACGTGCTGGTCGAGGCACAGAGCCAGGGCCTGCCCTGCATCTCCACGCCGATCTCGGGCATTCCCGAACTCATCGATGACGGTCGCACCGGCATGCTGGTTCCGCCGGATGATGCGGCCGCGCTGGCGGTCGCTCTTGAGGACGCCATCCGGCTCCCGGACTTGCGCGCCCGCATCGGCGCAGCCGCGATGGAGCGGGTGCATGACCATTTCGACCATCTCGGCACCATCGGCCAGTTGATCGCACGGTTCGAAGCGAGCGGCCTGGTCGGCGACAAGCCAAGGGAGAAGCAAGCGTCGTGACACACCGCGTCCTGTTCTATGTCCAGCACCTGGTCGGCGTCGGCCACGTCTTCCGCGCCTCGCGCATCGTCCGGTCGCTGCGCAGCCGTGGCATCGAGGTCGACCTGGTTTTCGGCGGCGTACCCATTCCCGACCTCGACATCGCCGACGCGCGCATTCACTACCTGCCCCCGGTGCGGGCGGGCCTCGAAGTCTTCAACAGGTTGGAAGACGACCGGGGCAACCCGGTCGACGAGGACTACAAGGCCCGCCGCCGCGATCTGCTGCTGGAGATATTCCACGACGCGAAGCCCGACGTCGTCGTCACCGAGGCCTTTCCCTTTGGCCGCCGCCAGATGCGCTTCGAACTCATCCCCTTGATGGAAGCCGCGCAGGCGCGAAGCCCGCGCCCAGCCATCGTGGCGTCCGTGCGCGACATCCTGCAGGAGAACGCCAAGCCTGAGCGCGACCTCGAGGTGGTGGACATCCTCGACCGCTTTTTCGACCGCGTGCTGGTGCACGGCGATCCGGATTTCGTGCGTATCGAGCACACCTTTCCGCATGGCGGCAAGATCGCCGACAAGCTGCTCTACACCGGCATCGTCGCACCCGAACCACCCGTCCCGGCCACCGGCGACGACGTGTTCGACGTGGTGCTCTCGGTCGGCGGCGGCGCCTTCGGCCACAGGCTGCTGCTTGCCGCGCTGAAGGCTCGCAAGCGCTCGGTGCTTGCCGACGCCCGCTGGCTCGTCCTCACAGGCCTCGCCGCGACGCCCGCGCAGAAGGCGGAACTGGAAGCGCTGGTCGACGAGAACGTCGTCTTCGAACGCTTCATCCCCAACCTGCCCGCAAGGCTCGCCGCCGCGAAGCTGTCGATCTCGCGCGCCGGCTACAACACCACCGCCGACATCTACACCTCGGGTTGCCGGGCCGTCATGGTGCCCCTGTCCGACGGGATCGAGACCGAGCAGATCACCCGCGCGGCCCTGATCGAAAAGCGGGGCCTGGCGGAGGTGGTCAACCACGAGAGCGAGACGCCGGATGCGATCGCGGCCGCCATCGACCGCGCCATGGCGGCTCCCGCGCCGGACCGTTCGGCCATCGACATCGGCGGCGCCGCCAACGCCGCAAGCATCCTGGCCGCCATCGCCGGGGGCGAGGAGCCGTCGGCCTGACGCCTGCCGCGTCCCGCTTGACCCGCCCGCGCCGGTCGCTACGGTCGCGCCGATGACGAGGATCGCCTTCTACGCGCCGTTGAAGCCGCCGAGCCACCCGATTCCGTCGGGTGACCGGGAGATCGCCCGCAACTTGATGAAGGCGCTGGCGCTGGCAGGCTTCGATCCTTTCGTCGCCAGCGAGGCCATCGCCTACCAGAAACGACCCTCGGCCGAATTGTTCGCCGACCGCAGGGCGCGTTGCGAGGCCGAGGTCGACCGTCTGCTGGCAGTCTGGCAGGCGCAACCGGCGGCGAAGCCTGACCTCTGGATGACCTATCATCCCTATTGCAAGGCGCCCGACTGGATCGGCCCGCCGGTCTGCCGGGCGCTGGCCATCCCTTACGTGACCGTCGAGGCCTGCCGCACGCGCCAGGACACCGACGCCGACTGGGCCGACGGTCGCGCGGTCGTGCAGGCGGCGGTGCGCCAGGCCGCGGTGAACTTCTGCCTCAAGCCGGCCGACCGCGCCTATCTGGAAAGCTTCCTGCCCGACGCCTCGAGCATCGTGGCGCTGAAGCCTTTCATCGACCTTGCCGACCTGCCGGACGCGGTGGATGTGGAGGGGCCGTGCGCTGCCGGCGAGGGTCCGCTGATCCTCTCCGTCGGCATGATGCGACCCGGCGCCAAGATCGACTCCTACCGGCTCCTGGCCGAGGCGCTGGCTGGCCTCGTCGATCGCCCCTGGCGCCTGGTGATCATCGGCGACGGGCCAGGGCGGAACGAGGTCGAGGCGATGTTTGGCTTTGCCGGCGATCGGGCACGTTTCACCGGCGCGGTGCCACATGAGCAGGTTCTGGGCTGGATGAAGAAGGCCGATCTCTTCGCTTGGCCGGGCATGCGGGAAGCCTTCGGCGTTGCCTATCTGGAAGCGCAGGCGATTGGCTTGCCAGTGGCCGCCTTCGCAACCGCCGGCGTACCGGTGGTCGTCGGTCACGACGAGAGCGGGTTGCTAGCGCCCGAATTCGACATCGTTGCCTATCGCGACAACCTCGCCCGTCTGCTCGCCTCGCCGCAAGAGCGCGCCCGGCTCGGCGCCGGCGGGCGTGCGAAGGTGGCGCGCGACCACGGGCTGGACGCCGCGGCGGCGACCCTGGAAGGCGCACTGCTGCCGCTCGTGGGCGCCCGAACTGGCGTGGCGGTGGCGCCGTGAACGCCTTCGCCGTCCTGCAGGATGAGCTTGCACTATGGGACGCAGCCGGCCTGACGCCGCGATTCTGGCTGCGCGACGACGACGCCGTGGCGCCCACGCCCGCGCTTGAGCGGCTCATCGCCTTCGCTCGCGGCCACGAGGTGCCCGTACTGCTGGCGGTGGTGCCCGTTGGCGCGACGACCGCGCTCGCGGCGCGGCTGGCCGACGAGCCGCTGATCACGCCCTGCCAGCATGGCTTCGCCCACCGCAACAACGCGGCAAAAGGCGCACCAAGTCTTGAGCTCGGCGGCGCGCGGCCGACCGACGATATCCTGGCCGATCTGGCGGCTGGACGCGCCCGGCTTCTGGAATTCTTTGGCGAACGCCTTTCGGGCATACTCGTACCGCCCTGGAACCGGATGGCGCCAGACGTCGCCGCACGCCTGCACGAACTGGGCTTTACCGGGCTGTCGACCTGGTCCTGGCAGCGCAAGGGGACGCGTCTGCCCGAGATCAACACACAGGTGGACGTTATGGATTGGGCCGGGGGCCATCGCGGCCGCGACCTCGCCTGGACGGTGGGCGAGCTTCTGCGGCGACTGGTGCAGGCGCGCGAAAGGGGCGGAGCGCCGCTCGGCATCCTCACCCACCACCTCGTCCATGACGACCGCGCCTGGGCCACGCTGGTCGATCTGGTGGCCTGGCTCAAGGACGAGCGCGGCTTCGCCTTCGAGAGCGCCGACGCCCTGATCGCCGCCGGTGCGGCGATGCAGGGGTGACACATCGCCCGGGGCGGCCGGCCTGAGCCGGCCGCGATCGTCAGGCGGAGTGGTAGGGATCGGCCGCGTCGCGCAATCCGTCGCCCAGGAAGTTGAAGGCGAGGATGACGAGGATGACCGGCACCACCGGCAGGATCAGCCAGGGATAGAGCGCCACCACGTTGATGTTCTGAGCCTCGTTGAGCAACACGCCCCAGCTGGTGACCGGCGGTCGCAGGCCGAGCCCAAGGAAGGAGAGCGCGGTTTCGCCGAGGATCATGGTCGGGATCGTGATCGTGGCCGAGGCGATCAGGTGGCTCATGAAGCCGGGGATCAGGTGCCGGAAGATGACCCGCGGCGGCGATGCGCCCATCAGTTCGGCCGCCACGACATACTCTTCCTCGCGCAGCGACAGGAGTTTCGAGCGCACCGCTCGGGCAAGCCCGGTCCAGTCGATGAGACCAAGGATGATGGTAATGCCGAAATAGACCACGATCGGCGACCACGTGACCGGCATGATGGCGGCCAGCGCAAGCCACAGCGGAATGCTGGGCAGGCTTTGCAGCACCTCGATGATGCGCTGCACGACATGGTCGATCCAGCCGCCATAGTAGCCCGCCATGCCGCCGATGCTGATGCCGAGCAGGAAGGAGACGGTGATGCCGATCAGGCCGATGGTCAGCGATATTCGCGTGCCGTAGATGATGCGCGAAAGCACGTCCCGCCCGAGCCGATCGGTGCCGAGCAGATAGAAATAGCCGTCCTCCGCCGGGCAGACGAGGTGCAGGTCGCTCTCGACCATGCCCCAGAAGCGATAGCTGTCGCCGCGGCAGAAGAAGCGCAGGGGCTGCACGTCGTTGGTGTTGGGAACATATTCGCGCTTCAGCGTCTGCATGTTGAGCTTGAAGTCGTAGCCATAGACGAACGGTCCGACGAAACTTCCCTCGTGGAAGAGGTGGATGCCCTGCGGGGGCATGTAGATCGCCCTCACGTCGCGCCGTTCGAGGCTGTAGGGGGCCAGGAACTCGCTGATCAGGATCGACAGATAGATCAGCAGCAGGAAGATGCCGGACCAGACGGCCGCGCGGTGCTTCCTGAACTTCCACCACATCAGCTTCAGCTGCGAGGCGAAGTAGACCTTTTCCTGCTCCGGCGACAGCTTCTCGACACCTTGCGGGTCGAACGGGGTCTGCGACACGAAGTGGCTGATCGCCTCTCCGTCCGGCGGGATCGACGAACTCATCGACGTCCCCCCTGGAGCCTGATGCGCGGATCGAGAATGGCGAGCGCGATGTCCGAGATCAGGACGCCTATGACGGTCAGTGTGGCAAGAAACATCAGGAAGGAGCCTGCAAGATACATGTCCTGGCTCTGGAGCGCACGGATGAGCAACGGGCCGGTGGTTTCCAGCGACAGAACGATGGCCACGACCTCCGCGCCCGAGATCACCGCCGGCAGGATGGAGCCGATGTCGGCGATGAAGAAGTTGAGCGACATGCGCAGCGGATACTTCACCAGCGCCCGCGTGGGCGGCACCCCCTTGGCGCGGGCGGTGACGACGTACTGTTTCTGCAGTTCGTCCAGCAGGTTGGCCCGCAGACGGCGGATCATGCCCGCGGTGCCGGCCGTGCCGATGACGATCACCGGGATCACCATGTGCTCGGCCATGGAACCGAACTTCGCCCAGCTCATCGGCTGGTCGATGTACTCCGCATCCATCAGGTGGCCGATCGACGTGCCGAACCACACATTGGCGAAGTAGAGCAGGATCAGCGCCAGCAGGAAGTTGGGGGTGGCAAGACCCAGCAGGCCGAGGAACGTCAGCCCGTAGTCACCCCAGGAGTACTGGTGCGTGGCCGAGTAGATGCCGATCGGGAAGGCGATCAGCCAGGTGAAGATGATGGTGATGGTCGAGACGAGGATGGTGAGCCACAAGCGGTTGCCCACCACGTCGCTGACCGGCAGCTCATATTCGAACGAATAGCCGAAATCGCCCTGGAGCATGCCGCCCACCCAGGTGAAGTAGCGTTCGATCAGCGGCTTGTCGAAGCCGTACTCCTCCTTGAGGTATTCGATCTTCCTCGGATCGACGGTCTCCCCCTGCGCCTGCAGTTCCGCGATGTAGTTTTCGAAGAAATCGCCCGGCGGCAGCTCGATAATGGTGAACACCAACGCGCTGATCAGGAACAGCGTCGGTATCGCGGCCAGCAGGCGATAGAAGATGTAGCGCAGCAATGCCCGCTACTCCTTGTCGAACCAGAAGGTGTCGGGCATGTACACCCCGAAGAAGGCCACCGGCGCAAAGGCGTAGATGCCTTCGTCGGGGACATTCTTCAGCGTGTTGCGCACCACCACCGGCTGGAGGACGCCGTTCACCGTGCCGATCGTGTAGACCTGATCGGTGAAGATGTTGAGCATCTCGTCCCAGATCGTCGTGCGCTCCGCCGTGGTCGACGAAACACGCCAGTCCTGGAACAGCGCGGCGAGCTTGGCCACTTCCGGAACGTCGATCGTCTCGCCGGCCATTCCGTTGGTTTCCAGGTGCTGGCCCCACTTCGGCCAGATGCCCTGGACCGACGACACCGGGGCCAGTTCCTCGGGCGGCATGTCGGGGGTGGCCAGTCCGACATTGAGGCCCGACCACACCGACATCATGGTTTCGCCGGACAGGAAGCGGCGGCGCATGTTGTCGAGCTGCATGGCGCGCGGAAACACCTTGATGCCGATCGCGCCCCAATATTCGGTGACGAGTTGCGTCACGTCGGTTTCCTCGGTGCCGCCCGCCATCTCGATGATGATCTCGGCACGGCGCCCGTCCGAGAGCCGGCGAACCCCGTCGGGACCGCGCGTCAGGCCGATCTCGTCGAGCATGGCATTGGCCTTGTCCGGGTCGTATTCGGACCAGGCCTGCGCGTATTGCGGCTTGTAGAGCGGCGATCCGTCCAGAACGGAGTTGGACGCCGGCTGCGCGAGCCCGAAATAGAACTGCTGGTTGATTTCCTCGCGATGGATGGCGAGCGAGAGCGCGCGGCGGAACCGGACGTCGCGAAACAGGTCCCGCCAGACGGCGTCGTTGGTGTTGAGGTTCGGCAGGTAGGCGACCTGCGAACCGGTGCCGTCCTTCCACAGCTTGACGTCGAACTTGTGCTGTTCGCTCGACTGCTTGAGGAAGGTGAAGTTGTCGAAGCGCAGATAGCGGGCCTGAAGGTCGCTGTCGCCCGTCCCGGTCTTGGCCGGAATGATGTCGGCCGAGCTGATGCCGAGATAGACCTCGTCGAGGTAGGGCAGCTGCCGGCCTTCGCCATCGACCCGGTGGAAATAGGGGTTGCGCTTGAAGATGAAGCGCTCGGCCGGCGGCGGTGTCGTGTTCATCCACGGCTCCAGCGTCGGCAGATCCGGGTTTTCGGGCCGGTAGGCCCGCGCCTTGACGGTGTGCAGCGCTACCCAGTCGCGAGAACTGTTCTGCCGCACCCTTTCGGCGAGATCCTCGGCCGTGGCATACTTTTCATGGAACTGCTTGAGGTAGTGGGCAGGCTGGACGATGTAGTTCGGGCTCGCACCCGCCAGCGAGGGCAGGAACTGCGGGTTGGGCTTCGACCAGGTGAAGCGCACGGTAAGGTCGTCGATCACCTCGAATTGCGGCGCTTCGCCATCCACCATCATCACCGCCGAGGCCCCGCCACGCGACAGCGCCTCGTTGGTCTCGACATCCTCCCAGCTGTACCGGAAATCCTCCGCGGTGAAGGGCGCGCCGTCCGACCACCGATGGCCGGGCCGGACCTTGAACGTGAAGATGCGCCCTTCCTCCACCTCGAAGCTCTCGAGAATGTCGGGGACGATCTCCAGCTTCTCGTTGAATCCGACCAGGCGGGAATAGCCGTAGATCGTCATCATGCGGATGTCCTTGGCGTCGGCCATGAGCATCCGCAGCCTGCCGCCATAGGTGCCGTTGGTCTTGCCGAGCGCGGCCATGTCGATGACGCGCGGCACGTCGGGAAGCCGTTGCTCCATGGGCGGAAGCTGGCCGCTTTCCACCGCGTCCTTCAGGGACGGCGGCTCTTCGGCGAAGGTCGCCGAAACGAGGGTCGCAGTTGCGGCGGCTGCCATCGCGGCAAGGCCCCAGACCCGGCTGATGAACGTGGTCATGCGTAGATCCTTTCACGGGATGGCATGTCGCGCGCGAGAACGAGATGTCCCTCGCCAACTTGTAAGAGCGACAGGTCACTCCCGTCGCCATGTTTGCTCTGGAATTCCGGCGGCCAGTCGTCGCTCGGATCGGACTCGTCGTCGCCCTGAGCGGCGAAGTCGAGCTTGCGGTCCAGGCTGACGCTGGGAACCGCGCTCAGGAGCTTCTGGGTGTAGGGGTGCATCGGCCGGGCAAACAGCGTCTCGCAGTCGGCGATCTCGACGATTCTCCCGCGCCGCATCACGGCAATCCTGTCGGCGATGTACTTCACCACCGCGAGGTTGTGCGAGATGAAGACCATCGTCAGCGACAGCTCGTCCTGCAGCGATTTCAGCAGGTTCAGAATCTGCGCCTGCACCGAAACGTCCAGCGCCGACACCGGTTCGTCGCAGATCAGGAGGTCCGGTGCCAGCGCCAGCGCGCGGGCAATGCCGATGCGCTGCCGCTGACCGCCGGAAAAACTGTGCGGATAGCGGTTGAGATGGCTGGTCTGCAGGCCGACCATCGCCATCAGGTCGGCGGCCGTCTGGGTGATCTCGCGCGCGCCGCCCTGGCGATGGATCTCGAGCGGTTCGCGCAGCGTGTTGAGGACGGTCGAGCGCGGGCTCAGCGAACCGAAGGGATCCTGGAAGACGATCTGGATGCGCTTGCGGAAATCCTTGAGGGCGCGACCATGGAGCTTGCGGATGTCGCAGCTGATCTCGCCATTGTCGAACAGCATCTGGCCGCTGTCGGCCTCGGTCGCACGCATGATCAGCTTGCTGAGCGAAGACTTTCCGCAGCCGCTCTCGCCCACGATGCCGAAGCACTCGCCGCGCCGCACGTCGAAGGAAACGCCGTTGACCGCGTGAATCTGGCGGTTCTGTCCGCCGAACCAGCTCCCCGACTTGATGGTATAGGTCTTGTGAAGGTCGCGGACGGTGAGAAGCGGCGTCTGCGACGTGCAGCGCCCTTCGCTCGCACGTCGCATCGAGGCCGGGATCACCTTGTCGATCTCCCGCAAAGCCACCAGCTTTTCGCCCGGCTCCATGTCGAGATCGGGCACGGCCTTCATCAGCGCCCGCGTATAGGCGTGTCCGGGATTGGTGAAGATCTCCTTCAGCGGCCCGGCTTCGAGGATACGACCGTGATAGATCACCACCACCTCGTCGGCCATGTTGGCAACCACGCCGAGATCATGCGTGATCAGCAGCAGCGACATTCCAAAGCGCGCCTGGAGCGATTTCAAAAGCCCGAGCACCTGCGCCTGCACGGTCACGTCCAGCGCCGTCGTCGGCTCGTCGGCGATCAGCAGGGCCGGCTGGCAGATCAGAGCCATGGCGATCATGGCGCGCTGGCGCAGGCCGCCGGAAAGCTCCATCGGATACATGTCGTAGGCGCGCGACGGGTCCGGGAAATTGACGAGCTTCAGCATGTCCTCGGTGAGCGAGCGCGCCTCGCCCCTGGCCACCTCGCGATGCAGGACGAGCGCCTCCTCGACCTGGTTGCCGATCGTGTGGAGCGGCGACAGCGACGTCATCGGCTCCTGGAAGATCATCGCGATGCGTCCGCCACGAAGGTCGCACATCTCCGCCGTCGTCGGATCGAGCGCGGCAATGTCCGTCTCCGTACCGGGCTGCAAGGGATCGCGGAAGCGGATCCGTCCGCCGGTAATCTTGGCGACCCTGGGCAAAATCCCGAGGATGGCCTGCGCGATGATGGACTTGCCCGAGCCGGACTCGCCAACGAGCGCAACTGTCTTGCCCGCCGGAATCCGGAAGCTGACGCCCTTCACCACTTCGATGCTGCTTTGCTGTATCTTGATCGAGATGCGCAAGTCCTCGATACGCAGCAAGTCCCGTCTGTCGCCCAAGTCGATCTGTCCCATCCCTGACGGTCTCTTACGCCCGGCCGTCTTGCCCCAGCGGCCGGCGGCGGCAGAATGCCTGACCGGGCGAGGATTGATCGGGAGTTTTGCAATTCCCTATCCCTGCGGCAAGGGCCGGAAAGTCCCCTCGTTCTCAATTTGCGGCGAGTGTGCCCCCAAGTTCACACTTTGGCGTTCACACTTCGGCGAACCTGCCTTGCGACCAGCAGAGGACACGATCGTGCGGTATCGCACGACGCATGCTCGCCCCCTGGTCCAGCCCCTCTAGCATCCCAATCATGACGCGCAGATTTCCACTGTGCGTCACGACGATTGGTAACGCGGCTGCGGTGAGGCTGTGTGTGAATAATTTCATTCTGGCTTCAAGATCGGCATAGCTTCCGCCCCCGGACGGGGCGAAGTTCCAGCGATCCGCCTTGCGGGCGCGCCGTTCGTCCGGGAACCGCGCCTTCACCTCATGCGTGGTCAGGCCCTCCCAGTGTCCGAACCCCGCCTCCGCCAGGCGGTCGTCCGTCTCGACGAAGGTCGCGGGCAGTCCGAGATGTCTGGCGATGATACGGGCCGTCTCGACGCACCGCGCGAGCGGCGAACTCAACAGACGCAAATCGCCCGGAAGCGCGCCGCCCGTTGCGAGATGGCGCGCGAGCCGGCGTCCGTTCGCTTCGGCATCCGCCCTGCCGTCCGGCGACAGCGGCACGTCGGTGAGCCCCTGGAAACGCCCCTGCTCGTTCCAGGCCGTCCTGCCATGCCTCACGAGGAAGAGCGTGTTGTTGATCATGATTTATCTTACCGTCGCGACCGGATATGCCATGCCTGTCGAGTATCGGCGGACGCAAGCCTTGACAACGACCGAGGCGAAAGGAACGGACATGGACGTCTCTGCGAAACGGGCGTGCGGTTGGCCCAGGCTCTGGGGCATTGCGGCGCTCCTTGCCCTGATCGTCGGCTTCGTGGTGCCCGCTCACGCGCAGTCACCGATCCAGTTGCTGACGCAGGACAGGAAAACCGAAGCCGCGGCGCCTTCCGGAATGGAAGCGATTCTTCAGCAGGCGGAGAGGGACGGCTCCACCATCATCATCATGCGCCCGGGCGGCGAGCAAACGGCGACGCCCGACATGCCGATGGCGATGGCCCTCTCCAGCGAGAGCCTGCTCAAGGCGCGCGAAAGCCTGAAGCGCATGGTCGCGAACGCGTGGATCTATGTCGACTATCTTCCGGAAGCGCTGAAGGCGGCGAGCCCGGACGGAACCGTCCTCTGGCTGGTTCTGGCCATTGCGACAGCGGTCGGCGGCCTGGTGGCGGGACGCCTGGTCTTCTGGCAGGTGACGCGCTGGGCGCGCGGGCACTTCCGCCACCTCTATCGCGAGGACGAAAGCAGCCTGTCCCGAAAACTCGGCTACATCCTGTTCCGGGCCGGCTGGATGCTGCTCAGCGCCGGCATCATGTTCGTCACGGCGGTGCTCGTCGCCGTCATCTTCGATTCCGGACACAAGCCGTCGCGCGACACCATCTTCGTCGTCATCTCCACCTACGTGGTCTATCGCATCGTCCGGTCGGTGGTCTTCTGGAATTTCTTCGCGCCGACATCGGCCGCGCATCGCCTCATCAATCTGTCCGACGCCGAGGCACGGAGGCTGTTTCGCGACTGGGCCATTCTGCTGTCCGTCGGTGCGATTGTGATCGGCCTGTGCCGCTGGATCCTCATTCTCAATCCGCCGGGCAGCGTGACCGACATGTCGATGGTGGCGGTGAACCAGGACGCCCAGAACTTGGCCTTCATCTTCGGCATGCTGCTTTGTGCCTTGATGATGGGCGCTCTCGTCATCGTCCATCGCCACGAACTGACAGCCATCATCCTCGGCGCGGGCGAGCCGGAGAAGGTGCCGTTCCCGCGTCGCGTGGCGGCGGTGGCCGTCCTGCCGATCGCGATCGTCTACCTGATCGTAGCCTGGCTGGTGAGTTCGGTGCGGCTGACCCTCGGCCTGCCCGGCGGCTATGTGCCGGTGCTCGCGCCGATCATCATTTTCGTCGTCGGTGTCTTTGCCTATGCCATCGCCGCCTATCTGCTCGAACTCGTCTACGAACGCCGCGCCGCGTCGCACCGCCGTCGCCAGTTGCTCAAGCAGCAATCGGAGCGACGTGCCTGGCGGCGCGCCCAGGCGTCCCGCGAACTCATAGCCGGGATGGACGAGACCGTCCGCGACATGATGGAAGACAATGACGAGATGACCGTGATGGCGCCGGTCATGCCGCCCTCCACCACGAAGCCCTATTTCCCCGCTTTCAAGGCGTTCTTCCAGAGCACGATCCAGGCGACGATCCTCGTGGTCAGCGCCGGCGAACTCGCCCGCCTGTGGGGAGCCGACCTCGGACGCGATGGCGGGCATCCGATTGCCGCCGCGCTCGACATCCTGCTCGTCCTCATCGTGGCCGCCGCCCTCTATCGCGCGGTCAACGGCTTCATCGATTACAAGATCGTCGAGGAGGGTGGCACGCTCGACGGACAGGCCGGCAACCCGGGCGAGGGAGAGGGCGAGAGCGGCAAGGGCCAGTCCAGGCTCGCGACGCTGCTGCCGATCTTCCGCAACGTGATCGTGTCGATGCTGGCCGTGTTCGGCACCATGATCGTGCTGGCCAATCTCGGCGTCGACATCGGGCCTCTCTTTGCCGGTGCCGGCGTGATCGGCATCGCCGTCGGCTTCGGAGCTCAGACCTTGATCCGGGACATCTTCTCCGGTGCCTTCTTCCTGGTCGACGACGCCTTCCGCAAGGGCGAGTACATCGAGGTCGGCAGCGTCAAGGGCGTGGTCGAGAAGATCTCGATGCGCTCCTTCCAGTTGCGCCACCATCTCGGCGCTGTCCACACCGTGCCGTTTGGCGAGATTCAACAGCTGACGAACTATTCCCGCGATTGGGTCATGATGAAGCTGCCGCTGCGGCTGACCTACGACACCGACGTCGAGAAGGTGCGCAAGCTGGTGAAAAAGATCGGCGAGCGGTTGCTGCAGGATCCCGTCGTCGGTCATCTGTTCCTGCAGCCGCTGAAGTCGCAGGGCGTCTACGCGATGGAGGACTCGGCCATGATCATCAGAGTCAAGTTCATGACGCGCCCGGGGGACCAGTTCGTCACCCGCAAGGTGGTCTATGCCGCCGTGCGAGAGGTGTTCAACCACGAGGGCATCCGCTTCGCCCACCGCGAAGTTACGGTGCGGCTGGCCGATGGCCAGAAGGCAGACGAGTTGACGAAGGAGCAGAAGGAGGCGATCACCGGCTCCGTGCGGGCCGTGATCGACGATGTCCAGGCTGGCGCGCTCGACGCCGGCAAGGCCGCCGCCGCCCTTTGACCTCGAACGGATGCCCCCGCACGCATGTCGCTCCCCCTCGCCGCGCTTGACACGACGACCGCCTTCGGCAAGCGTCCGCCGAGCCGCTTCGCGCGCCTCATCTGGGCGCTGACGGTCTCAGGCGACATTCCCCATCCCCGGCGCAAGGCGATCCGCAAGCATTTCGGGTCGCGCCTGGCGGGCCCGTTCGACGTGACGGCGGGGGGCATCGCCTTTCGCGCCTACCCGGCCGAGAACCGCGACGACCGCATGCTGGTCGGTCATGGCGTCCTGCCCGAGGCCGAAGAGCACGCGCTGATCGAGCCCCTTTTGAAGCCCGGCATGGTGTTCGTCGACATTGGCGCCAATGTCGGCACCTATTCGCTCCACGTGGCCACGAAGGCCGGGCCAGGCGCCCGCATCATCGCCTTCGAACCCCACCCCCGCACTTTCGCCAAGCTGGCCTACAATCTCGACGCCAACGGCGCGGGAAACGTCGCCGCACAGAACCTCGCCATCGCCGGCGAGACCGGCACCATGGAACTCTACTCCGATGGCGGCGGCAACATCGGCCATGCCTCGCTCCTGAGGGAAGGCGCCGGCGCGGTGCGTAGCACGCAGGCTGTGCCCGTCGCGCCGCTGGCATCCGTCCTCGCCCGGCAAGGCGTCCCGAACGTCGACCTCCTGAAGATCGACGTCGAAGGGTTCGAGGACCGCGCGCTGCTGCCGCTCTTCGAGCAGGCGCCAGAACGGCTCTGGCCGAAGGCGATCCTGATCGAGACGGTCCTATCGACGCTCTGGCTGCGCGATTGTATCGGCTTCCTCGCCGACAGGGGCTATCGCCGCGGGGGCGAGACAGCGGAAAACGTGCTGCTGTTGCGTGGCGTGGCTTGAAGCTTTGTGTTCCGTCGCTGCCGCCGGAGCCCCGTGCGTTCAAACGGCTGCGCACGACTTGTTGTCGCCATGGCACTTCTGGACCATATTCGGATGTGGGAGACGAGCTTTCGCCCGCCTTCCGTTTACTTGCGAAGCCAGTCGGACCCCGGACGATGACTTGCCAGCCTGTCCGGGTCCATATGATCTCGAAGCTGACGCTGAACGGCCTTTGCCGCATGATCGTCACCTCCGTTCGAGAGCAAGGCTGTTGCCGCAGCCGGGGAAGCCCATCTTAGCCGGTTGCGCCGGCTGGCCTCGGCGCAAGCTGCTTCTGATCCGGAACAGCAGAAATTCTAGCGATTCTTTCGAGAGCATTGCAACTGAAAGCAATGCCGAGTTGCAAGCTTGATGTCCTCGGTCGTTCTACTTTCCACGACGGTAGAACGTATCGCCGACCACGAACCCTTCGAGCCCGGTGTCGCGGACATATCGCACGAGATCGCTCATCCGGTTGATGAACCCCTTTCCGGAGAAGTTGAGCGAGGTGTTGCAGAGAACGCCGTAGCCCGTCCGCGCCTTGAAGGCCGACAGCAGCGCGTGCATCCGCGCATTCTGCTCGGCCGTGACCGTCTGCGCCCGCGCCGAGCCGTCGACATGGGTGACGGCCTGGATGGCGTCGGTCTTCACGCGCTGGAAATAGAGCATGTGCGGGCTCGGACCGTGGTGAACGAACAACCGGTCGAGTTCCTCCTCCAGCAGGATCGGCGCGATGGGGCGAAAGCCTTCACGCTTCTTGATGGCGTTCAGGCGCGTGTGCATCTCCTTGGTGAACGGCGCGGCGATCAGCGAGCGGTTGCCGAGCGCTCGCGGACCGATCTCGTAGCGCCCCTGGACCCAGGCGAGCACGGCGCCGCCGGCCAGTTCATCGGCGATCACGGCATCGTCGGCGGGCACGGCGTCGAACCCGGACAAGTCGGCCGCGTCGTGCACGAAGTCTTCGCCGGCATAGGCCGTCCACTCGATCTTGGCGTTGCCGGTGATGCGGAACTGCGCGTCGGCGGCCGTGCCGATGGCGGAACCGGAATCATTGGTGCAGGGCTGCACGAAGACATCGGCGAACAGGCCGGCGCCCTTCCACGCGCTGTTCCAGTCGCAGTTCAGCCCGCAGCCGCCCGACACGAGCAGGGGCAGTCCATCCGTCAGGTTCGCCTTGGCGAAGTCGAGGAAGCGCGCAAAGATCGCGTCCTGGAAGCGGCGCGCGAGATTGCGAAAGGCCTCGGTCTCGAGCCCGATGTCGACGAAGGGCGTGCCGATGAAATCCGCCTTGCGCAGCGGCGCGGCCACCGCGTCCCAGGCGATCAGCCGCTCGATCAGCGTTCGCTCTTCGGGCGTCTCGGCCACGTCCTTGCCGTAGCCGGCGATCGCCATCAGCTTGCCGGCGTCCTCGCGGCGCGACTTGCGGGCATCGACTGAAAGCGTCGGGTCGGCGAGGCCGTAGAGAAAGCCGTATTTGTGGCCGGGGCCAGTGACCGGGGTGCCGAGCTTCGTCACCTGAAGCTTCTCGTCGATGCGATAGAACGAGCCGAGCACGCCTTCCCAGACCAGTGCATAGCAGGCCTGTCCCTGCGGAAATGGCGACATGGCATAGCTGCCGATGATGTGCGAACGCTCGTGCGATGAGGAGAAGAAGCGGATCTCCTTGCCGGCAAAGAGCTGCGGCCGGTCGATGATGCCGCTCTCGTCGTGACCGAAATATCCCGAACCCAGCGGCTGGCTGAACGGACGGAAGGAGCCCATCCAGCCCGACAGCGCCTGCACGTCCGGGATCTCGTCGCAAAGCCCGAGGCCGCGCAGCACGAGTTCCGGCGTCACCGGCGCATAGCGCGGGCCCGAATCCTTTTCCGCCTCGATCGAAAAGGCCAGCGTGGCGTCCTCGATCAGGGCGACGTGGCCGTCGTGACCGGGCTTGTAGGCGAAGATCTTCATGCGCGCTCCGGAGCAACTGTCGGCATGCGAGGCCTCCCGACCCCGCACGCGATCCATAGTGCATGATGTGCCTCCGACCTGTGGCCGCGCGGCAACGGTTCGCCAGAAAGCGTGCGCGCCTTACTCGGCTGCTTCCGCAAAGGCCATCGGCACGTAGTTCAGGACCGGGGCGAGCCAGCGCTCGACCTCCTCGACGCTCATGCCCTTGCGGCGAGCATAATCCTCGACCTGGTCGCGCTCGACCTTCCCGACACCGAAATAAAAGCTGTCGGGATGCGAGAGGTAGAGACCCGACACCGACGACCCCGGCCACATGGCATGGCTCTCGGTCAGCCGCACGCCGATCTGCGCCTCCGCATCCAGCAGCGAAAACAGCGTCGCCTTCTCGGTGTGGTCGGGTTGCGCGGGATAGCCGGGCGCAGGACGGATGCCGCGATAGGGCTCGCCGGCCAGGTCCTCGGGTGAGAAGGCCTCGTCGGCGCCGTAGCCCCACAACTCCTTGCGCACCAGCTCGTGCATGCGCTCGGCGAAGGCCTCGGCGAAGCGGTCGGCCAAGGCCTTGACCAGGATGGAGGAGTAGTCGTCATTGGCGCGCTCGAAGCGTTCCGCGATCGCGACTTCCTCGATCCCGGCGGTGACGACGAACCCGCCGACGTAATCCGCCTTGCCGCCGTCGCGCGGCGCCACGAAATCCGACAGCGACAGGTTCGGCTTGCCATCGCGGCGGGGAAGCTGCTGGCGCAGGGTGTGCAGCCACGCGCGCTTTTCCGTCCGGCTGTCGTCGGCAAACAGCGCGATGTCGTCGCCGACCGCATTGGCGGGCCAGAAGCCCACGACGGCCTTCGGCGCAAACCACTGCTCGTCGATGATCTTGGCCAGCATCGCCTGCGCGTCCTCGAACAGTTGGCGCGCCGCCGCGCCCTGCTTCTCGTCGTCGAGAATCGCCGGATAGCGCCCCCGCAGTTCCCAGGTCTGGAAGAACGGCGTCCAGTCGATGTAGCGGGCGAGTTCCGACAGGTCCCACTCCTGGAACACGCGCGTGCCGAGGAAGGACGGCTTTGGCGGATCGTAGGAAGCCCAGTCGACACGATGCGCGTTGGCGCGGGCGCGGGCGAGCGGCAGCCGCTGCTTTTCGGCTTCCGAGCGCGCATGCGCAGCCGCCACCTTGCGATACTCGGCGCGCACGGTCTCGACGGCGCCGGCTTTCATCTCGGGCGACAGCAGGCTGGAGACGACGCCGACGGCGCGGCTGGCATCGGTGACGTAGATCGCCTGGCCGCGATGGTAGCGCGGATGGATCTTCACCGCTGTGTGCACGCGGCTCGTGGTCGCGCCGCCGATCAGCAGCGGGATGTCGAAGCCCTCGCGCTCCATCTCCGAAGCCACATGCACCATCTCGTCGAGCGAGGGCGTAATCAGGCCGGACAGGCCGATGATGTCGACCTTTCGCTCGCGCGCGATCTCCAGGATCTTCGTTGCCGGCACCATGACGCCGAGGTCGATGATCTCGTAGTTGTTGCAGGCCAATACGACG
This sequence comes from Aquibium carbonis, assembly GCF_003970795.1. GTDB lineage: Bacteria > Pseudomonadota > Alphaproteobacteria > Rhizobiales > Rhizobiaceae > Aquibium > Aquibium carbonis. Next base: position 2,818 of record NZ_RWKW01000025.1, on the reverse strand, counting down.
CCGACGATGTTCTTGCCGATGTCGTGGACGTCGCCCTTCACGGTCGCCATCAGGACGGTCCCGGCGCTCTGCCGTCCGCCGGCGCCGCCGTTCGCCAGCTTCTCGGCTTCCATGTAGGGAAGGAGGACCGCCACGGCCTGCTTCATCACCCGCGCCGACTTGACCACCTGCGGCAGGAACATCTTGCCCGACCCGAACAGGTCGCCGACGACGTTCATGCCGGCCATCAGCGGTCCCTCGATGACATGCAGCGGACGCTCCGCCGTCTGCCGCGCTTCCTCCGTGTCGGCCTCGATGTATTCGGTGATGCCGTTGACGAGCGCGTGCTCCAGCCGCTTCTCGACCGGCCATTCGCGCCACCGCAGATCCTTCTCGCGCGCTTCCTTGCCGGCCGAGCCCTTGTAGCGCTCGGCGAGATCGAGAAGGTTCTCCGTCGGCGTGCCGCCGGCCGCCGGCACGCGGTTCAGCACCACGTCCTCGCAGGCCTCGCGCAGGTCCGGGTCGATGGATTCGTAGACGGCGAGCTGGCCGGCATTGACGATGCCCATGTCCATGCCCGCCTGGATGGCGTGGTAGAGAAACACCGCGTGCATGGCCTCGCGCACGGGCTCGTTGCCGCGAAACGAGAACGACAGGTTCGAAACCCCGCCCGAAACGTGCACGCCGGGCATCGCCGCCGTGATTTCGCGCGCCGCCTCGATGAAGTCGTGGCCGTAATTGTCGTGCTCTTCGATGCCGGTCGCCACCGCGAAGATGTTGGGATCGAAGATGATGTCGGAAGGCTCGAAACCGGCGGTCTCGGTCAGCAGCTCGAAGGCGCGCTTCGAGATCTCCACCTTGCGCGCCTTGGTGTCGGCCTGGCCCTTTTCGTCGAAGGCCATGACCACGACCGCCGCGCCATAGGCTCGGCACAGTCGCGCCTGGTGCAGGAAGGCCTCCTCGCCCTCCTTGAGCGAGATGGAGTTGACGACCGGCTTGCCCTGCACGCATTTCAGCCCGGCCTCGATGATCTCCCATTTCGAACTGTCGATCATCAGCGGAACGCGGGCGATGTCGGGCTCGGCGGCGATCAGGTTGAGGAACTCGACCATCGCCTTTTTCGAATCGATCAGGCCCTCGTCCATGTTGACGTCGATGATCTGGGCACCGTTCTCGACCTGGTCGCGCGCGACGTCGAGGCCGGCGGCAAGATCGCCCGCCGTGACCAGCTTCCTGAACTTGGCCGAGCCGGTCACGTTGGTGCGCTCGCCGACATTGACGAAGGGGATGTCCTTCGTCAGCACGAAGGGCTCCAGCCCCGACAGCCGCATCAAGGGCGCCACGGTCGGCACCGCGCGCGGCGGATGTTTCGCCACGGCCTCTGCGATCGCGCGGACATGGTCGGGCGTCGAGCCGCAGCAGCCGCCGACGATGTTGACCAGCCCCTCGCGGGCGAAAGCCTCGACCTGGCTCGCCATGTATTCCGGGCTTTCGTCGTACTGGCCGAAGGCGTTGGGCAGGCCGGCATTGGGATAGGCGCAGGTGAGCGTGTCGGCGACGCCCGAGATCTCGGCGATGTGCGGGCGCATGGCGGCGGCGCCCAGCGCGCAGTTGAGCCCAACCGACACCGGCTTGGCATGACGCACCGAATGCCAGAACGCGGTCGGAGTCTGGCCCGACAGCGTCCGACCGGAGAGATCGGTGATCGTGCCCGAGATCATGATCGGCAGGTCGATGCCTTTCTCGGCAAAGACCTCGCCGCAGGCGAAGATCGCCGCCTTGGCATTGAGCGTGTCGAAGATCGTCTCGATGAGGATCAGGTCCGCGCCGCCGTCGATCAGGCCGCGCAATTGCTCGCCATAGGCCAGCCGCAGATCGTCGAAGGTGACCGCGCGATAGCCGGGATTGTTGACGTCGGGCGAGATCGAGGCCGTGCGGTTGGTCGGCCCCAGCGCGCCGGCCACGAAGCGCCGCAGGCCGTCCTCCTGGAAGGCGCGGATCGCGGCGCGGCGGGCCAGCCGCGCGCCGTCGCGGTTCAGGTCGTAGACCATCTCCTCCATGCCGTAATCGGCCTGCGCGATGCGGGTGGACGAGAAGGTATTCGTCTCGATGATGTCGGCGCCGGCGATGGCATACGCGAAGTGGATGTCCTCGATCGCCTTGGGCTGGGTCAGGATGAGGAGATCGTTGTTGCCCTGCTGGTGGCAGGCGCAACCTTCGAAGCGATCCCCACGGAAATGCTCCTCCCCGAGGCGGAGCGCCTGGATCTCCGTGCCCATCGCGCCGTCGAGGATGAGGATGCGCTCGCGTGCGGCCGCGTTCAGGGCGGCGCGGATTTCACCTCCGTCGCGGGGCGGCAGGGCCGCGCCAAACAGATCGTCGAGGGTCGAAGCCATGGCGGATATCCTCATGCACGCATCCGATAGAATCGGATATGCACATAAGGATATCTTTATGTCAACATTCTCGGCCTCACGGCCGGATGTCGATTTCGCCCTCGAGCCTGACGAGTTCGAAGTCGCTGACGAGGACGTCGACCCGCACCGACCAGCGTCCGGGCAAGGGCAGCACGAGGTCGCCCGCGCGCCAGGCGCCCTCCTCCGTCGCCACCATGTCGCGCCGCACGGGTTCGATGCCGACATCGGGCCTTGAGACGACGAGCGTTACCGCTTTCGCGGCAAGCGGGCCGTAGTCACCACCTTGCAGCGCGACGGTCGCCACGACCGGCCCGGCAAGCCCTGGCGTGACGGTCACGTCGGCCATGACGCGTTCGCCGTGCAGGTGCACCCAGGCGGGCTCGGCGGCCGCGCGGGCCAGCGCGCGCGGCGGCGGGGTGAAG
>NZ_RWKW01000182.1 GCF_003970795.1 Aquibium carbonis | reverse complement strand
CGGCGGCGCGCCGGCGCGTGGCGTCCGGCCTTGATGGCGGCCAGCATCGCCGCGGCGCTGGGCGTCGGCTATCTCGCGGGCACGACGCTGTCGCCACGGCCGCAGCCGGTGGTCGTGGTGGTGCTCGACACGCCGGACGCGGTGCCCGGCGCGATCTTCGAGGCCTTTGCCGACGACACCGTCCGCATCGTGCCCCTGCAGGATTTCGCCGTGCCGGAGGGCAAGACGCTGCAGGTCTGGACGCTCTACGACCAGTCCGTCGGCCCGGTGTCCATCGGTACCTTGCCGCGCGCCACGCCGGCCGTGCTGAGGGGACCGAGCCAGCCGCGGCCGCAGGCCGAGCAACTTTACGAGATCACGCTGGAACCCGCCCCCGGCTCGCCGACCGGCCGGCCGACGGGGCCGATCATCGTCAAGGGCTTCGCCAAGCGCCCGCCGGGGTGACACAGCGGGGCGCGGTGCCGCCGCGACGGCGCGGCTGGAAGACGGTCAGCCGCGCACGCAGCTGAAGCCCACGCGGCCAAGGCCCATGTCGCCGCCGCTGCACTGCATGAAGGGCGCCTCCGGCCGGCGGTGGATCCAGTAGTCGCCGCCGAACATGCGGTAGACGCAGACCAGCGAGGGCTGGCCGCCGATCATCTCGACGCGGGCGGCGGTGACGCGGCTCGACTGGTTGGTGGCCGTCCACGACGCATCGCCCGTGTGGCTGACGATACCGCGGGCTTCCGGCGGGCAGTAGTGGACCTGCGAGGCGGCCAACGACGGCGAAACGCCGCTGGCGGATGCAAGGGCGACGAAGGCTGCAAGGACGAGAAGGCGACGCATGGGAACTCCCCCTTCGGCGGCGGGCGAAGGCCGGCCGCGACCGGGAGGAAGAATCCGTCAGGCGCGATGAACACGGCATGAATGCACGGGTTCCGGCACCTGCTGTGGTTAATGCCGGCTTGCCGGGAGGGTGGCGCAGGGCATCGTCCGATCGTGCCGCGGCGAACCGGTCGGCGGAGGCCGGACGGCGACGGGCGAACGGGGACGGTCCGTCCTGCCCCCGTTGGTCTCGTCTAGCCCTTCAGCACGTCGGCCCACTCGGGATGGCGGCGGAACTGTTCGCGGGCGAAGGGACAGAGCGGGATGATGGTCTTGCCGGCCGC
>NZ_RWKW01000181.1 GCF_003970795.1 Aquibium carbonis | reverse complement strand
GCGCCGCTGCCCGGCGACCGGCGCTTTGCCGGCAACGCGGTGCATGTGATCGCCTCGGCCGCCGCGTCGCTGGAGGCCGCCGCGGAGGCGGCGCGGTCGCACGGCGTCGAGGCCGTGATCCTGTCCGATTCGATCGAGGGCGAGGCGCGCGAAGTCGCGGGCGTGCACGCCGCCATCGCGCGCGAGGTTGCGGCGAAGGACCGGCCCTTCGCCAGACCCGTCGTCATCCTGTCCGGCGGCGAGACGACGGTGACGCTGCGTGGCAAGGGCAAGGGCGGGCGCAACAGCGAGTTCCTGCTTTCGCTGGCGCTCGGCATCGACGGGGTGGACGGCATCTCGGCCTTCGCCGCGGACACCGACGGCATCGATGGCTCGGAAGACAACGCCGGCGCCTTCTGCGACGGGACCACCGCCGCCCGGCTGCGGTCGGCCGGGCTCGACCCGCGCGCGCTGCTGTCGGCCAACGACGCGTGGAGCGCTTTCGACGCGCTGGGCGACCTGTTTTCGCCGGGGCCGAGCGGGACCAACGTCAACGATCTGAGGGCGATGCTGGTGCGGTAGAACCGTTCGCGCTATCGTCGAACCATTCAACGCGACCAGGCACTGGAGATCCTCAGACGGCATCAGGCCAACCTGCAGAAGCGGGGCGTGCGCCATGCTGCGCTGTTCGGATGACGGCGTGGTGGTTGCACCGTCGTGCTTTCCGCTGGCCGCGTGAAGAGGGGACGGGGCTGGCCGAGCCTTGAAGCACCCCCAATTGCGCCTCGCAGACCCGGCGCCACCCTACCCCATCAATGCCCTCACCGCCCGCATGTCGGTCAGGAACCGGCCGCGCTCGGCCTCCTTCTCCGCCGGGTCGGGAATGCGCAGGATGAAGGAAGGGTGGATGGTCAGGAAGACGCGCAGGCCGTCGTCGCGCTCGATCACCTGGCCGCGCAGCCTGGTGATCGCGACGGGCTTTCCGAGCAGCGCCTGCGCCGCCGTGGCGCCGAGCGCCACGGCGATTTCCGGGCGGGCCAGCGCCAGTTCGCGGTCGAGCCACCAGCGGCAGGCCGTCACCTCGCCGGCATTCGGCTTGGCGTGGATGCGCCGCTTGCCGCGCGGCTCGAACTTGAAGTGCTTGACGGCATTGGTCACGTAGACGCCGTCGCGGTCGATGCCTGCCTCGCCGAGGATGGCGTCGAACACCTTGCCGGCCGGGCCGACGAACGGCCGTCCGGCGATGTCCTCCTGGTCGCCCGGCTGTTCGCCCACGAAGACGATGCGCGCATCCTCCGGTCCTTCGCCGAACACCGTCTGCGTCGCCTCGCGCCAGAGCTCGCAGCGGCGGCAACCCGTCGCCGCCTGGCGCAGCGCCGGCAGCGTGGCCGCGTCCGCGCCATCCGCCTCGGGCCGGCCGTCG
>NZ_RWKW01000180.1 GCF_003970795.1 Aquibium carbonis | reverse complement strand
AGGCCGCTCGGGCCCACCGGCTGCGCGGCGGCCGCGCCCTGCGCGCGCGCCTCGGTGACGGGCTGGAACGCGATGAGGCCGGCGAGCGCCGCGACGGCTGCCACCAGGCCAGGCCACTTGGAAACGGACACGATACGACCTCGTCTTCCACGGCTCGCCGGTCCGACGCACGGACCCGCGACGATCCTGTTTTTCTTTGTCATCCCCCCGGCCTGTTGGTACACATGACCCCGGGCCGGGCATGTTTCCGACTATCGGCCATCTTGGTTAAAGAGGTCTCAACAGGGCCCGGATTCGAGGACACCATGGCGGGCAGAAAAAAGCCTCTCGTCGTCATCACGCGCAAGCTGCCCGATCCCGTCGAGACGCGCATGCGCGAGCTGTTCGACGCCAGGCTCAACATCGACGACCGCGCCATGACCCAGCCCGAGCTGGTGGCCGCGGTGCGCGAGGCCGACGTGCTGGTGCCCACCATCACCGACCGCATCGACGCCGCGCTGATCGAGCAGGCCGGGCCGAACCTCAAGCTGATCGCCAATTTCGGCAACGGCGTCGAGCACATCGACGTGCAGGCGGCGGCGAAGAAGGGCATCACCGTCACCAACACGCCCAACGTGCTCACCGAAGACACCGCCGACATGACCATGGCGCTGATGCTCACCGTGCCGCGCCGGCTGATCGAGGGCGCCAACACGCTGCGCGGCGACGGCAAGTGGTCGGGCTGGTCGCCCACCTGGATGCTCGGGCGCCGCATCTGGGGCAAGCGGCTCGGCATCGTCGGCATGGGCCGCATCGGCATCGCGGTGGCGCGCCGCGCCAAGGCCTTCGGCCTGTCGATCCACTATCACAACCGCAAGCGCGTCGCCCCCGCCATCGAGGACCAGCTGGAGGCCACCTACTGGGAAAGCCTCGACCAGATGCTGGCGCGCATGGACATCATCTCGGTCAACTGCCCGTCGACGCCCGCGACCTTCCATCTCCTGTCGGCGCGCCGGCTGGCGCTGATGCAGCCCACCGCCTACATCGTCAACACCGCGCGCGGCGACATCATCGACGAGGCGGCGCTGATCCAGATGATCCAGGACGGGCGGCTGGCCGGCGCCGGGCTCGACGTCTTCGAGCACGAGCCCGCCATCAATCCCAAGCTGGTCAGGCTCGCCCAGCAGGACAAGATCGTGCTCCTGCCGCACATGGGCTCGGCCACCATCGAGGGCCGCATCGACATGGGCGACAAGGTCATCATCAACATCCGCGTCTGGGCCGACGGCCACCGCCCGCCCGACCGCGTCCTGCCGGGCCGGGTGTGAGGGGTCTCCTTTATCCTCCCCCGTTCACGGGGGAGGGGGACCATGCGAAGCATGGTGGAGGGGGCGCACGGTGACCATGCAATTGCCACCCCCCCGAAGGGAGATGTTGAAAGGGCGAAGACCACCGCACCGTGAGATGCCGGCAGGCAGAGGGGGGCGCGCCAGAACGCCGCGTTTGCGAAGAAACGGGCGAGACGCCGGAGAGCCGATCTCCCCCCTCGTGGGAGAAACTGGCGTCGTGCGTCCTTCGAGGCTCGCCCGCCGGGGCTTGCACGCTATGGCGGCAAGGTGTGCGGGCTCGCACCTCAGGATGAGGACCGTTTGTAAACGGCGGCCCTTGCCCGATGAATCCGAGCACCGCCATCGAGGCGGAACCCCGGAGCGAAGCCGCACAAACGGTCCTCATCCTGAGGTGCGACCCTGAGCTTGTCGAAGGGGAGCCTCGAAGGACGCACGACCAATCAGCCACCAACGGCCCTCATCCTCGAGGGTCCGAAGGACGGGCGAGACCCGTGGCTCGCCCCGGCCGGCAGGCAGAGGGGGGTGTGCC